>NZ_JAEINI020000001.1:0-716660 GCF_016343785.1 Alishewanella maricola | reverse complement strand
TCTGTGAAGAGGAAATTATAGAACTGTATAAGCTCCGATCACAAAATTTAGATTTTGAGACCAACCCAAACCAATGTTGTGAATAAAATGAAATCAATTAAAATAAATCAAGCTGCTGAAAAGCAGCTTTTTTTTTGCCCAAATTTTGTCTAGACTAATTTATAAATAAGTACATATATAAGCTTGATCATAAGCTCACTTAAAGCTGGATTTTTTACTAAAAGCTCACTTTAAACTGGATTTTAAAAACAACACTATTTGGATCTGAAAAATAAACCCTTATAAAACAAAGCATTAAAAACAATCTCAGGTTCAGTTTCTGTGGATCTCACACTAGTGTGTGAGATCCAAGCTCACTGAGCCGCTGTCCAAATGCGTGAGCTTGTTACAGCTAGCGGCTTGTAGCGGGGTTTGTAGTTTATAGTGGATGTTTATATCCAGATTAATAAATGAGGTTTATTTAAAACAGCCTGTCTTTTGTTTGTATGGTTGGAAGAACTCGTTTTAAGTTAACATTGGAACTTATTATCTGGCAGTAAAAATCTCCCTAAGTTAGCACCCGTTTCTTCTGAGCATCACCATCCGTTGTAATCTCTGCTAACCACAACTTCTAAATTCACGCACCAGTAATGACAATCACTCTTATGCTCTCAGTTTCGACAATTCAAGCAATGCGTCGTCGAATTTTAGTTGCTCTATAGCCTGAAAAAGTGCGCTGGTCTGCATGAGAAGTTGCTCATGTCCAACAAACTTCTCCTTTAACTGCCTAGCTAAGGGCAACGCTTTTAAGTTACTTTCTTCCAGGTATGGCTTAAGTGGCGACAGCATATTTATGATGTCATCCTTGCTGTAGGTTGTAGGGGTTAGCACGACCTCAGCCTTTAGCTCGTCTTGTTGTGCTAATAATTGATGAATATCAGACAACTCACGCTGTGCAATAAAATCGATGCGTTCTGTAAGCCCTGAATAAAAAGTATTAAGAGACGATGTAGGTTGGTCAAGTTGTTGTTTGCACTGAATTTCAAGCTGGCAAATCGTTTGATAGAGAGTTGATAGGCCAATAGTACCGGTAGTTCCTTTCATGGAATGCAGTAGCGCCAAAATCTCTTGATGGTCATTTTGCTCAATTTTTTCCTGAAGACTGACCAATTGACTGGCAAAGTTAGCTTCAAACACTTGAATTAAACGACGATAAAATGCCTCTTTGCCGCCAAAAGGTTTCAGAAGTGTCGCAAGGTCTTTTTGCTGAAACTGCAGCGGTTGCAGAGCAATGTCTTCGGCGGGGTTGCCCGACGAGCTCTCTGTGTTATCGGCTAATATGGGCAAATCAGAGTCTTTATTCCTCGTTTTGTCAGTGAAAAATAAGATAGTGTCAATGACTTTATCTAAATCAAAGGGTTTGGCTAAATGTCCGTTCATACCGGCCTTGATACAATCTTCCTGATCTGACGCATATACATTCGCTGTCATGGCAATGATGGGTAGTGTAGTAAAACGTCCGTCAGCACGAATTCGCCGCGTGGCCTCTAGCCCATCCACCACTGGCATTTGCACATCCATCAATACTACATCGTAACTGGTGCCCCCTTGGGTTACGGCTTCCACACCTTCCTGCCCGCCGACCGCAACATCTATCACTGCACCTTCATTTTCCAACAACTCAGAAGCCACTATACGGTTAAACTCTTGGTCTTCTACTAATAATAAATGCAGCCCCTGCAAAGGCGATGTACTTTGCTTTGGCTGCACTCGCAACGAAGGAGCTAGCGTTTCGCCAGACAAGGAACGTTCCAGCAGCACGCCAAGTTGCACAGAGGTAACAGGCTTGGTCAAAAAGGCCGCGTATGGAACAACGCCTGTCGTTTGAGCCTTGATAATTTCGTCGCGGCCAAATGCACTGACCATAATCACTACAGGCAAGGAACTTGCGCCAGATTTTGCTCTAATACACTGCGCCACTTCCAAGCCGTTCATACCTGGCATACGGTAATCCATCAACACCGCATGCAGCCGTTGTTTTGTGTTAACACATTGCTCAACACAGGCCAACGCTTCTTCACCAGAGCGCGCCACTAAAACATGGGCACCCAGCTGCGTCACCGTTTTTTGTAGTATTTCTAACGCCGATTCATTGTCATCGACAATTAACACTGTGGTATCAGGACCAATAGCGATAGAGCGTGCAACATACACGTCCTCGTCCACGGTGGTAGTAACCCCAAACTCCACGTCAAACCAAAAGCAGCTGCCTTGGCCTGGCGTGCTTTGCAATTGCAGCTCCCCGCCCATCAACTCAATAATACGTTTACTAATCACCAGTCCAAGGCCTGTGCCACCATACTGACGGGTTGTTGAAGCTTCTGCCTGAGTAAAACCTTCAAAAATACGTTTTTGTTGTGATGGACTAATACCTATGCCCGTATCCCGCACACTAAAACGTATCCGTGTTTTCTTGTTGTTAATCTGCAATTGAGTGAGTTGAATAATAACTTCACCATCTGCGGTAAATTTAATAGCATTGCTGGCAAGGTTGATCAATATCTGCTGTAACCTCAACCTATCGCCTTCAATAGTGGTGGGTAAGTTGCGGTCAATATCAAACAGCAGCTCAACATTTTTCTTCCCTAAACTGGGGGATAACACCACGGCGAGTTCTTGCAGCAAGGCTTCGGTGCTAAATGGATGCTGCTCCAACTCAAGTTTACCCGCCTCAATCTTGGAGTAATCAAGAATGTCGTTAATTAAATTCAGCAGCGATTTGGCGGCGATTTGCGCTTTACTGGTGTAGTCATCTTGCTGCATCGAGAGTTCAGTGGACTGCATCAGCTGTAACATGCCAAGCACTGCATTCATTGGGGTTCTGATTTCGTGGCTCATATTAGCAAGAAATTCTGATTTTGCCTTGCTGGCCGCTTCTGCTTGTTTTTTAGCGTCTTTGAATTGCCATAAAGCTTCTTTTTCTTTGGTAATGTCCCAATTAGTCCCAATCATTCTAAGCGGATTACCCTCTTGGTCTCTTACCACTGTAGCAATTGCTCTAATATTTCTGATGTCCCCGTTTGGATGTTGGACTCGAAACTCTGTGTTAAACTCTTTTTCGCCCTTAATCGCTAATTCAATTTCTGTATTACCCCTTTCTCTATCAGCTTCATATACGCCGTTATACCAAGCTTCATAGGCATTAGAAAATTGGTCTCCTGTTACGCCATATAAAGCAAACATTTGTTCATCCCATGTCAGAACATTCTTTACAACATCCCAATCCCAAACGCCTACTCCGCCTGCTTTTGTAGCCAAACTTAGGCGTAGCTCACTATCTTTGAGTGCTCGCTCAGATTTAATTTGTTCAGTAATATTGGTATGTGTACCTACTACTCTGCTTGCTTCTCCTTGTTCATTTCGCTCGACCACTTTTGCTTTATTCAGTATCCACAAATAGTCGCCTGCTTTATTTCTAAATCGGTATTCGTGGCTAAATGTATCGCCATTTTCAGGCGTCTGGGTGACTTTATTAATTGCCGCAAAAACCCATTCAGCATCATCAGGGTGTAATCTATCAGACCATTCACTTGCTAAGGAGGCAAGCTCGCCCACCTTATAACCTAGCATTTCTACCCATGCCTTCGAAAAAACGGTGATGCCATTTGCAGGCGTCCAATCCCAAATCCCATCACCCGACGCGTCCAAAGCATAATTTAACCGTTTAATTAGTGACTCTTTTTCCAATTCAAGTTTCTTTTTCTCAGTGATATCTTGCGCAACGCCCCTCAAACCAGTGATATTTTTCTGGTTATCAAATACCGCTTCCCCACGCGCCCACATCCATCCATGGCTTCCATCGTTGCGAATGGTTGTAAGCTCTAATTCATAGGGAATGCCTTGCTCTTTGGCAATGGCTATAGAAGATGTTAAAACATCCCAGCTTTCTGGCGTGAACATCTTCATCTGTTCAGTGTAAATTGGCGGTGCTACTGAAGGGTCGAAGCCATACATTTTGTAAAGCTCTTCTGTCCACAGCACCTCATTGGTTTTTAAATCCAGCTCCCAGCTACCTACTTTAGAAACATTTAGGGCGTTTCGAAGTTGGTTAGTCTTCATCTGAAGCAATAATTCGTTGTTTTTAACATCTGTAATGTCTTGATGGGCCCCTAACATTCTTGTCGGTTTGCCTTGATTGTCCCTTATTGCCAATCCACGGCATCTAATCCATACTGTCGAGCCGTTTTTGTGAGTATATCGAACCGTTTGATCGTAAGGATGATCTGGGTTTTCGGAGTGTTTGATAAAGTTTTCTGTGGCAAGTTTTAAATCTTCAGGATCGATAATATCTTGCCAAGCCGATGCTTTGTGCGGCATTTCTCGGTAGTCGTACCCTAAAACCGCCCAAAATTTAGGATCCATCCATTCTTCTTCAGGACGTTCCAAATCCCAATACCATAAACCATCCAGAGAAGACTCTTGAATAAAATCAAAAATTGACTCGTCGGTTTTGATAAGTTCATAAAGCTCTTCTTTCAGGTAGTGGGTACTTTTCATTTTGAACTACTCTCTTCATTCATTAACAGCACATCGTTCTGCATTAGAAGCGTGAAGCTTGCTGAATATAGTCACATATGGCCTTAAATGGCATGGGGCGACAGTAATGATAACCCTGCATCAGGTGGCAACCTTTAGCCAGTAATGCCTGAGCCTGATCCACGGTCTCTACGCCTTCGGCTATTAACTTTAACCCAAGAGAACGCCCTAAATTGATAATGGCCTCAACAATGGCTGCATCGCTGGCGTCAGTCAGCATATCGCGCACAAAACTCTGATCAATTTTTAATACATCAATAGGAAAGCGCTTTAAATACGACAAACTGGAATATCCGGTGCCAAAATCATCAATGGAAATCTGCAAACCTAATGCTTTTAGTTCCGCCAGCACGGCGCGCGACTCTTCACTATTTTTTGCCAGCACCCCTTCGGTGATTTCAAATTCAATCCCCTCTGGTTTTACATTATGTTGCAGTAATGCGGCATGGACCGACTCAAGAAAGGTGGGTTGTTTAAACTGGACGACGGAGATGTTGATACTTACCACTAGCTCTATGCCACTCTGCTGCCAATGATGAACATGTTCGAAAACCTGCTGCATGACCATCTGGCCTATGGGGACTATCAGACCATTTTCTTCAGCAAAGGGGATAAATACTGCGGGCGATATAAACTCCCCTTTCCTGTCTTTAAGCCTAAGCAAGGCCTCTAATCCTATAACGGTATTTGTTCGTGCATCCACTTTGGCCTGATAAAAAACCTCAAACATCTGATGCTCCAAAGCATGATGCATATATTGTTCAAGTTGATGGCGCTCTTGCACTTGCGCCTCTAGTTCAGTAGAAAAAAATTGCCATCTATTACGGCCACTTTGTTTTGCCTGATACATGGCGGAGTCCGCATGTCGGTACATGTCTTCCATGTCGTTGGAATCGTCCGGGAATAAACTTATCCCAATACTCGACGATAGCACATAGCTCTGCTGGTTTACCCAGATGGCTTCAGATATCACTTCCATTAAGCGACTAGCGTACTGTGCAACCTGCTCTGCACTATTGAACTCCGGCAGCAAGACGATAAACTCATCACCTCCGTGCCTGCTAACCGTATCAATGGTGCGGGAATAATGTTTTAAACGCTTTGCAATAGATTGCAGCAACGCATCCCCCACAGAATGGCCTACAGAGTCATTAATTATCTTAAAATGGTCAATGTCGACGACTAACATCGCGACTTTTTCTTTTTTCCTGACCGCGTTAAAAATCGCGCTCTCGACCCTGTCTTGCAGTAACATTCGATTTGGTAAGTTCGTTAACGCATCATGATTGGCTAAATGCGACATTTTTAATGCCATAGCACGAGCTTCGCTGACATCATGAAATACCATGATAGCGCCTTTGACTATGCCTTCCTGATTACGAATAGGTGCAGCGGAATCTTCGACTTCAAAATACTGCCCGTCGCGACGGCGCAACGATGAGTTAAGTGCCATACCGACTACACGTTTTTCCTCTAAGGCCAGATAGATTGGGTTTTTTAATGGATACTTCATACTGGAATCAGTAAGAGGCATCACCTCTTCGATAGGCCTGCCTTGTACTTCTGATTGATACCAACCCGTAAGCGATTCAGCGATAGGGTTCATATAGCTGACCCGACCCTCGATATCGGTGGCGATCACCGCATCACCAATAGAATTTAAGGTCACTTGGAGCTGCTCTTTTTCATCATGAAGCGCATTCTGAGTGGCTTTTAACTCAGAGATGTCGTTAAGTAGCAGTACAACACCATTAAACTGGTTATCGATAAGGGTAGGAACTAAAGCTGCATATACTGACATCTCGGTGCCATCAGCCACGGCTAAGTTAAACTCAACAGTGGCGGTATGTCCTTCGGTTGCCTGTTTGATATGCGGTGCAAGTAAGTCGCTATTCTCTTTGCCGATGACTTCATTCAACGACAAACCCAACATGTTTTCTGCCGTTAGGCCAAACCACCTACCATTGGTGTCGTTTGAAAAAATATTATTAAAACTCGCGTCCCAATAGCCCACAAAAGCGGGTAAATGATGAATGATGCTGTGTAATGTACTGCGGGTTAGCGCAAGTTGACGACTTTCTCTTCGCAGCGCTAAATGGGTTTTGACACGAGCTTGGGCAATAGCTGTATTAATGGGTTTATGCAAAAAGTCAATGCCACCAAACTCGAGAGCCTTTAGCTCATTTTCCATTTCATGATGAGCGGTGACAAAAATAACAGGAATAGATTGGTATAAAGGATCAGATTTTATGGCCTTACAGACAGCATAACCATTCATCCCCGGCATTTCTACGTCCAACAGAATCAGGTCTGGTTGCGAACTTTTGATTTTGGCTAAAGCGTCCTGACCATTTGTTGCAAAAATAATCTCCGCCAAAGGCGCGGTGGCTTCATAAAGAATGTGAATATTCTCTGGTTGGTCATCAACAATTAGAATCAAATCCCTTTTATCCGGCGTCATTTCCATACACATCTCCGCAACTGCAGCGTCACACAATTTTAGACAAAAAGAGTAAAGCACCGTTAATTTTTTAGCATAAGAAAACTTTAATATCTAGTATGTCACTCTTTAATCAATCTCAAATAGCATAGCCACTTAGCGATCAGTGTATACCCACAGGATGTTCACAATTTAATCCGATAACGCAGGTCGGTCCAGACTATTTCAGCCATTTTGACATTTTGTCTTTCGCATCTACATGGCTGATGACTTCACCATTAGCGAAAACGCGCTCACCACGAGTGGTAACTTCTAGGATTGGGATACGATTTTGCTTACAACGCATAATCGTCTACATCAGTAATATAAGCGGACGCTTTCCCATATTCAGTAATCATTACTGGCTCTTTTGTATATCGTGCAGCACGGCAAGGAACTTTGTTGCTTGACGCTTTAGTGATGTCGCGAGTTTTACTTGCATCTTAGAGTGAGAGGCTCCAAAGAAACACTAAAGTGTTACTATTCTCTCACTGTCAACATGACAAGCTGAAAGCGGCAGCACCTTGATTAAGCAAACACCTTTTATCGGTATGCAAAGGCTTGGAGCTTGTCTGAAAACTTGCGCCCCATAGCTTGCGGGGTTTCGATAAGTCTACTGTCAGTCTTTGGTCTTTTTACTCTTTTTCAGCACTTCCTGCCGTTCCCGCTCATACTCTTCGTAAGTGAGAGGGATACTCCGCATACACTCATCATATTGACTGACCGGTAATTGCTGACATTGCTGCTTTTTATTAAGCTGCAAATTCTGATAGATCGCTTTATTACTGCAACCAGCGAGCGTAAACAGCAATAGCAGTGAAGTGAGTCGTGTTATAGATTGCTGCATTGGCTTTACTACCTTCCTTTTTTAAACGAGCTAAACTCACCGTTATTGTCTCAGTTGATAACCTGACTAAAACAATTTTCAATTCAAATTAAGCTTACTGCTGAACGCTAAATTAGCAATCGTTTTTAATGTCGATCTTCAACCGAAACTAGCGTTAAGGTTAAAAGAAATTAAAATAACACCAAATTACATCTGCCTAAACCGCCTTGCACAAGCCACAGCCAGCAACACGGACATTAACAACAACGCACCAAGATGAATGAACCAGCTAAACCCTAGATCCTGCGAAATGACTTTTAAACCCAACTGCGACAAATGAAAACTGGGCCATAACCAAGCAAGCTGTTGTAGCCAATCAGGAAATAGAAATAGCGGCAGCCACAACCCCGATAAAAACGCCATGGGCAAATAAATAAGGTTAACCACACCCGGTGCAGCCTTATCAGACAGGCTTAAACCTAATAATAGCCCCAGCAAGGCAAAAGGCAGCGTGCCTACGAATATCGTTATCGCTAATAACAGCCATTGCCCGTCACTTAACACCACGTCGCCAAGCCCAGCACCTGTGCTAAATAACAACGCTAAAATCACCACAGAAAATACCAAACTAGTACTTAGCTTACCCAACAAATAGGCACTAAACGGCATAGGTGATAATTGCTTTAGCGTTAGCCAGCCGTGGGCGCGATCGCTGGCGATCCCGGCAGCAAAATTAAACATGGCCGGGCCCATAATACCGAAGCAGCTGTAGGTCACTAGCAGGTAATCTGCCCCGCCGCCACTTCGAAAAAACACACCAAAAAACAAGTAAAACATCAATGGAAAGGCCAGTGCCGGCAACACAAAAGCCGGTGTACGCAAAATACTGAGTAAATCGTAACGGGCTTCTTTGTAATACAAGGTTAAACTGCTCATAGCGCCTCCTGTGTATGGGTGAGTTGTAAAAAGGCTTGCTCTAAAGCCACGGGTTTTATTTCTAAATCACCAACACTGGCATCAGCTTGTAACAACGCCAGCACAGTGCGCTCAACCGCCCGGCTAACAATACAAAAACGTTCATGCTGCTGCTCCAGCTTCTGTACACCTGGCAGAGCTAACAGCTGCGCTTTGGTTAAGCTGCTTTTGCAAAAAATCTGTTTGCCACTGATTTGCGCGGTAAGTTGTGCTGGACTACCGAGTGCAATGATCTTACCGTGCTGCAACACGGCTATACGATCAGCTAAGTGCTCGGCCTCTTCTAAATAATGCGTGGTTAAAACCACGGCTACGCCTGCGGCTTTTAGTGAAGCAATGTGCTGCCACAGTGCACGCCTGGCTTCTACATCCATGCCTAAAGTAGGCTCGTCCAAAAACAGTAAATCGGGTTTACCCGCCAGCGCCAGCGCGAACAGCAAGCGCTGCTTTTGCCCACCTGATAAACGGCTAAAACGCTGATTCGCCTGTTCGGTTAAGCCGGCGATAGTTAACAACTCAGTCACGGTTTTACTGTTCGTGTAATAACTGCTGAATAAGTCACATTGTTCGGCCACCGTTAGGTTGGCGCTGGCCGAACCAATTTGCATCATTACACCTAGCCGCTGCTTCACCGAAGCCTCGCGGGTATTGGATTGTTGCAGCTCGCTAAATAAGCTAATACTGCCACTGTCGGTGCGAAGTAACCCTAAAATGGCAGCAATAAGGGTGGTTTTACCCGCACCGTTTGGCCCTAAAATGGCTAATACTTCACCTGCTGCTACCTCAAGACTTACCCCTTGCAAAGCATGGGTTCGCCCATAGCGTTTATAAAGATGATTAACCTGCAACACGGGCTGAGAAGCTAACGTCATAAAACCTCCTACTGCGCCGCTAAAAATTGCTGAATTTGCTGATTAAGCCACACCGGCGCATCCGCCATGACAAAATGCTTAGATTCGTAAGCAAAAGCAAAGCGGTGAAATTGCGTTGGTGCATTTGCTAACTGTGCTTGATAATTTGCTTTTACTTGCTCGGCAGTACTATAGGGCGCCCCATTTTGCAGTGCTCCGATAGTCAGAACGGGCACCTTAATATTGACTAGCTGTGGCCGCAAATCGGCCTGCATGAGCTCGGCAAATACCCGACCAGAGGTTTGCCCATCTGAACGAAACATGTCTTTAACAATACGCTGCTGCCAATCCTGGCTTGTAGCCATACTTTTTGCCATTGCCATTGGGTCAAAACCACCGCGAGCTGGCGGGGTATTGTCATTAGCCGCCTGATTATTACTACTGGCGGCGAACATTGCGCCCAATGCCGGTAAACCATCGACATTTACCACGCCACCAATTTGCGCGGGCTTACTCGCTGCTAACGCCAACGCTAAATAGCCGCCTAAGGAATGACCAATAACAATAGGTTTATTAAGTTGTTGCTCGCTGATATAGCGCAAAATAGCCTGCTGCTGAAGCGCAAGGTAACCTTCACCCCACTGCTGCATGGGTATGGGTTTTACCCCAGCAAAGCCGGCTAAAGTCAAAATGTGCAGCTGATAATCGGCCTTAAGTGCCTCTACCGTGCTTTGCCAAACCTCGCCAGATGACGCCAGCCCTGGGATTAAAATAATCGCTGGTCCCTGCCCAATCACCTTTACCTCAAAACAAGCGCACGCTTGCTGCGCCTTAGCCGGCAGCGTGTTGGGTGTGACAGCTTGCTCTGCTTGAATAGGTAAGCTGAGCAAACTGCCAGCCAAACCTAAAGCCAGAACCCAATGACAGAGCGTGGTGTTTAATGGTTTCATCGTGTGTACCTCATCAATTATTAGATGTGCGTTGTTGATGAGGTCAGTGTAGAAGATGGCAACAAACTGCACAGGTAACGCTTGTCAGCAATAACGTGTGACAAATGCCATCGCGTAATATGACCTTTGTCACTGGCGTTGCATACCGCTTCCTGATTACACTGAACAATCAGAATAATGAGGAGAGGCCAATGGCACTTGATGATAAGCTAGAGAGTAAACTTAGCTGGATTTACCTGATTAATCTGGTGTTTTATATCATCCCGCTTTTTACGGTACGCTTTGCCGTATGGCAATACCTTAGTATGGCACTGGCGTTGCTGCTGTTTTTAGCTTGTTATTTTGCTGCCTACCGCTGCAAACGGCAGCAATTACACTGGCCAATAACCGGTATAGTACTCATTGCGAGCCTGATTACCCCTATTAACGCCGGCTCCATTGCCATGTTTGCTTATGCTGGCTTTTTTATTGGTTATGCCTACGCGTTAAAACCTTATCTGCTGCTAATGAGTATGTTGGTAGCGCTTTTGGTGGTGTTGGATATCAGCTTAGGCATTGCATGGCCGCTATTTTTGATTATGGGTGTGCCCATCGTGTTGGCGGTAAGCCTACTTGGCCGCGCCGAACAAGCCAAACTGCGGCACCGCCTGGCCGAACATAAAAGTGAAGACGAAATTAAACAACTTGCTGCCATGGTCGAGCGTGAACGAATTGGTCGTGATTTACACGACATTCTTGGTCACACCTTATCTAGTATTGTTTTAAAAGCCGATTTAGCCGAAAAGTTACTATCGCATCAAAAAACGGCTGAAGCGCAGCAACATCTCATGGAGTTAAGCCAGATCGCCCGCGATGCCTTAAGCCAGGTTAGGCAAAGCGTGTCAGGGTATCAGCATCAGGGCTTAGCCGCAGAAGTCACTAAATTATTGGCACGCCTGCGCGATGCAGGCTGTAAAGCCGAACTGGTTGGCACGATCCCGGTGCTGGATAAACGACATGAAACCACCATGCTACTGGCCTTAACTGAGCTAGTGACCAATGTCATGCGCCACAGTAAAGCCGATCGCTGTCAGATCAGCTTTAGCCAGCAATCTGATTGCCTTAAAGTAGAAGTGACAGACAACGGCACAGCCAGCAATCTTAAGGAAGGCAATGGCTTACAGGGGCTACGTCAGCGTTTAGCCGCGGTGGGCGCCAGCTTACTTTTGAAACAACACGAGGGCGTAACGGCTTTAATTGAGCTACCGCTTAGGAAGAACAACGTATGAATATTTTACTGGCTGAAGATCAGGCCATGGTACGCACGGCATTGGCCACCTTGCTGCAACTGGAAGCTGACTATTCGGTAACCGAAGCTGCTGACGGCAATACCGCGCTGGCACTCTTAAAAAAACAAAGGTTTGATTTGCTGTTAAGCGATATAGAAATGCCAGGTCATACCGGAATTGAACTAGCGCAATATGTTCAACAACAAAAATTAGCCACCAAAGTCGTGATTATTACCACCTTTGGCCGTGCTGGCTATGTGAAGCGCGCTATTGACGCAGGCGTGGGTGGTTTTTTATTGAAAGACGCGCCGGTCGCAGAATTGGTCAGCGCTATATCGCAAGTGATGGCAGGCAAACGGGTCATAGACAGTGAATTGTTGTTAAACTCGTTAGGCGATCAAGATCCGTTGAGCGAAAAAGAGCGCCAAGCTTTGCGCTTAGCGACTGAGGGGCTAAGCACCAGTGAGATTGCCGCAGCATTGTATATCGCCGAAGGCACTGCCCGTAATTACTTATCTGAAGCCATTAGTAAACTGAACGCCAGTAACCGTATTGACGCAGCGCGCATTGCGCGACATAAAGGGTGGTTGTAATAAGGTTATCACGCAAAACTTACAGGCGGGATGCAGTTTGGCGCGCTAATGACAACAAAACTCAAAAGGTCATAAGTTAAGCCATAACACGCGGTATCATTGGCCGCGTGTTTAAATGAATCTTGGTTAAAATGACTAAAAACGCTTAAAGCATGGGACGAAACTTAGCCGCATCAATTATCGACCATAAGTGCGCTATGGCAGCGACAATAGCCGGGATCACTAACCAAAAGGTGGCATAACCCACAGCACAAATAACAAAAAACACGATAGCCGCTAAAATACGGCCTTGGACCAGCTGCCCTAACCCGGGGATAAACACATTACACAAGGCGGCGATAACGTTGCCACCTGAGCCCTGACCTGCCATAACGTACTCCTGACGAATGATTTTTACTGTTGTTGAATTTATTGTTTTAACGCTGCCACAAACTGTTCGCTTTGTTTAATTGCAGTATTCATCTCAGCAATCAGTCTGTTAATGTCTTTTTGAATAGAATTAAACTCACCTTTTAACGCCCCAATCGCTTTGGCGTTTAGGTTATGCTTTAAATACAGAGTGTTATCTTGCAGTGACGCCAGCACAGGCTGCATGCTGTCTTCGGCGCGGCGCATGGTTTTCAGTAAACTGGTGTACTGGCGTTTCGTGGCAGCCAGCTTAAGCGCACTGTCGCGTTTCAGTTTATCGTTGCTGTAAAGATCCAGCTCATCTTGCCACTCGTCAAATAAGGCATCGGCTACCGATTCGATACTGTCGATGCGGCCACTTACCTCTGCAGCGGCTTTGCTACAGGCCTGAAACTCGCTGTCGGTCGCTTCATACATACGCTGTAAGTCGCCACCATCGAACTTTATTAAGCTGCTGAACTGTTCTAGCGCTGACTTAAACTGTTGCTGCGCCTCTTGCTGCGATTGCTGCGCTTCTTCTACCCGATCAACTAAAATATCGCGCTTATGCACGCCAACCTTTTCCATCGCCGAATAATAGGCGCTTTGACAGCCCGTTAAAGTAAAGAAAAGGGGCAAAATTAACCATAGATAACGCATAAGATCAGTCCTTTGCAAAAACCAGACATCTGATAATAACCACTAAACGTGATTTGAACAAATCTTAAGTCTGCTTACTTTGGCATAACGCTTTTAATTTGCCAACACTGCGGCATATTCGTTTTGAAACGTATAAGCTTTACCCTGCATCTTACAAGGCCTAATGCTTTTAATTTGCCCCCCTTAATGAAAGAAAAAGGTCAATGAACAGCTGTTTTAGGCTATAGTTTAATTCTGAGTACAACAATTTAAACAGCGGGATGGATTTATGTTAAAAAAGGTAAGCTTTTTAGCTCTTTTTTTATTCGCGATGACCAGTTATTCGGCTAATGCATTACTAATAAAAGTTGATTTTACCTCTACCTCGACTGATATGTGGGGAAACACCACATCTGCTTTCGACGTTACCCAAGCAGGATTCGCAGCAAGCACCTTTAATTCATTAACGGATGCCATCATGACAGCCGTTCGAAATGATTTTTACAATAGTAGTCTTTATGGCTTTATCAGCAACGATAAACAATTAAATATTGATTTTATAAAAGCAGCTGTCACTGACGATGTATCCGCTATCGATCCGAACAACTATACAATTCAAGTAGGATCACGATTATCTTCAAGCCCTTTTAATGGGCTCGGCGTAGCATGTTATACCTGTGTTTCTCGCTCAACAATTGCGCCAAACACTATTTTTGGGTCGATCTTTTCTAATAACATTTTTTCTGCCCTTACCATTAATGCAGGTTTCTCTTGGGATACTAACGAAGCCGTTAATGCGATTGCAGGAACCTTATCACATGAAATTGGGCATGGCTTAGGATTAGCTCATCCAACGCTAGCGCAACCTAACCCTGGCGAATCAGCATGGGGCTTAATGGCAACTGGAGCGGCTCCCTCTAATATGCCTAATGGCGAAAGGTTAAAAGATAGAGCCTTTAGCTATGAGAATATGGGAATTTTAGTCAATAACTTAGGTGAAAGATCAGCAGCGGTATCAGAACCCCCTGCAATAATCTTGTTTTTATCTGCCTGCTTAATGCTGTTTTTCCAATTAAGAAAGAAAAATAATCAAGCTAGTTTAATGGGTTAATCACCACATCACTTGGGCTATTTAATTTAAATAGCCCCGTTTCTATTTCTTTAGTAAGAAACCAAGTACCTTTCATACCTACCTCAACGTTAATATCTTGGCTATTCAACATCCCATAAGGCCAATAATAACCCACTGACACTAATATAAATTCAGCGTTCGAATTGCCTTTGCTGATATTTTGAATTGCAAGAATAGCGACCTTTCGCTCGTACAAATCTTCTGAAAACTTTAGCGGTACTAAACTGAGAACCTCAGCACTCACAATTAAAACAGCCTGCTGTTCGCGCTCTTCGATTGTTAGATAAAGCTCATCAGCGGCACTATTCCCGTTAAATAAAATAATAACAAAAAGTAGTGTTCTCAATAGGTAAGGTACTTTCATTAATTCTCTCGTATGAATTTTATGCTTAAGCGCTATCGATAAAAGCTTAACGAGCTTAATTTGATAGCAAAACTGCATAACACATTTAAAAAATTCAGTTTTCTCAGAGCAGAAAATAGCGAGTTTTGAAGTTAACTTAAACGGCTTCACTAACCATCTGCCACCCATCAAACGTTGAAAGCGCCCTTAAACTTTGGCGTAACGACTTTAATTTCCCAACATAGCGGCATATCCGTTTTAAAACGTGTTGTGGCTTCACAATACCATTTTTAAGCCCTTCCCCCGTGAGGGATGTTAGCAAAGCGCCGACGCAGCGCCACTAACACTAACAACCAAAGTGCCGACAGGTTACTGCTACCGCCGCCTGAACTGCTGTTACTTTCGGCGTTGCCCCCCGATGCTGGAGCACTAGAGGCGTTAATAGTGACACTGACACTATTATTGGTGCCAATCACTTGGCTGTTGCCCGTTAAGCGCACGGTAAAAGTTTCAGCAGGTTCGGCAAGCAAATCGGCTGTGGCAGCAACATTAATGGTTTTACTCAGCTCACCATTGGCAAACACCACTTCACGGTTTATTGGGGTAAAATCGTCAGCAGTGGCACTGCCAGCTTCAGCCAACACCGTAACGCTAATTTGACCGTCGGCACCATTTGTACGATTAAGCGTTAAATTGGCATTCTGGCCTTCGGATAATTGCAACGTGTTTTGTGAAAAGTTAATCACACCGGGATTACCCATGTCATCTGAGGTTATCGTCACGGTTTGCGATGTGGCATTGCTGGCAATACTCACGCCATAAGGGTGAATTAACTCTACAACAAACACCTCATCCTGCTCAAACACCGCATCTTGGAAGGTTGCTACGGTCACTTGGCTTGTGGTGTTGCTGCCATCAAAGTAGACACTTTTAAGCGTAGACTGAAAATCGGTGAGATCGGCAGTCGCTTTGCGCGTAATTAACTGCACAACATCACCTAAGGCGGCGCCTGACCAGTTGACTTCAACGATTAACGTTTGCCCTTCGTTGATAACCGCACTTGGCAAAGATAAGGCAACAGTGCCTGAAGCAGCTTTAGCGGGTTTATTGTTAGCAAAGGGCCGCTGACGATTAGGAATAAGACTGACAATGGCTTCTTTATAAGCTCGTGCGGCATCCGCTTCTTCATTTACCCCACAGGATACGCCTTGGCTGTTGCTTACTAAAGGCGATGAAAAAAACCCTTCGCTGCGATTACCATTAGCACTTTTCATAATACTGTCAAAGTTACCACAGGTGCTACCGCGAGCGAATGGCGCAGCTAAAAGCGTGCGCTCAGCCGTGGTGTAACTATTATAACTTTCTGTATCATGAATAAAACCATCGTTGTGTCCTAGCTCGTGCGCTAAGGTACGGTCAGCTAAACCGAGCCCAACCGGAGAGACCCAAGAATATTTACCGCTGACTTCAGCCAAACCAATAGAGGCGACAATATCCGGGTAATAACGGTTAAGTGCCACGACATAAGAGGTATCGTAGTAAAAACTAAAATCATAGGTTCTGTTGAAATACACACTGCGCAAATTATTAAGCCGTTCTTCGCGCTCCGCTTTATCGTCGTAAGCTAAATCTGTGGGTATCGCCACCACCCCCGCAATTCTGCGGCGCAATGGAATATCTTGACGACGAAAACTGTCATTATTAATCTTCACTGCCCCTTCGACATAAGCAAGCAGCTGCTCAACATCATTCTGAAAGTAATCCAGCATGTCGTTTGAGTAGAAAAACACCACATCATGCACTAGAGCTTCCGATTCTAAATGCGTTAGCGCCGGATAGGTAAAGCCGTTTGACTGCAATAACAGCGGTGGCGAATTAACATCAAGTGTACGATCAGGATAAGACTCGGCAAAAGCCATGACCGACGATAGCGCTAACAGCGAAAAACTGAGGGTCTTTAGCATAAAATACGTTTCCTAAGTTGTTTATTCACAGAAGGAAACGTGGTCGCTCAGCGAACCTGCTCCTTAACAGATGCGTCATACTCAACTTGTACAACTATGCCGTTTATTCAAGGCGACGGCTCAAGCCTATTTATAAAACGCTAACCCCTACTGCATCGGATCAAACAAACAATGACCAACAGCCATTTGAGCGATAAAGCAAGAGCGTAGCTATGATGAAATCTCGGCAGATAATTAAAAAATAAAGTATAGCTCATCGCATCACAAAGAGGCGTTAATCGTGTTTTGAACGCAGCAACTTCAGAGCGCGCTTGGCACAACCAAACCTTATAAGCTTGTTACCGCTACAAAGCCATTTAGCTGCATTAGCGCTGATATTGCTGGGTGTTGGGTATTAACTGTCGATTTGCTTGATTAATTTTGCAACATGTTCAATTTTTTGAACCGTATCTTTTACTAATACCTTAATTTCATTAGATGAATCTTTTGAGTTCCCCGCCAAGTTTCTTACTTCATCGGCAACAACGGCGAAACCACGCCCTACCTCACCAGCACGAGCCGCTTCAATTGCTGCATTTAAAGCCAATAAATTGGTTTGCTCAGAAATACCATTGATAGTAGCAACAATATTACTGATGGTTTGACTGGTTTTAACCAAGCTCTCCATAGAAACTTGTGTTTCATTAACAGCTCTTTTGCGGATACTGACATCTATAGCAAAAAAGACCAAACGCCCTATCTCACCCGAAAAACTGCGTAATACACACATCCGTGCATCAAATGCTTTAAAGTTACTACCATGACCTACTTCAAATAGTTTCGAAACATAACCTTCTTTTTCAAGTGAGGCTTGTTCTTCTTGGCTTAACGCTTTAAAAACATGTGGTGCAAATTCTGACACTGACATTAGGCCTTTTAATGTGTCAGTGAGTAAATGATTTGCCTCAATCAATTCACCTTGTGGCGTAATCTCCATAATGCAAAGCGCTTCACCAATAGCATTAAGTCTGTTGGTAAAATCTAACGCCATTTGTTTCACTTTAGTAATATCAGCCTGAACGGCGATAAAATTCACTAACACGCCATCGATGATTACAGGGTTAATCGATAATGACGTCCAGTATGGCTTACCATCTTTTCTATAATTCAAAACTTCATCGTAAAATGGCGTGCGTTCGCGCAAGTGCTTTCTAATGGTGTTGATAGTCTCTGGATTGGTTTCTTTACCTTGCAAAACCTTTCCAGGTTTTTTGCCTTTCACTTCTGCTAAGGTATAACCAGTCAATCGCACAAAGCCATTGTTAACGTATTCAATGAGGCCATCAGCATCACTGATAATTACCGCATTATCTGTCTCATTTGCGACAAGAGACAACATTCGCTGCATCTCTCTTTTTTCTACTTCTTCGGTTACATCACGTAAAAAAGCCGTGTATAAGGTGCGGCCGCCTAATTTAACTCTCGACAGTGATAGGCTTCCCCATAAAGTGCTGCCATCTTTACGAAAAATTTCTACTTCTCGGCTCGTGCCAACAATTTTATCCTGACCCGTTTTTCGGTTAGCGTTTACAAAATCATCATGTCTAGATTGAATGGCTTGCGGCACCAACATTCTGACGTTTTGCCCAAGAACTTCAGCACGTTGATATCCCCACAACTTTTCAGCAGCAGAATTATAAAAGGTAATATTATTGTTCTCATCAATTGACACAACAGCGTCTAAGGCTTGTTCAAGTATTTGCTCGACCGTTAGACGAGCCTCACGCTCGGCACTGACATCTCTGACAAAAGCGGTGTAATGTTTTTTACCACCAACCATCACTTGTGATAAAGAAAGCTGAACCCAAATCCGCTTACCGGCTTTTGTTTCTAGCTCGACTTCTCGCGAGCTACCCACAATTTTATTTTGGTCTGTGGTGCGATGATGATTTACGTAAGAATCATGGTTTGATTTATGTTCTTGCGGGACTAATATTCTGATGTTTTTGCCCAGCACTTCGTTTGGTTCATAGCCCCAAAGCTTCTGTGCAGCCGCATTATAAAAAGTAATATTATTTTTCTCGTCAATGGTAACAATTGCAATAATGGCTTGCTTTAACGCTTGTTCTGCAGCTGAGGTGGTAAAATTAAACATATGATTATCCTAAGCACTGAAATAATACGATAGTTAAATTTAAGGTGTGGAAAAGACAATTCATCAAGAGCAAAGAAGTTTAAACATGTTAAGTGTAGCAGCTGTTATTAAAAGGGGATGAAAATAATGCTTAGGCTAATTAGTCAGTTATAACAACAAGGCTTTATAGCCGACTGACATAGCATCAGGCCTTAAATTTTGCCTTAATACAGCACTTTTTTTCATATACCATCTGTTCTATAAGTTTTTGCTTTGACACCATTCAACGTTTAAAACCTAACCTTATCAGCGTAATCAAGCGAAAAAGCAAAACCTGTGCAGCTTTATCAGTTTAGCTGCACAAGTAAAAGCCCATCCGTTACTCAAATTGCTCCGCATTCTCTAGCTCGGTTTTCAAGCGCTTGTTTTCATCGGCTCTTGGTTTGGCAAAACGTGCTAAGGCTAGGTACAACACCGGTGTCAAATACAGCGTGAATAACACCGCAATGCCTAAACCACCGAAGACCACCCAACCAATGGCGTTGCGCGCTTCAGCGCCCGCGCCGGTAGATAAAATCAAGGGTAAAGCACCCAATAAAGTAGAAAGCAGCGTCATGGTGATGGGGCGTAAGCGAATACTGGCCGCACGCTCTACCGCTTGGCGCACATTAAGACCTTGGTCACGCAACTGATCAGCAAACTCAACCAACAAAATGGCATTTTTCGCTAATAAGCCAATCAGCATCACCAAGCCTATTTGCGAGTAAATGTTGATCGAGGTGCCGGTTAAAAACAGCGCGAATAACGCTGCGGCAATACCAAAGGGAACCGTAGCCATGACCACTACGGCACTATTCACACTTTCAAACTGCGCGGCTAATACCAACAACACGATGACAAAAGCCAGCACATAGGTCATGGTGACTTCGCGGGCCGTTTCCTCGAACGTTTGTGCTTCACCCAAAAAGATTAAGCCAATATTATCGGGTAAATGTTGCTCCGCCAACTCACGCAACTGCGCTACCGCTTCTTGCAGCGGCAATTCTGGTGGTAACTCCAAATCAAGCTCAATAGCACGACGCTGCGCTTGGCGTTCAAGCTCAGCGGCAACGCCCTCTTCAGAAATAGAAGCCAAGCTTGATAACGGCACTAAGCCACCATCCCGAGAACCCACATATAAATTCGCCAGATCAGACGGATCATTTATTTTCGAAGTTTGCGCTTGCAAGATAATCGGTACAGCTTGATCGCCAACATTTAAGTCGGCTAAGTCATCGCCATTAATCGCTACTCTTAAGGTGGTGGCGATATCCGATAACGGCACACCTAATTCTTGCGCCCGACGTCGGTCAATGTTCACTCTAAGCTGAGGCTGGGTCGGTTGATACGAAATTCGTGGCATACCCAGTTCGGGGATCTGCTGCTGGATCACATTGGCAAACGCTTGGGCTGCAGCAAAGATTTCACTGTAGCTTTGCCCAGTTAAAGCCAATTCCAGCCCACCGCCTTGGCCACGTAAATTCAAACTGTTTGAACCAAAAGCCCGCGCTGGCGCACCCGGTATCGCAGCCAATGGCCCACGGATCTCATTAATAATCTCTTGTTGTGAACGCTTACGCTCATCCCAGTGTTTTAATGGCACCGTAATGAAGGTGAGGTTAGGATCCCACTGGCCGACAACCGTATAAATAGAATCGATATCACCACCGTTGACATAAGGCAGCAAAATATCTTCCATTTTATCCGCTTGGCGATCCATAAAATTCAAGCCCACACCATCAGGGCCACGGGCAAAAACACGGATGCTACCGCGATCTTCTGTGGGAAGCAGCTCGTTATCCAGCACATTAACAACACTCAGTGCGGCTGTTGCAGCAAGCACGCTGGCTAAAAATACCCACCATGCCTTATCTAAGGCAAAATGTAAGGTGCGTTGATAACCCTGCAAAATTTTGTTACCGAACGTCGCTAAACGCGATTGACCGCCTGATTTAATGGGCAACCTCGCAGTTAGTGCGGGCACCAGTGATAACGCCACAAAAGACGAAATAATCACTGCGATAGCCAAAACACCACCAAATTCGCGGAATAACTGACCAGCGGTAGAAGGTAAAAAAGCGATAGGCACAAACACCGCCACTAATACAGCAGTGGTGGCCACCACAGCAAAGAACACTTCACGCGTGCCAATAACGGCGGCAGCGCGCGCGCCCAACCCCATAGCTCGACGCCGCTGAATGTTTTCGGTTACCACTATTGCATCGTCCACAATCAAACCCGTGGCTAAAACAAGTGCAAGCAAGGTTAAGATATTAATTGAAAAACCCATTAACCAAATGGCTGCTAAAGCCCCGATCAGCGACACAGGGATCGACAAAGCCGGAACGATGGTGGCACGGCCAGAGCCGATAAACAGCCACAAGGTGGCAATAACCATTAAGATGGTCAGCACCAAAGAGGTCAACACTTCTTTCACCGAGCTGCGGATAAACTCGGCATCATCTGAGGTCACTTGTAACTCTAAATCAGGGAAGCGGTTTTCCAGTTGCTTCACCATGGCTAACACTTCGTCTGAGATCTCAATAGTATTGGAGCGAGCCTGTCGGATCACCCCTAACCCAATCACCGGTTTACCATCTAGCCGAACTAAACTGCCTGCATCTGCCGGGCCAAAATACACGGTGGCCACATCGCCAATTCGGGTGTTACCACTGACAATAATATCGGCAATTTGCTCTGCGGTAATCGACGTAGCATCTGCGCGCACAATAAGCTGCTGATCGGTGGATTTCATGCTGCCCGCAGGCACATCAAAAGGCGCTAAGCGCAGTGCTGCAGCCACGTCAGTAACCGATAAATTAAAACTGGTTAAACGCAGTGGGTCGAGTAAAACGCGCAGCACGCGTTCGCGGTCGCCATTTAAGCGTACGTCAGCCACACCCGGAATACTTAAAAACATCGGTGCTAAATCCGTTTCAACGCGTTCGGTTAAGCTTTCCAGATCCAAGGTTTTACTCGACACGGCTAAACTCACCACCGACTCCGCATCATTATCCGCTTTGATAATGGCTAAACGTTCCACACCATTCGGTAATTCGCGCTGCACTCGACTGACAGCTTCACGCGTTTCATTGGCGGCGTCATCTAAATTAGTACCGGGTCTAAACTCAACCCGAATGCGAGAACTGCCCTCTTCGCTTGAGGCATTTATAGATTTAACACCACTGACCCGTGCCACTGCCCCTTCAAGCTTACTGGTGACTTCGGTATCCACGGTTTCTGGCGAACCGCCTGGGTAAGCGGCCGTTACGGACACTATTGGTCTGTCAACATCGGGTAATTCTCGTACTTCAATGGCATTCAACGCCGCTAAACCCGCGATGATAATCAGCAGATTTAACACCACTATTAATACTGGGCGGCGAATCGATAACGACGGTAAATCGTTCTGGATATTCGGCTGGCTCATAAGACACTGCCCTCGGTAGCAACAGCGGTTACTGCCTGGCCATTGCGTAAGCTCTGCACGCCTTCAACGATCAGCATATCACCGGCGTTTAAGGCGCCCGCGACTAATAAACGGCCGCTGAGTCGCTGCATAATTTGTACATCAACCCGCTCCGCTTTGTTATCTTGCATGAGCCAGACATAAGCGCTGGTTGCTCCCCACAGTAGCGCGGCTTCTGGCACCACGGCGTAGCTATCACCCTTCAACTCTAAAATCACTCGAAAGCTCATACCTGGCCGATACTGGTCTTGGGCGTTATCAAGCAGGGCTCTGGCACGAATGCTACGATTGGCGGTATCGATACGTGAATCCACTTGGCTGATTACCGCCGCTATCGTTTCGCCTTGCGATAACCAAGGCTGTAAAGACACTGAACCCTGAGCCGATAAAATGGGTAAGGCGGCTTCTGGCGCCACAAAATTAACCAGTAATTGTTCACGATTATCTAAAGTGGTGATCGGAGTTTGCAAGGTGATGCGATCACCGGCTTCGACATCCGTAAGCCCTACTACGCCGCTAAAGGGTGCGCGTACCGTTCGATCTTCAAGATTGGTTTTGGCTTCGGCCATTTGTACTTTTAATAAGTCGCGGTTAGTAATAGCGTCATCTAAATCACTTTGCGCGATAGCGCCTCGCTGGCGACTTTCTTGTAAACGGTTAACGGTGCGCTCGGCATCCGCTAATTGGATTGTGGCACGATCCACGGCGACTTGTTGCCGGCGATCGTCTAATTGCAGCAACACATCACCCTGTTCAACGAACTGTCCGGGTAAAAAATTTACTGCAGTGACTTTATCGGCAACAGCAGGATAAATCACCACTGAGCGCACGGCCTCGGCTGTACCCACCGCTTCGATGCGGCTGCTTTGCTGCTCGAAACTCAATGGCAGAACAATGACTTGTGTAGCCTGCTCTCCCCTAGCTTGCTGTGCCTGTGCCGGGCTAAAAAAGACAATAGCCAAACTGACTATAATTAGCCGAAAAAGTGTCATGTGAAGTCCTTTGCATAATTAAGTTAACCCAGACGATACGCACTTTTTAACGGTGATGATCAAAAAAGGCTGTTTATACGCGATAAACAGCCTTTTTGAGGAGATAGCTGGTCAGTATGGTAATACTGGCTTAGCTCGCTTTGACTTGAGCAATCCAATTGTTGACGCGTTTCTCCAGCACCGCTAGCGGCAAGGCACCGCCACCAAGCACGGTGTCATGGAAAGCGCGAATGTCGAAACGCTCACCCAGTTGCTGCTGCGCGTGGCTACGTAATTCCAGTATTTTGATCATGCCAATTTTATAGGCGGTCGCTTGCCCAGGCCACACAATATAACGTCGAACTTCTGATCGCACCGCTTCGTTGGCTATCGGAGTTTTTGCTAAGAAGTATTCAATAGCCTCCTGCTCAGTCCAGCCTTTACTATGTAAACCGGTATCTACCACTAAACGCACTGCGCGCCATATCTCGGTAATTAAACGGCCAAAATCTGAATAAGGGTTTTCATAAGCGCCCATTTCTTTCGCTAACAATTCTGAATACAGCGCCCAACCTTCGACATAAGCGGTAAAACCGGTTTGGGTGCGGAAAGTCGGTACCGAGGTAAGCTCTTGTGCAATGGAGATTTGCATATGGTGGCCAGGGCTACCCTCATGATACGCGATGGCTTCCATTTCGTTTTTTGGCATGGCGCGCATATCAGATAAATGCGCGTAGTAAATGCCCGGTCTGGCACCATCAGGCGTGCCAGGAAAATAATGCTGCGCTGCGCCTGGCTGCTCACGAAATGCCTCTACCCGTTTCACGATCAATCCTGCCTTGGGTAAAATGCCAAAATACTCAGGTAATTTTTCTTCAATAAAAGCCAAATATTGCCGTGAGTCTGCTAGGTAGCCTTCCCGCCCTTCATCGGTATTGGGATAGTAAAATTGATCGTCTGCTTTAATAAATTTGAAAAAGGCCGCTAAATCACCGTCAAACCCCACCTGATCTTTAATGGCAATCATCTCTTTCGTCAGGCGTTCAACTTCATCTAGGCCAATCTGATGAATTTGCTCAGCGGTTAACGAGGTAGTAGTGGAAACGTTTAGCATGTAATCGTAATAAGCAACACCGTTTTCTTGCTTGCCCACACCCGTCGAAATCTCGTCGGTGTTGCTCACGTCCTCTGCTAACCATTGTTTTAATGCGGTATAAGCGGGTAAAAAATGCTGCTGCAGCGCCACTTTGGCATCATTGGTCAGTTGCTCGGCTTCTTTATCACTGAGTTTATCCGCGCTGGTCAGTGCGGCGATCTTCGCTTTTGCATCGCTCCACAATGGGATATCTTGCGGCGCATCGAGCAATGGCGCACCGGTGATCAAATTATCGATTTGCTCAATGATCCCTTCATAGGCAAAACGAGGCGCCCGAAAACCCTCTGCAGCATTGGCCTTGGTGCGCTCCAGTAATTGCATAATCGCTCGGCTGATGCCTTCGATACGCGACACATAGGCCTGCATATCTTCTTTGTTATCCACTTTGTGAAAATTAATCAGCATTTGTGGTAACAACGCATGCATACCTTGCATCTGGTTGAATACATAAGTGTTCTTGCGAAATTGCACGCCGTTTTTTGCTTGTTCGTACTGATAAACCCAGATGTCGTAAGAGGTTTGTGCTTCTAAATCAAGTTGGCTGTAATCAAAGCTGCTGGTCAGTTCTGCCACTGTAGCCGCTAACCAAGCCAATTGCGCCTCTTCTGCTGCGATTGAGACATCATCGACTTGGTTGTATAAGTCTTTGCGCCCCAACATGGTCAAACGTAATGGGCTTTGCTGTAACTGTTCTTCGTACTTTGTTTCAAACCACTGATTCAGTCGTGCAGTTTCAGAAATTTGTGGTTGTGCGGCAACGGTGTCCACAGTTTGACTCGTTTGTGTGGTTGGTGCTTCGCCACAACCGGCCAGAAAAGCGGCTAAACCTATAGCAATTAAAGACTTACGCATGGTTAAAATCCTTGTTGAGGAGCTGATGTCCTCTCAAGACTAACGCGTATAAGCCGGTTAGTCTAAAGAATTTGTGTTGCAGAGTGTTGCGAGAAAGGTGCTGAGCCTTGCTCTGGCGATAACAAAGGGCTGCGCCTGACGGCAAACAGCCTAAAGCCCCGTTTAATACTTGGCAATGTCGGGTAAGTCGCCACTGTTACCCAGCGCAGCCGCCATCAGCTTTTGTTTTAAACCCGGTAGTTTATCGGCCAACAACAAGCCTGCACCACGTAATAATTTCAGTGCCGGTTGCTTGTTACTAAAACCCCGTTTAAAGGCTTCCATCGTGCCGATCATGCTTTGCGCTTCGGCTTTACGC
This sequence comes from Alishewanella maricola, assembly GCF_016343785.1. Taxonomy (NCBI): domain Bacteria; kingdom Pseudomonadati; phylum Pseudomonadota; class Gammaproteobacteria; order Alteromonadales; family Alteromonadaceae; genus Alishewanella; species Alishewanella maricola. Next base: position 690,720 of record NZ_JAEINI020000001.1, on the reverse strand, counting down.
CAGCGCTGATAGGCCAGTAATGCACGAGGTTCTGCCAAGGCTTTACCGCTTTGCAGTTGCTTTTCAATAATCTGCGCTAACGCGGCCACATCCATTAAACCTAAATTCATACCTTGGCCCGCCAAAGGGTGAATACTGTGCGCAGCATCGGCCACTAACACAACCCGCCCCCGCACCCACTCACTGGCATAACGCATCGTCAGTGGAAAAGCATGCCGCTCGCTCGTCAGGGTTAAACAGCCCAAGGCGCTTTGACTTGCTGCCGATAATGCCTGATTAAAGGCATTATTGTCTAAGGCCAGTAACTGCTCTGCCCGTGCCGTGTCGGCACTCCAAACAATAGAGCATTGCTGTGCATCGGGTAAGGGTAATAATGCTAGCGGCCCGGTGGGTAAAAATACCTGTCGCGCCACGCCTTGATGCGGTTCTTGGCAATGAATACGCGCCACAATCGCCTGCTGCTGATAATCCCAATGCGTTAACGGTAGCTGTTGCTGCTGCCGTACAAAAGAATTGACCCCATCAGCGCCCACCAGTAACTGACTTAATAAAATGTCACCGCTGGCGAGCTGCACTAATACTTCGCGCTCGGTTTGCGCCAACTGGCTAATCTTTGCTTGAAAGAAACACTGCACATTATTGTGTGTTTGTAGCTGCTGATATAACTGCTGGCGGATCCCTTCGTTATCGCAGATCCAACCGAGTTGCGGTAACTGCGGTGGATCTGCACTAAATTCAATACGTCCAAAACTATCCGCTTCCCACACAGCCATCGACGAGTAAGCCGCGGCTTGCGCCATAGTAGGGTCTGCCACACCTAAGTGATTGAGTAAACGCATCGAAGCCGGATTTAACGCACTGACGCGCTGATAGTTTAACTCGGCCGATGTCGGCGCAGCGCCTTGCTCTACCACCGCAATCTGTAAACCTAAGGGCGCCAATAACAATGCCAAAGTAAGCCCCGCACTGCCGCCACCGACGATAGTAATATCAAGATTTTGCATAAGAGGTTCCATAGCCCATGGTTTGCCGTGCTAATGGCTGTTTTAACTGATCATTCAGTAATAATGCTAACAACCCCACATTGCGCGCCAAGGCAATTAAACGAGAGCGATTCGAAAAGCTGCGCACCAGCGCATCAGTCAGTTGGATCACTTGCGCCATATCGGCTTGTCGCGCCAGTTGATAACGGCGTAACTGCGGGTAAGTGCCCACTTCGTCTAAAGTGCCGCTGGCAAGCAGATCGCTTAAAGAGGCAATGTCGCGTAAGGCTAAGTTAAAGCCCTGTCCGGCAATCGGGTGCAAGCTGTGTAAGCTATTACCAAGTAACGCCAACCGATGCCCGACCACTTGCGGGCTTTGTCGTAGCACCAAGGGATAACATGCTCGCTGACCACAGCCAGTAAATTGCCCTGCACGATAGCCAAAGGCTTGTTGTAATTTTGCCAAAAAATCAGGCTCAGACAAAGCCATTAACTGCTCGGCTTGCTCGGGGCTAACGGTCCAAACGACTGAATAGCGATTATCCACTAACGGCAGCAAAGCTAAAGGTCCATGCTCGGTAAAACGTTCATAAGCTTTGTGCTGATGGCGCTGAGCAATAGCCACATTACAAATGATCGCGGTTTGCTGATAAGGCTGTTCACTTTGGGTAATACCGGCAAGTTGACGAGTAGCCGATTGGCCACCTTCGGCAATGACCAGTAAACGAGCAGCAATAGCGCTGCCATCTTGTAAAGTCAGTTGTTGCTGCGCTTGACGGCTTTGCAGTTGACTAATTTGATTGGGTTGATAACGCGTAATTTGCGGATAGCACGACAACTTCGCCGTTAATACCACGCCTAGGTGTTCCACTTCGACAACTTGGCCTAATGCCGGTAACCGATATTCTGCAGCTGATAACCACGTTTTACCAAAATGGCCGCGATCGGATACGGCGATCTGTAAAATAGGGCAGCTGTGGCGGGCTAAATCCGCCCAAATACCTAATTGTTGCAGCTGTTCAACACTGGCTGCAGCCAAAGCAATACTGCGACTGTCAAAACTGGCTTGCGGTGCACTGGCCACTTGCTGCTCCACTATTGCAATAGACAGTTCAGGGCAACGCTGAGCTATGCTTAACGCCAGCATAGAGCCCGCCATACCGCCACCAGCAATAACCAGATCAAAGTTTGCTGCGCCCTGCGGGCTGGATGCCTGCTCTGGCGCGGCTGAAGGCTCTATGGTTTTCATGCAAGCACTTTTCCTAGCAAATTAGCCGGTTTATCAGATGAAACAGGCTTCACTTCATTAACTGCTCTATCTCGGTAAGGCTTTTTACACAGCTAGCAGTAAGGTTCTCGTAGCCATCAGCCGTTACCAAAATATTGTCTTCAATTCGCACGGCCAGCCCCCACCATTTTGCGGCGGCGGCACATCCGGCAGGAAAATACAGACCTGGTTCAATGGTTAACACCATACCAGCGACAAAAGGCCGATCTTGCCCCGCGATTTTATAAGCCCCGACGTCATGTACATCTAAACCTAGCCAATGACCAATACCGTGCATGAAGTATTGTTTACAGGCTTTTTGCTGAATAAGTTCAGTCAACTCACCTTGTAATATACCCAGCGCAACTAAGCCCGTGGTTAAGATTTGTTCCGCTAACGAGTTTAAATCGGCAAAGGTACAACCGGGTTTCACGGCAGCAATACACGCAAGCTGTGCGTCTAACACCAATTGATAAATGACTGCTTGCTCAGGTGTAAAACGCCCATTAACCGGAAAGGTACGGCTAATGTCGGCAGCATAACCTTGCCACTCACAGCCGGCGTCAATCAATACTAAGCTGTTATCTGCCAACTGACTGGCATTATCAACATAGTGCAAAATACAGCCATTTTCGCCACTGCCAACGATGCTATTGTACGCGGGGAAACGTGCACCGTGCATGGCAAATTCATGCAAAATCTCCGCTTCCAACTGATATTCCCAAGCACCAACCTGACAAAACCGCATCGCACGCTGATGCGCTTGGCTGCTGATCTGTGCCGCTTGCCGCATAATGTGCAACTCTTCCGGTTGTTTAACCAAGCGTTGTTCACTAATGAGCGGTCGTAAATCGTGCCATGCCGTCGGAGCACTGTCGCCACGCTTTTCACGCTGACGCAACACCGCCATGATCTCACTAATTTGCTGCTCTAAGCCTGGGTGTTCACCTAAATTAAGATATACCGCCGTTTTACCATTTAACGCCTGAGTAAGCTGTGTTTGCTGCTCGGTTTGACTACAGGCCTGAAGCCCCAGTGTTTTAAGCGCCGCTGCGGGGCCTAAGCGTCGACCTTGCCACATTTCAGCGAAAGCATCTTTGTCGCGGCACAGCAGTAAACTGGTGGTGTCAGCATCGGTTGCTTTGCTTAAAATCAGTAAGGCATCCGGCTCGTTAAAGCCAGTGTAATACCAAAAATCGCTATGCTGGCGAAAGGGATACTCGGTGTCACGACTGCGCGTTTGCTCTGAAGCCGCGGCGATAATCGCCACACTGTGCTCGGGTAGTTGCGCAAGCAGTTGTTGACGACGTTGCTGAAAATATTCGGGTAACATAAAGCCTCGGTTTGGGTCATCTGCCAAGCTGTATTTGGCCTAAGCGCACCTTTCGCTTAGCCTAAAACGCCCATCAACAGATTAATGCAGGGTTTTACTTACGGGGCCTTTATCTTGAAACTTTTGCCCGACATCGTTAAAGCAACTGAACACCATTAACCGAATATGTTCGAGTACCATGTAATAAGCTTCTTCGTTTTCTTCAGCACTGCTATCAGAGCTGGTGGTAAGATCCACTTTGGTCACTTCGGTCAATTGTTCTACCGCTTCGCGCACATCTTCTGACACTAAAGACAGATCCGTTTGCTGCACCGCAAAACCAACTAAAAAGGCTTGTGTCCATTCCACCATGGCTTCTAACCGTTCAACCAGGGCATCATCTTCGTTGGGCAGCAATAGTGCAAAATCGTATTCACCGCTTTGTAAACTAATGGCAGTATTGCTAATTAACTGCTGGACGTCGGCTTTTAGCGCTGCGGGTAAAGCCTGACCATCATTTAAAAAATCGTATAACACGGCTATGAAGTCAGCCGATTTCGCAGATAAGCCACCGCTGAGTAAACCACTCATTAAACCATGCAGCTCGGCGGCCGATGCCATCACATGGGCTTGCTCAAGCGCCTTACTCCAACGATCATAGCTGTGAATCAAAGAACCGGGCATAACACCCCTCGCCTAAAAAAATCAAAGTTACTTATGCTAACACCCCCACTCGTTTTGGCCAATACTGCAAAGGCTTACAGCGTATAGCTGCCTAAACAACCAGCAAACAAACCGGCAATTTATCGAATAATTTAGACAGCGCCGTTACGGATGTTATACTTAAACCGTTCTCTGGGTTGTTTGTGTGCTTGTTGACGTCCCTGAGCCGATAATTGTTTTACCTAGGGATGCTTTTGCGTTGCTTTTGTGCAGGCCCGGCTTGTACTGGGAAGCCTACGGTGACCATTGGCCTTCCGCCTTGAACCTTGGGTTCAAGGGCTTAAATAAGTTACGGCAACTTGGAGAACACTTACAAACCGCCTCAGGCTCAGCGGTTTGTCTTTGCCATTCCGATTTTGCGAGGCTGCAGCAAGACATGTTAAGTCGTCAGCAATTGCGTACAGAAATGCGACAGCGTCGCCAAGCCCTTTCTGCCGCAACCCAACATAGCGCCGCCCTTGCGCTCTGCCAGCAAGTCCTTAGTCAACCTGACATCATGTGCCAACAACACTTTGCTTTATACCTAAGCAACGATGCCGAAATTAATACCAGCCCATTAATCAACGCCTTACTCAACGCTAATAAACAGCTGTATTTACCGGTACTGCATCCTTTTGTCAGTGGCTATTTGTTATTTCAGCATTACTTGCCTTCAATGCCGATGCGAACAAACAAATTCGGTATTGCCGAGCCCGCTTGGCATTGCCAACACATTAAACCGGTGGCCGAGCTCGATGTTATTTTTACGCCCTTAGTCGCTTTCGATGATCGTGGCCAACGCTTGGGTATGGGCGGTGGTTTTTACGATCGTACGCTTGCGCCGTTAAATCATCTCGCTGCGCCAGCGCGCACACCGCAATTAATTGGTTTAGCGCATAATTGCCAGCAATGGCCTGAATTACCCATAGCGCCCTGGGATCAGCCCATGGCGGCTATCGCGACACCTTCACATTTTTGGCGTTTTAACGCCGACTGAGCAGACAGAGCAAAAGCAACACTGTCTTTTTTTAACACAGCCGATATAATATCCATCTGTATGGCTAAACGTATAAAGTAGATAAGCAATGACTCAAGATGAAATGAAACGAAATGCTGCCCGCTCAGCACTGGCTTTTATCCCTGAGAACTCGATTGTCGGTGTCGGTACCGGCTCTACCGTGAATCATTTTATCGATGCCTTAGCCGAGATTAAGCATAAAATCACTGGCGCTGTGTCTAGCTCGGAGCAATCCACAGCACGATTAACCGCGCTGGGTATTCCGGTGTTCGACTTAAATGACGTGGCGAGCTTTAATGTGTATATCGATGGCGCTGACGAAATTAACCCGCAGCGCCATATGATTAAAGGTGGTGGTGCCGCACTAACTCGAGAAAAAATTGTTGCCGCCGTAGCCGATACCTTTATATGTATTGTTGATAGCAGCAAGCAAGTAGACGTAATGGGCCGTTTCCCGTTACCGGTTGAAGTGATCCCAATGGCCAGCGCCTATGTTAGCCGCGAATTAAGCAAATTGGGTGGCAAACCGGTTTTACGCCAAGGCGTAATTACAGATAACGGTAATCAGATCATTGATGTACACGGCTTAGCCATCACCGATCCGCTGCAACTGGAACAACAACTAAACAATATTGTCGGTGTAGTCACCAACGGTATTTTTGCTCAGCGTAATGCCGATATCGTGCTTGTTGGCACAGCTAACGGCACCCAAACCTTAAAATAATAAAATGCAGCACCGAAGCTGCAGCAATACGACGACAATCATAGGCAGCATTTTTTAATTTAATTAAGCACAAGAGACGTGACATGGAAAAATTTTCGCTAGCAAAAGACAAGATTAAAATCCTGCTGCTCGAGGGTTTGCACCACAGTGCCGTACAAACCTTTAAAGATAATGGTTATACCAATATCGAGTATCTGAAGACTTCGTTACCAGAAGATGAGCTGATTGAGCGAATCAAAGATGCACATGTGATCGGTATTCGCTCGCGCACTCAGCTGACCGAGCCGGTATTAGATGCCGCCAATAAACTGATGGCGATTGGTTGTTTTTGTATTGGTACTAACCAAGTGGATCTGCATGCCGCGTTAACTCGCGCTATTCCGGTGTTTAATGCGCCTTTCTCCAACACACGTTCGGTTGCCGAGTTAGTATTAGGCCAATTAATTATGCTGTTACGTGGTATTCCACAACGTAACGCCGCTGCGCATCGTGGCGAGTGGTTAAAAACGGCAGACCAATCGTTTGAAGCCCGCGGTAAAACTTTGGGTATTATTGGCTATGGCCATATCGGTACGCAGTTAGGCATCATGGCTGAAAATATCGGTATGCGCGTGCAATTTTATGATATCGAAAGCAAATTAGTGTTAGGTAACTCAACACAAGTTGATTTAGAAACCTTACTGAAAACCTCAGATGTGATCAGTTTGCATGTACCTGAAACCGTACAAACTCAAAACATGATTGGTGAAACAGAACTGGCGCTAATGAAACAAGGCGCGATCTTGATCAATGCTTCACGCGGCACGGTGGTCGATATTCTGGCACTCACCGCGGCTTTAGAAAGCCAAAGGTTGGCCGGCGCCGCCATTGACGTTTTCCCTATCGAACCCAAAGGCAACAGCGAAGAGTTTGTTTCACCCTTGCGTCAATTTGATAATGTAATTTTGACTCCGCACATCGGTGGTTCAACCCAAGAAGCACAAGAAAACATTGGCTTTGAAGTGGCGGGTAAGCTGGTTAAATACAGTGACAATGGTTCAACACTATCCGCTGTTAACTTCCCTGAAGTATCACTCCCCGAGCACAAAGGCCGCTCACGCTTGTTGCATATCCACAAAAACCAACCCGGTATGCTGACCAAGATCAACGAAGCTTTTGCAAGGCATAATATCAATATCTCTGGTCAGTACTTACAGACCGTACAAGAAATTGGTTATGTGGTAATTGATATTGATTCTGAAGATAGTGAACAGGCGTTAAATGAATTAAAAGCGATCCCAGGTACATTAAGAGCCCGTATCCTGCACTAATTGAACACCAACTAGTGAATGCGCTTAAAAAATGACCTTGAGTCTAATACACATCAGTTGAGCATGACCTGTTTGCTCTAAATCAACTGTTGAAGGCCATGGATGGCCGGACAAAACCGTTGGGAACGAATTTGAACAGCTTTGCTGGCCCGGAAGGGTGAACTTCAGGAATGAAATTCATCAATTAGCCTCAGGGATGATTGATGGCGTGTTGATATGAGCAAACCGCGTCATGCTAAACATTACACACATCGCTATTAACCCTAAGTCCCTTTTTGTTTCGTTCAATACCTTAAAGCTTAGCTATAACACGACTCATTTAAAAAGCATAAACCAGTGAAGCCGACGTTTCCGTATCTGTCGTTTCAGCATCGCCTTCAGGCTCAGAGTTATAATTCACACTAAAACTTAAACGCATGCCTAAACGACCATTAATTTGCGATGTTAACGACGTGCGACTGGTAAATATCGAGTTATTGCCATCCAGCGATACGTTTCCCTCAAAAGTCTGCCGAAAGCGACTGCCTTTATACAACTCTTGATCGAAGTTGGCCGCTAAAAACCAGATTAAACCACGGCTAGTGTTACCCGATGCTGCTTCGCGATAGGCAAAACCCGGGCCGGTTTCTAAGTCTAAATAGTTAGCTTGGTGCTCATAAATACGGTTAGCATAACCTGTTACCAACTGCCCTTGCTGTTTAAAAGCCCCGAGCATGTCATAGGCATAAGCTGCACGGCCAAAGAATGACTGTGTACCACTTAGGAATTTATAATTGCTTTGCCCCGTGAACGCGTAACGCTTTATGGTCGTTTGGCTGGTCACATCACCGGTGTCTGTATTGGTAAATTGATTTTTTTGTAACCGCCCCTGAAACTGATACTTATTCCGAAAATACTCAGTGTCATGCACCATTTCGGTGACCAGTCGCCAGCCTCGTGCTTCGGTATTTCCGTCGATAAACAAAAAGCCGAGTTCGATATCACCCGTAATGGTGCCCAAAATACCCAAATCGATAAATTCAGGCAACGTTCCCGCATCGTTCTCAGGTTCTTCGTTGGCGAGTACACTAAAGGACAGTAATCCGAGCAAAAGTATTAAAACAGGCATGTTAGGCGTAATTTCTTTATGGGGTTTCTAAGTAATGCTAGCGCCGAATCTTCAGACGCTAGCTCTGGCTAACCGCTTAGTTACTTTCAGCGCGTTGCTTTATATAGTCAAGTGCCAGTGTGATCCGCGCTAAAGCACGCTCTTTGCCGACTAAATACAACGTCTGATCCAAAGCAGGTGAGTTACCGCCACCGGTAACCGCCACACGCAATGGCATGCCGACTTTACCCATACCTAAACCCAATGCTTCTGCTGCTGCATTAATCGTTTGGTGGATATTGGCCGCATCCCATGTGCTAAGTTCAGCCAGTTTGGCCTGAACTAACGCTAAAGGTTCCGCTGCAACAACACGTAAATGCTTTTTCGCTGCATTTTCTTCAAACTCGCTGAAGTCTTCGTAAAAATAACGGCTGACTTCTACCAACTCTTTTAACGTTTTTACCCGCTCAGCTTGCACGCTAATCACGGCAGTAAGTGCCGGGCCGTTTTCAGTATTCAGCTTTTGCTCTGCTAGATGCCAAGCTAAGTGCTCAGCTACCTGCTCTGCCGGCAGCGTTTTCATATAATGCTGGTTAAGCCAAATCAGCTTGTCTGTATTAAAAGCAGAGGGTGCGCGGTTACAGGCCGACAAATCAAAGAGATCTTTTAATTCATCAATACTAAAAATTTCTTGATCACCATGAGACCAGCCCAAACGCACTAAATAGTTTAATAACGCCTGCGGTAAGAAACCATTATCGCGATACTGCATCACGCCAACAGCGCCGTGGCGCTTGGATAAGCGCTTGCCGTCATCGCCTAATATCATCGGTACGTGTGCGTATTTTGGAATATCTGCACCCAATGCCGCTAAAATGTTCATTTGCCGAGGCGTATTGTTAACATGGTCATCACCGCGGATCACATGAGTAATTCCCATTTTCCAGTCATCTACCACAACGGTTAGGTTGTAAGTTGGGGTACCGTCGCTACGGGCAATAATCAAATCATCCAGCTCGGCATTAGCAATTTCAATGCGGCCTTTGATCATATCGTCAATCACCACGACTCCATCTAGTGGGTTTTTAAAACGAATAACATAAGGCTTGTCGCTCGGGTGATCGGTTCTGTCACGCCACATACCGTTGTATTTGGGTTTTTCCCCAGCGGCCATTTGCGCTTCACGCATGGCGTCTACTTCTTCAACAGTACAAAAACACTTATAGGCTTTGCCTTCAGCTAATAATTGCGCAACCACCTCTTTATATAAATCAAACCGCTTAGTTTGATAATAAGGACCTTCATCGTGATCCAGCCCCAACCACTGCATGCCTTCTAAAATGGCATCAACCGAGGCCTGCGTTGAACGCTCTAAATCGGTATCTTCAATACGAAGGATAAATTTACCACCCTGCTTTTTAGCGTATAACCAGCTAAATAAGGCAGTACGAGCACCACCAACATGTAAATAACCGGTTGGGCTTGGGGCAAAACGAGTCACCAATGACATAATTTTTCCATATCTGACTGAACAAGCTATAAGCTGGCTATTGTAGCAATGCCAGCCGTAGGATGCACCAAAGCTGTCGTTGTTCATGCAGACTTTTTCGGCAATAGGCAAAATGCTGTTCACTTTTGCGGCAAGCGGTAGCATTTTCAGAAAATAAAGTTGACACTCTTTTCTTGCTGCCTATAATGAGCGCCATCACAGCGTGGATTGTTAGCTCAGCTGGGAGAGCACCGCCCTTACAAGGCGGGGGTCACTGGTTCGAACCCAGTACAATCCACCAATTCGATGTTACATATCCCATGGATTGTTAGCTCAGCTGGGAGAGCACCGCCCTTACAAGGCGGGGGTCACTGGTTCGAACCCAGTACAATCCACCAATTCGACGTTACATATCCCATGGATTGTTAGCTCAGCTGGGAGAGCACCGCCCTTACAAGGCGGGGGTCACTGGTTCGAACCCAGTACAATCCACCAATTCGATGTTACGTATCCCATGGATTGTTAGCTCAGCTGTAAGAGCACTGCCCGCTCTTTGCTAAGACAGGGTTGCCACTACTTCGAACCCAGTACAATCCACCAAAATATTATTTTGAAACCAATCTCTTGTTAGCTCAGCAGTAAGAGCACCGCCCCCTCTTATCCAAGACACGGTTGCCACTACTTGAACCCAGTACAATCCACCAATTTCTTTTTTAAAACCGAACTTATTTGTTGCTAGCTCAGCGGTAAGAGTACCGCCCGCTCTTATACAAGACACGGTTGCCACTACGTCGAACCCAGTACAATCCACCATTATCTTTTTTTGAAACCGTTCTTATTTGTTGCTAGCTCAGCCGTATTAGCACCGTCCGCTTTTTAACAAGACACGGTTAGCACTACCCCAAGCTGTGTAAGCACCTACTTTGCACCGTTGCCGATACATTGCTTTATCCGAACACCTTTACTCGTGACTTTTTTTCGACACGATCATGATTAACTAAGACTTTCCTATACTTCTACGTCTATCTCTAGTTCTAATTGAGAACTGCATTAATTCAGCTAATTCACTACAACTGCCTCAGTTTAGATGTCTCTAAAATATCGTGGTATCAACTATGCTCTTTTTCAATACCAATCATAGAGTTACCCATTATAGGTCATTATATAAATTACTGTACGGTTTATAGAATCAAAGCTATGCTATAGATTAATGGTATTAAAAGTTGTCGTTTTAAATTCTTAGGATTATTAATGGCTGTATTTTCCGCGAAAGAAAGTTTAAACCGAACAATACTTGATAACATCATGGATGCCGTTGTCAGCATTGATAAAAATGGCTTAATTACTTATTGCAACCAAACAGCTTTAACGTTGTTTGGCTATACGGAGGAAAACTTACTCGGCAAAAATATCAAATGTCTCATGGTCGACTATCATGCTGAGCATCATGATAACTATTTACGTGATTATCGAAGTAATCTTGTTAAACGCGTAATAGGTAATACACGTGTGCTGCAGGCCAAAAATATAAACGACGAACTCATACCCATAGAGTTAAGAGTATGTCAGCTAGAAATGGAAGATGGCACTGCTTATCTGGGAATGATTAGAGACCTTAGAGACAGTATTTCCAAACGTGAAAAAATTCACTTGCTAGAGAATACAGATTTACTGACCGGCTTACCCAACAGAAACGCCTTAGTGTTAGCATTAAATGACACCATCGATGGTCTGGTGTTAAATAAGCAGAACTTTTACTTACTGATGATCGACGCTGATGATTTCAGTAAAATTAATCAGGCTTTTGGTTATGAATATGGCGATGAAGTTCTTCGAAAAACAGCTGAGAAATTGTCTGAATATAAAGACTTTAGGTTAATTGCTCGCTCTAGCCAAGACGAATTCGGCGTGTTGTTTCAATCAGAGTTACCTCAACATGAAATTAAGCGATGGTTAACTGAGGTACTATGCCAACTTTCTAGCGTAGAGACCATTATCAACAGGCCAATAAGTTGTTCTTTTAGTGGTGGTATTTACAACTTTAATCAACCCAACGAAAACAGCCAAAATGCTATTGGCTACGCTGAGAATGCCCTTAAATTTGCGAAGCAACTACAGCGAGGCGGCCTCGTATTTCACTCTAATGAAATTGATCAAGAACAACGACATTCCGCAGTCTTAGACCAAGGATTAAAGTCTACACAACTCACAGAACAACTGTTTCTAGTTTATCAAGCTCAAGTCGATGAACATGGACAATTAATTGGCTTTGAAGCGTTAATGCGTTGGCAGTATCAAAACCAACTTGTTCGCCCTGATATATTTATAGCTCTGGCAGAACGTAATGGAGCCATTTACAAAATGGGAGGATGGTTACTGGAGCAAGCGTGTCAATTTTTAACATGGAGCAGCACTATACCTGAGTTTGCGTCTTGCCGCTTATCGGTTAATGTTAGCCCTAAACAATTTGCACACCCAAACTTTGTTCCGGATATTATTCAATCTTTGCTCAATCACAAAATTGATCCCCAACGACTGCACCTAGAGCTAACCGAAAGATTATTGCTAGAAAACCCAGCCATCATAGTGCAGAAAATGCAGGATTTGCGACGCTATGGTATCAGTTTTTCTTTGGATGATTTTGGTACAGGCTACTCTTCGCTAGCCTATATCAAAAATCTGCCGCTTAGTGAACTTAAAATTGATAGATCCTTTGTAAAAGAAATTACAAACAGTGCATCAGACCGAAAGATTGTTTCTACTATATTACTGTTAGCTCAGGGATTAGGACTTAATGTAGTGACAGAAGGTGTAGAAAATTTAGAACAATTAACCGAGCTTAAAAAGCTGGGTTGTAAACAATTCCAAGGTTTTTTCTTCGCTAAACCATTAAGAAAGGAACACCTTTTGACTAGCATTCCTCAGTTCAAAGCCGATGGTTCCTAAAACAGGTTCTGTTTTAGCCGACGCTCGCGGTTATTCTTTATCGCCAGTAAAGTGATCAGGACAAATATTTTTACTCGAACGCCATAACATGCTGATCATCGTTATGGCAACGTTCTCAGCCTAATACGAACCCGTTTGCCAATTTCCGATGCGGTTTATCCTTTAGGGAAACTCTTTGTTAGCTTTTTTGAACACTATGGTGTTCACCTCATTACCTTCATTTGGACTTAAGCTTCATTAAGTATGATTTGTATCAAGGCATCCTATCTTGACCCTATTACTATAAAGATGTGGTGCCAATGCAGACTGGACGACCAGGGAGAATCAGATGAAGGCTATTCGCGCCATTCTAAGTAAAAAGAGCCTTATGCTCTTGTTGAGTTTGGGTCTTAGTTTTTTATCACCACCGTGGCCGCAGATAATGACGATTGTCAAGATCCTGTTAGAGACTGGCTGCCACGACAATTGCTTAAGCAGCGTTTAGAGGAGCAAGGCTGGGTTGTTCAGCGCATTCGAATTGATGATGGTTGTTATGAAGTACGCGCTTTGGATGAACAAGGCCGTAAAGTGAAAGCCACTTTTTCGCCCTCGTCTCTCAGTCTACTGAAACTAGAATGGAAAAAAGACAAACACACACAAGATACCCCCCCAACCGCTAACCTGTTTCGCTAAAACAATCAAAACGGAGATCGCCAAATGCCTAAAATTATTCTAACCACAGGTTTACTACTGATATTCAGTTTAGCGAACACCGCCGCGGCAGCAGAAGTCACTGTTAACGCAACATTGAACAACTATCAAGGTAATGGAGCTTATCTTGCTATTTATTTAACTGATGCCAATGGCAAATTTAACCAGACATTGTGGATTGCTGGCGAGAAACAAAAATATTACAAACATTTGCGCGAGTGGGCCAAAGGTAGTGGTATGCAAGCGATGGAGTATGATGGTCTAACCGGAGCCAGTGTTAGCAGTGGTGACAGTATCACTTTCAAAACCAATATCGATGATGCGCTGATCGACGCCGGTTATCTGATCCGCATCGACAGCGCAGTTGAAGATCAACGAGATAATCGAATTGATGCTGAAGTCGCATTGACCCGCCAAGGGGCAAATATGCCGGTTAAAGGGCGTGGCTACATAAAAACACTTAGCTACTCTCTGTGATGCTGTCGATAAATAAGCTATTCACATGAAACGTCGCTTGCACTCGTTGTTAGGCCTTTTATTTGGCACTTTATTGTTGCTTATAGCCAGCAGCGGTGCCATTTTGTCTGTGCAACCCGCCATGGAGCGAAGCTTAGCAACCGTTCCCGCTAGAGGGGCAGTAAACGTGGCTGATCTGGCGGCAATTGCTGTGCAGCATTATCCTGGCACTGAACAAATTGAACGCCTTCCCTCAGACGCTATGTTGGTCTATTTTACTCATAATGGCAATCCGGGGGCGGTACTTATTGATCCCTTAACTGGTAAGTTTATTGCCGATTATCAGCCGTCCGCTTTTTTCAGTTGGATTAAAGATCTGCATCGCGCTTTTTTGTGGGATTCTCGTGGTCGGGCGATTGTGGGGGTTAGCGCGCTAGCGATGCTGATCCTCTGTTTTAGTGGCGTATTTTTGCTTGCTTCACGACTCGGTGGCTGGAAAAAAATGTTCACGCCGATAAAAAGCGCCGCCACCGACGCCATAGGGCCTCGCCTGCACGCTGAACTAGCTCGTGCTGCAGTGCTTGGGCTCGTGTTATCGGCATTTACCGGTGTTTGGCTCTCGGCCTTACGTTTTGACATTTTAACCGAAGCACCAGAGCAAGAAGCGACGTTTCCGACCACATTAGCAGGCTCAGCACCTGCGCCAATCGACACCCTCGTAGCACTAAAACAAGTTGATTTACGTGATCTGCACCAACTAATTTTTCCATTCCCTAATGATCCTCTCGATGTTTACGCTCTAAGAACCCATCAGGGATCGGGGTATATTGATCAAGCCAGCGGACAGTGGCTGGCCTATACCGATTACGGAAATGGCGCCATGCTGCAAACATTTATCATGGAGTTACACACAGGCGATGCCTATTGGTGGCTTGGGTTACTCTTTGGTATCGCCGCCCTAACCGTCCCAGTATTAGTCGTCACCGGCACCATGACTTGGTGGCAACGTCGCCAAAATTCTCCAAAATTAAAAGGAAACGCTGCCGCACATCTTGCAGATACCATTGTGTTGGTAGGCTCTGAAATGCAAAGTACATGGGGCTTTGCTCAGGCCTTGCATAAGGCTTTAACCACCCACGGCTGCTTGGTGCATATTGCGACAATGAATCAACTGGCTCCTCACTATATCAAAGCGCGTCGCTTGTTGATTTTAACTGCCACTTATGGTGATGGCGATGCGCCGGCTTCCGCGCAGCAATTTTTACAAAAACTCGAACAACTGCCGTTAACATTTAACTTACCTTGGGCAGTTCTGGGGTTTGGTGATCGGCAGTTTGAGCGTTTTTGTCATTTTGCCGATCAAGTCAGCCTTGCATTACAACTACAACAATGGCCACAGCTATTGGCAACGCATTATATCAACCGTCAATCAGGCCAAGCGTTTGAACAATGGGGTGCTGCCTTGGGCCAGGCAATCCAATTACCATTATCGCTGCATTACACTTCCATTCACCCAGCAACGATGCCGCTAACATTGTATGAACGCAGCGGTTATGGCGAAGCAGTCAATGCACCCACTTGCATCTTAGGTTTTACGCCAACGCATTCCGGTAAAGCTCTACCTCATTTTACCGCAGGCGATTTAGTGGGCATCATCGTTCCAGGTAGCGAAACGCCGCGCTTGTATTCATTGGCCTCGAGTAGCCAAGACGGCATCTTGGGAATTTGCGTAAGACGTCATAAAAATGGTCTCTGCTCAAACTTTTTGTGTCAATTAAAGCTGGGTGAAGTGGCGAATATATTCATTCAGAAAAACCCGCGCTTTAAACCTTGTAAGGGTAAAACACCGATCATTTTGATTGGCGCTGGCACCGGTATTGGCCCCTTGATTGGCTTTATTAGAGCCAACACAACACGCCGCCCAATGTTTTTATATTTGGGTGGACGTCGAGCGGATTCTGACTTTTTATATCAAGAAGAATTGCAATCTTATCTTGCTGACCAACGCTTATCGCAACTACATCTTGCCTTCTCACGCAGTCAGCAGCCGGCTTATGTTCAAGACGAACTGCAACTTGATACCAAACAGCTGCAAGAACTGATGGCAGCTAACGCCCAAATTCTAGTTTGTGGCGGAAGGCAAATGGCCACTGATGTTGCGTCCACTTTGGATAAGATATTTCTGCCACTGGCATTAAATATTAAGGCCCTAAAACAACAAGGCCGCTATGTTGAGGACTCTTACTAGATTAACGCTCTAGTGTTACTTAACATAACTTGCTCTCAATACCTCCCCGCTGTTCATGTGCTTGCCTTATGTTCATAATAAATCATGGTAAAAAAACCTTTGTTCTTCCTATATTTAAAAATAGATGATATTCATATCATGGTGGCAGTATTTTGCCCTCATTTCATCAAAATTACTCAGCCGTAGGATACCGCTCATGCCCCATTCACACCACCACGGCACAGAAAACCTTGGCGATGGCAAACTACTTGTTGCCGTGGTCATCAACGTTTTACTCACCGTAGCACAAATTATTGGCGGTATTATCTCGGGAAGTTTATCGCTGATTGCCGATGCCCTGCATAATTTAAGCGATGCCGCTTCGCTGGGGATCGCCATTTTTGCTCGCAAGATAAGCCGTAAACCCGCCGATGAATTGAAAACCTTTGGCTATAAACGGGCCGAAGTGATTGCAGCGCTAATTAACCTCATCACATTGATCATTATTGGTTTATATCTTATTTA
The DNA here is from genome assembly GCF_016343785.1 of Alishewanella maricola. Lineage (NCBI taxonomy): Bacteria > Pseudomonadati > Pseudomonadota > Gammaproteobacteria > Alteromonadales > Alteromonadaceae > Alishewanella > Alishewanella maricola. The sequence continues at coordinate 673,984 of NZ_JAEINI020000001.1, read as the reverse complement.
CGAAGCGTTATGGCGTTTAGCTGATCCACAAGAGATCGCTGGTTGGCTGGTGGTCATTGTGGCCAGTTTTGCGTTGCTTGTCGATGTGGTCACCGTGCTTCTGACCTATGCGCAATCAAAAAACAGCATGAACATCAAAGCCGCCTTTTTGCATAATGTCTCCGATGCTCTCGCCTCCGTTGCAGTGGTTATCGCCGGCACCTTAATTTTACTTTATCAATGGTACTGGGTGGATACCTTGTTGACACTGCTGATTGCTGGCTATGTGCTATGGCAAGGCTTTAGCATGCTGCCTAAAGCTATCCATTTATTGATGGATGGCACACCTGAGCATATAAACATCCCACAGGTTATTGCGGCCATGCAAGCGTTAGATGGCGTAACAAACGTGCACCATGTGCATATCTGGCAAGTCGATGAACAGCACAGTGCGCTTGAAGCGCATGTTGTGGTGGAAAACATTGATGTGGCAGAACTGGAGAAAATAAAAACCACCTTAAAAGCACTATTAGCCCGTGAGTTTCGTATAGGTCATACCACCTTAGAATTTGAGCATGCCACCCTGACTAACTGCAATAACGCGCAAGTTTGTCATTAATTTTGTTATGCTTGTAATGAGATTTTTAAAGCGGACTCGTCACTTCTTTGCCTTGTCCTGAGGAATACATGCATTTACCCACTGTTGTGATATTAGCTCTGGTAATAAACCTGATCGTGGGTTTTTATTTGTACTTACTTTATCGGCGCAAACCCAAAGATCGCTGCTTTCGACTTTGGTCATTCTCATCCATCAGTTTTGTGCTGGGTGGCACGCTCGTTGCCTTACGCCCTTATGATATTGCCGCGTTTTTCACCTTCTTTGTTGCTGATTGCTTGTTGTTATTGGCGCCAATATTGGTGCTGGCGGGGCTCATTCAATTTTCACGTTTTCGCTATACGCGGCGGCGGCGCCAACAAGCTTTTGCGCTATTAGCATTGACCGCAGTCGCTTTATTAAGCGTACATCAACACCCCGGTATCTTGAGTGTGCTAATCGCACTGGCTATTGGTATCACCTTTTGTTTATGTGCTATTTTGCTTCAAAAATCGGTAATTACCGAGCCCACCTTTACCCGCACCTTACAAGGTATTTTTCTACTGCATGCGCTAACCATGTTTACCCAAGTAATGTTGATCCTTTGGCAATGGCAATCATTAAACAGTAATGGCTTACCCGAAAGCTCTGTTTATACTCTGCTAAGTCATATTTTATTGACCACCTTTACCGCCCTATTGCTACCCTGGTTATGCTTTTTGAAACTAGAACGCAAGCTCACCTTAAAGTCGCAACGCGATGGCTTAACCAAATTGGCCAATCGTGAGCATTTTTTCAATCAGGTGGAACGTTATTGGCAACAACAGCGGCCTTTGCCTGCCGTATTAATGATGATCGATATCGATTTCTTTAAAAAAATTAACGATAAATTTGGCCATGCGGTAGGCGATAGCGCTATAAAAGCCGTGGCACAGTTGTTATCAAAACAATTACGTTGTAACGATATTATTGGCCGCATTGGTGGTGAAGAATATGCTGCACTACTTATCGATCTAGATGAGGCCACCGCACTCAAAATTAGCCAACGACTCTGTGAACAAGTTGAAAAACAACTGCAATTTGTGGCTGATGCCAAGGTCGAACTGACCATCAGTATCGGTTTAGTGTATGTAGATACCTCACAACACGACTACGTGAGTGCGCTAAAAGCCGCAGATGAAGCGCTTTACAGCAGCAAGCGTGCTGGCAGAAATACCGTAACCCTCGGCGCAGTTGGGCTTTGACATCAAGAATTTTAGAATGGATTAATGGCAAAACCTTGCTGTTGCAATAGCACCTGAGCAGTCATCGCAGAAAGCGCCATATTTACACCGGGTAGCAAGTCAGCATTACTGATGCCATTAGCAGCAGCACTTTGCCCACAAAGGTAAAATTTGACTCCCTTTTCCTGTAGTTGTGCGATAGCAGTGGCGCTGCTATTTTTTAGTCCATCTTTATTGGCGGCATAAAATTCTGGGTTCGTCATCTCTAAAGAGGCACTGCCATGCACTACCACGGCCAGCTGAATATTTTCTATAGGCACACCCGCTGCAACATGCATATTGATAAATCGAGCCGCACTTTCTATCGACCGATTTAGCTTGCCTGGTTCTGCCGCTTTAGCGACGTCGAAAGCCAGCTTAAATACCGTATTGGCGGGCACCGGTTCAGTTTGTTGCACAGGTGCTGTCGGCCCGAAATCGTTAAACACGGGGCCGGTTTTAAAATTGTCCAGCTGCGCAGCTAAGGCATTTTCAGTGCAAAGCAATAAGGGGATTAATAAAAGAAAACGGTGTATTTGCATGGGAGTGTCCAACGATTGTTTATAAAGACTATACCTAGCACCCGCGTAATCAACAAGCCTAAAGAACATCAGTTTAAGCCGGTGAGCGCGCAACATTGAGCAAGTAGTCAAACGAAAAAACCGCTTTCAATGCGTTATCCAATACTTGTCAGAACCGTCTGCATCCAAAGTTCTATTAGCCCGGCGGTTAACTATTGAACGGTTTTTTTAAAATCAACATTTAAAGCCTGCCCCTGTGGTTTCAAACAACGCTGTGACCGAGATCAATAAACCTTATTTAATTTACGCCTATACTTATCAGAGTAAGACAGTAATTAATCGCATAAGGAAATAATATGACGCTTGAAAAACATAGCTTTCTCAGTGAGTTTCCCGATCATCACCATACTATTCGCCATTTAAAGATGCATGATCGGCACTTTGCCAAGTTATTTGATGAATACAACGACTTAGATCACGAAGTATTTAGTATTGAATCTGCCGGTATCCCTACTACGGATGACAATTTAGAGCAGAAAAAAATGCGCCGTGTTCAGCTTAAAGACTCGCTGCTTGCCATGGTAAAAAAAGAAGAAGCCGCGCAATAACACCAAGCCAAATAATCTTATTAACCACAGCTACGCTTAACAAAAAAGCGTCACTGTGGTTTTGCAGTTTTCGGCATCGCTAGCCGTTTTCGCGGCGGCTAATTGGCTTTAGCGATATGGATAGGCGCTGCCCCAAAGGTTTGTTTAAACACCCGGCTAAAGTGGCTTGGGTTATTAAAGCCTAACTGATAACACACTTGGCTTATCCGCTCGCCAGTTTGCAGTAACCGATAAGCCTGTTGTAAGCGCAATTGCTGCTGCCACTGCGCTGGGGTTACCCCAAAAGCTAATTTAAACTGCTGATAAAATTTACTGCGGCTCATGCAGGCAATTTTGCATAACGTTTCAATTTGAATATCTTCGCTCAGGTGTTGCTCAATATAGTTCAGCACATTACCCAGCGGTGTTGTTTGGTTGTTTTGCTTACAACTGGCCAACAGTAATTCGCGGCTTTGCTGCTGCAATAAACGGGTAATCAATTCGTTTAACGACAATTCAATTAAATAGTCACGGTGCTGCTCGTTTTCACTGAACAGCGTGATCATTTTTTGCAGTAACTGCTGCGTTTGCGAATTATGCTGGCCGTGTACCAGTTTCGGCACATAATGAAAAAAATCGCTATGGCTAATTTCTTGTTTGAAATTCAACGCATCGGCCACCTTACGAATTTTATCGGTACTGATTTCAATGGCAAGGCAGGTAGTGGGTTGTTGCAGTGATGCCTCTGGAAAGTCGATAAGTACCTTTTGCCCAGGCGCCAGCACAAAAGATTGATGCGGTAAGAACGCGCTGTGGTATTGGCAATCGGCGACATGCATGACTTTTTTGCCCGTTAGCATACCGCAAAACAATAACTCGCTAGAGTGTAGCGCCACCTGCTGCGCATCTTGATAGGTGTCATAAATACTGAGTTCAGCATGCTCACCGGCAAAGCTCACTTTGTTTTCAACAAGCACATTAATGCGTTGGCGTTTTTGGGTGAGTACCGATGTTGTCATAGTCTCCCTCTGTTTGGACAAATAGACAAAAAATCTGGACTAGCAAGCAAGCGTGTTGAACACAGCTCCGCTAATGTGAACCTATGGCGGCTAAAAAACAATAACTTCCCGCCAGATTTAGGTAATGAATTACTAAACTATTTAGACAAAGGATAGACTATGATTTATGCAAATCCAGGTACAGCGGGTGCCTTAGTTAACTTTAAAGCGCAATATGGTAACTATATTGGTGGTGAATGGGTCGCCCCCATTAAAGGCCAGTATTTTGATAACAAAAGCCCGGTAAACGGCAAGGTGTTTTGCCAGATCCCTCGTTCGAGTAAAGAAGATATCGAATTAGCGCTCGACAAAGCGCATCTCGCTAAAGCCGCCTGGGGTAGTACCTCTGTAGCGGCACGCAGTAACATTTTACTGAAGATTGCTGATCGTATGGAGCAAAACCTAGAGATGTTAGCCGTCGCGGAATCTTGGGATAACGGCAAAGCCATTCGTGAAACCCTGGCCGCCGATATACCACTGGCAATTGATCACTTCCGTTATTTTGCTGGGTGTATACGCGCCCAAGAAGGCAGTATTGGCGAGATTGACGAAACCACTGTTGCCTACCATTTTCATGAACCACTGGGCGTGGTTGGCCAAATTATTCCGTGGAACTTCCCGATTTTAATGGCCGCATGGAAACTTGGGCCAGCACTGGCGGCCGGTAACTGTGTGGTATTAAAACCTGCCGAACAAACGCCCGCCTCTATTTTAGTGTTAATGGAATTAATCGGCGACTTACTGCCAGCCGGGGTGCTGAATGTGGTCAATGGCTTTGGCAAAGAAGCCGGAGAAGCCCTCGCAACCAGCAGCCGTATTGCCAAAATTGCGTTTACCGGCTCTACGCCTGTTGGCTCGCACATTTTAAAGTGTGCAGCAGAAAATATTATTCCGTCTACCGTTGAGCTTGGCGGTAAATCGCCAAATATCTTTTTTAACGATGTGATGGATAAAGACGATTCATTTCTTAGCAAAGCGATTGAAGGTGCGGTGTTGGCCTACTTTAACCAAGGTGAAGTTTGCACTTGCCCGTCACGGCTGTTTATTCAGGAAGACATTTACGAGCAATTTATTGCGCGCATTTTAGAGCGCACACTACAAATTAAGCGCGGCAACCCACTGGATAGCGAAACCATGGTCGGCGCTCAAGCCTCCCAAGCACAGTTTGATAAAATTTTAAGTTACATTGAAATCGGCAAACAAGAAGGCGCTCAGGTACTGACCGGCGGCCAGGTTGAACAGCTAAGTGACGACTTAAACGGCGGCTATTATATTCAGCCCACCATCTTGAAAGGCACTAACGATATGCGGGTATTCCAAGAAGAAATTTTTGGCCCAGTGATTTCGATGTCAACCTTTAAAGATGAAGCCGAAGCCCTGCAGCTGGCTAACAGTTCAGAATTTGGCTTAGGCGCTGGGGTTTGGACGCGCAATATGAATCGCGCCTATCACTTTGGTCGTAAAATTGAAGCCGGTCGGGTGTGGACGAACTGCTACCATATGTATCCGGCGCACGCGGCCTTTGGTGGCTATAAGAAATCCGGTATTGGCCGAGAAACCCACAAACTGGCACTGAATCATTATCAGCAAACCAAAAACTTATTGGTCAGCTACAGTGAAGATCCGTTAGGTTTCTTCTAGCCAAAGGTTTTGCTAACCCCATAAAAAAGAATTGATAAACCGCAGCCGGCACGCATTGTCATTAAAGCGTGCCGTTTTTTTACAACTTAAAGTTAAAAATATTTGACATGATGACAATTAAGGCAAACACTAAGTTGGATATAGCTACCATAAAACTGACTTACCCTAGGAGAGCCATATGCTATTACTTGAAACAATGCCGTATCGCGAGAAAGTGGCTTGGTTGTCGCTTTGCGCCATGTTGCTTACCTTTGGCCCCTATTTTAGCTTAGTCGCAACGGGCTATTTTCCTGCACAACCGTTGCCTGATCTTCGGCAGTTAATCGGCTATGCCATTACGGTAGCTATTCAGCTGACGTTATTGGGTATTGGCCATCTTTTATTACGGTTCTTTAACCCAGCGGAAGCTAAGCTGCAGCCAGATGAGCGTGATACTGCCATTAAACAGTACTCGGTTAGCATAGCGTATTATGTGCTGATTACCGGAATGATTTTAGTCGGCGTGGTGATGCCCTTTTCTAACAGCGGTTGGGATATTGTCAACGCAGCACTCTTTATGATTGTGTTAGCAGAAATGGTGCAATATGGCATGGTAGCGGTCAGCTATCGTAGGCAAGCGGCATGAACGGTAGCTTATCTAATAATATTCGCTTACAACGCTTCATGCATGGTGAAATGACGCAAGCAGAATTGGGACAACGGGTTGGCGTCACTCGCCAAACCATTGCCGCCATTGAAGCAGGTAAATATTCCCCTTCTCTCGAAGTCGCGTTTAAGATCGCCGCTGAATTTAAATTGCCTTTGGAGGAAGTGTTTCAGTGGCAAGGCTAAACGCTAAGCGCAAAGTAATGGACTAAAACCGGCATCAAATCGTACCGGTTTTATGCCATAGCGCTTATCGCAAAATCCTGATTAGCGCATCACTGCCGATTCGTCAGATACACCGGAATAATCGCCACCGACTCGGGGGCGGTTACCGCAAAACTGGCGTTGGCAGCAATATTACCACCGGCACTGTTCAAGATATTATCAAATCGTAACACGCGGTTATTCGACTTTTCGGCAACATACAAATGCGCACCGCTATACATAATATCGACCGGATTACCGAGCAAGGTATTCGCGCCACTGATATTAACGGCTATATTGGTTAAGCCATCAGCACTGCTGGCATTATTTAGAATATAAATTTTACCATCGGTAGCATCGGCCGCACTGCCCACATCAGAGACCATTAACGCATCACTGGCAAAATCATAATCAATACCATGTAAATTGGTTGGCGCTGGTACAGCAACACCGGAGACCGCGGGGGTGATCATACGATCTGCAGTGCTAATGACACTACTACCCGCTAGCCATTTCGCTCTAACTTGATTAAACACCGCAACACTGCCATTGGTTAATGCGACAAAAGCACGATCTGTAGTGGGATCATAATCAACATCCCACGGTTGGGCCGGAGCGGTGTTTAAGGCTAGTAGTGGTGCGGCATTACCGCTAGCACAGGCTGAATAAATGAATACGCCTGGTGTTGCCGCATTATTTTCAGCCACAAAAATCAAACCTGAGGCAGAATCAACATCTAAGCCTTTGGGTGAAATTAAGCCCGTGTTACTTCCGGTAATGATCCGATCTTGCGCCGCAGAATATTGCTCGCCTAGGCGCATAGTCGCGACACGGTTAGAAATCACAATGCCACCGCTAGTCGCCGTATCAAAAGTGGTGTAACTGTCACCTGCCAAATCAAAGGTAACGCTTTCAATATTTTGTAGCGCATTATATTGGCCTAAGTTACTAGTTAAAGGCGCATTTAATCGGCTTATTTGCCCTGTTGTCGGGCCTGTTGCCGCGGGATTACTGGATACCGCAACACCAAGTAACACAGCAGCACTGCTGATATCAGATATATCTGCGTCTTGGCGCGAAGCGGTCAGTTCAACTAGTGCTTCAGGTTTAATGGCGCTGGTTGTTAAATCAGGCGCAATATCACCGCTTGCACCTGCAAAAATATTGGCATACACCAAAATGGCATCATTGGCTTTTTCGGCAATGCGTAATTCGCTGCCCGATAAAATAATATCTACCGGATTACCCAGTTTAGTTGCGGGGCCTTTAATGACTCGGCTAGGCACAACATTGCCATCGACCAATGATATGTTATTAAGTACAAAAATGGCACCATCAGTGGCATCGGTAGCACTGCCAACATCCGAAAGAACCATTTTATCAGATAAACGATCGTAGGCAATCCCATGTAAATTAATCGATTGTTTAGCCCCATTGCTATCAACCGGGGTAATATTGCGTGTTGGCATCGCGGCATAGTTACTTGCAACATAATTATCGTAAACCGACAGTACGCCATTTGTTAGCGCCACATACAGCCTATCGTTATTGTCATCGTAAAACAGATCCCACGGCATCGCATCGGTGGTGGTGGTAGCTAACGGCGCGACATCCCCTGCCGCGGCGCCGCCATATACGGTGACTTGCATTGCAGTTTGATCGGCAATAAACACTAAACCACGCATCTGAGAATAGGCAATTCCTTTAGGATTAACTAAACCGGTTGTTGCACCGGTAATTTCCCGATCACTATTTAGGTTAAACGCAGCGCCATCAGCACGTTGAGCTATTTGACAAAAGGTTTTTAGACTACCGTTCATGCTGTCACCGGCTTGCACTAAATTGCCCAGCGGATCAAGCGCCACTCCTTCATTATTTAAGCCGGTTAAACGTTTCAGCATAGCGGCATTTTGGTTAACCACATCCACGGTATTGCGGTTATCCGTGCCATTGTTAGCGATAAGAAAATTAGCGGCGGCGAAACCGGGCTGGCCATTGTTTCCTACGGGACCAGGCTGGCCTGGTTGCCCTGTAGCGCCCATTTCACCGGGAGCACCATCATCACCATTACAACCCGATAAAGCCAATAACATGGCGAGAGCTAATGCGCTTAAAGCTAATGGCCCTGTCGGCCGAACTAATTTGGATGTTGTCATGACGTTGTCCTTAAGTTTATCAACTGAGTTTGATGAGTGACATAGCTATTGGCTTTGCTGATAAATGCTCATCTTCAATTGCAGTAACGACCCACTTGAATAATTAGATGCAACTATTTTGATATTTTTTTATAAATTAAATTGGTAATTTAAAACTTGTTTAATATCAGTATGTTTGTTGGCAATTCGCACCTGACCTTCATTCGCGATACTATAAGTGATTGATTTAAGAATATTGTACTTACACATTAAGGAGCCATTTTGAGCGAGCATAACACCACGCTTTGGCTGCCACCTCAGCAGCAAAATCATCAGAATGTCGAACGACAAGTCGGGGTTGAATTAGAATTTGCTGGCTGCCAGCCCGAGTCGATTGTCAATTGTATTACTGCAAGTTTCGGCGGTAAGGTAATTAAACACTCGATCTTCAACTACCAGATTAAAGACAGCCGTGTAGGCGATTTTCGGCTGGAACTCGATGCTGAACTCTTGCAAAAGATCGTTGCTACAGAAGAGAGTGCGCAGCAAAGCAGTGCTATTTATCAAGCGGCTGAACAATTATTGAAATCGGCAGCCGAGCAACTGGTGCCTTGGGAAGTGGTCGCGCCACCTATCAACATCAGTCAGTTGGCTGAATTGCATGCCCTCTTTCTTTGTTTACGCGAAAATGGCGCGGTAGGCACACGCAAAGCCGCACGTTATGCCTTCGGTTTACACTTAAACCCTGATCTGCCTGATCTTCAGGTGACAACCTTAGTCAGGTATCTGCAAGCCTATATGTGTTTGTATGATTATATTTATGCTGAAGAAAACATCGACCTCGTGCGCAAGCTTACGCCCTATATCGATAACTTTAACAAAGACTATATCCTTAAGGTGGTAGACCCACAGTATCAACCTGATTTAGATAACTTTATTCGCGACTATATGGCGTACAACCCTAGCCGCAATCGCAGTTTAGATTTACTACCATTAATTGCGCACATCGATGAAAAATGGGTAGACACGCATCCAGAGCGCGCTTTAATCAAGGCGCGGCCCACCTTGCATTACCGCTTACCCAACTGCGATATTGATAACCCGAATTGGGATCTATCAAAACCCTGGCAGCGCTGGCTTAAAGTTGAACAACTGGCGGATCAGCCCAAACGGCTAGCACAATTTATCGATGAGTTTCGTGCCGACTATCAACGCTTGACGCGCGATCTTGATAAAAAATGGCTAACGCGCAGTACAGAATTACTGCAAACGTTAGGCTAACGCAATGATGAAAAACGCAACCAAACCGCTCATCGCGGTAACTGGTCCACGTAAACGCTTACCCATTGGTTGGTGGGCTATCCGCTTTAATCTATGGCTAGTGGGCTTGCGCGGTATTTATCTTTACCCTGGTGGGCCAGAGCTGAACCAGCCGATCAGCGGGCTAGTCATTAGTGGTGGCGATGATATTCATCCTGAGCATTATGGTGAGGGTGCACGCGAAACCAGTCGTTATGACCCCGCTCGCGATAAACTGGAAATGACCCTGCTTGAACAATATCTCGATTCGGGGCTGCCCATTCTCGGCATCTGTCGCGGCGCACAGCTGCTTAATATTGTGGCGAACGGCTCGTTACATGCCGATATCCGCCCTGATCGCCAGAAAACCCCCAATGCCTATACCGCATTACCAGTTAAAGAAATCACGGTGGCACCGGAGAGCCAACTGAGCCATTGTGTCTCGCCCAGCCGCTTTAGTGTCAATAGCCTGCATAACCAAGCAGTTAAACGTTTAGGCGATAACCTGATTATTACCGCCAGAGATGCCGATGGTTTTGTGCAAGCGATTGAGCATAAGCATCGATTTGTGGTGGGCGTGCAATGGCATCCCGAGTATTTACCCTATCTGCCCGCACAACGTGAGCTGTTTCGCTGCTTTGCGCGGGCGGTAAAGCGCTTAAGCAAAGGCAACAAGGCAAATTAAACAAATAATAAAGGGGATGTCTGCCATCCCCTTTCGCCTTATTACACTTACGTTTTAAAGATTATAACGCGCTATTGATACTGCTAATCAAGCTGTTAATACGCTCAGCATTTTTACCAACATCACTTCTACCGACGCGTGATTTACTGCGAATATCCAACAAGCGCATCTCGCCGTTATCCACCACGCGAATAATCACATCATCTTTAAAGCCGAACCATGCCGTGGTGTGTGTCGCTTCGATAATACCGGCTGCGCGGTCAACATTGACGATTTCCATGCCGTAGCTTTTCACTGCAGCTTCGGCTGCAGCAAACACTTGCTCAAGGCTTTGGGAATATTGCTGGGTCGCCAGCTCAGGATAGGCAACACGTTGCTGCTCGGCCGTTTCTTCGCCAGCATACGCGACCGGGTTGGGGGCATCTGCCCGCAACGGGGCAATGGCAATAAACTCAGGTGGATTGACTAAGTCGGTCGAAATATCATGAATAGGCGGTACTGAACGCGCTTTATTTAATAAACTGACGGGCACTGCCACCGCAAATATAGCCAACAAAGCTGAGGCCGCGGCTAAACCCCAATTACTATTTTTACGTTTCAGCACTAAGTACACTAATAACAGTACTAAGGCTGCACCTCCCACATAAACGCCATAACGCAGGCCAGCAAAAGCCGTGCTCAGTGCAAAAAGGCCATATTTGTACAACAGGCCAGGCAACACTACCATTAAAAAGGCAACGAAACTGACCAAAATCACTAAAATGTTCATACGGTGTATCCTATTATTGTTTTAGCTGTCGATGAAATACCAGCAGTTAATACTAGCAGGGATCGCATCTGGACTTATGTTAATCTTATAAACTTAGGCTTTAATCGGTAAAAGACGTTTTTAGCCACTTTGCGCCAAGCGCGATGTGGCGAAGCCTAGGCTTGAGAAAGCGCAAGGCGGCTTAACTAAAAACCTCTTAAAATCAGCAAAATATGCGATGAATAATTGCGACTAAGCAGTTATTCTGTGCAAAAAAGTTGCTATAGTGTACTGGACTAACCTTTAGGATTATTGCCAACGATGGATAGCTCGCTAGAACGCGATGAACGAATTCTGATTATTGACGAACAAGCCTTGTCACAGAGCTATTTACGCTATGCCTTAGAAAAGTTGAGCTATCAAGATATTACGGTGGCCGATCGGCCGCAACTTGCCCTTACCCTGTGTCGAGAAAATCATTACGATCTGATTATTTGCTCTTACAACCAAGGTGAAGGCAAAGACGGTTACCAGCTTTACGAAGAACTCAAATTTAATGGCTTACAAAAATACACCACCGGTGTCATTTTTATCAGTGCTGAAACCGATCCTACCCTTGTGCACAGTGTTATTGAACTGCAACCCGACGAGTTTTTAGCAAAACCTTTTGCCATTAAAGACTTGCAGGTGCGTATCGAGCGGGTCTTAAAACGTAAAGAACAGCTTCGCCAACTCTATCAATTATTAGATGCGCAAAACCATGATGCCGCTTTAAGCTTTATTGATGAGCAACTTTCTGATGCCAATCAGCGCAAGTGGTTTCCGTTATTATTAAAGCTCAAGGGCGATATTTTATTAAACTTGGCGCGTTATAAAGAGGCTGAGCAGTACTTTCAAGCGATGCTGGCGATCCAACCCTTTAACTGGGCGCGCATGGGCTTGGTGCGCTGCTATTTAAAATTGGATAAAGAGTCGCAGGCTTTTAGTGAGTTAGAAGCGATGCTGATGCGTTCAGACAGCCGCTTATTTGCTTTAGATCAGCTTGCCGAATTAGAGTTTAAACAAAAACGTTATCAAGAAGCGCAACAGCATCTGATTGATGCCACCGATTTAGCACCACGCAATTTATTACGCCAACAACAGCTATTTCATATGTCGCGTTTAAATCATGATTATGAATCGCAATACCGTGCGGCGAAAGACATGGTTAAATTTGCACGGTTTTCAATTTTCGAACAGCCAGACTTATATCTTAATTTGGCCAGAGCCAGCATTGATTTCGCGCTGAGCAGCGAAGATGAAGAACAGAACGTGAGATTAAATCGCCAAGCTACCCAGAGCTTACTCAGTTTACAAAAACAGTTTAATAAGCATGAACTGTCTGAGCAGCAACATATCATCCAAGCGCGGTTGCATTATTTACAAGATAATAAAGAAAAGGCCAAAGCCTTACTGCGGGGTTTAAAAGTCGATACGCCCATTCAGTCATTAGAAGATGCGCTCGATAAAGCCAAAGCGATGCATGAAGTAGGCTTAACTGAAAATGCTGAACATTTATTTGAACAGATAAGTGATTATTGTCTGAAAAACCAAGCGGATCCGATGTTAAATGCTTATCTGCAACAAGAAAAAGCTGAACGCAAACAAATGCAACTGGGCCCACGCGAACTCAACAACAGTGCGGTGCAGTTATATCAACGTGGACATTGGGAGCAAGCATTTGCCGCGTTCTCATTAGCTCATCAAGTGATGCCTAAAAATGCGGGTATTGCGTTAAACTTGTGGCAAACCATTCTGACTTCACCGCGGCCGTTGTGCCCAATCAAAGAACAAAATAAGTTATTACGTCAGTGCCAGCGAATTATTGAGCAAGCGATGCTAAAACCCGATCAGCAACAACGCTATGATCAGCTTAAACATAAACTGAAACCAGCCGCTAATCTTTAGTTACCGGTAACGGCCACTCCCGAAACACCTCTGGTAAGGTACGCGAGCGACACAGCCAGCCAAAGCCTAGCCCAAGCCCTACTAAGGTAAACAAACGCCATGGGGCATCTAAAATGGCATCGTCTGGCAGATCATAAAGCGTATAGGCCAGATCAGCACAACAACAAAGCAGTAAAATGGGTAAACCATAACGCCAGACATGCCGCCAGCCGGCATGACGTTTATCATTGCGCTGCGACAAGGCGGCAACAATCAGTAAAACGGGTAACGCCAATAAGCAAGCGATCAGAAAATCTTGCTGCTGCGGATAAAAGAGTTTCAACATATCTTTTTGCTGCGCAGGTACGGTTAATACCAAGACCCAACTTAGATAGGGCCGCAGCAATAAAATCAGTAACCAATATAAACGCATTGGTACAGGGACTAAGCCGTATTTATCTAATAATGGCCACTCTTTCATCAGCATGCTCGCCAACACAACATCGCTATTACTGCCCACACTGCAAATAAAGATTACGCATCGACAAGCCCATGTTGCTGAAACAATTGCAGCATATCAGCTTCATCCCACACAGGCACATTGAGCTCATTCGCTTTAACCAGTTTCGAACCGGCATTGTCTCCCGCAACTACCACATGTGTTTTGGCAGAAACCGAGCCCGAGACCTTGGCACCTAAACGTTGCAATAACGCTTTTGCTTCATCGCGGCCCATGCTTTGTAAGGTTCCAGTCAGCACCACGGTTTGCCCCGCTAAGGGTTGCTCCGTTGCTGCAACTTTACTCATGGCAGGCCAGTGCACACCTTGGGCCAGCAAATCGGCGACTACGGCCTGATTATGTGGCTCAGCAAAGAAATGGCCCAGATGCTCTGCCACTACTGAACCGACATCACTGACCGCTAATAATTGCTCGTTGCTCGCTTGCGCTAAGGCATCTAAGGATGCAAAGTGCGTGGCTAAATTCAGCGCAGTCGCCTCACCGACTTCACGAATGCCTAAAGCATAAATAAAACGTGCTAGGGTTGTGGTTTTAGCCTGCTTAATCGCCTGCAACAGCTTTAATGCTGACTTTTCGGCCATCCGCTCTAACCCCAGCAAAGACGGCATATCTAAGGCAAAAATATCGGCCGGTGCTTTCACCAGTGCATGATCGACTAATTGTTCCACGAGCTTATCGCCAAGACCGTCAATATCCAGCGCTTTGCGCGACACAAAGTGCTTTAACGATTCTTTTAGCTGTGCCTGACAACTTAAACCGCCGCTACAACGTGCCACGGCTTCACCACTGACGCGTTCAATATGTGCCTGACAAACTGGACAACGACTAGGGAATTGCACCGGCACAGCATGCTCAGGCCGCTGCTCTAACACCACACCCACAATTTGTGGGATCACATCTCCCGCCCGGCGAATAATCACTTTGTCACCGATTTGCACACCAAGACGGTTAATCTCATCCTGATTATGCAAGGTCGCATTACTGACGGTAACACCACCCACCGACACAGGTTCAAGTCTGGCAACAGGCGTAATGGCACCAGTGCGGCCAACTTGAAAATCAACATCAAGTAAGGTTGTTAGCATTTCTTGGGCTGGAAATTTAAATGCAATGGCCCAGCGCGGTGCTCGCGCAACAAAACCCAGAGCCTGTTGCTGCGCTAAGTTACTGACTTTAATCACTACGCCATCAATTTCATAAGCCAACTCGGCACGTCGCGTTAAGATCTGCTGATAATAATCCAGCACCGCCGACTCTCCCGTCACTAACTGAATTTCCGGACAGACCGGTAAGCCCCACTGTTTTAATTGCTGCAAACGCTGATAGTGACAGGCACTATCTAACAGCTGAGTCGGATCTTCAACTTGGCCTACGGCATAGGCGTAAAACATCAGTGGTCGAGTGGCAGTGATGGCCGGATCTAACTGGCGTAGGCTGCCTGCAGCGGCATTACGTGGGTTGGCAAATAACTTATCACCGCGTTGCCGTGCCTGCTCATTTAAGCGGGCAAACCCCGCAAGCGGCATAAACACCTCACCCCGCACTTCAAGCACTGCTGGGATCGACTCGCCTTTTAGCTGTAATGGAATGGCTCTAATGGTTCTGATATTGCTAGTAATATCCTCGCCGGTGTAACCATCACCGCGTGTGGCTGCTTGAACTAACTGACCGTTTTCGTAGCGTATACTCACCGCTAAACCATCCAGTTTTGGCTCACAACAAAAGCTAAACTCACCGCTGAGATCTAGCCTGTCACGCATGCGCTTGCTAAAGGCGCTCAGATCTTCTGCGGCAAAGGCATTGTCTAAAGACAACATCGGTAAGCGATGCTGTACCTGCGCAAACTTCGCCAAGGGGGCACCGCCCACCCGCTGTGTCGGTGAGTCTTGGGTAATGAATTCAGGGAACTGTTGCTCTAGCTTTTGCAGCTCACGATACAGACGATCATATTCCGCATCAGGGACAGTCGGCGCATCCAGCACATAATATTGATAATTATAGTCTGCCAGTTGTTGGCGGATAGCAGCGCATTGCTGTTCAGCTGTTGGTTTCATAAGCGGGCCTAACTCTCGACGAAAAACGGCAGGTAATTACCTGCCGTTAGGATATTAGATATTAACTTAACGATGGATCAAACGCTGCCGTTGGAACTCACGGATCCGTTCAACATAATGTCGTACCGTTTGTACTGTTAATACACTACGTTGACCATCTAACACCTGACCACCAAATTCTTCTGCTAATTTTTTCGCAGCGTTATTCATTAAATTAAAGTTTTGCAATGGCTCACCTGGCCCTGGCAAGGTCATAAATAAACTTAGGCCACGGGTCGACAGTTGTTCCATTTTATCCAAGGCAAAGGTCCCAGGATTAAACATATTAGCTAGACTAAATAATACTTCGCCATTACCGGCACTGTCTTGATGACGATGGAATATATCCATATCACCGTATTTAAAACCTAAAGGCGTTAAGGCTGACAGCAATTCTTGGCCTTGGATCTCTTTATTTTCGGGTAACAGCACGTACAAAATCAACACTTCTGATGACGACGCTTCGGACTCGTTGGCACTGCTACTGCTGTGAGCGCTGTCTGTCGCAACCTCGTTCTCATAATCAAAGTCATCGACAGCGGATAAGCTCGGCTCTACTTGCTCTATGGCTGAAAAATTTAAACTCGGCTCTTTTGGCTCACTAAATAAATCGTTTTGCTCTGCTGGGCGCTGCACATCAATGGGCCGACTCTGCGGCTTGAGCTCTGGTCGAGGCGTATTAAAACGCTTTAACTCTACCGGCTTTTTAGCCGCTGCCGCCCCTTTAACCACCCGAACAGGGCCAACGCCTAATTCATCAAAACCTTCAGCCGTGTCATCCTTGGTATTTTCTTCTGGATGATAACGGTGTTGCGTTTTCGAGCTGTTTTTACGCACCGTCCATAAGCCATGTAAAAATAAGCCGCCCAATACTAAGGCACCTAAAATAATTAAAACCATACGCAAGTCGCTAGCCATTTCTTATACCTTTCACTGTTCTTAGGCTACTGCCAGCTTGACAGCATCGTCTACATCAACCGCCACCACTCGAGAGACGCCGGGTTCCTGCATAGTCACCCCCATTAATTGCGCGGCCATTTCCATCGCAATTTTATTGTGGCTGATGTAGATAAATTGTACCGTTTCAGACATCTCACGCACCAAATTACAAAATCGACCCACATTGGCATCGTCTAATGGTGCATCAACCTCATCCAGCATGCAAAATGGCGCAGGATTAAGCCTGAATATTGAAAATACTAATGATAAAGCGGTTAACGCTTTTTCACCACCGGATAATAAATGAATTGTACTGTTTTTTTTACCCGGCGGTCGCGCCATGATACTCACACCGGTTTCCAGTAAGTCTTCATCGGTTAAATCTAAGTAAGCGCTGCCGCCACCAAAGACTTTAGGAAATAATTGCTGCAACCCTTGGTTAACCTGCTCAAAGGTCTCTTTAAAGCGTTGCCGTGTTTCCCGATCAATTTTTCGCATCGCTGTTTCAAGCGTATCGAGTGCCGCAATTAAATCGGCATGTTGTTCATCTAAATACTGCTTGCGCTCAGCTTGTTGCTGATATTCCTCTATCGCGGCTAAATTAATTGCGCCAAGTCGGGATACCGCATCTACGGTTTTATCCAGTTGCTGCTGCCATACTGACTCTTGCGCGTCTGCCGGTAAATCCGCTAACACACTTTTTAAGATGACCTGCTGCTCTCGTAAGAGTTCCAACATATTGTTAGCACGAACTCGGTAACCCTCAGCATCTAAGCGCAACGACTCCAGTTTCTTTTGCTGTTGCGCAACTAAGTGCACTATACCTGATTGACCTTGCTCTAGGGCACGAATTTGTTGCTCAATCGTCGATAAATGCTCATTCGCCTGTTGCAAAGCCTGCTCAGCATCCACATGCAAGCCTAAATTTTCCTGCAACTGTGCTTGTAACAGTTCGCTTGGATCGGCTTGTTGCTGCAGTTGTGTGGTTAACTCATCAATTTGCGATTGTAATTGTTGCTGTTGCTCTTGGGCACGATTGAGGTTCTGGGCAAGGCTTTGCTGCTGACGCTGACAAAGCGTTTGTTGCATTTGTTGTTCTAGTAATTGTTGGCGTAACCGCTCACTTTGCCCACGTAAATGACTTTCTTGCTGCCGAGCCTGTTGCTCGGCCTGCTCAAACTCTATTTGCTCAGCTTGTTGCTCACTTAATTGCTCAGCAACCACCTCTTGTTGATCGCGCAAAGGCTCGCTGCTGGCTGCAAGTAGCACCAGCTCATCCTGAAGCGCGCCGATGGTTTCAACGAGTTGCTGCCGTTGTTGTTGTCGCTGTGCTAAAGCTTGTTGTTTTAACTGCACAGCGGTTTGCTGTTGCTGCCAAGCGGTTTTTTGCTGCTCTAATTGCTGCTGTATCGCTGTGAATTGGCTTTGCGTGTCTTGCCAGCGCTGTTTCGCGGCATGAGCCGTTGCCTCAGCCACGGATAGTGCAGCAGTTAATTTTTGCTGTTCAGCTATTAATTGTTGTAAACGCTCTTGGCGCAGTAAAGCACTGTCGGCTGCATTGGCGCTGGGTAATTGCCCCCAGTTTTGTCCCAGCCAGATCCCTTGCGGGCAAATCACAGATTGCCCTGCAGCTAATTGGGTTTGCATCACTTTGGCCTGCGCCAACGACTCTGCAACTAAAATATGTTGAAAGCTTTCAGGATAAGGGCCGCTAAGCACTTGGGCGGCTAACGTACCGGGCACTGCACTTTGCGCTGCAGCGTCTAAATAGGTTTGCACTTCACTCTGAGCAGCACAGCCAATTTGAGCATGTTGTAACTCGCCTAAGGCAAAGGCTACAGCGAGCGCCCAACCCTCGACTATTTCCAGCTGTTGTAAAACATGCTGTGCTGAGCTCGGTAAAGACTGCTGGATCGCCGTGAGTCGCTGAGCTTCATTATGCACCAGCTGCCATTGATTTTGCAGTTGCTGCAGCTGCTGCTGTGTTTGTTCACGTTGTTCGGCTGCAAGAGCTAAGGTATTTTGCAACGTTGCGAGTTGCACACTGCTTTGAGTAACGGCAGCAGCCATTAAGGTTTCTTGTTCGGTTAACTGGGCTAACTCCAAGCTTAATACTTGCTCGTCAATAGCCTCGAGCTGTGCTTGCTGCCGCTGCAATTGTGCTGAAACATGCTGTTGCTGCTGGGCGAGATGCTGTAATTGCATTGTTAATTGCTGCTGTTGCTGGCGTAAACTAAAACGCTGCTCTTGCCAATCTTCAAAGCGTCGTTGTTGCAGCTGTAACGCTTGAGAAGCCAACAATAACTGCTCATCAACTTCGGATAACTGATCCTCTAACAGCGCTATCTGTGGCTCAAATTGCGTCAGTTGCGCCGTGTAATCGGCTAATAGCTGCTGATCAGCCTGTTGATGTTGGCTAAATTGTTGCAAGCTGTCTTGTTTTTGTTGGAGTTGGCTTTGCAAAAACTGCTGTTGCTGTTGCTGATTAACAATTTGCTGCTCTAACTTACTAATACTGGCACCAAGCTGATAATATTGCTGCTGACAGCGCTCTTGCGAAGTGCGTGCCTCTACCGCCTGCTCTTTTAGTTGAACTAAGATGCGCTGATCGCCTTGCTGGCTGGTTTCAAACTTAAGCAGCTCGGTTTCTTCTGCCGCCAGTTGTTGCTCAAGGCCGGTTAATTGCTGATTAAATGCTAACCATTTAATGGTTGTCACCTCAGCTTTTAATTTGCGCTCTTGCGCTTTCAGTTCTTTGTAACGCTCAGCGGTAGTGGCTTGGCGTTTTAACTTATCGATATTTTTGGCTAATTCATCACGCACATCGGCTAAACGATCTAAATTGTCGCGCGTATGCCGGATCCGATTCTCCGTTTCGCGCCGCCGCTCTTTGTATTTTGAAATCCCCGCCGCTTCTTCAATAAACACCCGTAACTCTTGCGGCTTAGATTCGATCAACCGCGAGATCATACCTTGTTCAATAATGGCGTAACTACGAGGGCCTAGCCCTGTGCCTAAAAAGATATCGGTAATATCACGACGACGGCATTTACTGCCGTTTAAAAAGTAGCTGGATTGTGCATCGCGGGTGACCAAACGCTTTATGGCAATTTCGCTGCGATCGGCCATTTGACCGGCTAAGCGGCCTTGTGTGTTTTCAAAGACTAATTCTACCGATGCTTGAGCAACGGGTTTACGCTGGGCCGAACCGTTAAAAATAACGTCAGTCATGGCATCGCCACGCAGATTCTTGGCCGAGCTTTCGCCCAGCACCCAGCGTACTGCATCAATAACATTTGATTTGCCACAGCCGTTAGGCCCAACCACCGCTGTCATCGCTTCAGGAAACGGCACAGTGGTCGGATCGACAAAGGATTTAAAGCCGGCAAGTTTAATCTGTTTTAAGCGCATCCAGCCGTTGCGTTATTGTAATCATTGGATTTTTTCAATCTACCTAAATTCAACAGTACTGTCACTTGCTAATTCGGTTTACTGGGCGCGTTTGTAGGTTTTTCTGTCGCCAACGTTCGGCTTTTGCCATGACATCCACGGTACGCCGCTTTTTAGCCGGTGCAACGCTCACAATGACCACCGGTCGCGAGATAATCAGGTTATTTGGATAGATAATGCGCTCATTATCGTTGGTTTTCAGCACCGTATTGAATAAATGAATTTCTGCAATATCGCCCTCTAACGCATTATTACCATCAATAATGCGCACCTTACTGCCTTCAGCAAAGTCTTTTTGCCCCAGTAAGATAAAGAAAGCCGTTACGTTACTGATTAATGACCATGAAGCGAATAAGGCGACACCGGCTACCGCAATGATCGATGAAGCCAACACCAATAAGCCACGAATGTCGACGCCCCAAACGATGCTAAGCATCACCAACAACACTAACAACAATAAGATATGAAAAACCACCAATGCCCGTTTATTCATGTCCGGACGCATCCGCCGGCCTTTTAGTAAACCGTAAATAACGGGCACGAGGCGGCGACTGATCACAATATAAGCCAGCACAGTCAAAACCGATAACCCTAGCTGGATGACGGTTGGATTTAAATAGCCGCTTAATTGCTGCAGCAAGTCGCTTTCAGCAATAATGGATTGCTCTACACTCATGCTTAATCCAAGTCATTCAATGGCCAGCTAACAATATAATCTTCGAACTTGTCCATATCGACCTGATCTTCGGAGATGGTTTTGTTGCGTACCGACATTTGTTTTTTATGCATTAAGCTTTTTTTACCGCCGTTAAGTAGCGGATGCCAAGACGGTAAGCCTCTGCCTTCATGTAAACGGCGATAGGCACAACTGGTCGGCATAAAGAAAATATCTTTTAAATTATCTTTGGTGAGTTTGATACAGTCAGGCACTAGCACGGTGCGTTGCGTGTATTCAGTACATTCGCATTTATGACTGTTTAAATAGCGACAGGCAATATTACTAAAATGCACTTGTTCATCTTGATGCAACACTGCAGTGGGACCTTCGCTTTCGTCATCATCGATAAACTTATTCAAACAACATTTAGCACAGCCATCACACAAGGCTTCCCATTCTTCATTATTCATCTCAGCCAGCGGTTTGTGCTGCCAAAAATTCTCTGTTAAAGCCATTTATGCGGTTACCTGCGTTGTTATCGAGAAAAAATCAGCGAGCTCTAGCGTTAAAACATCACCTTCTTGCAATGGCCCGACTCCTGCAGGCGTACCTGTTAGAACAACATCGCCAGGTAGCAAGGTAAAATGCTGGGTCATTTCGCTGATTAACTGATTAATGCCACGGATCATATTGGCGCTATTGCCTTGTTGGCGCAGCTGCTGGTTTACCGATAAGCTAAAATCTAATTGTTGCGGATGCTGCACTTGGTTTTTAGGAACAAAGCCACTGAGCGGACAAGCACCATCAAAACCCTTGGCGATTTCCCAAGGACGACCCTGTTGCTTCAACTTGGCCTGAACTTGGCGCAGCGTCAAATCTAAAGCCAAACCGTAACCCCAGATCGCATCATTGACTGTGGCATAATCGGCTTTGCATAATCGGCTTTTAATCAACACTGCGATTTCCAGCTCGTTATGCACCTCGCCCTGCTGCTGCGGGATACTAAATTGCGGTGCTAATGGCACCAGCGCCGTAGCCGGTTTAATGAAAAACAAGGCTTCGGGAGCGGTGGTACTTTGCATTTCGGCGATATGGTCTTGATAATTTTGACCAATACACACCACCTTACCCACAGGTAAGGCGATATCGACGTTGGCCATTGTTAGATGTTGATACATGTTTAGCCCTGCTCTGCCACAATCAGATCGGCCAAATAGCCAACACTGGTTACGAAATAATAAGAACGATTCCAGTGCATTAAGCTTTTGTAATTACTGTATGCCAAAAAAGCACGGCCTTTTTCACCGTCAGGCATAATTAATGCCGCCGGCTGCTCACTTTTTGGTAAAGCGCTACCATTTAAACGGGTGACACCCAGTTTGTGCCATTGCATCACACTGCGCTCAGAAGCATCCCAACGTTTTAACCACTCGGCACGGGCTAAGCTGCCGCGTTGAATGGCATGGCTCGGATCAAAATTGGCTGGCAGTAACACTTCACGCCCCCAAGTTTTGTTGTTATCCCAACCCTGGTTTTTTAAATAATTGGCGATAGAAGCGAAAACATCCAGCTCGTTCGTCCAAATATCTTTTTTACCATCCCCATCCCCATCTTGGGCATAAGCCATAAAAGAACTTGGCATAAATTGGCTTTGCCCCATGGCGCCAGCCCAAGAGCCTTTCATGTTTTCAAGCGTGATATGGCCCTCTGCCAGAATATCTAGCGCATTATAAAACTCTTGGCGAAAAAAGGTTTCGCGACGCCCTTCATAGGCAAGGGTGGCTAAAGCCGAGGGAATGGAATAAGTGCCCATAAAACGGCCAAAGCTGCTTTCTAACCCCCAAAGCGCGATAATAAAGCGTGGCTGTACACCATAGCGTTGGCCTATTTGTTCTAGTTGCGGTAGGTATTGTTGATAACGCTCGCGCGCCATACGAATGCGGATTTCACTGACCCGCTTCGGTAAATAGGTGTTGAGCGTTTCAACCACTTCAGGTTGACTGCGATCGGCGCTTACCACCCGCTCATGAAATTCTAGGCTGGAGAATACGGCATCTAATAAAGCGGCATCATAACCTTTAGTTGCAGCTTCTGCTTTAAAGGCCGCGGTGTAGCTGGCAAAGTCGGGTTTAGCCACTTCGGCAGATTGAGCCACCTCAGTATTCGCCAATGCCACTGAACTGCAAAGCCACAAGCCCGCGGCGGTAGTCAAGCGACGCCATGTTAATCCTGTCATACTTCTCTCCTTTATTTTTGCAGCGAAGACGCGTTATACGCTTTGTGTGCTGCAAGCAAATTTTCTGGTGGGGGCGGTAATTGTAAATAGTAGCCTTGCTCGGTTAAAGCGGCTTTCACCTTTTCGATTTCAACTTGGGCTAAATGTTCCCGTTTAGCTAAATTGAGCAAGGTAACCAGTTGCGGCTTTCCGAAGCTTTGCAGTAATAAAGCGGGGACCTTTTCGAAGTCATCACGCTTTTCAATATACAGATAAGTGCCTTCTTTACGCAGGCTACGATAAATGGCGCATAACATAGAATAAAACTACTTCACTAACTTGCCTAACAGATAGCAAGACTATAACATGAAGCTCAGGTCTTGCGTAATGGCGCCGCTTGTCGGTAACGCAAATAATAACGCTGCAATGGCAGTAATAATAATAGCAAAAGCACTGAATTTTTATGTCTGAACACACCTTAGAGTTAAAGGGCAGTTTGTTCCCTTTGTCCGTGTTACATTGTACTGATCTAAGTATTCATACCCTTGAGCCCCTTCTCGCTGAAAAACTCGCCCAAGCACCGGGCTTCTTTTATCAGGCACCTATCGTGTTAAATCTACAAGACAATCGGGACGAGCCTGACTTTGTTGTTTTAAAACAGGTGTTTACCAAATTAAATTTAGTACTGGTTGGTGTAACCGGTGCCAATAATGAGCAAAAAACGGCAGCGCAACAAGCAGGCTTAGCGGTACTGCAAGCCGGTAAAGCGCCGGTCAAAGCGGCTGCGGCCGTCGTTGAAAAAGCCGTTCAAACGCAAGTAACACAGAGCACCATGGACAGCAAAGTGGTTGAACAAACAGTACGTTCAGGCCAACAAATTTATGCTAAAGGCGCAGATCTCATTATCAAAGGTGCCGTTGGCGCCGGCGCTGAAGTGATTGCCGATGGCAACATCCATATTTACGGCTCCCTTCGGGGTAAAGCTATTGCGGGAGCTAATGGTGATCATAGCAAACGCGTGTATTGTTTTAATATGCAGGCAGAATTAGTGTCGATAGCTGGAAACTACTGGCTTAGCGATAGTCTGCAAGGTGAATTTTGGGGCAAACCGGCCTGCATTAAATGGCAGGACGAGAGCTTAGTCATTTCAGAATTAGTGTAAGGATCGTCACTATGGCAAAGATTATTGTGGTTACATCGGGCAAAGGCGGTGTCGGTAAAACCACCTCCAGCGCAGCGATTGGTACCGGTTTAGCGTTGGCTGGCAAAAAGACCGTCATTGTTGATTTTGATATTGGTTTGCGTAACCTCGATTTAATTATGGGCTGCGAACGCCGGGTTGTTTATGATTTTGTTAACGTTATCAACGGTGAAGCGAATTTAAAACAAACACTGATTAAAGATAAACGCGTAGAAAATTTATTTATTTTACCAGCATCACAAACACGCGATAAAGACGCCCTAACCCGTGATGGTGTTGAGCGTGTACTGAAAGAATTATCTGAAGATTTTGATTTTATTATTTGTGACTCGCCAGCGGGTATCGAATCAGGGGCAATGATGGCGCTTTATTTCGCCGACGAAGCGGTCGTGGTGACCAACCCTGAAGTGTCGTCAGTTCGCGATTCTGATCGCATTATCGGTATGCTCTCCAGCAAATCACAACGCGCCGAGCATGGTAAAGAAGGCATTAAAGAACATCTGCTATTAACCCGCTACAACCCTGAACGCGTGTTAAAGGGCGAAATGCTGAGCGTTGAAGATGTTAAAGAAATTTTAGCCATCGAACTGATAGGCGTGATCCCTGAGTCTCAAGCGGTGCTCAATGCCTCTAACTCGGGCCAACCCGTTATTTTAGATAAAGATAGTGATGCTGGTCAGGCTTATTTAGATACCGTACAACGCCTGCTAGGCGAAACACGGCCATTCCGTTTTCTGACCGTTGAGAAAAAGGGCTTTATCAAAAGGATCTTTGGAGGATAACTAATGTCGCTACTGGATTATTTTCGTTCAACTAAAAAAAATACCGCCAGCACGGCCAAAGAGCGCCTGCAAATCATTGTGGCTCATGAACGCAAAAGACGCTCTGGCCCAGATTACTTGCCGCAAATGGAACGTGATATATTAGAAGTCATTCGTAAATATGTCGATATCCCTGCAGATCAAATTGCCGTGTCATTGGAACAACGCAGTGATGAACTTTCAGTACTCGAGCTAAACGTTACTTTCCCCGATGATAAGCGCTAAGCAGCGCTTTTTATCATAACTCTATGTCAAAGGAGCAGACAATGCGCAAGACCCTAATTGCCGCCGCTATCGTTGCCGCAGGCGTTGCTGGCTATTTAGCCCTCAATCAATCATCGACCAGCCCAAGCTCGTTTACCGAGCTAGACTACGTTCCTGCAGATACCGCGCTGTTTTCTGGCCAATTTACTGCTCTGGATATCGTGTCCTATTTAAAAAGTCTCGGTATGTCACCGGCACAATATAATTCTGACGAAATGCAGCAAGCGATGGCCGCATTATCTGAGAATGGCTCGCCAGCATTGAAATTTGCCATAGCCTTATTTCAAGACTACCTGACCGTATTAACATCACCAGAAACCTTTGTTGCCAATACTGGCATTATGGCCAAAACACGCTCGCTCAGTTATTTAGTTGGCGCGGCACCGGTGGTGCGTTTTGAAGTGTCTGACGCTTTAGCCTTTCAGGCTTTCTTTGAGCGCGCAGCGACCCAAAGCGGCGTCGTCTCTGAACAACGTCAGTTGGGCGAGCATAGCTATCAGGCTTATCCCTTAGGTGATGCCATGCCTGGTTTAGAGCTGTTGGTCAGTATTGATCGCGGCTGGGGTACGGTGGTTTTACACAACACGCAATTATCGGCTGAGCACCGCGCGCAAAGTTTAGCGCAAAGTAAGCCTGCACAAAATTTAGGTAACAGCCAAAAGCTCACCGAAATGAGCAAGAAATATCAGCTGCATCAAGATGGCATTGGTTTTTTAAGTACCGAACAGCTGGCTTTAGCTTTAACCACTACTGATGGCAATCAATTAGCTAAAGATTTGCAGTTAACTTTTACAGATGGCCTACCTGCTGCGCTTGAAGTGTGGCACAGCGATGCCTGTCGTACTGATGCCGCCATGCTCGCGAAAACTTGGCCAGGTTTAGTAATGGATGCCAAAATTGCCCAGCAAGATAACAGCGGTTTACATATGAGCGGCACGATGCTTTGGCCTACAGAAAGCAAAATTGCTTTAGAAGGCATGCAGAGTATGCAAGGCTTTATCCCGTCTAGCTTAACGGGTGGGATCCATCCGTCCATGTTCTACCTAGCCATGGGAACTGAGATCAGCCAACTGACCCCAGCTATTAGTAAAATGTGGGCTGGCATGACAGATCTGACGCTTAGCTGTGAGCCACTTGTGGCGATACAAGAGCAGATGAAAGCGCAAAACCCTATGATGATGTTAGCCATGGCCGGCATGGCTGCCAATGGCTTGCAAGGTGCTTCAGTAACTATTAATGGCTTTAGCATCGACATGAACACAGGGCAGCCAAAAGCGGCTGATGCCTTAGTGACCTTGTCGGCTGATAATCCACAAACCTTATTAGCAAATGCCAAAGCGATGTTACCGCCTTTGGCGAATATTACGCTGCCAGCTGATGACGAAGACATTGCCGTAGCGGATATTTTTCCACCCGTCGCCATGCTTAATTTAGATGTACGGCTAAAGCTAAGCGGTAATCACCTCTTGTTGTATGTGGGTGATAAAGCCACCGCTCAAGCACAAGTGATCGCTAAAGAAGCCTTAAAGAAAAACGGCATGATTGCTTTTGGTATGGATTATCAACAGTTCTTTGCCGCTCTGGGTGAAATGTTTGCCATGTCAGGACAACCTATGCCTGCCGAGCTTGAATCGATGCTGCAATCAGATATGAAAATTGGCATGTCTGTTGGTGTCAACGAGCATGGTGTCGTGATCAGCACAGAAATGAAACTGGCAGACTAAACTCCGTTTAGCGGTTGTAACCGCCTGAAAGATACCTTAAGCCAGAGCCATGCTCTGGCTTTTTTATTGCTTGTTTTAGCCGGCTTTTCGCGATTGGCGCGAGTTACGCCAAGCATCATAGCTGTAACAAATTAGCCCCGCCCAAATAAAACTAAAGGTAAATAAGCGCTCGGCCACAAACGGCTCTTGATAAAGCCAAACACCAAAGATAAACATAAAAGTTGGACCGATATATTGAAAGAACCCCATTGTCGACAAGCGTAAACGACGCGCACCGGCAATAAAGCACAGCAAAGGGATCGTGGTCACAAAGGCCGCAGCCATAAGATAAGCGTTTAACGCCAAGGTGTTGTCTAACAAATTAACGGCTGAACTCTCTGCAAAGGTGTTCCAATACCACAGCGCCAGGGGCATTAACAATAAAGACTCAAAAAACAAACCAGTAATGGCATCGACCGCCAATTTTTTGCGTAACAAGCCATAGATCGCAAAAGAACACGCCAAAGTTAAAGCGACCCAAGGCAAAGCACCAAAACTGATGATTTGCCACAACACACCTGCTGCTGCCAGCGATACCGCCAGCCACTGTAATTTACGCAAGCGCTCGCCCAAAAACACCATACCTAGTAGCACATTCAGCAACGGATTTATGTAATAGCCTAAGCTGGCATCGAGCATGTGTTTATTATTCACCGCCCAAATAAACAACCACCAGTTGCCACCTAGCAATACCGCAGTCAGCAATAAGCTAGCCAACATTTTCGGCTGACGAAACACCCTAAAGGTGCTGTGTACTTGGCGCAGTGCAACAATCACCAAAGTTAATAAGAGAAATGACCAAACAATACGGTGAATTAAAATCTCCGCAGCCGGGATATAATCAATCTGTTTGAAGTATAACGGGGCAATGCCCCATAAGGTATAAGCA
The DNA here is from genome assembly GCF_016343785.1 of Alishewanella maricola. NCBI lineage: Bacteria > Pseudomonadati > Pseudomonadota > Gammaproteobacteria > Alteromonadales > Alteromonadaceae > Alishewanella > Alishewanella maricola. The sequence goes on along the minus strand of NZ_JAEINI020000001.1, from coordinate 645,886 downwards.
CTGGCAGCAAATACACCACCGAGTTTTTGTTCACGCGTTAACGACATAACCACCCCGTAAATTAGCGGCCGATTATACGCACAACGGTGGGATGCGTCTGCCTCTATCTGTGCTAAGCCACACCGGCCTGTTAGCTGCTGCAAAAACAAAGCGGTCAAATATAGGACGTTACATCAATATAAACAATAGCTTAAATAATGCAGGCCTCAGGCAAAAAAAAGCGACTAGCCAAGGCTAGTCGCTCAAGATACAGGAAAAAGTATTTCAGTAACGACTTAGTTAAAATCGTCTAATAAAATCAAACCCACGTTACCGGTTAAACCTACACCATCACGAGCAACCGCGGTGTAGATTTTGTTAGCCTCTAAGTCTAACGATAATGGCCCGATAGCAGCCGTTTTGCTACCCGCGGGTGTTACCGTAACAAAGTAAGTACCTTCGGCTAGCGATACATAACCGGTGTCGGCTTTAAATGGCACAGCTGCAAACGCAGGGGTGGCAGCGCTGATATCATTAGTAGCAGTAACATAGATATCAACAGGACCGGCTAAGGTAGACCCATGCACAATACGCACTTGTGCTTCAGTGGCAACACGACGTGGCATATCCGCTAACACTAACGGCTCAATGGTATCATTTTGCAAAGAACCCACGGCTAACACACTGTAAAACGCGCCAGCATCTAAGGTCAGGTCTGCATCAATGACCACTACACTATTATCTGCAGCCGCAGCGACTTTAACATTGTAGGTATCTGGAGCAACACCCACATAATCAGTGAAGTCAGGGAAAGATAACGCCGAAACCAGTTCAATACTGTCATTAACGATAACATCAACAGCAGGTGCATCTGAGACGTTATGTACGACGCGCACTGAAGAAGTGGTATTGGCATCAGCCACATCAAAGAAGCTACCATCTGGAGCAACCGCTAACAATGAGACAGGTGAAGCACCTGATAAACGGTTGTTGATTGCCGCTACCACTAAATCCGTGCCTGCGGCTAACTCTAAAGTACCCGAGTCAAATACAACGGTAGATTGGCCAGGAAGTGTAATACGGACACGATAGTTACCTGCTGGCACATCTACGGGCGCAGTAAAGTCTTTATAATCAAGAGTTGCTAAGGGAGCGGTTAAGGCATCCGTTGGCGCAGTAACATGCACATCCACAGTGGGTGCTGCTGAAGCCGCATGTACAACTTGCACACGGATGTTACCCGCAGCCAGTGGCGCAACATCAGAGGTAACCACTAGCGGTTCTAAGGTTTCATTTGCAACAGAGCCAACAGCAAATACGGTGTAGTTGGTCGCTTCGGCTAACGTCACACCCAATGGGCCAATCACTGTGGCAGTGCTATTACCTGGTAAAATGGCATCAACAGCAACTTGGTATGTGTCCGGAGTCACGTTGAAATTTGCAGAACTCTGAGCATAAGCCAAACCCGATACCGCGTTCGCGCCAAAACGAATATTGACATCAGGTGCATCTGACGAGGCATGTACAAACTTCAAGGTGGCATCCGCAACGGCTGCAGGCTGACCTGGTGGTGTGATGGTTTCATCATCGTTACTGCTGTTACAAGCACTTAAGGAAAGCATTGCCACAGAAGCTAAGGAAAGTGTTAATATTTTCTTCATCATTAATACCCTTTTAATTGATAAGCGGGAAAATTTACGCTGTCTCAAAATTAAGGGATCAATCGAAAAAGTTGACAAATATCGAAAGAAAACACCTATTTTTTACATAAATCCATTTAACGTTAACTAACGTTGTTGTTCAGTTAATTTAAAAGTCGATATGTGCTGGTTTGGGTAAAAACGGTTTTAGTAGCTCTGCACGCCAGCCTCGTAAATATTCAGGGACCGGTAATTGTGAACGTTGCTCATCGGACACCCGCCAACACCAATTAAAAAACTCATGCAATTGCCGACGGGTTGACAAAAATGGGGCGGGCAAACCACTACTGGCAGCGGCTTCTTTCACCGCCTGCCCCAGTTCAGCTAACACCACCTTTTCTCCGGCAAAACGGTCAAGATGATAAAAACGTTGTGGACACTGCTCTGGCGCTAACGCTTTCGCCTGCTGAATTAACTCCACTAATAGTTTGGCATGTCGACGCATATCACGAGTCGCCATGCCGGGTATATTCAATAAACTTTCTGGGGTGGCCGGGCGGCGTTTCGCTAATTCCAGCAACTGAGCATCTTTAGCCACTAAACCCAATGCCAGATCTTTGCTACTGGCATACTGAAAACGCCAACTTACGATGTCACGTAATACCGCTAATTTACGACTATTTAATTGGGTACTGTTTTTAATCTCTAAAAACTTAAATTGATCAGGCAATTGATGCTGGCGACATTGCAGTAATTGTTGCCCTTCCGCGAATAAAACCTCGAGTTGCTGCGGGGTTTTAAATTCACTAAGCAAACGTTGATATACATCGAGCAAATATTTTACATCATTCGCAGCATACGCTAACTGTGCGGGCGCTAATGGCCTTGCCAACCAATCAGTACGCGCTTCACTCTTATCGATCACCGCGCCGGTAATTTGCTCGACCAACCGAGCATAGCCAATACTCCCACCCCAACCGATCACTTCTGCTGCAAGTTGCGTGTCAAACAAGGGAGTGAGCTGCGTAATATTAATGGTTGCAAAAGCTTCTAAATCTTCGGTGCAAGAATGCAGAATTTTACAAATATGCGGCGCTGCAAACAACGTTTGTAATGGCGTCCAATCATCAATCGCCAGCGGATCTACCAGCGCAAAATGCTGGCCATCAAATAATTGAATTAACCCTAACTTCGGTGACAGGGTACTTTGCCGGATAAACTCAGTATCAACCGCTAAGCTAGGCTGCTCTGCTGCCTGCAAACAAAAACGGGCTAAACTTTGATTATCACTAAGCAACGACATGGTGTTCTCTCTTCAAAAAATAAAGCCGGCAATCGCCGGCTCTAAGAACTAACCGCGTAATTCGCGGCGTAGTATCTTGCCTACATTCGTTTTGGGTAATTCCTTGCGGAATTCTACCAGTTTAGGCACTTTGTAGCCCGTTAAATGTTGCTTACAGTGCGCAATCACTTCTTGCTCGGTTAAAGAAGGATCTTTTTTCACGATAAACACTTTAACCACTTCACCCGCTACGTCGTTTGGAACACCCACTGCGGCCACTTCAAGTACTTTATCGTTCATGGCGACAACTTCTTCAATTTCATTAGGGAAGACGTTAAAGCCCGACACTAAAATCATGTCTTTTTTACGATCGACAATATAAAAGAAACCTTGCTCATCCATCCGGGCAATGTCACCAGTGTAAAGCCATTCCTCTTTGATGGTTTTAGCGGTTTCCTCTGGGCGGTTTAAATATCCCAGCATCACTTGTGGGCCACGCACTAACATTTCACCTGACTCACCTAGGGCAACATCGTTACCGTTATCATCAATTAAACGGATGTCTGTTGACGGTGCCGGTAAGCCAATGCTGCCGTTAAAGTCTTCTAAGTTCACCGGGCTTAAAGTAACCAGTGGGCAGCACTCCGTTAAACCGTAACCTTCCAATAAGCGACTCTTGGTGACTTTTTTCCAACGTTCAGCGACTGGCCGTTGCACCGCCATACCGCCACCCAGAGAGAGTTTTAGCGTACTAAAATCCAGTTTGTCAAAACCTGGCGTATTTAACAAACCATTAAACAAGGTGTTGACGCCCGTGATCGAGGTAAACGGAAATTTAGCGAGTTCTTTAACAAAGTTGGGCATATCACGTGGATTGGTGATCAGTAAATTGGTACCACCTAGCTTAAAGAACACAAAGAAATTCGCCGTTAACGCGAAGATGTGGTAAAGCGGTAACGCCGTGACAACATACTCTTTTCCTGCCACTAAAAAGTGATCTAAAAAGGCGCTGGCTTGCTCTAAATTTGCCACCATATTGCGATGGGTTAACATGGCGCCTTTTGATACGCCGGTAGTCCCGCCAGTATACTGCAAAAAGGCAATATCTTCACCGCTGATGTTCGGTTTTTGCCATTGCAGCCTAGCACCTTCTTTCAGCACTTGTTTAAAGGGAATGGCTTTACGCAGTTGATAGGCGGGCACCAACTTTTTCACGTGTTTCACAACAAAGTTAACGACCGAACCTTTGACACTACCTAACATATCACCCATCTTGGTTAAGATGACATGTTCAACTTGTAATTGTTTTTCTACCGCCATCAGCGTGTGCGCAAAGTTATCGACGATAACAATGGCTTTGGCTTTAGAGTCTGACAGCTGATGTTGTAATTCCCGAGGCGTATAAAGGGGGTTTACGTTGACTACGGTACAACCGGCACGCAAGATTCCCATTAACGCCACTGGGTATTGTAAAAGGTTAGGCATCATAATCGCGACAGCGTCGCCTTTAACCAAACCCAAGGTATTTTGCAAGTACGCGGCAAAGGCTTGGCTTTGCTGATCTAACTCACGATAAGTAAGACTCTTACCCATATTGATAAAAGCGTCTTTATCGGCGTAAGTTTCAATACTACGGCTAAAAATGTCGTTTAATGACGAATAATGATCGGGATCAATTGTTGCCGGCACACCTTCAGGATAACTCTCTAACCAGACTCTATCCACCGTCTACTCCTTTTTTGAAGTTTTTCTATCTGGTCGCTGTCAGGCGTCTATGCTGTATTCTGACAAAACCATTTATCGTTATAGTTGTGTTGATGTTTATACAGTAATTACTGCTGCCATCTAAATGCTGAGTTTTTACTCTAGGTTAATCATCCCATAAATGTTTGCAGCAGACAATCAATCTACGCTGTCGACGTCTTGTGGTTTAATAAATTTCAGCGTCATCCGATCACTTTCGCCAATATTTTGGTAAAAATCGCGATCCTCTTGCCCTAGCGCCAATGTTGGCGGCAAGGTATAGACACCTTTCACATAATCTTTGGTATCTCTTGGGTTGGCATTAACTTCACTACGGTCAATTAAGTGAAAGCCAATGGCCTCGGCAACCGCAATTAAATAGGCTTCATCAGTGTAACCTTCTACAGCATAACTGGTCAGCTCGGTGACTTTGGCAGCGCGGTGTTCCACCATACCTAAGATACCGCCGGGTTTGAGTACCCGAAACATATTTTCTAACGTTGCTCGCAAATGTCCTGCCTGATCCCAAATATGTACATTGCGAAAGCTCAATACCATATCAAATTGGTCAGCGGCTAGTTGCGGAATAAAGTTGGGGGGATCTAACGCGACGCGAGATACTTGGCCAAAAGTGGCCTCTTGCTGCAATATGCGCTGCTCTAATCGGTTGGTCAGTCGAGACCAGAACACACTTTTTTCACCCGCATTATTACTACCATCTAAACGAAAATGCGCAATCGTCAGTTGCCCTTCATCTTTTAAAAACGGCGCCAAAATTTCGGTATACCAGCCTCGTACTGGCCAAATTTCCAAAACGGACATTTGCGGCTCAATACCAAAAAACATTAAGGTCTCAACTGGATTGCGGTATTGGTTGCGCTGCAAGTGAGCCTTTCCACGCGAACGACTCTCAGACAATTCGGTCAAACGCTGCTGCCACTCGGTGGCATTATTAGCAATGCTCGGCGTAGGCATTAACGCCAGTAATAAACCTAAAGACACTATGCTTGTTGTTATTTTTTTCATAGTAAAACCTTGTTACATAACATTATTAAGATGCGAACTCTGCATAAGCCACTGCGATCAAACAATTCGCTTTAAGATAACGCCCTATTTGCCCAAAAGTCCAGCAAAAGCACCCTGTATACCGGTATCATTTTTTGGCAACTCTACCGCAAGCGTCTTGGCGTTGTCATATTCATACTTTAAACTGCCAGTCACTCTAGATTGTCTGAACACTCAAGGTCTCTGATGCGCGCATTATTATTGTTACCCGTAATCGCTTTTGCCTCCACAGCTGCTAGCGCAGCGCCAAAAAATATCATTTACATGATAGGTGATGGTATGGGCCCCGCTTACTTAACGGCCTATCGTTATTATCAACACGAGGGGGAACATCCTGTCGCTAACACTATATTTGATGATTTACTTAAGGGTACCGCTAGCACCTCCCCTGACGACGACACCCTGGTTACTGACTCTGCCGCAGCTGCTACGGCTCTGGCCACTGGCGTAAAAAGCTATAACGGCGCTATATCAGTCAATCGCCAACACATACCCATTGGCACTATGATGCAACTGGCAAAACATCAAGGTAAAGCGAATGGTGTGGTCGCAAGTTCTCAGGTTAACCATGCCACTCCCGCGTCCTTTTTAGCCCACAATATCAGTCGGCAAAATTACAATCAGATTGCAGATATGTACTTTGACTACCGGATCAACGGCAAGCCGGTCGCTGATGTAATCTTAGGCGGTGGCACTCAGTTTTTTATCCGTGAAGATCGGCATCTGGTTAATGAATTTAAAAACGAAGGTTATCAGTACATCGATAATTGGCAGCAACTTGATTCGCTGACTCGCGCACCGGCACTGGCACTGATGGCTGACGTTGCGTTACCTGCTGCACTTAATGCGACTGAACCGAGACAACTAGAGACACTGACCAGCAAAGCTCTACAATTGTTGAGCCCTGCTGAAAAAGGTTTTATGTTGATGGTAGAAGGCAGTCAGATTGACTGGTGTGGCCACGATAACGACATCGCGTGTGCCATGGCTGAAATGGATGATTTTGCCAACGCTATCGCGGTTGCTAAAGCCTATGTCGATGCCAATCCTGATACCTTATTAATTATTACTGCTGATCACGAAACCGGTGGCATGTCTTTAGGGGCGGCAGGCAAGTATTTATGGTTACCAGAGGTCATTAAAGGGGTATCAGCTACGGGGCGTAAAATAGCAGATGAGCTTAACGCTGCCCCAGATGACAACACCGCGCTAGCACGCTGGCTAGCTCTTACCAAGATCCAACTAACCAAAGAAGAACAGCAACAATTGTTAGCTGCTCGGGGCAAAGAGCAAAAAGCCTTACGCGAAGTGGCGGTTAAACTTGTGGCTCAATATTCTTACACCGGTTGGACAACAGGCGCCCATACCGCGGTGGATGTCCCCGTCATGGCTTATGGTAAAAACAGTGAAGATTTCCACGGCTTTATGGACAATACCGATATTGCTAAGCAATTAATCAAGTATATCAGTAGCCATTAAGCCTTTGCGGGCTTAAAAACGCCTAGTGTTTATTTTTGCCGGATAGTTAAGTGATTCTGAGACAACACTTAACTATCTAGTATTAACTTGCGCTTTGTTGTTTATTCACTACCTAGACCGGTTAATTGCTCGCGTAACTTTGGGGCGCTGGTATCGTTGTGTAGCCATATATTAAAAAACGCGGGACCAAAAATGTTATCTTCAACCACCCCAGTTTTAGTGCCATTAAAATAAAATTCGACACTCGAATCCGCTAACAGCACTGCCGCTAAACGATCACCCTCTTTTACATCACGCCACAAAGTCTTTAATTGTTCAGCCCAGTCAGCTTGTTGCTCAGGTGTGCTTTGTTTCAGCTTTTTCCACTCATCAACTGTTGCCTCGATGAACTGATCACGGCTAATCTTGCGTTTATAAGTTAACTCTAACAATAACGGCGAGCTTTGCTGGTAATCGACATAACGGCCATCGCGGGTCGCTAAACGTGCATCGTATAACTGCCAAAATAAATAACGGTAACTTCCTTGGCCAACGGTCTCAAGTTGCGGAACCGCGAACAACGGGAATGACACACCCAGTGCTAAAACAATACCCAATAACTTACGCATAGCCCCTCCAAATAACTTGCCAAAAGCAGCATTGTGATGCCGCCGACGATAATGTTTAGACTATTTCTGAGCGGAACCGTTCAACTCTTGCGCTGTGCTGGTCTCTAACAAGCTTGGGATCTTACCGAAAATCACACCTAATAAGCCCCAGACTAAACATAAAACGATGTAAGAAGTCACGCCTGATGGGAAGCTCATGACACCGTCACTTAATGCCGCACCGCCAATATAAGACAGCGGCCCACCGGTTGCGCCCAAGGAAAAGCCCAGCCAAGGTTTTGTTAAGAAACGACTCATCACTTCAACCAGTGCTAACGCAAATATGGCCCACAACAAAATAAACCACAGCGGTAACCAAGCCAATTGCGCAAAGCTTAAGATCCCGGTTGCGACTAATAACGAGTCAACACTGATACCTAAAATGGCAGCCGCCAATACCAAATAACGCGCCTTCATTGACGGCAGTTGCCAAAGACCATAAAGCAAATAAGCTAAAACCGGCCAAAAAGCCAATTGCTGAAAATAGACCAGTAAAAACCAACTTAACTCAAAGCCAATTAAGACTCGCCAATTTAATTTAACCTTAACGCTGCTCATGATTGCTTCATCTTGGCTGCCAACTTACAGCGTAAACCGTAAGGCAACACACTCAGCGTTTTTAATAAATAGGCTAAGCGTCTTGGAAAACGCAGCCGTAACTTTCCCGCTTCGATGCCATCAAAAATACGTTTAGCTGCGGCGGCCACAGGCATTAAGAAAGGCATCTGAAAATCATTTTTTTGCGTTAATGGCGTATCAATAAAGCCGGGTTCAATCAAACAAATATGGATGCCGCTATCAGATAAATCGACGCGTAAACTATCAACAAAATAGCTGACCGCAGCTTTACTGGCACCGTAGGCTTCTGAACGAGTAAAAGGAAAAAAATGTGCCATTGAACTAACAATCGCTAAAGTATTGCCGGCTTTTAAGCGTGGTAATAACAGCTTAGTACTGCTAACAACAGCCTGAAAATTAATGGCAAAAGTTCGTGCAAACGCATCTAAATCGAGATCATTAGCCTCGACATATTCGCAATTCCCGGCATTTAACAGCACCACATCAAAATGAAGTGCTGCCGGTAAACTGGCTTGCCATTCTTGCATTGCTGCATAATCTGTTAAATCTAAGCTGACAGGGATAATTTTTTCAGGATGTTCAGCAGCCAGTGCCGCTAACTTATCTTCTGAGCGAGCCACCGCGTAAACCGTCCAGCCCTGCTGTGCATAATAGCTTGCGGTTTCGCGCCCGATACCTGAGCTAGCACCGGTAATAAGAATTGTTGCAGACATATTCACTCCTGTTATGTCGCTGGACTCACTTACACGGAAGCCTCTATAAGCAAGGCGTAATAAATAGCCAGTGAGCAAGAAAGATATAGTTTATACGTAAAGGAATTAGAACAGTTCAGTGTGGCAATAGAAGGGATAAGCGAAGCGAAAAAATTAAAGCAAACAATTAACAGCCATTAAGCGTATAAATCAACACCTAGCATGGCTTGAACTTCGCTGCGGCGTTGTTCGTTTTGCAAACTTTGATACGCAGCAACCGCGCGTTCGTTGCGTTGTTCCGTGTTATCGCGAAAAGATTGGCGGTTAGTTTGCGCTTCCCGCTCGCTATCTAATCGCTCCACCGCATCACGCTCAAAACGAATACCCGCCGTTTCTTTAACCACACTCTCCCGCTCTGGCTGCACCGTACGACTCGGCTGTGGCCGATTCGTTGCCGGATTTAGCAAGCTACTAGGATTAATGTTGTTACTGGCGTTGATGCTCATGCAAGATCTTAGCTATTGGACAGTGCTCTAATTATAGACAAGTAATCAACCAACAAGCCAGTAACTTTTGCAAACAGTGATATTAATATGCATTTGCAAGCTAGCGTCTTCAAGCTAACGTCTCTGAGTATGGTCAGACCTGTACCGGAGTACGGTCTGACCAGTCTCAGAGTGTGGTCGAACCTGTCTCAGAGTGCGGTCTGACCAGTCTCTGGTAATGTGAGTGTGGTTAGGGGTTAACGGCCGGGCAGTTTTTGCCAAGTGACTTCGTCTCGCACATAAACCGGTTCGGCCTGCTCTGCTGCAACAAAGTGGCCCTGTTGCCATGCCTGAGCAGCAAAAGGCAGCATGTATTGTGCTGAGGGATATAAAATATCTTTGGCCACGCTGGCTGAAAGTATGCCTTGCAGCTGGCTCTGATAGGTTTGCCAGCCGGTGCCGACGGCCATTACTTCAGTGTCAAAATTTAAAGCGGTTATCGCTGCGGGTAAGGCGCTAGGCTTTGCCGCCACTTCAGCGCTAATCGCCTGCATCAAACCCTGCTCATCACGAGCATAGACAGCCAAATAGACCTCGGCCATCCGCGCATCAATTGCAGCAATAACGTGTTGAGCATTTTTTAACTGCGCAGCAGCTTGTGCCATCGCCGCCAAAGTCGAAACGCCATATACCGGTACATCGACGCCAAAGGCTAAACCTTGTGCGACCGACACGCCAATCCTTACGCCAGTAAAACTCCCAGGGCCACGACCAAATACGATACCATTTAGCTGATTCAGGTTAACACCGGCCTCAGCCAATAATTGCTGCACCATAGGTAGAATACGTTTGCTGTGTTGTTGCGGGCATACTTCGTCTAGGGTCAGTATTTTGCCATTGTGACTTAACGCGACGGAACACGCTTCGGTAGAAGTATCTAACGCTAAAAAATTCATGAGTTTCCTTGTTGCTGCTCTTTTAAACCTTGCATCTCTTTTAAAAACTGACTGGCCGCGCCGAGATCACGCGTTCGCCGCATCGGTGGCAAGCTTTTTAAAAAGGTCGCCCCATAGGGTTTAGTCACCAACCGATTATCGCAAATCACCAGCACACCGCGATCGGTTACATCACGGATCAGTCGGCCGACCCCTTGTTTTAAGGTAATCACCGCTTGCGGTAATTGTACCTCAGCAAAAGGATCTTTACCGCGCATCGCACAATCTTCCACCCTCGCTTGTAACAACGGATCATCTGGCGAGGCAAAGGGTAGCTTGTCGATAATGACACAACTTAAGGTATCACCACGTACATCAACGCCTTCCCAAAAACTGCCGGTACCCAGCAGCACCGCATTTTCTAATTTAACAAATTGTTCTAACAATAAACGTTTACCGGTAGAGCCTTGAATAAGCACCGGCTGGCGAATTTGTTCAGGTAAGGCTTTCGCCATCATCTGTAACATACGATGGCTGGTAAATAAGAAAAAACAACGCCCGTTATTAGCGGTAATTAGCTCAATTGCCATAGTTAATAAAGCATGCATCATTGCAGGCTCGTGCGGCTCTGGCATAAATCGCGGCACACAGAGCAGCGCTTGTTGCGCATAATCAAACGGGCTTTCGAGTAACAGGGTATCTGCCCCCGTCAAGCCCATTTGTTGTTGATAATGGGCAAAGCCTTCATCTACCGATAGCGTGGCTGACGTAAAAATCCAGCTGCGCTGCTCAGCAAACACTAGCTTGTTAAATTTATCGGCAATACTCAGTGGCGTTAAATGCAAACCAACATGCAATTTGCTGGTTTCGAACCAAAGACTCACCCCCGTTTGTTCAACCTGCAGCAATTTTTGCAGTTGGCTTTTAAGCTGTGCTAAACGCTCGTAGCAATTATCCAAGGTTTGGCTGCGGCCTAAGCTACTTTTAACAATCTGGTACAACATATCTAGCGCATCGTTTATGCGGGTGATCGCCGTTTGCATAGCAGGGTTTTGATAAGCTTGCCGCCAATTGCCACGCGCGGGATCTGTGGCAAATTGCAGCCGCCAATCGCGAGTCAGGCTGGCCACTTTATCTGCAGCCTTGCTTAGCTGAATGACATCTTTTAGCTCTGCCTTACCGACTAACTCAATGTCTTTACACAGATCTTGTAAAATACGGCTAGAGAAATGTTCGCCAAAATACTCACTGGCGATATCAGGGATCTGATGCGCTTCATCAAAGATCACCACTTCCATTTCTGGCAACAACTCACCAAAGCCAGTATCTTTTAAGGCTAAGTCAGCAAAAAATAAGTGATGATTCACTACCACTAAATCGGCGGCCTGTGCCTCTTTGCGCGCTTTTAATAAGTGGCACTCTTCATAAACGGGGCAGTCTTTACCCAAGCAGTTATCGGTAGTACTGGTTACATAGGGTAAGGCTTTGGAGTCTTCGGCAATATAGGTTAATTCGCCGATGTCACCGCTGTGCGTCTCCGCAGACCATTTTTTGATTAAGCTTAAATCGGCGATCAGTTGCGGATCAGCTACCGGAATATGCTGATAATGCTGCTCTAAACGAAACAAACACAGGTAATTTGAGCGGCCTTTAAGTAAAGCCGTTTTAACCGGTAACGCTAACGCTTGAAGTACGGTTGGCAGATCACGAAAGTACAATTGCTCTTGCAGGTTTTTCGTTCCGGTTGATAACACCACTTTTTTACCAGACAGTAACGCAGGCACTAAATACGCATAGGTTTTACCGGTACCCGTCCCGGCTTCTACCACCAAGGCACCGTCTTTTTGAATGGTTTGTTCAACAGCGGTTGCCATTTCCAGTTGCGCGGCGCGAGGTTTAAAGCCTGCAATATGCTGCGCGAGTATACCGTTTTCAGCAAAGGCTTTGGCAGATTTAACGGCCATAGGTTATCCAGATGAAAACGGGCAAATTGCAATAGCTCACTGGCACTCCACAAAGGCTTGATTAGCTTAAACGCAGGCTTTGAAACGCTAACGTATTCGCTGCATAAGATGTATTGCTGGCTATTATGCCTTGTTCAGCTAAAAAATCAGACAAAAATATCTAAATGCCCGTCTTTATCAACATGCTGATCTTCTTCGGGAGTGGTGTAAGGGGCGGCAGGATAATCATCAGCGAGGCCGGTTTTATAACCAAAACGACGTAAAATAAGGTACTTTTGCTCTTCGCGCTTGAGGGGCTCAAGGCGTGCCTCTTTAAAAACAGGCAGCACCGTTTTCGGGTCCGGCTCAATCGGCGTTCCCGGAATACGTTGTATAAATGGCATAAAAGCATCCATTTTTGCCTCCTGTCCGTATCTCAAATGTTATTTGGGTTTTATATTATTATATCGGCGGAAAATCGCATCACTTTAATGCTAAGAGTGCAATGCATGCCTATACAACCTGACCACAATTTAAACAAATGGTTTAATTTTTAAAAACACGACTCTGCAACTGTTTAGCTTAAAAAAACGCAGCATCAGCTTATACTATTGATTTTAATGAGTTTACATTAAATTACCCGTTGGATTACTTGAAAAAAAGCGCTTGCGAAAAACAGTCTGCTGCAGTAACTTGTATAGCATAGCATTTTGGATAAATTTACAGCATGAATAGTTTAACAGTAACATTGCATCACCATCATATTACCTAGCCTTACCGCTTAGGTGGAGGGCTGTTGTCTGGGCCTCCGGTGCATCTTGTTACTCGCAACCCCGCAGGCCTAAGCCACGGGGTTTTTTGTTTTTAATTACAGTTTTTAATTTTCGGAGTGACCAATGAGTCCAGCCATTGAAAGTAAGCGTCTTCGCATCGGTATGCAAAAATCAGGTCGTCTGTCGATTGAATCACAAGCACTGCTAAGCAGCTGTGGTTTAAAAATTAATCTACGTGAACAACGCTTAATTGCTCACGTTGAAAATATGCCGATTGATATTTTACGGGTGCGAGATGATGACATCCCAGGCTTAGTAATGGATGGCGTCTGTGATCTAGGCATTATCGGCGAAAACGTATTAGAAGAAGTGTCACTGCAACGGCAAATCGACAACGAAAGCGCGGACTATGAAGTGCTAGCCCGCTTAGATTTCGGCGGTTGCCGCTTATCAATTGCCGTACCACAAGAAGAGCAATACCAAGGCGTTAGCAGCCTTGAAGGCAAAACCATTGCAACTACTTACCCACGTTTACTGACGCGCTATTTAAAACAGCAAGGCGTGAATGCCCGCGTAGTGATGTTAACCGGTTCAGTTGAAGTGGCACCTCGGGCCGGTTTAGCCGATGCGATTTGTGACCTCGTTTCTACCGGCGCGACTTTAGAAGCTAATGGTTTAAAAGAAGCCGAAGTGATCTACCGCAGTAAAGCCGTGCTGATCCAACGCAAAGGTTTAGCTGATGCTCAGCACCAGAAACTGATTGCTAAGTTAATGCCACGCATTCAAGGCGTGATGCAAGCCAACGAAAGCAAATACATCATGCTGCACGCCCCGCGCGCTAAGTTAGATGAAGTGATCGCGTTATTACCTGGTGCAGAAAATCCAACCTTACTGCCACTCGCCGGCAATAACGATATGGTGGCACTGCATGTGGTCAGCAGCGAAACGCTGTTCTGGGAAACCATGGAACAACTTAAAGTGTTGGGCGCCAGCTCAATCTTAGTATTACCTATTGAAAAGATGATGGAGTAATCGATGCAACGCTTTAACTGGAGTCAACTTGATCAAGCTGGCCAACAAGCGGCCTTGGCCAGACCGGCCCTGCCTGATTCAGCCAGCCTTGCACCCAAAGTACGCGAGATCATTGCGGCGGTGCGAGCAGAAGGTGATGCTGCCTTACGTCGTTTTAGTCAGCAATTTGATCAGCTTACCGATAACCCATTGGCGTTAAGTGCCAGCTTGCAGCAGCAGTTGTTAAGCCAATTACAACCTGAGCGTAAAGCCGCGATTGAATTAGCCTATGACAATATACGCAAGTTTCATGCGGCGCAATTACCGCGGGATATCGAAGTTGAAACCAGTATTGGCGTAATGTGTCAGCTAAAAAGTCGCCCGATTGGCAGTGTCGGCCTGTATATTCCTGGCGGTAGTGCGCCGTTACCTTCTACGGTGTTAATGCTGGGTGTCCCGGCGCAATTAGCCGGCTGCCCACGTGCAGTCTTGGTCACGCCACCGGGTAAACCCTTGGCGACCGATATTGCACCCGAGATTATTTATGCCGCTAACCTTTGTGGCATTACCGAAATTTATACCATTGGCGGGGCTCAAGCTGTGGCGGCGCTGGCTTACGGTACAGAGACGATTGCCAAAGTAGATAAAATTTTTGGACCAGGCAATCGCTATGTTACTGAAGCGAAACAGCAAGTAAGCCAAGATGCAAAAGGTGCGATGATTGATATGCCAGCCGGCCCGTCTGAGGTGCTCGTGCTGGCTGATGCTCAGGCTAACCCAGAGTTTGTCGCAGCAGACTTACTCTCGCAGGCTGAACATGGTCCTGATTCACAGGTTATTTTAGTTAGCGATAGCGCAAGTTTGCTGGATGCTGTAGAGCAAGCCCTCAGCGTGCAATTAGTCGCCCTTCCGCGCCGTGATATTGCTGCGCAAGCGCTTGCGCATAGTCGAGCCATCTTAACAGCCGACTTAGACAACGCCATTAGCGTGACCAATGCCTATGCACCAGAGCACTTAATTGTGCAAACGGAGCAAGCCGAGCTACTCACTGAGCGCTTTACCAGCGCAGCCAGTATTTTTGTTGGCGCTTGGACGCCCGAATCCGCTGGGGATTACGCCAGTGGCACTAACCATGTATTACCGACTTATGGCTACAGTCGCACCGTCTCAAGCTTGTCGATGACCGATTTTTACCGCCGCTTTACCGTGCAGCAATTATCTGCCACTGGGATGCGAAATATTGGCCCCGCCATTGTCACCCTGGCTGAAGCCGAAAGTTTAGAAGCGCACGCCAATGCGGTACGGTTACGCTTGGCCAGTTTATTAAAGGAGACTGAAAATGTCTAAGGTACACCCGCTGGCCCGTGATGCCGTAAAAGCTATCGTGCCTTATGCTTCTGCCCGCAGCTCGATGAGTGGCGGTGCGGTGTGGCTTAATGCCAATGAAAACGCGCTAGCGCCAGCTTATCAGTTAGATGGCACCTTTAATCGCTATCCGTCTTGTCAGCCCAAAGCCGTGATTGATGGCTACGCCGCTTATGCAGGATTAGCTGCCGAGCAAGTATTGGTAAGCCGTGGCGCAGATGAAGGCATTGAGCTGCTGATCCGAAGCTTCTGCGAGCCAAAGCAAGATAGCATTACAATTTGCCCACCGACCTATGGCATGTATGCCATTAGTGCCGAGAGCAATCAAACGTCGGTGAATAAAGTACTGTTAAAAAATAATGAGCGTTTAGATTTACCCGGCATTTTCGCTACCTCGCCAAAGCTTGTGTTTATTTGTAGCCCCAATAACCCAACCGGAGATCTCATTCCGCGCGAAGATATTATCGCCGTGTTAGAGCACTTTAAAGATCAAGCCTTAGTGGTGGTCGATGAAGCCTACATTGAATTTGCACCAGAGGCGTCTGTGGTGTCGCTACTGAGCCGTTATCCGCACTTGGTGATCTTGCGCACGCTATCTAAAGCCTTTGGTTTAGCGGGTTTACGTTGTGGTTTTACGTTGGCTGCACCTGAAATTATCAACGCCCTGAAAAAAATGATTGCGCCCTACCCGATTGCCGAGCCGGTGGCACAAATTGCTGCGCAAGCCCTATCGCCCACTGGTATCGCGCAAATGCAACAGAGCGTAGCCACCATTAACGCTTTACGTGATGACTTTATCACGCTTGCCGCAAGCTTACCGGGCATTAATAAAGTCTGGCCAAGCAATGCTAACTATGTGCTGTTGCAAGTAAGCGATGCCGCAGCCTGTGTTAATGCGCTGATTGCAGAGGATATCTTGATCCGCAACCAATCTAGCCAACTGGGTTTATCGCAGGTAGTACGGGTATCCATTGGCAGCCCTGCAGAAATGCAGCGCTTAGCCGGCGCAATGCAACGTTATTTCCAACCTAATCAGAGAGAAACCGCATGAGTGGCCAACCTATTTTATTTATCGATCGTGACGGCACCATGGTAGAAGAGCCGCCAATAGACAAGCAGCTCGATAGCCTTGAAAAATTGGCCTACGAGCCAGGCTTAGTGCCGGCGCTATTAAAACTGCAAGCGGCGGGTTATCGCTTAGTGATGGTGACCAATCAAGATGGTTTAGGCACCGACAGCTTTCCGCGCGATACCTTTGATGCGCCCCATGACAAAATGATGCAACTGTTAACCTCGCAAGGTATTCAGTTTGATGATGTGCTGATTTGCCCACATTTTGAGCGTGATAACTGCAGTTGCCGCAAACCGAAATTGGGTTTAGTCAAAGACTACCTGCAACAAGGTAAAATCGATTTTACCAATTCTTATGTGATTGGCGATCGGCTAACCGACGTGCAATTGGCTGAAAACATGGGCTTACCGGCTTTTCAGTATCAACGTGACAGCTTAGGCTGGGCTGAAATCACCAAACGTTTATTAAGCCGTGGCCGCAGCGCGACCGTGGTGCGTACCACCCGCGAAACCGATATTAAAGTGACGGTCGATTTAGATAGCAGTGGTAATAACCTGTTCAACACGGGCGTTGGCTTTTTTGATCATATGTTAGAGCAAATAGCTACCCACGGCGGCTTCTCATTGCAAGTGGAGGTGAAAGGCGATTTACATATTGACGATCACCACAGTGTCGAAGATACCGCCCTCGCCTTAGGCCAAGCCTTAAAACAAGCGCTGGGTAACAAGCGGGGTATCAACCGCTTTGGTTTTGTGCTGCCGATGGACGAGTGCCGCGCCGAGTGCATTTTAGATTTATCGGGTCGGCCGCTGTTTGTGTTTAACGGCGAGCTAGGCGAAGGTGCGGTGGGCGGTTTAACGCTGGAGATGGTGCCACACTTTTTCCGCTCAATAAGCGATGCCATGTTGATGTCTTTGCACTTGAGCATTACCGAAGGTAATAAGCACCATAAAGTAGAAGGCTTATTTAAAGCCTTTGGCCGGGCGCTACGCCAAGCCATCACCGTATCGGGTGAAGCCTTACCAAGCTCAAAAGGAGTGTTGTAATGAGTTTGGTGATTGTTGATACCGGCTGTGCCAACATCAGCTCAGTGTATTTTGCGGTAAAACGCTTAGGCGTTGAGCCTGTAATAAGCCGTAATGCCGCGGTGATCCGTGATGCCTCGCGGGTGATCTTACCGGGCGTTGGTACCGCAAAAGCGGCCATGCATAATTTAGCCGAGCGCGAGCTTATAGGTACCTTACAAAGCCTAACGCAGCCGATGCTGGGTATTTGTTTGGGCATGCAAATGCTCACCGCCCACAGTATGGAAGGTGATGTAGCCTGTTTAGGATTAATTCCAGGCGAAGTGGCACCGCTTAATGCCGCTGGCCTGCGCTTACCGCATATGGGTTGGAATACCTTGCACCAGATCAGTAAGCACCCCATTTTGGCAGGCTTTACTGAACAAGATTATCTGTATTTTGTGCACAGCTTTGCAGTGGTGCCGAGCGAATATAGCTTAGCACAATGCCACTATGGCTCTGACTTTGCCGCGGTTATTGGCAAAGATAATGTGGTCGGTGCGCAATTTCACCCTGAGCGCTCAGGTAAAGTGGGCGCGCGATTATTACAAAACTTTCTGGAGTGGCAGTTGTGATTATTCCGGCGATAGATTTAATTGACGGCACAGTCGTGCGTCTATACCAAGGCGCTTACGATAAAACCACCGAGTACACTTTCAGCCCCTTTACGCTTCGCGATAGCTATGCCAAAGCCGGTTCCCCGCTACTGCATGTGGTTGACCTCTCGGGTGCCAAAGATGCCAGCAAGCGGCAAATTGCCCTGTTAACCAAGCTAATGACCGACTCGCCATTGCAAATTCAAGTCGGTGGTGGTGTGCGCAGCGAGCAAGATGTGATGGATTTACTCGCCGCCGGTGCTAGCCGCGTGGTGATTGGTAGCTTAGCAATTCGGGAGCCTGAGTTGGTTCAAGGCTGGATCCGCAAATACGGCGGTGAGCGCATTGTGTTAGCCTTAGATGTGGCCATTAATGCCCAAGGCGAAAAAACCTTACCCAGCCACGGTTGGATTGAAGAGTCTGGCGTAACACTAGAGCAAGTGTTAGACGGTTATATTACCGCCGGTGCCAAGCATGTACTGTGTACCGATATCAGTAAAGATGGCACCTTAACTGGCGCTAATGTGGCGTTATACCGTGAGCTAAGCAGTAAATACCCAACGCTGGCTTGGCAAGCGTCTGGCGGCATCGGTTCATTAGCCGATATCCAAGCGTTAATCGGCTCGGGTGTTGCGGGGGTGATCTTAGGTCGCTCGCTGTTAGAAGGTAAATTTACGCTTGAGGAGGCCATTGCATGCTGGCAAAACGCTTAATTCCTTGTTTGGATGTGCGCGATGGCAAGGTAGTCAAGGGCGTACAGTTTCGTAACCATGAAATTATTGGTGATATAGTGCCATTGGCCCAGCGCTATGCTGAAGCCGGCGCAGATGAATTAGTCTTTTACGATATCACGGCGTCCAGTGATGGCCGGGTGGTTGATAAGAGCTGGGTGCGCCGCATTGCTGAGGTAATAGATATTCCCTTTTGTGTGGCCGGTGGCATTAAATCGGTGGCAGATGCCGGCAAAATTTTGGAGATGGGCGCAGATAAAGTGTCGATTAACAGCCCAGCCCTTTCTAACCCGCAGTTAATTGCCGAGCTTAACCAAACCTATGGACAGCAGTGTGTGGTCATTGGGATTGATAGCTTTTTTGATGTGGCGTCGGGCCAATATCAAGTATATCAATTTACCGGCGATGAGAGCCGCACCCAAAAAACACAGTGGTTAACTCGCGACTGGGTGACTGAGGTGCAGCGCTTGGGTGCCGGTGAGATTGTGCTGAACTGCATGAATCAGGATGGGGTGCGGCAAGGTTACGATTTGGCGCAGCTGAAAACCATTCGGGATCTGTGCAAGGTGCCGTTGATCGCCAGTGGTGGTGCCGGTGCAATGCAGCATTTTACCGAAGTGTTTCAACAAGCCGATGTGGATGGGGCCTTAGCGGCCAGTGTCTTCCACAAGGGTATTATTCAGATCAGCGAGCTAAAAGCGAAGTTACTGGCCGATGGTATTAGTATACGGCCTTAAAAGGAAAGCCATAAAACCCACGCAAGCACCACGTACATTTTTTCTGTGACACGCCGTGAAGCTTTCTCGGGGCTAGATTGTGAATATCATTCATGATATTCGCCCATTTGGACAGCAAGGCTGGCCCAAAAGGCAAACTTTTGGATTGAAGTTTGCCACACTACGGGAAAGTATTTACGGCGTCTTTGCGTGCTGTATTCATATGAAACGGACTAGAGATAACGCTAATAGACGTATCGCTCTTGCATAGCTCAGGGCTTTTTCTGAGCTGAGGAGCGAAACACTGATACTGCTAAGCAAAGCGTCTTTGGCATGGATGCCAAAGAGGAGCCTACAGGGAAGTATTCACGGCGGCTTTGCGTGCAGTATCAGTGTGAAGCGTGGAAGTGTTTACAGCGGTTTTGCGCACAATGACCATGTGAAGCGTACTAGAAATAACGCTAATGCTACATGGCAAAATACACATTCGAACGTGAGAATTACATGATGAACCAACAACAGATTGAACAACTGAGCTGGCCTGAAAATCAGTTACTGCCCGCCATAGTGCAGCATGCCATCTCGGGTAAAGTGCTGATGCAAGGGTATATGAATCCAGTAGCACTGTCTCACACCCTTGCAAGCAACACGGTTACCTTTTTCAGTCGCAGTAAACAGCGGTTGTGGACCAAAGGTGAAAGCTCAGGTAACACCCTAAGCCTGGTCAGCATTGACAAAGACTGCGATGCCGACAGCTTACTAATTATGGCGCTGCCGGCAGGCCCTACTTGCCACGAAGGCACCGAAACCTGCTGGCATGATAATAACGCCAACAGCCCACAACTGAGCTTTTTGTATGACTTAGAGCAAGTGATTGCCAGCCGCGAAGGTGCCGATCCGAAAAGCAGCTATACCGCCAGTTTATTTGCCCGTGGCGTAAAACGCATTGCGCAAAAAGTGGGGGAAGAAGGTGTAGAGTCAGCCCTTGCGGCCATGGCAGGTGATAAAGAAGAGCTGGCAAACGAAGCAGCAGATTTAATCTTCCACCTACTTGTTTTGCTGCGCAGTCAAAAATTAGCACTTAATGATGTCATTAAAGTGCTACAAGATCGTCATAAATAACAATACGCTAGCGATTTTACTGGGCTGAAAACGTTTTATACTGCGCGATTCAGCCTTTCTCATGACAACGTTCGTGCAAAATATATGCTATTCTTAACAGTGACGTTTTGGCTTAAAGACCATGGGTAGCTGGACGTTGGGGTGATTTAGCGCTTGCTGCAACAACGCTAAATCACAACTTGAGTTAACGCCTGACAAATAATGGATTAATTGGCATGGGCAAATTTAAAGCAGACATCAAATTTGATGTCCAAAATCTAAACCCTGTGCTGGCGTCGTGGCAGTTTTCAGCCAGTAATCAAGCACCGGATGCGCAACAGTCTGTTCTAAAAACCTTAGACCTCAACCTGCTAAATAGCATTTTTGAGAACTTTCAAAAAGCCTTAGGCGTGTCAATCGCGCTGATTGATTTACAAGGTAAAGTCGTCTCTTCATCTAACTGGCAACGCGTTTGTATGCAGTTTCATCGTCAGCACCCGGCTAGCCTTAAAAATTGCATTAACTCTGATACAACTCTCGCTAACGAAGCCATAAAACAGCAAAATTATGCCACTTATGCGTGTTTAAATGGCTTAATTGACTGTGCAGCGCCAGTAAAAATAAACAATAAGCACGTAGCTAATCTTTATATTGGTCAATTCTTTATAAAAAAACCGGATTTAAACTTTTTTAAACAGCAAGCAAAAGCACATAATTTTGATGAAGATAGCTATTTAAAAGCGATTGCCGAAGTCCCTATTATCCCAGAATCAAAAATTGAAGCGATGATGAAACTGATCGCTTTTCTGGCAGAACAAGTCGCAGAGCTGAGCCATAGCAATTATAAAGCAGACCGCATGCTGCAAATTGTCGAGCAACAAGTAAAAAATCGAACGCACGAATTAGAAATGCAAAACCAGATCCTTAGTATGATCAGTCATGGTTCGGTATTGTCTGATGTTTTAATACAACTTGTTCGACAAATTGAAGCCCAATATCCTGAAATATTATGCTCGATACTGTTACTCGATGACGCGCAGTATTGTTTACGCGTGGCCGCCGCCCCTTCGTTACCTCAAACGTTTAATGATGCTATTGATGGATTAACACCGGGCCCTGATGTCGGATCTTGCGGCAGTGCGGCTTACAGTGGCCAAGCTGTTATGGCTGAGGATTTATTACAACATCCTCATTGGCAAGCCTATCGCGAATTGGTGTTATTGAACGACTTAAGAGCCTGTTGGTCAATTCCGATAAAAAATGCCCAAGGTAAAGTGTTAGGTGCATTTGGCTTTTATCAAAAAGAACCCGGCTTACCCTCGGCTGAGTTTAGCAGCAAGATGTCTATTTTCAGTAACTTAGCTGAGCTTGCCATTTCCCGCTCGCTCTCAGCTGAACATATTCATAAAATGGCGTTTTATGATCATCTCACCGGTTTAGCCAATCGCCGCTTATTGGATGATCGCCTACAACTGGCTTTTAAACAAAGCAAGCGCAGCAACAGCTTTGGCGCTTTATTATTTATCGATTTGAATCATTTCAAGCCAGTGAACGATCGCTTTGGCCATAAAGTGGGCGACTTACTACTGATTGAAGTAGCGAATCGGCTAACAAATCAAGTACGAGAAGTCGATACGGTTGCTCGCTTAGGGGGTGATGAGTTTGTCATCGTGTTGTGCGATTTAGACTGTGATGCCGATAAAGCAAAAACGCTGGCACAACAACTGGCCGAAAAAATCAGTGCGGCTTTAGCAGAGCCTCATGTATTTACCGAAACGCTTGCCGTAAAGCATAGCTGCACGGGTAGTATTGGCGCTAACTTATTTCATGGGGCACTTCACAACAGTTCAGACGTATTGCGACAAGCAGACATGGCGATGTACCAAGCTAAACAGCAGGCTAAAGCCATTTGCTGGTTTGAATCTCGTTAATGCCTACTTACTTAACAAAAGTGTAACGGTGTATGTCTACGGCTTGACAAGACTGAGCCATGCACCGACTATAACGTTGTAACCTCGTTATCCTCATTAATTCAATAAGACTAAGAGATTTTATGAAAAAGTCATTACTTGTACTGGCACTGGCCAGCGGTTTCGCTATGGCAGATGAAGGCATGTGGATGCCGCAACAGCTGCCCAATATTGCCACTGAATTAAAAGCAGCTGGCCTAGAATTAGATCCAGCTAACTTGACGAAATTAACCGAATTCCCAATGGGCGCCATCGTCAGTTTAGGTGGCTGTTCAGCGTCTTTTGTTTCACCACAGGGATTAGTAGCCACTAACCATCACTGTGTTTACAACAGCATCGCGCACAACTCTACTGCAGAGAATGACTTACTCAGAAATGGTTTTTTAGCCAAAACTTTAGCCGAAGAAGTGCCGGCCGCACCGGGTAGCCGTATCTATGTCACTAAGGCGGTTGATAACGTCACTAACAAAGTGATTGATGCCCGTACCGCCAAATTATCTGGTAAAAAGCGTGTAGACGCGATTGAAGCCAATCAAAAAGCCATCGTTGCGGAATGTGAGCAGGATGCGGGGCATCGCTGTTCTGTAGCGGCTTATTACGGCAGCTTAGAATATTATTTAATTAAGCAATTAGAAATTAAAGATGTGCGTTTAGTGCACGCCCCTGCCGAAGGTGTCGGTAAATTTGGTGGCGACACCGATAATTGGATGTGGCCACGCCATACCGGTGATTACGGTTTTCTGCGAGCTTATGTTAGCCCTGAAGGGAAATCAGCCGATTTCCATGCGGACAACGTGCCTTACACCCCAGATTTTCACTTGAAATTAGCGAAAGAAGGCTTAAAAGAAGGTGATTTTGTGATGGCATTAGGCTATCCGGGGCGCACTAACCGCCATCGCTTACCGTCTGAAGTGGCGGACACCTTTGAGTGGAGCTATCCGAACACCGTTAGCCAGTTTGCTGAAACACTGGACATTATTGGCCGCGAAACGGCCGATGACCGTGATGCAGCATTAAAATATGCCAGCCGAGTGGCAGGTTTAAATAACTACATGAAAAATCGCCAAGGCATGCTCGATAGCTATGCACAAAGCGATTTTCTAGCGCGTAAACAAGCTGAACATCAAGCATTGACCGCTTGGGTTAACAGCAATAACGCCAACAAAAAAGCCTATGCCAAAGATCTGGCTAATATCGAAAAACTGTTAAAAGAGCAGCAGCAACAAGGCCGCGATAATTATTTACTGAATAATGCGAGCCCTCGCTTACTTGGCACAGCCCGCAGTTTGTACCGCTTGGCGCAAGAGAGCACTAAGCCCGATGCAGAGCGAAAAGCAGGTTTCCAGGCACGTGATTTACCGCGCTTTAAAGCCTTTATCGCCGGTATGGATCGCTCTTTTGATGTGCGTGTAGAAAAAGCGTTAGATCTGCAAAGCTTAACTAAGTATGTTGCTTTACCGAAAAAACAACGCAATGCCGACTTCGACAAAGCGATGGGCATCAAAGATAATATGGATCAAGCCGCTTTAGTAGCACTGATTGATAGCTGGTATGCCGCTACTGTATTAACGGATGCAGCACAGCGCGCGGCCCTGCTCGAAAGCACACCCGCACAATTTGCTAATAGCAACGATCCTTTTGTTAAAGCCGCAGTGGCACTGTACAAAACGGATCGTTCAAAAGAAGCGGAGCAAGAAGAGCTAGGTGGCAAGATCCAACAAGCTTATGCCAGTTACATGCGCGCGAAAATTGCCTTTATGCAATCACAAGGTAAAGCCGTTTACCCTGATGCCAACAGCACACTGCGTGTCACTTACGGTAATGTTACCGGTCGGGCTCACGGTAATGAAGATGGTAACGCTTGGACCGCATTCACCACCCTGCGCGGTATTACTCAAAAAGCGACCGGCGAAGGTGAATTTAATGCACCACAAAATCAACTTGATGCCATTAAAGCCAAAAACTATGGCCCTTACGCAGTTGATAGCATGAATTCAGTTCCGGTGAACTACCTTGCCACCTTGGATATTACTGGCGGTAACTCAGGCTCGGCCGTGTTAAATGGTAAAGGTGAGTTTGTGGGGTTAGCCTTCGATGGTACGCTAGATTCTATTATCTCTGATTGGGATTTTAACCTAGCGAACACGCGCTCAATCCAAGTCGATTTACGCTTTATGTTATGGCAGATGCAAGTTGTCGATAAAGCTGATAACCTGTTAAAAGAACTAGGTGTAAACTAAACCACTCCCCCAAGTCGGTTGACACTGGCTTGGGGGTTTTCATCTTGCACTTTATGCTTTTTCCGCCAACAACTGCACTGCTAATTTAACAAAATCAGATGACGTTAAAATACCAAGTAGTTTATTGTCGCCAGAGACCACTGGCAAACAACCATGCCGATTACTGACAAAAAACTCTGCCACATCAGTTAAGCTTTGATCGGGTGTGACTGTGGCAAAATCGGTTAACATTAATGTCGCTACACCTAACTGTTGTTCTTTATGATCTAGCGCCGCCGCACCGTATTTCGCCAAAAGATTAATCACAGCACCAATCAACACTTTTTGCGTTAACATGCCAATTAAGAAGCCCTCGTTATCAATCACCGGAATATGCCGGATATTTTTTATCCTCATCAACTCATGCGCGTCTTTCAAGGTGGCGCCGCGTTGCAGTGATAGCGGATCTGGGGTCATTAAATCAGTGACAGTTTGCATACTCATCGATACTCCTTATTCGCAGTAGCATAGCGCAACAGGATGCACTGTGCTTGCCCAACCCTTTAGTTATAACGAATAAAAGCCCTTACTGCTTCGGTACAGATCAACTTTTTATGATTTTAAGGGTTTAAAAACCCAACTTAGCTCGCTGCAGCAGATTTACTGCTTAAGGTGCTGCCTAACGAAGCACTGATCACTAATAAAATGGCGAGCCATTGCGTTAAGCTGAGTAACTCGGCTAAAAACAAGAAACCCGCTAAAGCCGCAATAGCCGGCTCTAAGCTCATCAAAACACTAAAGGTTTGCGCGGGTAGTTTTTTTAATGCCACCATTTCTAAACTATAAGGTATGGCACTGGATAACGCTGCCACGCCAATCGCTAATGGGATCACCTGCCAACTGAGTAAACTCTGCCCAGCAGAAAAGAGGCCAAGCGGCAACAGAAAGCTCGCGGCTACAGCCATCCCCAAGGCAACCGTGACACCCCCTGAGGCTAAGCTGCCAGCACGTTGCCCAAATAAGATATAACCCGCCCAACAAGCTCCCGCCCCCAGCGCCAGCGCAACACCGACGGGATCTAAGGCATCAACCGAGCGCATATCGGGTAACAGCAATACTATCCCCGCGATGGTTAGTGCAACCCACAATAGATCACTGCGTTTTCTTGAAGAGAATAACGCCACCGCCAGTGGGCCGGTGAACTCTAACGCCACACCTATACCCAATGGAATGCGCGCTATGGCTAAATAGAATAATAAATTCATGCCTCCTAAACAGACGCCATAGATAAAAACGGCTCGCCAATTGCGACCGACGGGTAAATGTCGCCAAGGTCGAAACACTAACCACAACATTAAAGCAGAAAAACCGATACGCAGACCGGTCGTACCTGTTGGGCCAATTAGAGGAAATAATTGCTTGGCTAAAGACGCACCGGATTGGATCGTCAACATCGCCATCACCACACTGGCAATCGCTAAGAAAAAGGTTTTGTTTAACGGCACATTATTCTCCGAATGCGCAATGGAATAGTTGTGGTATGCGAAGCCAATCGCCCTGATGGCCTGTTTTATACATTATTTGCACTGAAACTAGGCAACTGCTTTCATTTCAAGCACAAATTTTAGCAGTTTTAACGGCCTGAGCCTGATGTAATTTTCAAACTTTATTCATTTCAGCATCTTACACTCGCAAATTGTTACGCTTCACACTGGCATACAACCTGCAATAATCGTGTTTAGACCTTCCGCCTGAGTGAACGACCTAGGCCTGCAATCATGAGGTGAATTATGGAAAATCTATCCCGTCGCAGCCATCCTCTTCGCGATTTATTGGATAAAGAATTACAACAGCGCACGTTTCCGCCTTTAACGGCCCCCTGTAGACTGTGTCATTTTATGCTGACCTTAGCCCCCGCGTCACGCGCCCTAGAGTTTCAATGTATGCAGCAATTGGCTGCACAGCAAGGCAGCCAATTAACCGAAGCAGCACAAGATCTTACCTTATCACTGTATGGCCAATGGCTGCGCTGGGAACGACATGGTGAGTTTTCCAGTTATACATTTATTCGTGCTGACGCCGAAAAGCCATGGTTTGATGATCCATTAGATTTTTTGCCCTCACGTGATTGGTTTGATCACATCCCAGGGCAAATTTTTCGGATTGTACAACTGACGATCATTGATGCTAAACAACCCTTAGCGGCACAACAAGTGGCGCGCTTGTTTAATGCCGAGAATTGTATAAACAGCTTATTAGCTGCAGGCAAAGCCAAAATATGGACAGATTTTCAAAAACATGCTGAAGGTGCCGGTCGCATGCTGCTGCTGGATCAAGGGCTCTCTGCTGCGGCATTAGGCCGTTTAGTGCAGCAATTATTTGATTTAGGAAATTATCGAAAATTATCGCTACTCGGTTGGCCGGTCTCAAGACAAAGTTTGCAGCAACTCAATAGCTTAGAGCAAAATTTAGCTTCGCTGACTCAACGTATTGAACTAGAACGCGATAATGATGAACAGTTACTGGATCAGATCAGTCAGCTTGCGGCAGGAACAGAGCGCTTAATTGCCGAAAACAGTTCTCGATTAGAAGCCACCGCCGCTTATTATCAATTAACCTTGGATCGACTAAAAGCTTTAGACGAAACTAGTATTGACGATAAGCTATCGCTACAGGATTTTACCGAACGCCGTTTAACCCCGGCTTATCGAACCAGCGCATCGGTGCAACTGCGGCAAAATAGCTTGTCAAACCGGTTAGGCCGCTCAATTGAGCTACTACGCACCCGGATGAGTTTAAAATTAGCTCAGCAAAATCAGCAATTGCTGCTTTCGATGGAACAAAAAGCAAAACTGCAATTAAAATTGCAGCAAATGGTCGAAGGCTTGTCATTAGTGGCGATTAGCTATTATGCGGTGCAATTAGCCGATAAGTTATTGCGCTCATTAAGCTATTGGCTACCCGAATTACCGATAGCGCTCTGGCAAAGCATTAGCGTTCCCGTTATCATTTTAATGGTCGCGGTAGTATTAAAATGGTTATCCCACCGCGTTAAACGCCAAACCTGACAGCAAGGATCTCCGGTAATGCCAAGCGTGCGATGGGCCACACTAAGCGTAAGTAGTATTTGTTTAATCTTTAGCGCCCTGCTCGCGGCGACAGACCGTATCACCGAGCCGAAAACGACGATTAAACTAACGCCTAATAGTGCACCTTTACCGCAACCGACTGCCAGCAGCGCTAATACACCCAAGGTGTTAGTTTATAAAACCATGCTGCCCGATGGCAGCGCACGATTTTCAGATCAACGCCCTGTTGGCCAAGCTTTTGAATTATTGCGCTTTGATTGCTTTGCTTGTGCCCCTAACTCCAGCATTGACTGGCAAAAAACACCGTTATTTAAACAACGTTTTGCACGGTTAATTAATCAGGCGGCAGCTGAGCATCAACTAGAAACGGCTCTAATCCGGGCGGTGATCCACGCCGAGTCGGCATTTAATCCCAACGCTATTTCCGCAAAAGGAGCAATGGGACTCATGCAACTGATGCCCGCCACAATGCAGCAATTTCAGGTCTTAAATGGCTATGAGCCCGAACAAAACATTCGTGCTGGCAGTCAATATTTAGGGCAGTTGTTAAAAGACTATCAAGGCGATCTTACCTTAGCGTTAGCGGCTTATAACGCGGGGCCAGGCAACGTAAAACGCTATAATGGCATTCCACCTTTTGCAGAAACTCAGGCTTACATTGAGCGGGTGCAGATTTTACGCCGCCGTTATGCCGCAGATTAAATTTGGTGGACAACATTAAGTCATAATTGACCAAAGACGCTTAACTTTTAGGTTTGGCTAACAAAGCGGCTTTCATTATATCCTTCCATGATAACAAGCCTAGCAGGTGCTGTTGATTGTCGGTAACTAAAATACAACTGATATTATGCTCGATTAACATAGCCGCGATAACTCGAATACTGGTATCCAAGGGTACAGTAATCACCGGCGAGACCATCACTTGATGCACCTTTCGCGTGCGCATAAACAAGCCTAGCGTTGTTTCGCTAGCCGAGTCGATAAGCGGGCTGACCTCTTTAAAATAATCTTTTACTGAGACAATACCTACCACTTTATCGCTGCTATCGACAACCGGCACATGCTGAAAATGCGACTGTTTAAAAACGTTACGCAGCGAAGATAAACTGGCATCACCTTGAGTGGTTACCAGTTTGCTGCGAGGAGTCATGATCGAACTTAAACCCATAATTTGTTGGCGCCTATTCTTTATCCATGCCGTCTAGGGTGACTCCGGACAAGAAACCTGAACCTTTAACTTCATTATTACGCAGTTTAATCATTAAACGTAAGTCATTGGGAGAATCGGCATGATGTATCGCATCGGTATAGCTGATCACATCGGCCTTGTACAGATCATACAGCGCTTGGTCAAAGGTTTGCATGCCTAACTCGCGTGACTTTGCCATCACCGTTTTAATCTCGGCAATTTGCCCTTTACTGATTAAATCGGCAATAAACGGAGAATTGAGTAACACTTCAATGGCGGCAACACGCCCCTTACCGTCGGAGGTAGGAATTAATTGCTGCGCCACAATACCGCGTAAATTCAGTGATAAGTCAAATAGCAACTTACTGTGCATCTCTTTTGGTACGAGATGCATGATGCGGTCAATCGCTTGGTTGGCATTGTTCGCGTGCAAGGTGGCGATACATAAGTGCCCGGTTTCGGCGAAAGACAGTGCAAACTCCATGGTGTCTTGTGAGCGAATTTCACCAATCAAAATCACATCAGGAGCTTGGCGTAATGAGCTTTTTAGTGCTGAGTCAAAAGTATCAGTATCCAAGCCGACTTCACGCTGGGTAATCATACTGCGGCCATGCTCGTGCACAAACTCGATGGGATCTTCAATAGTCAGAATATGCCCTTTCGAGTTTTTGTTTCGGTAACCAATTAATGCCGCCAAAGACGTCGACTTACCAGTACCCGTTCCACCCACAAACAGCACTAAGCCGCGTTTGGACATGATGATTTCTTTTAAAATCGGTGGTAAACCCAGATCGTCAACATTCGGAATGGTGGTCACGATGCGCCGCATCACCATACCGGCTTTGTCACGTTGCCAAAAGGCGGAAACACGGAAACGCCCCGCATCATTGGCAATCGCAAAGTTACATTCTTTGGTGGTATTGAACTCGTGCTGCTGTTTTTCACTCATCGCCGACAACACTAAATTTAACGAATCGACTTCTGATAAGCGTTGATCATCAATCGGCTGTAATTCGCCGTTAATTTTTGCCGCCACCGGCATACCTGCGGTGATAAATAAATCCGAGGCTTTTAACTCAACCATTTTTTTCTGATAATCAACCAGCTGCATATAAACCCCGATTACATTCTGCTAAAGGTATTTTTATCTTGCGCTTTCGCTGCCGCATCTTTTTGCGACACTAAACCACGGTTTACCAAGTTAATCAGACATTGATCCATGGTTTGCATGCCATGTGCCGCACCGGTTTGAATGACCGAATACATTTGAGCAATTTTATCTTCGCGGATCAAATTACGGATAGCCGGTAAACCAACCATAATTTCGTGCGCAGCAATACGACCACCACCGACCTTTTTCAATAAGGTTTGTGAAATAACCGCTCGCAAAGACTCCGATAACATCGAACGCATCATGGCTTTCTCTTCGCCTGGGAACACATCGATGATCCGGTCAATGGTTTTCGGCGCGGAGGTGGTGTGCAAGGTACCAAACACCAAGTGACCGGTTTCAGCGGCGGTCATGGCTAAACGAATAGTTTCTAAGTCACGTAATTCACCCACCAGAATTACATCCGGATCTTCACGCAAGGCAGAGCGTAACGCATTGCTAAAACTGTGCGTATCACGATGCACTTCACGTTGGTTGATCAAACTAAATTTATTGGTGTGCACAAATTCAATGGGATCTTCAATGGTTAAGATGTGATCAAAGCGCGTGGTGTTGATGTAATCGATCATCGCCGCCAAGGTGGTACTTTTCCCCGAACCTGTGGGCCCCGTCACTAGCACCAAACCACGGGGGTTTTCTGATATCGATTTAAAGATATCCGGTGCGCCGAGATCATCTAACGTTAATACGTCACTGGGGATGGTTCGAAATACCGCAGCCGCACCGCGGTTTTGTACAAAGGCGTTAACCCGAAAGCGAGCAAGGTTAGGCACGTCGAACGAAAAATCCGATTCTAACCGCTCTTCGTATTCCTTACGTTGCTTATCGGTCATAATCTCATACACTAACGCATGCACTTCTTTGTGCGTTAACGGCGGAATATTCAGTTTGCGTACATCGCCATCGACACGGATCAACGGCGGTACACCCGCAGAAAGGTGTAAGTCTGATGCTTTATGTTCAACACTAAAAGCTAATAATTCGGTAATATCCACGTTTAGGAAACTCCAATTTACTTATTTATGATGAATAACATAGCAGAACAACTTGCCCTCGCCTATCAGAAGCTAGCGAAAAATTGTGAACAATTACCAGAATCGCGCCAGCCCGTGCAATTAATCGCCGTGAGCAAAACGCAACCTGATACAGCCGTACTGGCCGCCTACGAGGCAGGTCAACGTCTGTTTGGAGAGAATTACCCACAAGAACTGGCCACCAAGGCTGAAGCGCTGGCACATTTACCAGACTTGCAATGGCATTTCATCGGCCCCATTCAGTCTAATAAAACGCGGATTATTGCGCAGTATGCCAGCTGGGTGCATAGCATCGATCGTTTAAAAATTGCTCAGCGCCTTAGCGAGCAACGACCTGCTGATTCCGCCGACTTACAGGTGTTATTGCAGATCAATATCAGCGATGAAGCCAGTAAATCCGGTATTGCGGCCACAGAGATGCTGGCACTGGCGGCCAGTGTTAATGCATTACCTCGCATCACTTTACGAGGTTTAATGGCTATTCCAGCACCTGGCGATGAGCACAAGGTAACAGCCGACTTTGCGGCGATGCAGGCGTTATCCATGCAGCTACAAGCACATTATCCGGCGGCGACTGAATTATCCATGGGTATGTCGAATGACTGGCCACTGGCTCTACCATACGGTGCAACTATGATAAGATTAGGCACCGCAATTTTTGGCGCAAGGAATTATGAAAAACATGAATGACAATCGGGTGGCGTTTATAGGCGCTGGTAATATGGCGCGCTGTGTTATCGCAGCCATGGTTAAAGCTGGCTATCCAGCAGAGAATATTATGGCGGCTAATCGTAGCCAACCAAAATTAACCGAGCTGGCAAAAGATTACGGTATTGCCACCACCTTAGATAATGCGGCCGCGGCCGACTGGGCAGACGTTATCGTGCTGGCGGTAAAACCGCAAATGATGCAAGACGTTTGCAGCGCACTGCTTGAGCAAGCTCCGCAGTGCCAGGACAAAATGTTCGTAACGCTGGCCGCAGGTTTACCGGTAGCACATTATGAAAATTGGTTAGGCAACATTAAGTTAGTTCGCGCTATGCCTAATACGCCATCGTTGGTTGCACTCGGTGTTACCGGCTTGTTCCCAAGCCGTTGTTCAAACTATGAAAAAGCCTTTGTTGATCATATGTTTCAAGGCACAGGCATGACAGTATGGTTAAATGAAGAACACGAAATTAATCATATTATTGCCGTAACCGGCAGCTCACCGGCTTACTTTTTTTACTTTATGCAATCGATGCAACAAAAAGCCGAACAATTGGGGTTTAGTGCCGAACAAGCAAAAGCCATGGTGGCACAAACCGCCTTGGGAGCCGCAACAATGGCGCTGCAAAGTGATTTAAGTTTTGCACAACTGCGCGCCCAAGTAACGTCGAAAGGCGGTACTACGCACGAAGCTGTCAGCACCTTTGCAAATAACGGTTTAGAAGAGATGGTGGCAAAAGCAATGCAAGCAGCGATTGATCGGGCACAAGCCATGGCCAAAAGTATTTAAGTTAGCGGAGAAACTCAAATGGAAGCAATACAGTTTTTAGTGCATACCGCTTTTACACTCGCCATTATGCTGATGTTAATTCGCTTTTGGTTACAGCTGGTTAGAGCCGATTTTTATAATCCGTTTAGCCAGTTTGTGGTAAAAGCCACCAACCCCGTTGTACTGCCTTTGCGCCGGGTGATCCCCAGTATTGGTAAACTCGACACCGCCACCTTATTAATCGCATATTTACTTGCAACAACCAAGTTTATTGTGTTGCAGTTATTGTTTTCTGTGTCGTTACAAATTGGCCCAAGCTTTATTTTAGGCGGCTTGCTGTTAATGAAAGAGATCCTCAGCTTAATTTTCTGGATCTTATTGATCCGCGCCATTATGAGCTGGGTTAGTCAAGGCCGTAACCCGATGGAACAAGTGTTTCAGCAATTAACCGAGCCGATGCTCTCGCCGATCCGTCGCATCTTACCGCCGATGGGCGGCTTAGATTTATCGGTGTTGATTGCCCTAGTCGCGCTGAAATTTATTGAGTTACTGTTCGCGGGCTGGTTCCGCGGTTTATAAGCACGGTACTCAAACGGTTTTTAAGGCCGTCGAATGGCGGCGCATTTCTCACCTAAAGCGGAGTTATCAAGATGCAACAACGCACAACGCACTACTTACTGTATCTGCTTATGCTAAGCAGTTTTTTGTTTGCAGGTACATTACAAGCTGAACAAAAAAAACAGTTAGGCGATTGGGATATTCACTATATTGCTTTTAACTCGACGTTTCTGACACCAGAAGTGGCCAGAGCCGCTAATCTAAGCCGCAATAAAAACAACGCGATCATAAATATTTCGGTACTGGATACGCAAACTCAGCAAGCACAAGCCGTGATTATTAGCGGCATAGCCCGAAATTTATTAGGGCAACAGCGCAGTTTAACCTTTCGTGAAATTAAAGACGGTGCAGCCATCTATTATATCGCTGTCATGCCTTTTCGTAATGAAGAGCAGTTTCGTTTTAGCCTCGACATTCGCCAAGGTAATACCCGTCAGCAACTGAATTTCGAACAAAAACTTTATACAGAATAAGGCTTAGGCATGAACAAAGTGGTATTGGCGACCGGAAATAAAGGCAAGGTGGCAGAGTTAGCCGCAATGCTCGCCCCTTTTTCGTTAGACGTGGTCACGCAAAGTAGCTTGGGCGTGAGTGATGCTGACGAAACTGGTTTAACCTTTATTGAAAACGCCATTTTAAAAGCCCGGCATGCTGCGGCCATCACCGGCCTACCGGCCATCGCCGATGACTCCGGCTTAGCTGTTGCAGCCTTAGCCGGCGCACCGGGGATATACTCGGCACGTTATGCCGGTCAGGGGGCGAGCGATCAGCAAAACTGTGAGAAATTGCTCAGCGCTTTAACTGATGTCCCGCCAGCGCAACGTCAAGCAACCTTTCATTGTGTGTTGGTGTATTTAAGCCATGCAGCTGATCCAACGCCACTTGTCTGTCATGGTCAGTGGCAAGGTGAAATTGCCTTAGCTGCTCGCGGTGAGGGTGGCTTTGGTTATGATCCCATTTTTTATCTGGCCGACTTAAATAAAACCGCAGCAGAGCTGAGCCCTGACCAAAAAAAGCAACGGAGCCATCGAGCACAGGCCTTGCAGCAACTGGTAAAGTTAATGTCATTGGCGCAAAGTAATAAGGCGGCAACTTGAGTTTGCAATTACCGCCTTTAGCACTGTATATCCATATTCCTTGGTGTATTCAAAAATGTCCCTACTGCGACTTTAATTCGCATGCTGTGAAACAAGGCATTCCTGAGCAAGAATATATCGCACATTTACTCAATGACTTAGATGAAGATCTACACCTAGTACGGCAACGGCCTTTGCACAGTATTTTTATTGGTGGTGGCACACCGAGCGTGTTTAGTGCTGACGGCATCAAGCAGATCCTCGACGGTGTGTTAAGCCGTATGCCCGCGCAACCCGAACTTGAAGTAACGATGGAAGCTAATCCTGGGACTTTTGAAGCGGAACGTTTCGCCGGTTATGTCGCAGCGGGTGTTACGCGCTTCTCGATTGGTGTACAAACGTTTCAAGCGGCACAATTAAGCGCGCTGGGGCGTATTCATAATGCTGACGAAGCGTGTCGCGCGGCAAAGCTAGCCGCAACCTTACCGCTAAAAAGTTATAACCTAGATTTAATGCATGGTCTGCCGGGGCAAACCGTCGCTGCTGCGTTAGATGATTTAGCCCAAGCCATTGCATTACAACCACCACATTTATCTTGGTATCAGCTGACCATTGAACCGAATACCGCTTTTGCTTCAAAACCCCCGACCTTACCTGATGACGATATCCTTTGGGATATTCAGCAACAGGGTCTGGCTTTATTAAGCGCGGCGGGTTATCAGCAATATGAAACCTCGGCTTACAGTAAAACAGGTCATCAGTGTCAACATAACTTGAATTACTGGCGCTATGGCGATTATCTTGGTATTGGTTGTGGTGCACATGGCAAGATTACCTTACCCAGCCGCAACAGTATTTTGCGCACGGTTAAAGTAAAACATCCAAAAGGCTATATGGATTTAAGCCGTAGCTATCTGGATGAGCGCCAGCAAGTGGAGCCGGAGGATCGCCCCTTCGAATTTTTTATGAATCGCTTCCGCTTGCTTGAGCCTTGTCCTATGGCCGACTTTACGGCCTATACTGGCTTACCCTTAAGCTATATCACGCAGCCAATCACCACCGCCATTAACAAAGGTTTGCTGCGCGAAATACCGGGGCATTGGCAAATCACGCCTTTAGGGGCACGTTACCTAAACGATTTACTGACCCTATTTATTTAGATGCGACAAGATAAAGGAAGCACAATGCAGAAAAAACCTAAATATACTCTGGCTTTATTGCCACTGCTGTTATCTGCCGCCTTAGTTAGCGGTTGCGGCCCAAAACCCGCGGAAACGAATGTCAGCGAGCCCGCTTCGCAACAGCAGCAAGTAGATGTGAATGAGCGCGCCAATCAACTCTTTGAACGCATTTTTAATGAACGTGTGCAGCGTAGCCCAATTTTACAAACCAGCTTGGGCATCAAAGATGATTATGACAAGTGGCAAGATCTGAGCGACAGTGCCTTCGCCGCAGAATTAGTGCAAACGCGTGAACATCTTTTATTGTTAGCCACCATCGACCCTGCTGAATTAGATGCACAAACCCGCCTAAGTTATCAGTTAATGCAGCAGCAATTACAAGATATGCTGACCGATGCAGAGTGGCGTTTATACAGCTACCCCGTTAATCAGATGTATGGCGTGCACTCACAAGTGCCCTCGGTGTTGATTAATCAGCATAAAATCAGTGATATCAGTGATGCAAAAGCCTATATCGCTCGGTTAAATGCCGTGCCCAAATTATTCGAGCAGTTAAAAAAACAATTAAAACAGCGCGCTGATGTTGGCATTATTGTGCCAAAGTTTGTTTTTCCGCACTTAAAAAGCGCTAGCGAAAATTTGTTACAGGGCGCCCCTTTTACTGAGGAAGGTGATAGCACCCTTCTGAGCGACTTTACCAGCAAGGTCACCGCGTTAAATTTGCCAGCTGCAGAACAAAAACTGCTGTTAGATGAAGCGAAGGTTGCGCTTTTAACCAGTGTTGGCCCGGCTTATCAGCAGTTAATCAGTTATCTAGGCGAGCTAGAAAAATTAGCCGGTACCGATGATGGGGTGTGGCGTTTTGAGAAAGGCGCGGCGTTTTATCAAAATCGTTTAAACCGTATGACTACCACGGATATGGATGCCGCTACCATCCATCAATTAGGCTTAGATGATGTCGCTCGCATTCATAAAGAAATGCAGGCCATCATGCAGCAAGTCGGCTTTGCGGGTAACTTAGCCGAGTTTTTTGTGTTTATGCGCGAAGCGCCGCAATTCTATTACCCTGAAACCGCAGAGGGTAAAGCCGCTTATTTAGCCGAAGCCACTGCACTTATTGATAATATGCGCACCCGGCTGGATGAGCTGTTTATCGTGCAGCCTAAGGCACCGATGATTGTCAAAGCGGTTGAGCCGTTTCGCGAAGCCAGTGCCGGTAAAGCTTTTTATCAGCGGCCATCAATGGACGGCTCGCGCCCAGGTATCTATTACGCCAACTTGTATCAAATGAGCAGTATGCCCATTTATCAGATGGAAGCGCTGGCCTATCACGAGGGCATTCCGGGGCACCATATGCAATTGGCGATAGCGCAAGAGCTAGAAGGTATCCCTAAGTTTCGCCGTTTTGGTGGCTTCACTGCCTATATTGAAGGTTGGGGTCTATACTCTGAACTGGTGCCAAAAGAAATTGGGCTCTATCAAGATCCCTATTCAGATTTTGGCCGCTTAGCGATGGAGTTATGGCGCGCAGCACGGTTAGTGGTTGATACCGGTATTCATGCTAAAGGCTGGACACGTGAACAAGCCATCCAGTATTTAATGGATAACACACCGAACCCTGAAAACGATGCGATCAAAGCTATTGAGCGTTATATTGTGATGCCAGGTCAAGCCACCGCTTATAAAGTCGGCATGATGAAACTGCTAGAATTACGCCAGCACGCGAAAGAGCAATTGGGCGAGCAGTTTGATATTCGTGAGTTCCATCAAGTGGTTCTTGCCAATGGTGCCGTGCCGTTGGATGTGCTTGAGCAATTAGTCAACGACTATATCCGCGAGCGCAGCACGCCAAACGCCAGCTAAGGCCAACCCTCTGGACCCCACTGCCCAACACGCCTTGATGTGTTGGGCAGAATTAAAAACAAAAACCAATAAGGTCCTGCATGATTACATTATATTTTTTTGATCACGAATCGACTACTTGGCAACAACGAAAGTTAAAAGCCTTATCTGATGGCTTTCAATTTACCAGCCCGATCTGGATCGATTTATCTGAGGCGAGTAGTGAAGAAGAGCTGCATGTCATGCAGAAATTGGCGATTGCGCCGACCATGTTAGAAGATTTTACACGTCAGCGTCACCCGCCTAAGTTTGAAGCCCAAGACGACTTTTCTTTACTAATTTTAAGGGGTTATGCCGATCCCGACTTTAGTGAGTTGACCGAAAGCGCACAGGTTAATGTGTTATTTTCTCGCGATATTCTGATCAGTAAAATTCAATGTCACGATCCTTTACTCGCCAGCCAATTACAACCGCAATTAGCAGAGAAAAAAAATGCCACCGTCAGCGATTGGGTTAAGCAAGTTATCCTTGCCGTATCGGCCAGCTACTTAGGAAAGCTGCTGATTTTTGAGGACGAATTAAGTGAGCTCGAAGATGTTATGCTGCAAAAAGGTGACGATGAACTGATGTCGACCATGATGCGCTACCGATCGGTATTACGCAAAGTCAGTCGCAACTTGGCTTACCAAAAAGATATTTTTGCCGAAGCCAGTTACGAAGAACTGCATCCAATGAGTAAAATGTTTCTTAGCACCGATGTGCGTGACTTTTATGAGAAATTTGAACGACTGCACTCCATGACCGACATGTATTATGATCAGCTAAGCGATTTAGTGGATGGTTATATGTCGACAACGTCGCATCAAATTAACGAACGCATGAAAGTATTAACCATGGTCAGCACGATTTTTATTCCCTTAACCTTTATTGCCGGCATTTATGGGATGAATTTTGCTAATATGCCAGAATTAATGTACAAAAATGGTTATTTTATTGCTTTAATCGTGATGTTTTTTGTCGGGCTGGGTAGTCTAATCTGGTTTAAGTTCAAGAATTGGTGGTAACAAGGAGTCTGTATGGTAGAGAGCCAACATCTTGATATTGAAGAAATTGTCCGTGACAGTTTCGATGAAGACGAATTAAATCAGCTGCTGACTCGGTTAACTGAATTAGAACCGTCTGAGCTGGCATTAGCGTTAGAGTCTATGCCGCTAGAGCAGCGGTTAAACTGTTGGCTAGGCTTAGCGGCAGAAGATCAAGTTAGTGCCTTAACCCATATGCGGGTCGATGCGCGAGAGAACATTTTCAAACAACTCGATGATCAACAACTGCGTACCCTCGTTGAGGAAATGGAAGTTGATGATTTACTTGAGTTATTGGAAGAATTGCCCCCTCGCCTTTACGATTACGCCTGCTCACGCCTGGACGCCAGTCAACGCCGTTGGCTTGAGATCGCTTTAACCTATGATGAAGATCAGTGTGGTCGTTATGCCGATCATGACTTACTGATCTTAAATAAAAATGCGCGTGTGCGTGATGCCATTCGGCTGTTTCAAAGTCTGCCAGAAGACGCTGAATACCAAGAAACCTTATTTGTGATTGACCGCACCGGCCGCTATGCCGGACAAGTCTCCGCTAGTCGCTTGCTGGGTCGCGGTAGCCATTTGCCGATTGAAAGCTTTATTGATGATGAGGCCCCGGTCGTTGATGGCCAGTTAGATTTAGACCAAGGCTCAGATATGGTCTCTCGCTCTGGGTATACCGCTCTAGCGGTCGTCTCTGCCGAGGGTAAATTATTGGGCCGCTTATCTATTGGTGAAGCATTAGAAAATGTGAGGCGCAGCTTAGAAAGCCAATTCATGCACACCGCCGGTTTAGATGAAGAAGAAGATTTATTTGCACCGGTCTTCATTAGTGCCAAACGCCGCGCGGTGTGGCTCGGTATTAATTTACTTACCGCATTTTTAGCTGCTTGGACTATCGGTTTATTTGAGGCGACATTACAAGAAGTGGTCGCCTTAGCCGTGCTGATGCCTATTGTCGCCAGTATGGGCGGCATTGCGGGCAGTCAAACGCTTACGCTGATGATCCGCGGTTTGGCGCTAGAACAAATTACTGAACAAACCTATGTTGCGCTGTTGCGCAAAGAGATTGGTGTTGCGGCATTAAATGGCTTGCTTTGGTCAATCGTCATCGCGGTGATCACCTTCTTTTGGTTTGGTAGTTGGCTGATTGGCGGCATCATTGGTGTGGCGATTATTATTAATATTATTATTGCGGCCATCTGCGGTGTCTTTATTCCTCGCTGGTTAGATAAACTGGAAATTGATCCGGCCTTATCGGGTTCAGTTATTTTGACCACCGTGACCGATGTCGTCGGTTTTTTTGCATTCCTGGGGCTGGGTTCGCTATTTTTACTGGCATAATAGCTTGCCTAATTCCTGACAATCGACCGATTGTCAGCCCCCTGGTGTTTAGTGTCTGCGCCAACCTGGCGAGCAGGCAGGAGCCTTTATGAAGATAGCGATTTTGTCGCGTAACGCTGAGCTGTATTCCACCAAACGATTGGTAGAAGCCGCTACTCACGCTGGCCATGAGGTCAGAGTGCTCGACCCGTTAATGTGTTATATGAACATTAACCGCAGTAATTCCTCGATTCACTACAAAGGTGATGTGCTCGAGCGCTTTGACGCGGTTATCCCACGC
This sequence comes from Alishewanella maricola, assembly GCF_016343785.1. Classification (NCBI taxonomy): domain Bacteria; kingdom Pseudomonadati; phylum Pseudomonadota; class Gammaproteobacteria; order Alteromonadales; family Alteromonadaceae; genus Alishewanella; species Alishewanella maricola. Next base: position 605,416 of record NZ_JAEINI020000001.1, on the reverse strand, counting down.
ATTGGTGCTTCAATTACCTTTTATGGCACCGCAGTACTGCGCCAATTTGAGATGATGGGCGTGTACTCGCTAAATGAATCAGTCGCCATCGGTCGCGCTCGCGATAAATTACGCTCATTACAATTATTAGCACGCCAAGGTATTGGTTTACCGATCACGGGCTTTGCGGATAAGCCCGGTGATATTCCCGATTTAATTGATATGGTCGGCGGAGCCCCGCTGGTCATTAAACTGTTAGAGGGTACCCAAGGTATTGGCGTGGTGTTAGCCGAAACCCGCACCGCGGCAGAAAGCGTGATTGATGCCTTTATGGGCTTAAATGCGCATATCCTGGTACAAGAATACATTCGCGAAGCGAACGGTGCCGATATACGCTGTTTCGTGGTGGGCGATAAAATCGTGGCCTCGATGAAACGCCAAGCTAAAGCCGGCGAGTTTCGTTCAAACTTACATCGCGGCGGCAGTGCCACTAAGATCACCCTTACGCCAGAAGAGCGTAAAACCGCCTTGGCGGCAGCGCAAACCATGGGTTTAGATGTAGCGGGTGTTGATTTACTGCGCTCTAATCATGGTCCAGTGGTCATGGAAGTCAATAGCTCACCGGGGTTAGAAGGCATCGAAACCACCACCGAAAAAGATGTCGCCGGCATGATCATTCGCTATCTAGAGAAAAAGGTTGCAAGCCATCAAAGCAAAAAACCATTAAAAACCAAAGGCACCGGCTAATGAGTACAACTCGTCCCCCTTTTATGCTGGCTAATACCTATATCGCTGCAGGTGAACGCGCGGTTGTGGATATTCCTTTTGGTAAGCTTTATACCCACACAGAACTGAATATCGGCGCGCATGTGGTGCATGGCCGCCAAGATGGGCCAGTGTTGTTAATCACGGCGGCCCTGCATGGTGATGAAATAAACGGGGTCGAGATCTGTCGACGTTTGCTTAAACTGCCAAGGTTAAGTCGACTCAAAGGCACCTTAATCGTCGTGCCAATCGTCAACACCTATGGCTTTGTGCAGCAATCACGTTACCTGCCCGATCGGCGCGATCTTAATCGCAGTTTCCCTGGCAGCGAAAAAGGCTCGCTGGGTAGCCGCATGGCATTCCAATTTACCAATCAAGTGTTGTCAAAGTGCAGCCATGCAATCGATTTGCACACGGGGGCCATCCATCGGGCAAACCTGCCACAAGTTCGCGCCAGCGCCAAAGATAAAATGGCGCTGCGCATGGCAGAGAGCTTTAACGCACCGATTATCGTCAAAGCCGCTACACGTGATGGCACCATGCGCGGCACGGCCAATAATATGGGCATTCCCATTTTGTTATATGAAGCGGGTGAAGCACTGCGCTTCGACGAGCAATCGATTAAAATCGGCGTGCGTGGCATTGTTAACGTGATGCAAGATCTCGGTATGCTGAGTCGCTTAAAACGCGGCAAAAAAACAGACTCACTGTTTACTAAAAAAAGTAGCTGGGTGAGAGCTGAGCACGATGGTATCGCCCGCTACTATGTCAGCCTAGGACAAACGGTACAGCAAGGTGATTTACTGGCTCATATATACTCACCCTACTCTGATTTTGAAGTAGCTATTCACGCCACCTTAGCGGGAGTGGTAATTGGCCGCAATAACTTACCGCTAGTCAATGAAGGTGAGGCATTGTTTCATATTGCCGAAGTCAGCTCATTGGAAGAAGCGGAAAAGACGCTGGATGCAATCAGTGATGAAGTCGATAACTCGATGCCGGTATCGCTGCAAGATGAGTACGGCGTGGTATAAGCGCCATGACAGCGCCAGAGGTAAATAGTCCGTCTAAAGCACACAGCTATTCGGGCTTTTCAACCACCACATCAAACTGCGCAAGGCTGGCAATACGCTTTTGCAGTTTTGATTCAATATGGTCCAGCTCGCGCATGCGTTGGCAAAACAAGGCTGATTTCGCTTCAAGCTCGACCATTTTTTCGTCCATACCCAAGGTGATCTTTTCCATCAATTGATTCACAGACTGCCAATCTTGAGTTTCCGCCCGCTCAAAGTTGTTATCTGATTGACGTAACGCATCGCGCAATGCGCCCCACACAGCACCGACAGTGCGCCGCGCTAGGCTGGTTAACTGCGGTTTGAGTTCACGATTAAGAAAGTTGTCTAACTCGTTCAAGCTTTGCGGCGCCAGATAAAAGTGGTCCCCACTGCGTACAAAACGCGATAAAAATTGAAAGGTAGTTTCACGGATCAGCGCGCGCCACTCGTCTTGCTGAGATTGACTACCCACGCCAGCTAACATGGCTTCGATACTGGATAACCCCACTTCAACACCATCGACGGCTAAGCTGACAATCTCAGGCACGAACTTACGTAAACCTTCGGCATATTGCTGCAGTAAGCGCTGTTCTTCTTCACTGAGTGTTTGCAACTCACCGCGCACAAACAATTGCTGATCATGATTGATTTGCACATGCGTACGATTGTTTTGCATCATTCGAATATGCTCAGGCGAGATTAATACGCCATAACGAAATGCCATATTACAATTGGCTGCAGCCGGAAAACAAAATAATAACAGCAAAACGAAAAGTAAAGGCACCGCAAAAGCTCAGTTATTGAATTGATGTATAGCATAGAAAAAAAACAGACAATTTACACGACCTAATAACGCAAAGTAGCTCCAGCTGGTCGCATTGCAGCTATGTTACAAAGGTTCAATCAGCGGACGCCCCTCACTGATCTTAATTCGAGAAGGGCTATGCTCACGTCGGGTACGCACACTCTGTGGTCCAAACTGCACTTCAACGGCAGAAAATAACTGCTGCGTAACCTTAATTTCTAATGTTTGCAAAATGTTTTGGCGCTGCTCTTCAAGAGCTTTTACTTCAGTGATCAAGGCTTTAACCAACTCTCGTTGTTGCTGAAAATCCAATTCAAACATTTGTAATTGCGGATCACCTTTACCGGCGGACGCTTTACGCAGTTGCTCAATTTGTGCTTTGCACTCTTCAAGCTCATGTCGACTCAATACTAACTGCTCTCGAAGTAAACGTTGTTGTTCCAATAAAGGCGTAATTAAACGGTTCAATTGGATCATCACCGGACTATTCGACGGCGAGCCGAGCTGACCGCAGCTAAGACCATTTGCCAGCAGATAATGCCCCCCGACAATTTTGCCGTTAATTTTATCCTCACTACCTGCCAATACTGTTTTAGCTTCGACCTTGCAGTGCATTAAGTATTTACTGGCGAAGAGTGCCCCCTGACAATTTAATTCAGAGTACTGTGCTAACGCGCAATGAATATCGCCTTTAGCTTTAACAACCGTTGTAAAATGCTGATCGCCTTCGCTGATTTGATGACCAATAATAGAACCATCAATCACCACATCACCACCGGCTTCGATCAATTCTCCTTCAACAACACCTTTGATATAAACATTGCCACCTGCCAGCACTTTCATTCCAGCAGAAACGTTACCGGTGATCACCACTGATCCTTTAAAAATGATATGACCAGATCCTAAATCGACTTGTGAAGTATTAAAAACGTCATCTACGGTCGCACCATGTTCAATTGAGCGAGGTAAGCCATCTTGTTTTGCCAGCAATAGGTTGGGGTCATTGCTACTTAGCGCTACGCCACTGCCAAATTGCCACTCGATAACCTTACCAGGTTCAGCCGGCATTTTTTCTCCGGTCACCGTATAGCCCGCCTCACCTAGCGTGGGGGGTAAGCGGCGCATCAAAGGATCGCCGGCAACAACAGAAGGGACACTACCAAAATCACGCAAGTCCACTTTATGAATTGAATCGACCTGTGGTCGCTTACGTCTTACCACCATGTCAGGAATTAATGGGTCAAAACGGGAATCCAAACCATTCTTAGCCAGTCTGCCGGTAGCAATTTCTGCCTGTAGCTGAACACCAGGCTCAGCCTGACTGCTGGTTTGGATTAATTGTATAATCTGTTCTTTTTGAAAGCCAAAGACAATACCAGCCTCTTGCGCCGCTTTTACCAATGCATTGGCAGCCAATGGCGCGCCGCCATAAGCCGCAGTAACGGTCGCTATAGCTGACATTTTGTCTTCAGATAATTGAAAGCTCACTGTTGCTGGGCGTTTTTCAGCAACTGGATAAACCAGCTCTTCACTATTTTCAGGCAAAGTCTGTTTTTCTACTTGTTTACACAAGGGAGCGTATTCGGCTAGCAAGGCGTCGATTTGTGCTTGCAGCACAAAACAACGGCCATAACCTGCGTCTATTAATGCTTTGCGGATCAGTTCAGCACTGATAGCAGTAGCAGACACCGGCACTTTTATTATTATTTTAAGTTTGTGCTCAGTAAATTGCATAAGTAACCCGTTATCTCAGGTTAAAGGTAAAGCAAAAGGAACCATGACACGCTCTAACAATAACATTAACCCTGGATAAAGCAGGGTTTCAGGGTGTAATGGAGCGCTTTAGATATAATTATCCTGGTGTAAACGAATAAACATATCGGTGTCTTTTTTGGTGTAATCAACTTTATATTCTTTGTTATTTAACGCTTGAATAAACAACAATGTTTTTGTTTCACCAAATACATCAACACTGGAAACATCAACCAACTCCATGTACTGCTCTTTAGCTTCTAAGCGACTGTCTGGCACTTCATCTTCAAACACCTTAACGCCATGACGAGTGACGATCAGCGTTGGGTTGTTATCATCATTGATGATAATCAAATCCAACTTCTTGTTTTTATGAATAATGGTGTTACGGCCACTCACCAAAAATGCTTTGTCATAACTGCTCATTTTAACCCTGCCAGCTAACTTTATATGGTTGTATTATTATACACCACGGCACAAGTGTCTAGTTATCATCAGGATGCAGTTGTTGCAGTCGTAACCGATTAATATCCTGACACCATTTGCGCACAGTAGCAGGTTCTGCATTAACAGGCACTAACAATTCAAAGCCACAAGCCGCCGTAATACGCTGCATGCGTTGGGCAAAAATCGCTTTAACACCATCATAATGCTGCTTGCTAGTAGTAAAATGATCTTTTTCACGCAGTAACTCAGTCGCGCACTGGCCAATACTACAACTTTGTTTGATGGCTTCTAAAAAAATAGGCCGTTGCTCAGTCATAATTTTCACGGCTAAACGTAACGGCAGTTTTGCTAACACCGCATCGTAATCTGTTACTTTAAAACCAATAAATGCCAAATCTTCGCCGCTAATACTTGGCACAGCACTGTAACTAAAGGCTTGCCATGGCAACAGCCAGCTGCCGGCACGATGATGATAATGCACGCCCAGTTCATCACAATCGATACTGTATTTGGGCTCTGCTAATTTTGCCCAAGCAATAAAAATCCCCATAAAACTGGCTATATACGCCACCGCTAGCAACCAATTAAATTGTTCCGCCAATAATAAGGTATAGATAAAAAGCACAAACAATGTGCCAATACTTAGCAGCAACAGTTTGGCTCCGCCACTGCTGGCTGAACCAGCAAGCGATAATTTGCTCATTATGCTCTCCCCTTTCCCGTATTCTTTGCTTTATAGTCTGCCAGTGTTTGTTTGGTTTAAGCCAGCTAAAACTATATTTCAGCCACAATAACGGTTGAGATTTTCCGAAACATCGTTCTGATACGACCAAGTGTAGTCAGATTGCGATAATAGGGAATCTGACCGGTCGATAATTCCATACAATAGCCAAGATGATTTTTCTTAACGTTCCGGAGTTCCCTTGGCGCAATTACATTCACGATTAATATGGTTCATTTTGTTAGCATTACTGTGTTTTGTTGGCTTTTTGTTCTGGCAATCCGGACAAGTTCAAGACAGCGGACGTGGACCTAGCGGCGCGGTTTCGGTTAAAACGGCCCAGGTTGAAAGACATGAAATGAGTCGCGAAGTCGGCGCCATAGGCACCGGTATTGCCAACAACTCCATTCAACTCATTGCGCCAAGTAGCGAATTCTTAATAGAACTCAACGTCAGTGAAGGCAAAAAAGTTAATAAAGGCGAAATCATTGCCAAACTCAGTGACATTCAGCAAAAAGCCCGTGTGGCGGAGTTAAAAGCCGTGTTAGTAGAACAATCTCGGCAGTTGGATCGTTTGAAGAACTTAGCCAAAACCCAAGCCACCGCCCAATCGATGCTGGATGAACAACAAAGCCGCGTAAACAGCACACAAGCGCAACTGGACATCGCCAGCAAGCAGCTGAACGATATGACCATCCGTGCGCCTTTCAGCGGTTTTTTAGGTTTACGCCAAGTTAGCCAAGGGGCTTACATCAATGCTGGCACTGTGATTACTAGCCTTGATGATATGCAAACGCTACGCGTGCAATTTAGTGTTGCAGAACGCTATCTTTCAGAAGTGGCTCTTGGTATGCCCTTAACTGTGACTAACGTAGCTTATCAGGACGAAACCTTCAGCGGCAAAGTCTCGGCCATTGATACGCGTTTAGATCCGGTCACGCGCTCGGTAACCGTGCATGGTGAAATTGACAACGCAAGCTTAAAACTGCGCCCAGGGATGTTATTGTCTGTACGTTTGCAACTTGAAAACCGTGAAGTACTGCGTATTTCTGAAAAAGCCTTAGTACCCCAGCAAAACCGGCAATATGTCTATGTGGTCGATGCGGATAACAAATTGATGCAAAAAGAAATCGAAATTGGCCAACGCATTCCAGGTTGGGTAGAGATCTTGTCTGGGTTACGAGAAGGCGATGAAGTGATTGTTGAAGGCGTACAAAAGGTTCGCAACGGCATTACCATCAATAAAGTTGGAGGTTAAGGATGTGGTTATCAGATACCTCCGTTAAGCGACCGGTTTTTGCCACCGTTATTAACATCTTGTTAGTGATTTTCGGTATCGTTTGCTTCAGCATGCTGCCGCTGCGCGAATACCCTGATATCGACTCACCGGTAGTCAGCATCAATACCAATTACCCGGGTGCTTCTGCTGAAATTGTTGAAAGTAAGATCACGCAGTTGCTTGAAGATCGCATCAGCGGTGTTGAGGGCATCAAAAATATAAACTCCAGTAGCCGCAATGGCCGCTCAAGTATCACCATTGAATTTAACGTTGAACGTGATATTGATGCCGCCGCAAATGATGTGCGTGAGCGCGTGTCTCGGGCACTGAACAACCTTCCAGATCAAGCTGATCCACCAGAAGTATTCAAAGCAAACTCAGACGAAGATACCATTGCCTGGTTTGTCTTAAACAGCGAAAACATGACCACGCTGGAATTAACTGATTATGCTAACCGTTATATTGCTGAGCGTTTTTCAGTGGTAGATGGCGTGGCCCGTTTGCAATTCGGTGGCTCACGCGATTACGCCATGCGTATCTGGTTAGACCGCGATGCAATGGCGGCGCGTGGTGTCACCGTGCAAGATGTTGAATCTATTTTACGTGCTGAAAACGTCGAATTACCCGCCGGTAATATCAAATCTTTTGACCGTGATTTTACTGTGCGCGTGGTGCGCTCTTTCCGCTCGCAACAAGATTTTGAACGCTTAGTAGTCAAACGCGGTGCCAATAATTACTTAGTGCGTTTATCAGAAATTGCCGATGTTAGCTTGGCCGCTGAAGATGAAGAAGGTGAATTTCGCAGCGACGGTAAAAACATTCTCGGTATCGGCATTATTAAACAATCTAAAGCTAATACCCTGGAAGTGGTTCGCAATGCCCGCGCGGAAATGGAAAAGATTAAAGTCAATCTCCCGGCAGGCATGACCATTGAGCCAGGCTATGATTCTTCAGTGTTTATCTCGGAGTCTATTAAAGAAGTATACAACACCTTAGGTATTGCCATGGGTATGGTTATATTAGTGATATTCCTGTTCTTGGGTAATATCCGTGCCACCTTTATCCCAGCGATTACCGTCCCGGTTGCCCTAGTTTCGGCCGTTACCGTGCTCTATGCATTAGATTTTTCAATTAACTTGCTGACCTTGCTAGCCATGGTACTGTCTATTGGCTTAGTCGTTGATGACTCTATCGTCGTTTTAGAAAATATTTATCGGCGGATTGAGCAAGGTGAAGCGCCGTTACTGGCAGCCTATCGAGGTGCGCGCGAAGTTGGCTTTGCTGTGGTGGCAACCACGCTAGTATTGATCTCGGTGTTTGTACCACTTGTCTTTATGCAAGGTGAGCTAGGTAAACTCTTTACCGAGTTTGCGTTGGCGGTGGCCGCGGCAGTGGCCTTTTCCAGTGTGGTCGCACTCACCTTATCACCGATGCTTTGCAGCAAAATATTGTCGCATCGCAAACGTGAAAGTAGATTTGGCACTTGGTTACACAAGGCATTTGCCAAGCTAGAAAGCGCCTACCAACGTCAACTTGCCGTAGTGTGCACCAAGCGTTGGCCGGTTTTGGTGGTGGTCACGTTATGTTTTGTCGCCAGTGTGCAATTAGTCAGAATGCTGCCAAGCGAGCTCGCGCCGCAAGAAGATCGCGGTACTTTCTTCGTGATGATGAGCCCCGCCGAAGGGGCAAGTTATCAAAGCAACAGCCGCAATATGCGCTTAATTGAAGATATTTTAACGCCTTACTATGAGGATGGGCAGCTGACTCGGATGCTATTGCGCGTCCCTGGTTGGGGTAACAGCGGTGGTATCGCCATTGTTGGTACTGAAAACTGGTATAACGGCAAACGCAAGACACAAGATTTACTAACGGAAATAGGCAGCAAAGTAAACGAACTGCCTGACGTGCGAGCCTTTACGTTTATGCGTAGTGGCTTAGGCGGCGGTGGCGGCGGTAATCGTCCAATACAGTTCGTTATTCAAGGCAATACCTATGAAGAGCTAGCGCAATGGCGTGACATTATTCTGGCTAAAGCCGCTGAAAACCCGAACTTACTCATGCTGGATCACGATTATAAAGAAACCGTACCGCAGATCTTAGTTGATATCGACATCGATCGCGCCGGTGATTTAGGCGTGTCGGTAGGTGCCATTGGCCGCTCACTGGAAGCGATGCTCGGTGGCCGCCGCGTCACCACCTTCTTAGACCGTGGACGTGAATACGATGTGATTATCGAAGGTTTAGATGATGACTTCCGCGCGCCAACTAAAATCAGTAACGTTTATATTCGCTCGGATCGTAGCAACGAGTTAATTCCTTTAGATAACTTAGTGACGCTGCGTGAAGAAGCCACAGCTTCCAGCCTAAACCGTTACAACCGGATGAGGTCGATTACCATCACCGGTAGTATGGCGGATGGTTATAGCTTGGGCGAAGCACTGGAGTATCTGCAAAATATCGTCAAAACGGATATCAATGACACTGTGGGTGTTGACTATAAAGGCGAGTCGTTACTCTTTCAAGAAAGTGGCCGCTCTACGGCGCTGGTTTTCGTGCTAGCACTGGTTATCACTTATTTGGTATTAGCCGCACAATTTGAAAGCTTTATACACCCTCTGGTGATCATGGTTACCGTGCCTCTTGGCTTAGTCGGAGCCTTGTCAGGCCTTTACTTTGCCGGCATGACGCTGAACATCTACAGCCAAATTGGTTTAGTGATGCTGATCGGTTTAGTGGCGAAGAACGGTATTTTGATTGTGGAATTTGCTAACCAACTACGCGATGCCGGAGTAGCATTTGAAGATTCGGTAAAACGTGCCGCAGCGCAACGTTTGCGCCCAATCGTGATGACTGCCTTTACTACGGTAATGAGTAGCTTACCGCTGGTATTGGCAACCGGCCCTGGCTCTGAAAGCCGCATGGTTATCGGTATGGTGATATTAGCCGGCGTTGCCTTAGCAACCTTATTAACCATCTATGTGGTACCGGTGGTCTATATTGCTATTGCACGCAATACAGGTTCACCACGCTCGATTAGTCGTAAGCTAGAAGAACTCGAATTAGCTGCACCTGATGAGCATGCCGCTGACGAGGTAGTGCCAAAATAAGGCCTAACTGCAGCTGATTGATCACAAACGGGAGCTTAAGGCTCCCGTTTTTATTGGCTGAATGGCTTACTTAACATGTCGCGTTCATCCGTTAACTTGGTCGCGCCATGTATTGAACAGCAGGGTTAAAACAGCATTGTCAGCCGGTTATTCCTGTGTCCGTTGTGCGATAGAAAGAGCTGAAACATGAAGGGATAATTGTATTGAAATATCATTAAGCCGCGTAAAACCACGCGGCCTTCGCTAGCAACGCCTTAGCGTAGCGCAACACTATCCGAACGTATAAAGTTTGCTAACACGGGTTGATGCTGCTGCGCCCATTGCCGTAATTCACGATCATCGCCGCTAGTAATTTGCGCGATAAACGCGCTTGATAGCGCTTGTGTAGCCGCTTTAATCACTTGCTGCTGAGGCACAGAGTCTCCACTACGACGCCAATTGGTAAAAATATTATGACTGCCGGCACTGAACACCGCCAATACTTTGTATTGACTGCCAATAGCGTAATACAGCTCAAGCCGATCTTGTGGTGCAGAGTAAAAACCCGGCACAGTGATTTCATCTTCGGTAGTGGTGATGTGCAGCGTTGGGATCCTAACATCAGATAGTACCTGAGACAGCGGCTGTTTATTGTAAAAAGGCGGGGCTGAAATCAAAATGGCCGCCGTGATCCGTCCATCCTTTAGGCTGACCAAACGGCCATTTTGCTTAACCTGTGCTCCACTTAATAGCATAGCGGTGTTAGCACCATAAGAATGTCCAGCCATCACAATATGCTGCGGATCAAACTGCCCGGCATACTCTGAGGCTAAAATGTGATCTAAAGCGAATTTCACATCCTCAACCCGAGCCAGTGCTTCAGTATCATCGGCCGCATCCATTAAACGAAAGGGTAATAATAAACGGCTACCTCGCCAAACTTTGCGGTCGCTGCCAACATGCTGTAAGTGTAAACTTGCAAAACCCTGACTGGCCCAATATTGCCCCAGATAAGCATAACGCTCTTTGGAGCCGCCTAAACCATGTGAGAACACGATTAAGGCTTTCGCCTGTTGTGCTGCAGCCGGTTTGAACAATAATGCTGGTACACTGCGTTCTCGAGCCGAGTCCAGCCATTCAAAGCTGATTTGTTCAACATCACGCGACAAATTTTCAGCAACAATCAGTGCTTGTTGTACTGAGGGTAAACTCAACTGTTGCTGCCAAGCCACATTGTTGATCGGCTGTTTTTGTGAACAGGCCGTTAGCGTTAAGAGTAAGAGTCCAAGGCAACTGCCCAGTGTTAAGGCTTGATGCTTGCTGAAAAAACGCATAGGGATCCTCTTGCTTGAAATGATGATAAGTTCAGCTAAAGACTGTCATAGTTCAGACAAGCGACATGGCGCATAAAAAACCTAAGCTCTAATAAGGTAGCGCTTGCCCATCCCAATTGAGTAATTGACCGGATTGCTCTGGGTTTAAGCCCGCGATAACCGGCAATAAACGCTCCGCGGTGGCATGCGCGCTTTGTAACTGCCCTTCAGGTAAATTTCGCTGAAATGGCGCAGATAGCGCCGTATCCGTGGTGCCGGGATGTAAACTAACTAAACTGGCCGTTTTGTTATAACGCGCCAATTCAATACTGGTTGTTTTCACCAACATATTCAGCGCCGCCTTGCTCATCCGATAGCTGTACCAGCCCCCTAACTGATTATCCGTAATACTGCCCACTTTGGCACTGAGCACGGCTAACTTGATATTCGGCAGTTTTTGGATAAAAGGAAACAAAGCCTGTAAATACAGTGCCGGACTCATAATATTAGCCTGAAAACTTTGCTGCATCGCTAGAGCGCTCAGTTGCCGGATGGTTTTCTCTGGCTGCATACTATCGCCGTGCAACCAACCTTGACATAACACGATAGCCGTAACCGGTTGACTAAAAATAGTCGTCAATACCGATGCCGTCTCAGGCGCATCGGCCTGCGGCAGTGTATACCACGCCAGATTTGCTACTTTTTCAGTTAGCGGTTGTCGGCTGATTGCCGACACTTGCTTGCCTTGTGCCAGTAACTGGTCAACAAAAGCACGGCCAATACCGCCGCTTGCACCAATAATGAGCCAATGTTCAACCATGCTGGATCCTCTGAGCTAATTCATAACCACTTAGCCAGGCATTTTCAACCCGACCACCACGTGTCCAATCGCCCGCTAACCATAAACCTGGCGCTATTGCATCTTGGAAATTACTATCTGGCATCTGCTGTTGCTGGGCATACAGCCACCGATGACATAACGCACTATTGACTGAAATACTGTCATTAGCCAAGCCTAAAATTTCGCATAAGGCATGCTGAGCTTGTTGCTGCCAAAAAACAGCATCTTGCTCTAAATGCTGTTGGCTAAACTCAGGCGTAAAATGCACCAGCCAATTTTCAGTCACAGAGCGCCCGGGCTTACTGTTTTGCCGACTGATCCAACTGACACCCAATGCCTGATCCTTAACAAAAATACCACCGGCGGCATGCTGCGTAGCCTTACTTAGTTGTAAACTCACGGCCCAGCAAGGTTGTAATAAATCGGTGGGTAACGTCACCGCTAATGGCGGAGGTAATAATGTGGCAGCTTGTGCCGGCGGGATCGCCAGTATTACCTGAGCAAAGGGCCCAAACTGCTCCGCGTGCTCGTTTTGAATAAACCAGCCCTCTGCCGTATTTGTTATGGTGCTGACACGGCAGTTAAAGTGGCATTCTAGGGTGTCGGCCATCACGCGTAGTGGGCTGTGCATCGCCGGCGTACCAATGAAGCGTTGCTCAGCATCGGGGGAAGCTGCTAATTGCCCAGCACGATATTGATACATGGGTGCTAACCAACGATTGACCACACCTTGCTTTAACCACTGTGCAACTTGCTGCTGAAATAAGGGTTGCCGCGCCGTAAAATATTGGGCGCCGAGATCTAAATAGCCTTCGGCACTGCGCTTACTGCTCATGCGGCCACCGGCGCCGCGCGCTTTATCGAATACCGCAACCTGTTGTCCCGCTTGTTGCAGCGCAAAGGCACAACTTAACCCGGCCATTCCGGCACCAATTACTGCCAACGTCATTATTACTCCGGCGTGTTATAATCTATTAAGTTTTACATTACGTATTAGCCGACAGGCACGATCAACGGTTGATGCAAGGAGAAGAGATGAGTACACAGATTGCCACGTTCGGCGCAGGCTGCTTTTGGTGTTTAGAAGCAGCGTTAAATGAAGTCTCCGGTGTACACGCGGCCATCAGTGGTTACATGGGAGGTCATACCCTCAATCCTGATTATCAAAGCATCTGCACCGGTGAAACCGGCCACGCGGAAGTGGTACAAGTGAGTTATGACGATAGCCAGATCAGTTTTAAACAGCTATGCCAACTGTTTTTTAGTTTACATAACCCTACCCAACTTAACCGCCAAGGCAATGATGTCGGCACTCAGTACCGCAGCGTTATTTTTAGCCATAACGCGGAGCAAGCAGCCGAAGCCGCGGCGATAATAAGCGAGCTTGAACAACAACAGCTATTTGAACAACCCATTGTGACTGAGATCAGCCCGGCCAGTGTGTTTTATCCAGCAGAAAGTTATCATCAAGGTTATTATTTGCAAAACCCACAGCAAGGCTACTGTCATTGGGTCATTTCACCGAAAATGTCGAAATTTCGCAGCCAATTTCAGCACCTGTTAAAATAAATCCAGCGCTGACTGCAGCCTAGTGATAACAACTTAGGTAGCAAATGCAGCGCTGGTTTTTTTCTTTAGCGTTTAATCACTAGGCGTTTAAGGCAATTTATATTGCAGGCTTAAACCAAAGTTTACGCCGGCAGTTTCATAACCCGAACTGGTTTGATAATGTTTATCAAACAGGTTATCCACCTTAGCACTTAACGATAAAGCTGGGGATAATGCAAAGCTACCGCCCACGCCAAACACAGTAAAGCCCCCTAGATATGGGCTACTGGCATACTCACCTTGATAGGTATCGCTTTGGTAATCCGCCGTCACAAATCCCGATAACTGCTGCCATTGTTGCGTCAAGCGCCAATTCACATTGTGCTCAGGTCGGCGGGCTAACCGTTGCCCAGTCAAGGTATTTTCAGTGTCCAACCAGCTATAACTGATTGTTTGCTCTACAGAATCCCAACGCAGATCAACACTGAGTTCCACGCCAGAAATTTTGGCACGTTCAATGTTTTGTGGTGTGTAGGTCGCAAAATCAAACTGGATCAGATTATCAACATCTTGCTTAAACCAGGCTAACTGCAACGTCGCAGCGGCTAACTGATAACTCAGTGCAATTTCATTCGACAACGTTTTTTCTGGTTGTAAATCGGGATTGGCACTACCAGGATAATACAAGTCGTTAAAGGTCGGCGTTTTAAAAGCCGAACCCCGGCTCAGTCTGAGCTGCATCGCATCACTGAGATCAACACCTGCAGCTAATTGCCAAGTCGTGTTACCACCGTATTGGTCGGTAAGGTCGCGGCGCACTGCCCCGTCTAAACGCAAGCCTTGCGCAGCAAATTGTAAACCGGCAAAGGCGGCACGATTTAGGCGATTATCCTTTACATAGGCTACGCCTGAGCGTGCTACGCTCTCTTGATACCAGTTCACGCCCGCTAAACCCGATAGGCTATCTGTCAATGCGGTGGCTGCTTGATAGTTAAATTCATCGCGTTCAGTCACATATGGGCTTTGCGAAACAGGCCCGTAAGTCGTGTCATCATCCAGCGTACGGCTGAATTGTGCTTGATGTTGCCATGATCCTTGCTGATGTTCCCAGCCCAACAAATAACTGCGGTTTAACGTTTCAGCTTGATCTTCACTGCCCCAGGCCGTATCAAACTGATAAAAACCGGAGTTAACATCCACCTGACCACGCCAAAGACCCAATCCTGTTTGATAAGCTGCCACCAGTTTAGCAAAACGTTGTTGGTAACCATCCCGATCGTTATCTAAATCGTTACGCACATTAAAACCATCGGCCCGGCTATACCCAGCAGTAGCACTCAAAGTCAGATCACCCTGTTGTTGACTGGCATTAATGCTAGCACCAGCCTGCCCATAACTGCCAACATCCGCAGTTAATTCCACGCCGCTGGCTTGACGAGTGGTAATAGCAATTACTCCAGCTAAGGCGTCAGCACCATACCATGCCGCTCGAGGGCCACGGATCACTTCTATTCGTTCAATTAACGCTAAGGGCAACATCGATAAGGTTTTATAACCCAAGGTGGCGGAGCCACTGCGCACGCCGTCAATCAATACGAGCGTATGGCCATTATTCCCGCCACGCAAATACAAACCGCTATTTTGGCCACGGCCACCGTCACGAGAAATAGTAATACCGGGTAATTGCGCTAATAAAGCAGGTAAATCACTGGCTTGACGAGCCTCAATATCTGCACGATCTAGCACAGAAACACTGGCTAACACTTCGGAAGTGGCTACAGGGATGCGATTAGCGTAAACACTAATATGTTCGACCGCGTCAGTCGCGGATACAGCAGTAGGCACGGCTGACAACAGCAGCGCCCAAGAAGGTTTAAACATAGATACTCCAGCAATGTGCCCACCGCACATTTCTTTGGTTTGAAGGACTTTTAGGCCGGTCTCCGGGCTAACAACCTGCTGACGCGAGTATTTCGCCTTCCCATCTTGCGACAGTGGCGGATGAAATACTTTAAGTTGCTTACCGTTGCGGGGGCAGCTCTGGTTTTACACCAGATTCCCGTTTAACTTGGTCGATGACATTAAAAAGCAGCGACCAAGCACCTAAAAAAGCGGCGGCTCTATCAAGAGCCGCCGCAAGTTTACGCTGAATCAGCGCCAAGTCAATAGACTTCTAGAAGTCTTAACTACAAATCAATCGCGAAAGTTGGTAAATTGAAAAGCTTGCTCTAATTCAGCTGCACGCACCGCCGCAATCGCTTCTTGTAAATCATCGCGCTTTTTACCAGTAACGCGCACTTGATCGCCTTGAATAGCGGCTTGCACTTTTAACTTATTGTCTTTAATTAATTTAACCAACTTTTTCGCCATATCCGTTTCGATACCTTGGCGCAGCGATAAGGCTAAACTGTAGGTTTTACCCGAGTGCACCACATCGCCTTCTTTAAAAGAGCGCACATCTAGATTGCGTTTCACCGCTTTGGCAAAAAAGATTTCGAGCATTTGCTGTAACTGAAACTCTGCCTCAGCCACCATGTTAATTTGTTTATCTTTGAGGGTAAATTCAGCATTTACGCCGCGAAAATCAAAACGCGTTTGTAATTCACGGTTAGCATTATCAACCGCATTTAGTACCTCTTGCTGGTCAACTTCAGAAACTATATCAAAAGCGGGCATCTTGCTCTCCTATCTCGGTCTATGCTGGTGATTATAACCAGAAAACTGCTACAATCCGAGCCCCATTTATCGGAGGTGAGAACGTGCCGCAATCGTTTTATCGCTTTTTGTTTTTATTATGTTTGCTGTTAGCCACTTTTGGCTTTATGGCCGAGATTAACGGCCACAAGCTTGCTGGCGAGTTGTCTTTTTTTAAAATTGAAAATCTCGATAAAGTGGCCCATTTTGGTATTTTCTTTGTACTCAGTGGCTTAATTTGGAAAGGCTTTCGCGCAGTGTTTTGGAAAATCCTACTTTTAATGGCAATCTATGGCGCCTTAATTGAAGTGATACAAGAAAACTATACGCGACGCACGGGCGATTTTTGGGATTGGGTAGCTGATATGGCTGGGGTTTTAACCTTTTTCGTTGTGCGTAAACTGTGGCATTTATGGCGACCACGCAGCAAGCGTTAAACTGGACCGTCGTTGGCCAAGGCGCTATTGGCCTGCTTGCTGCCTGTCGGTGGCAACAGGCTGATACGCCAGTACGTTTGTGGTTGCGTCAACCTAAATCGTTAAGCGTGCGCTTTTTGGCGCTAGATCACACCGAGCAACAATGCCATTTTCAAGCGGCAGTCTCCCCCATCCATGCCTTGTTTTTACCGGTAAAAGCCTATGCCGTTACCGAAGCCTTAGCCCAACTACAACCGCATCTCACTGACAACGCCCAAATTGTCGTTTCCCATAATGGTATGCCAGACCTTGCAGCATTACGGCAATTTGCACGAGCTAAACAAGGGATCTGGTTTTTAACGACTAGCCATGGAGCCTTACGACAAACGGAGCAGATCCACCATACCGGCCAAGGTAAAAGTATGCTCAGCCCACTGAATGAGGCAACGAGTGCACATCGCAAAGCCGTTTTCATGGCTTTAAATCAGGCCTTAGGCCCGTTAACCGTCACCGAGAATAGCATAGCGGCTTTATGGCAAAAGCTGGCGATTAATGCGGCTATTAACCCGCTCACCGCAGTGTTAAATTGTAAAAATGGTGCTTTAGCGGCGGCAGAGCATCAACCTCAATTACAGCAAATTGTCAGTGAAGTCTGTCAGCTGGCCTCGCTTGAACAAGTTGATTTGCCGTTTACGGCAACCTTTGCGCAAGTGCAACAGGTGATCACCGCGACGGCCAATAACTATTCATCAATGCAGCAAGATTATTACCATGGCCGCCCCACCGAGCTTAGCGTGATCACTGGCTTTATTGTCGCCACGGCGGCAAAACATCAGCTAGCGGTTCCGGCCAATCAAGCACTATGGCAAGCGCTGCAAGATACTTAAGGCCGATACACTGCAACATTGTTAAATCCCATCTCTTGCAGCAATAAAGCCTGTAAACGACTCATCACGCCACGTTCACAATAACAGTAATATTGCTGTTGCTGATCTAATTGTGCAAATGCCGTAGCTAAACGGTAAAACGGGATGGTCAGTACCTGATGCTGCTGTAATTGCAATGGCCGCGCGTCGACTTCGTCGTGACTGCGAATATCTAACACGATCGCGTTAGCCGGTAATATCGCTTCGGTAGCGATAACACCCGCTTGTTGTTCTGCTTGATATTCAACGGTCCGAATATCGAGGATTTTAGCTTGCTCAATAGCTTGATTTATCCTGCGCGGATCGAGCAGTGCTTCGGCTGTGATGACTTCGCTGAGGATGGCATTCACTGTCGGATTTTGTGAAATCACGCCACAATATTCCGGCATACTTCCCGCCAACTCGGCCACACCAATTTGTCGTGCTAAATCCACAATATCTTGTTTGTCATGATAAATAAGCGGCCGCAAAACTAAGCTGGGGCTCGCTTGATCGATCACGGCTAAGTTAGCCAGCGTTTGACTCGCGACCTGGCCAATACTTTCACCGGTAACCACCGCCGAGATCCCAAGCTTTTCAGCCATAGCGCTGGCCACCTGCATCATCAAGCGTTTTAAAACAACCCCCATTAAACCCGTGGGCACATGCTCCAAAATATCTGCCACAACGGGGGCAAAGTCGACACTGACAAACTTCACCCGATGCGAGGCTGCATAGGTTTTCCATAGATAAAAGGCGATTTCGCGCACACCGTTCTCATGCGCTGCACCGCCTAAATTAAAGAACAGATAATGGGTACGTAAACCCTTGCGGATCATTAGATAACTGGCAACAGCCGAATCAAAACCGCCTGAGATCAACGACAAGGCATCCGATTGCGATGGGATCGGTAAGCCGCCCATGCCTGTGAAGCTTTCGGTGACCAGTAAAAATTGCTGCTGTTTAATCTCTAGTTTAATCTCTAAATCAGGCTGCTTTAATTGCACTCTTGCGCTATTGACTAATTGGTTTAAACCGCCACCAATATAACGCTCGGCGTCGAGTGAACTAAATTCATGTTCACCTTGGCGTCTCACCCTGACACAAAAGCTTTTATTAATAATTTGAGACTGATAAACCGCCGCAACTTGCTGAAAAAGATCGGCTAAATCAGTGAACTGCCGCGTTTGCATCTGAGCAAAGGTAACAATACCGGGAATACATTTTAAACGTGTAATTAATTCTTGGCGCCAAGCGGTTGTCTGGTATTGGCTAGTGACCGTTAGATGGTCAAAATAACCGGTAACTTTCACTTTATGCGGCAGATGTTTTAGTAAGGTTCTGAGATTCTGCTCCACCAGCAACGTTTGACGCTTGCGCACCGACTTACTTTTGATGGCGATTTCAGGATGCAACTTAATAATAAATTCGAGCATGATGGGCGCATTTAGCTAACAATGTTGCGCATTATAACTAAGCGTAACAAAAACGCCTAATCAAGCGATTAGGCGTTTGCTGACTTAAGGATTCGATGCCGGTTCAAAACTGATCGGTTCAGACACCTTAGGCTTGCCCTGCATGATCGAGATTTCGACACGCCGGTTACGCCGACGATTTAGCTCACTATTATTTGGCATCAAGGGGCGAGTATCAGCATGCCCTACCACGACAATGCGGTTTCGATCAAAACCCGGCGCAGCAATTAAAGCGGTAGCCACTGAAACGGCTCGCTTAGCCGATAAATCCCAATTGTTGGCATGTAACTCATCACCCACCTGAAAATCATCAGTGTGCCCACTGACGGTAATTTCACCGGGAATATCATTGAGCATCACCCCAATTTGCCGCACTATCGGGATAAAACGCGGCTGTAAAAAAGAAGAGCCCGACGGAAAAGAGCCATTTTCGCGGATACGAATAATGATTTGCTGCCCCAATGATTCTAACTCGACTGCGCCGTCAACGATTTGTTGCTCCAGCTCTTCAGCTAACTTCTTCACCGTTTCATTAACTTGCTCTTGGGCGGCTTCTGCGGCAGCGGCGGCTGTAGCATCGGCAGCTTCTTGCTCCTCAGCATTTAATGCCGATTGCCCACCGGTTTGATCATCGCGTTGGTCTTGGCGCCCGCCGGCAGAGTCTTCTTCACCCGCTTGAAATTCAATGACTTGCTGGGTCATTTCCATGGTTTGCTGCTGGATCGTTTCAATTGGCGTGGGATCAGGCCGCCCAGGGCGAAACTCCATGGCAATAACACTGGTTCCCTTGGGGATATCATCCACTTCAATTTTATTTTGCACACCAAAAGCAAACTTCATAGAGCCGGCAATTTGTTTAAACTTCAACACGTCCATTTCAGAAAAGGCTAATAACAACACGAAGAAGCACATCAAAAGCGCCATTAAATCAGCAAAGGTTCCCATGTAAGCGGGTAACCCAGGCGGTGGGCATTTGCATTCTTCTTCGTCACTCATGCTGCCTCTCCTGCCACTTCGCGTTTATTTTGCGCTAAATAGTTACGTAAAATCCCTTCAATAACCTTTGGATTCTGCCCATCTTGAATGCCTAATACCGCATCTAAGATCAACATATTGTTCAGTTTTTCTTGCTGGTTGCGGATCGCTAATTTGTCGGCCAACGGAATAGCCATAACGTTGGCAACAAAGGCACCATACAAAGTTGTTAACAATGCCACCGCCATCGCCGGGCCGATGGCTTTAGGATCATCCATGTTAGATAACATCGCCACCAAACCAATCAAGGTACCGATCATTCCCATAGCCGGTGCTACGTCACCCAAACTACGAAAAATAGCAATAGCTGTTTCATGGCGCTTTTCGGTTAACGAAATATCCTTCTGCATGGTTGCTCGAACAACATCAGCGTCATGGCCATCCACCAACATATTAATGCCTTTTTGCATAAAGCTATTAGGAATCTCAGCCTCTTCTAGGGCTAAAAAACCACCTTGACGTGCGGCACCACCTAATTGCACGGCCTTTTCAATTAATTCTTCTGGTGATTCAATTTTAAACATAAAGGCTTTGGCAGCCGCTTTACCTGCACCTAAAAATTGAGCCAAGGTAAATTTAGCTAGTACAACAAATACCGAGCCACCAAATACAATGAGCACCGAGACCAAATCACCAAACATGCCGACGTCACCGCTACTACTGATAAACATCGCCATTACAATAAAGCCAATTGCGCCAATCAATCCGATTAGGGTCGCTAAATCCACATCCTACTCCTTCCAAAACAGTGCCGGGGCTGGCTTTTGAATCTTAATTTTAGTTATTTTATATCAGCTGCAAACTAGTTATCGACCTTAACTCTGAATCATTAAGCAATAAATCAGCAAAGAATACCAATTTAGTCGTTACTATACGCAATTTCATTGACCATAATAGCCTGCTACGATAAGGTTGCGCACAGTTTTTTTGGGGAATAATATGAGTAAAAAATCTGCAGACCCAGGTCAGTTTGAACAATCCATCCAAGAACTCGAACACATCGTCCAACAGTTGGAACAGGGTGAGCTGTCTTTAGAGCAAGCCTTAAGTCAATTTGAGCGTGGGATCAGTTTGGTCAAACACAGTCAGCAGCAACTGCACGCGGCGGAACAAAAAGTCCAGATTTTGTTACAACAACAACCTGAACCTTTGCAGCCGTTTGAGCCGCAAACAGGAGACTAACCTTGGCCCCAACCAGTCTTTCGCTATTTCAGCAGCGGGTGGAACAACAACTGCAACAGGCGCTTGCAACAACAGTTCCGACGAACTTCTTGTTGCATGATGCCATGGCTTACAGTTTGTTGCTGGGTGGCAAACGGGTTCGACCTTTTCTGGTATACAGCCTAGGTCAAATGTTAGGTGCTAAACTGTCTGATCTCGATGCCCCAGCAGTGGCAATTGAAGCGATCCACAGTTATTCATTAATTCATGACGACTTGCCGGCCATGGATAATGACGATTTACGCCGCGGCAAACCCACTTGCCATAAAGCTTATAGTGAAGCCACGGCGATTTTAGCCGGAGATGCACTGCAAGCTTTTGCTTTTGAGCTATTGAGCAGTCATGATTACCAACAGGTTTGCCCACGTCGGCAGGTATTAATGGTGAAAACGCTAGCACAAGCAGCAGGCGCCACCGGCATGTGTGCCGGCCAAGCGATAGACTTGGCGCAAACCAATCAAAAAATCACCTTAGAGAAATTAGAGTTAATGCATCGTTTAAAAACGGGTGCATTAATTGAAAGCACAGTTAAACTAGCCTATTACGCCAGCCCGGTAGAAGATGAACAAATCCTGCTGGATTTGTTAAAGTTTGCTAGTGCGCTAGGTTTGGCCTTTCAAGTGCAGGACGATATTCTGGACATTGAAAGCGACACGGCCACTTTAGGAAAAACACAGGGTTCTGATCTTAAAGCCAACAAAGCTACGTATCCGGCCTTATTGGGGCTGGCCGGCGCCAAAGATAAAGCGGCACAACTTTATCAAGAAGCCCTTGCCGCCCTCGAACGGCTACCCTACGATACGGCTGAGCTTGCACGCTTTGCCCACTATATTATTGCCAGAAAGTTTTAACATAGGCATTTGTTATGCAAATTGATATGACGGAATATCCACTGTTAACTAAGGCTAATTTGCCCGATGAACTTCGGCAATTACCTCAGGAAACCTTACCCCAACTGAGCCATGAACTGCGGCAGTTTTTATTAAAAACCGTTAGCCAAAGTAGTGGTCATTTTGCCTCAGGTTTAGGTGCCGTCGAACTGACTGTTGCCCTGCACTATGTTTACAACACGCCTTTTGATCGGGTGATCTGGGATGTAGGTCATCAGGCATACCCACACAAGATCCTCACGGGTCGTCGTCATCAAATGCATACTATCCGCCAAAAAGAAGGCCTACACCCTTTTCCATATCGGGAAGAAAGTGTCTATGACGTGTTATCGGTAGGTCACTCCAGTACTTCCATCAGCGCAGCCTTAGGCATGGCTGTGGCAGCACAACAAGCTAAGAATCAACGCAAAGTTGTAGCGGTTATCGGCGATGGCGCCATTACAGCTGGTATGGCATTTGAAGCCTTAAACCACGCAGGTGAAATTAAACCGGACATGCTAGTGATCTTAAATGACAATGAAATGTCTATTTCAGAGAACGTTGGCGCGTTAAACCAATACTTTGCCCGCATTTTATCGGGCAGTTTTTATACTAGCTTGCGTGAGGGCGGCAAAAAAATCCTCAGCAACATGCCACCATTACATCAGTTAGCCAGCCGCGCTGAAGAACACTTTAAAGGCATGGTAACACCCGGTACCTTCTTTGAAGAGCTTGGCTTTAATTATATCGGCCCAATTGATGGTCACGATGTATTGGGCTTGGTCGATACCATTCGCAATATGCGCCAGCTTAAAGGCCCTCAGCTACTGCATATCGTCACGAAAAAAGGTAAGGGCTATGCCCCTGCCGAAGCCGATCCGATTGGTTATCATGCGGTCGCAAAATTTGATCCCGCGGCTAAAACGCAACCGGCTAAAAAAGCCAGTGCACCAACCTTTTCCAATGTATTTGGCCAGTGGATCTGCGATATGGCAGAGCAAGATGAGCGGCTCCAAGGTATTACCCCTGCCATGCGAGAAGGTTCTGACTTAGTGGCGTTTTCAAAACGCTTTCCTAAGCGCTATTTTGATGTCGCCATCGCCGAGCAACATGCGGTGACGCTGGCCGCAGGCATGGCTATTGAGGGCTTAAAACCAGTAGTGGCTATTTACTCGAGCTTTTTACAACGCGGTTACGATCAACTGATCCACGATGTGGCGCTGCAACAATTAGATGTGTTGTTCGCCATTGACCGCGCGGGCATTGTAGGAGCTGACGGCCCAACTCACCAAGGTGCTTTTGATATCAGCTTTTTACGCTGCATTCCCAATATCACCATTATGGTGCCATCCAATGAAAATGAATGCCGGCAAATGCTTTATACCGGCTATCAACATAACGGGGTGGCCGCCGTTCGCTATCCACGAGGTAGCGGTAACAATCAAGCGGCCGCAACAACGATGGAGTTATTACCACTGGGTAAAGCAAAAGTGGTACAGCGCGGTAAAAAATTGGCTATCTTGGCCTTTGGTCCACTGCTTGGCGCCTGTGAGCAAGCGGCCACAGCGCTTGGCGCCACCTTAGTTGATATGCGCTTTGTTAAGCCATTAGATACTGCACTGTTACAGCAATTAGCTGTGGATCACAGCTACGTGATGACTGTTGAAGATAACGCCATTATGGGCGGTGCCGGCTCTGCGGTAAATGAGTACTTGGTGCAGCTACATTATCAAGGCCAGATCCTCAACTTAGGCTTACCAGATGAGTTTATTAAACACGGTACGCAACAAGAGATTTATCAAGAATTAGGCTTAGACAGTGCCGGTATTTTGGCACAAGCGCAGCGTTTATTAAAAGAAGAGTAGTCAGCGCTACACAAACGACACCCAAAACGTGGGTGTCGTCTTTGCAAAAGCGGTGCTAAAGCCGATGCTGCTCTAACCAAATCAACCCTTCAGCTAACAAGCGATTAATCTGCAACGGTAAATCAACACTCTCTTCAAATTCAAACGCATCCAATTGACTGGCAAAAGCCAAACTGCCCACCACCGCGCTTAAACCTTGAGCTTTTAACTGCAGTAATGCCTGCTCGGCTAATTGCATTGAGCTTTCCCAATTCAACAACTGGCCACCGAGTAAAGGTAATGGATAAAGTGCATAACCGCCAGACGCGGTTAGATTAACCACTTCACCATCGGGCAGCGTAAAATGACTGGCCGCAATCTGTTCTAGCAACCGGCAACTATAAGATGCCACCAACTCTTGCGCGATATCACGAAACACCACAACAAAACGTGCATCGACAAAACGCACCACATAATCTGAGCCGCGTGTTTCTCGACTTAATAACGAGCTTAATTGTTGTAACAAACTATCCGCAGTGCTAACGCCATACTTTAAAAGAATTTGCTGATAATGATCAGGTTCAAGCAACAACAAAGCAATGGTTTTACCCTGCTCGGTTAACGCTTGACGATTGCGCTGAAAATGCTCGATATCTTTAGGCAGCTGCTCAAACATAAAGCGTTTATTACGTAAGCCGGTGGTAGTGTCACGATGCGTTAATTGACTGAGTTGCTCGTTCAATTCATTCAGCTTTTGATTGGTGTTTTCTAATTCTTGGGTTCGTTGACGCACCAAACTGGTTAATTGTTCCTGTTTATGTAAGTTATTTTGCCGATAAAGCCAAAATAAGCCATAAAACAAACACAATAACAAACAGAGCCAAAGCAAGCGATACACCAAGGTTTCATCAAAGCGGCGCGGGATCACCAATTGAATTTGCGTTTCTTGGGCATCCAACCAATGTTGATAGTTATACCTTACCTGTAATTTAAAGGTAAAGTTGCCAGGTGGCAGGTTGGTATAGACCGCTTCGCGCCGATCGACCACTTCATGCCACTGCTGATCAAAGCCCATTAACTGATAACGAAAAATCACACTATCAGGCCGAGTATATTCAAGTGCTGAATAACTGATGGTTAGATTGCGCTCTTGCCGTTCCAGAACTTGCCGCAGTTGTTGACCCGACAGCGGATAACTCTGCTGAGCACTGATTTTCTTTAAAATGGGTCTTAATGTCTTGGGGGTAGTACTATCTAATTCTTCAGGTACCGCAACCAAACCGCGTAATGTTGGATACCATAGCTGTTGCTGCCAGAACGCTACTTTAGACTGGCCTGCACCGTTACAACAACGGCTGGTTAACGAGCCCATCTGCCTATCGTAGGGCGATAGCACTTCTTCTAAACGAAACCCCTCATTGGCGGCTTGCGGCAAACTGTCGACACGTAACCGAAAGATCCCTTTATGCGTACTCAACCAGAGCCAACCCGACTGCTGGTGAAAATAAAAACTTAAGGCAGGGCCATGTAATAAGCCATTACCACTGTGCAAATGTAACCACGCGTTATTGGGCCTTTGAATATACACACCATCATCTAAAGTACTCACCAGCACAGTGCCATCGGGTAACACTAATGACGCTAAAATATAAGCGTTATAAAGGGCACTGCCGATGCCTAAACGAGTTAATTGTGCATTTTGCCAACGGTACAAACCACGACTGGTGCCAAACAATACTTGGCCTTTATGCTGACTTAAAGTGGTGATCTGTTTAGATTCTAATTCGGCGTTAAAGGGAAGTAAGGTTAAAACATTATCTTGTGCATGATATAAACCATTAAGACTACCGATCCATATGCCGCCCTGTTCCG
Organism: Alishewanella maricola; assembly: GCF_016343785.1. Classification (NCBI taxonomy): domain Bacteria; kingdom Pseudomonadati; phylum Pseudomonadota; class Gammaproteobacteria; order Alteromonadales; family Alteromonadaceae; genus Alishewanella; species Alishewanella maricola. The sequence goes on along the minus strand of NZ_JAEINI020000001.1, from coordinate 579,494 downwards.
CCGGTTTTACCACCCTAACGGCTTGGCCTTGTAACTGGGGAAATAACACGCTGAGCTGGGCCGTTTTCACATCATATTGGTATAAACCGCGCTCCAGCCCCAGCCATAGCTGCTCAGGGCCAGGCCAATAGAGATCGTGTACCGTTTGCCCTTGTAATTGTTCGGCAGCGATCAAGGGCTGAAAACGTTCAGCCATGTCTAAATAGCCTACTTCGCTTTGACTGGCTAATAACAGCTTACCTTGAGGTGTAAGTGAGACACTGCGAATAATAGGATCGCTTCCGGGAACTAATCGACGAATTTGACTGCGATTGACCATAAAAATGCCATCGCTAAAACTGGTTAGCCAAATATTATGCTCTTTATCTTGAAATACCCGGCTAAACCAAGGTGAACTGCCAAGTTCGGCAACCGTAACCGTTTGCCAAGCTTGTCCGGGATATTGAAAAAATAGTTTACGATAAGAAGAAAGCCATTGCGCGCCAGTATTATCTTGTAACAAGCGGTATACCGGTGCCATGGTATTGTCAGGTAGTGACTGCGCGGTAATTTCACCGTCGCTTTGTAACCGAAATAAACCGTTTTCACTGGCGATATGTAAACCGTTATCGGTCCATGCTAAGTCGTACACGGGGTTTTGTGCTAATACAAGTGGCAAGGCGAATTGCTGCCAGCTGCCGTCGGCCGCGCGCTGATGCAAATAATCGCTGGCCATCACCCAGATTTGCTCATTGGTTTGGGCTAATTGGCTGACCACCGCTTTAACTTGCTCGACGCGGCGTACCTTATTTTGCTGCACACTAAATAATTGATCGGCGGCGACCCAAATCTCGCCTGGCGCCACTTCAAGCAGCGAAGTCACTTCACTGTAAATCGGTAAGCGTTGTAATTCTAGAGTGGCAGGATCCAGCACCGACAAACCCGCTTTGGTACCGATCCATATTTTACCGTCACTGTCGGTCAGCAAACGCGTAATCGCATTACTGGCTAATTTCGGATGGGTTTCATTACTAAATACTTCAAAATGTTGGCCATCAAAGCGGTTTAAACCATACAGAGTACCGAGCCAGATATAGCCAAGTTTATCTTGCGTGATCGCTCGAACAGAATTGCTTGATAAGCCTTCGGCACTGGTCCAGTGCTTCAGATCATAGTCATAGACGGAAGGTGGGGCCGCCAAAGCGCTCTGACACATCAAAACAAAGATGATGAACAGAAAACGAGACATGCAGCCCTCCATGGTGATAGTGATTACGGTGTGGTCACAGCCCTTAGTTTAACCATGACAGATACACCAATAGATGCAAGATGGCTAAAGCAGGTAACGCGGCCAGTAAATCATCCAGCATAATACCGAAACCACCGTGTACCCTGCGATCAAACCAGCTGATAGGCCAAGGTTTTAAAATATCGAACAACCGAAACAAAATAAAGCCCAGCAACAGGCTTTGCCAGCTGATGGGCACCAAGAGCATGGTTAGGGCAAAACCGATAATTTCATCCCAAACTATGGCGCCATGGTCATGCTCGCCTACATCAGCAGCGGCTTTGCCACACACATAAATGCCCAGCAAGCTACCGAATAGAATAAACAGCAGTAGCCAAGCTTGACCGGCCAAACTTAGTAACCAAACCAACGGCAATGCCGCCAAAGTACCAAAGGTACCTGGTGCTTTTGGGGCTAAACCACTGCCAAAGCCCAACGCTAAAAAATGCTGCCATTTACCCAGCTGAAATTGGGCTTTGCTATGTGCTGTTGTCATAGAAAATGCTGAAACCCCTGATGTTGATACGCATAAGGCTGTTCACCGGTTTTTAATTCCAGTTTACCCACCGCCCCTGTGATCCGGCCAATACAGGTGATTGGCACGCCATAAGGCGACAGTAGCACATCAAGTGAGCCGCGGCGATTCTCTGGTACGGTAAAGAGTAACTCGTAATCTTCTCCACCCGATAACGCCAGATGCATTGCCTCTTCCGCGGTACAGCTGTCTTTTAACGCTTGTGACATAGGTAAACGCTGAATATCAACATAAGCGCCTACGCCTGAGCGACGTAAGATATGCGGTAAATCACCGGCTAAACCATCAGAGATATCCATCGCGCTACTGGCGGTATTACGCAGCGCCTGACCTAAAGCAACCCGAGGAGAGGGATAATGAAAACGCTGTAACACATGGCCTTGATGCTTTTTACTGATCTCGCATTGTCCTTGCACCCACTTCAGGCCCAAGGCCGCATCGCCCAGAGTACCCGTGACATAAATATAATCACCCACTTTTGCACCGGCACGGGTAATGGCTTTACCACGCGGTACTTGGCCTTTAGCCATCATACTGAAACTGAGTGGGCCACGTGTGGTGTCCCCCCCTATCAATTGGCAATTATAGTATTCGGCGGTTTCATGCAAACCGGCAGCAAATTGGGCTAACCAGCTTTCATCTGCCGACGGTAACGTCATCGCCAACGATAACCATGTTGGCTCTGCCCCCATCGCGGCCAGATCGCTCACATTGACAGCCACTAATTTATGGCCAAGTGCACGCGGATCAACATCAGGAAAAAAGTGAGTCCCCGCGACCATGGTATCTGTTGTAACAACGATGTCGTAACCATCACGCACCTGTAACACAGCACCATCGTCACCGACACCAATACTGACATCAGTGCGCTTCACGCCGATATTCGAGAAATATCGCGCGATTAAATCAAATTCACCCATAGCGTATAAAAAGCCGACTGACGTCGGCTTCTCCATTAATTTGGACGCAATACCTTGACCGCTTTGTCCAGGATACTGTTCACAAACTTATGACTATCATCAGCCGCAAAGGCTTTGGCTAATTCAATAGCTTCATTGATGATCACTTTATAGGGGACATCTAAACGGTACTTCAGTTCATAGGCTGAAACACGTAATACCGCTTTTTCGACCAAGTCGATATCTTCGAACGGGCGCTCGAGATACGGCTTAATCGCTTCGTCTAATTTGGAATGGTGTAATACCACACCGCGTAAAATGTCTTGGAAATACGCAACATCAATATGTTTAACATTATTTTCCAATAACAATTGCTGCTCAATATCAGCTATCGGGTTGTGGCTAACTTGCCAGCTGTAAATACCTTGTACAGCGAGTGAGCGAGATTGACGACGGACGTTAGGTTTCATCTGTGCTTCCTGTTACAGCTGTGCAAGCACATTGATCATTTCGAGTGCCGACATGGCTGCTTCGCCGCCCTTGTTACCGGCTTTAGTACCCGCACGCTCAATCGCCTGCTCAATACTGTCTACGGTTAGAACGCCAAAAGCCACCGGCAGGTCATACTGCATACCCACTTGGGCAATACCTTTGACACACTCGCCAGAGACATACTCAAAGTGTGGTGTGCCACCACGGATCACCGCACCAATTGCCACAATCGCATCATATTTCTTGGTTGCAGCAACACGTTGTACCGCTAATGGCAACTCAAAAGCGCCAGGAATACGTACAACAGTAATGTCTTGTTCAGCGATATTACCCACGCGACGCAAGGTGTCGATGGCGCCACTGAGTAAACTCTCAACAATAAAACCGTTAAAGCGTGCGACTACTATCGCAATTTTCTTACCATTTGCTGCATAGCCTGCTTCAATTACCTGCATGACCTGTCCTTACTATTTAACTGCCGTCAAAATTTAGCCGTGTATAATAGCATAATTTCTGACGCTCGGGCATAGCCTTATTCAGAAACGTAATCCACTACATCCAGACCAAAGCCGGATAACGCATGGTACTTAATCGGCTTGCTTAATAAGCGCATTTTCTTCACGCCTAAACTGGCTAAAATTTGTGAACCCACCCCCACATTTCGTGAGGTGCCTTTCCAAGGTGCCACTGGCGGTTTCTCACCTTTATCTTCTGCTTCAAAATGTTGCACCATCTGCACTAGCTCTGAGGTACTTTCGTGCTTACCTAACAACACCAAGACGCCACCTTCATCAGCAATGCGCTGCATGGCGGTATGCAGTGGAAAACTACGATGAGTCCCGCGCGTCGTCAGCAATAAATCATTAAAGGTGTTATGTAAATGCACCCGCACTAAGGTTGGCTCATCAGCGACAATCTCGCCTTTAACTAAAGCAAAGTGCAACTGATTATCAATAGTGTCTTTAAAGGTCACTAATTCAAAGTCGCCCATCTCGGTTGGCAACTGACAAGTCGCCACTTTTTCAATGGTGGTTTCATTGAGGTTTCGGTACTCAATTAAATCAGCGATGGTGCCGATTTTAATATCATGCTCTTTCGCAAACACTTCAAGATCCGGACGGCGCGCCATAGTGCCATCATCATTAAGGATCTCGACAATCACAGCTGCAGGTTCCAGCCCGGCTAACCGCGCTAAATCACAACCGGCTTCAGTATGGCCGGCACGAACTAATACACCGCCATCTTGCGCCATTAAAGGAAAGATATGCCCTGGCTGAATAATATCTGTTGGGCGAGCATCACGCGCCACCGCCGCTTTCACTGTTTTAGCGCGATCGGCCGCTGAAATACCAGTGGTCACGCCTTCTGCAGCTTCAATGGATACCGTGAAGTTGGTAGCAAACGGTGATTTATTGGCATCGACCATTAAGGGTAAGTTGAGTTGCTGGCAGCGTTTTTTCGATAAGGTTAAACAAATTAAGCCACGACCAAACTTTGCCATAAAATTGATGGCTGCAGGCGTGACATACTCGGCGGCCATCACCAAATCGCCTTCATTCTCGCGATCTTCATCATCCATCAAAATAACCATTTTACCTTGGCGGATATCTTCAATAATTTCTGCAGGTGTATTCAGTTGCATAGCTAACCTTCTTTATAAAAACCCGCGTTGCGCTAACAACGCCAGATCAACACCTGTTGTAGGGGCAGGTGTTTTAGTATGGAGTAAGCGTTCTAAATAACGCGCGATCAGATCCACCTCTATATGGACCAAGCTGCCTTTTTGCAACTGCAGCAATGTCGTTTGCGCAGCCGTATGCGGCACTATCGTTAAACGAAAGGCTGTGGCACTTAATTCATTTACGGTTAGGCTGACGCCATCAATGGTTACCGAACCTTTATGTGCTAAATAAGGGGCTAACGCCGCAGGCATAGCAAACCACAGTTGCCAGGCGCGCGCGGTTTTTTCAATACGCAGCAGCTCGGTTACGCCATCAACGTGACCACTGACCAGATGACCACCTAATCGACTGGTGGCTAATAAGGCTTTTTCTAAATTCACTCTCTGTCCCACCTGATACTGACTAAAGCGGGTTAAGGCGAGTGTTTCAGCGGATACATCAGCGACAAAACCTTGGGCTAGCAATTGGGTAACGGTAAGACAGACCCCATTGCTGGCAATACTGTCCCCTAACTGCACATCGCTAAAATCTAACTGCTCACTGTGGATCTGCACTTCTAAATCGCCGCCTTTAACGGTTAAGCGGCTAATGTGACCTGTGGCAGCAATAATACCGGTAAACATATCAGCTCTCTTTTGTTGGGTTGGCAACAGTTGCTGTAGTAGGCTTCGCCCGAATTCGAATATCGTTGCCGAGTTGGTGTACATCCAGCAGCGTTAAATGCGGTACTTCGGTTAATTGTTGGAAATCGCCCAATTTCGCTAAAGGTTGAGCGCAGTCACCCAACAGGAGTGGCGCTTGATACAAGATGACTTCATCGACTAGCCCATGTTGCAATAACGCCCCAGCAAGCGTGCTTCCCGCTTCAGTCCACACGCTATTAATATGCTGCTGATGTAACGCTTTAAGCAAGGCCGATAAATCGAATTGATCTGACGCTAACACGGCTAAAGGCAATTGAGTCACCCTAACTTTAGAGGTGCTAAGTTGCTTTGCGGCTTGTGCTGCGTCATAGCAAAGTAACACCGCGCCACCTTGACTAAATAAGGCTTCAGTACCGGTTAAGCGCTGTTGCCGATCCAAGATCACGCGCAGTGGCTGGCGTAAGCCGCCATCGGCTAAAGTAGTAATGGTATTGCTCGCGGTTTGTCGCACCGTTAAACGGGCATTGTCGGCTAAAACGGTGCTAGCAGTAGAAAGAATCGCGCTGCTCTGAGCTCGAAACTGCTGCACATCATCACGGGCAACATCCCCGGTTAACCATTGACTTACGCCATTCGCCAGTGCTGTGCGCCCATCTAAACTGGCGGCCATTTTGAGCCAGACATAAGGTCGTTGACGTTCCATCCGACTGAGAAAACCCGGATTAAGCGCCCGAGCGGCGTTCGTAAGCAAACCATGCTGCACGCTGATCCCTGCGCTTTCGAGGATAGCGACGCCTTTGCCTGCCACCAGTGGATTCGGATCTAACATGGCAATCACCACCCGACTGACCCCAGCTTTGACTAACGCTTCGGCGCAAGGCGGGGTGCGTCCATAATGCGCACAAGGCTCTAACGTGACATAACAAGTCGCGCCTGCTGCCGCAGAGCCGGCTTGTTGTAAAGCATACACTTCGGCATGGCCCTGCCCCGCTTGTCGATGATAGCCTTGCCCTATAACCTGAGCGTTTTTCACCAACACCGCACCCACATTAGGATTAGGATCGGTGGTGAAACGCCCAGCCGCAGCTAAGCTTAACGCCAGCGTCATATACTGATGATCGGCTTCTGAAAAGGACACCGTTACTTCTCTCCCAATCGGGCAATTTCCTCGCCAAACTCACGAATATCTTTGAATGAGCGATACACGGAAGCAAAGCGCACATAAGCCACTTTATCGACTTTAACTAACTCATCCATAATTAAATTACCCAGCAAATGACTACCGACTTCACGTTCGCCCGTTGCACGTAATTGCGATTTAATTTTATGGATCAGCTGTTCGATTTCTTCGGTAGATACCGGGCGTTTTTCTAACGAACGCAATAAGCCATTGCGTAATTTATCTTCGTTAAAAGGCTCACGCGAACCATCACGCTTAATAATGCGCGGCATCACCAGTTCGGCAGCTTCAAAGGTCGTAAAACGTTCATGGCAAGCCAAACATTCACGACGCCGGCGCACTTGATGACCGTCGGCGACTAAACGAGAATCAATGACTTTGGTGTCATCCGCGTTACAAAAGGGACAAAACATGCTGAGCTCTCTATATCACCCTATCGGGACTTTTTGAGATGGCCGGATAAAATAATGGCCGCAATTGCGGCCATCATAACATGTTATTTTAGTTTACGCATAAACTGGGAAACGGCTACATACCTCAGAAACACGGGCTCTGACGGATGCAATAACCGCTTCATCACCACGGCTGTCTAAGACTTCACAAATCAATGTTGCCACTAAACGTGCTTCAGCTTCTTTAAAGCCACGACGGGTAATAGCCGGAGTACCAATTCGTAAGCCACTGGTCACAAAAGGTGAACGTGGGTCGTTAGGCACTGAGTTTTTATTAACGGTAATGTGCGCTAAACCTAACCATGCATCCGCTTCTTTACCGGTAATATCTTTGTCGATGAGATCCATCAAGAACAAGTGGTTTTCCGTACCGCCTGATACCACTTTATAACCGCGAGAGATCATCTCAGCACACATGGCTTTGGCATTTAGTAACACTTGTTGCTGATACACTTTAAATTCAGGCTGTAAGGCTTCTTTAAAGGCTACCGCTTTTGCCGCAATAACGTGCATTAAAGGGCCGCCTTGGCCGCCAGGGAACACCGCTGAGTTTAACTTTTTCTCAATGGCTTCGTTTTTACGCGCCAAAATTAAACCACCACGTGGACCGGCTAAGGTTTTATGCGTTGTCGTTGTCACGACATCAGCAATAGGTACGGGGTTTGGATATAAACCCGCCGCCACTAAACCGGCTACGTGCGCCATATCAACCAGTAAGTATGCACCGACTTTATCCGCGATATCACGGAAACGCTGCCAATCAACAATACCAGAATAAGCAGAGAAACCAGCAATAATCAGCTTAGGTTTGTGTTCTAGCGCTAAGGCTTCGGCTTGATCATAATCAATTACGCCGGTTTCGGGATGCAGGCCATATTGCACAGCATGATAAAGTTTACCGGATGAGCTGACACTCGCACCGTGCGTTAAGTGACCGCCATGCGCTAAGCTCATACCTAAAATGGTATCGCCAGCGTTTAATAACGCTAAAAATACTGCTGAGTTAGCTTGTGAGCCAGAGTGTGGCTGTACGTTAGCGTAGTCAGCACCAAACAATTCTTTAGCACGAGCAATGGCTAAATCTTCGGCTAAATCAACATATTCACAACCACCGTAGTAACGCTTATGCGGATAACCTTCGGCATATTTATTCGTTAACTGTGAACCTTGCGCCTGCAATACCCGAGGGCTGGCATAGTTTTCTGAAGCGATAAGCTCGATATGGGCTTCTTGACGTTCAGTTTCTTGTACCATGGATTGCCATAATTCCGGATCGAAATCTGCAATATTCATTTCACGCTTTAACATGCTTTCTCCTGCGCGCGGCTACCACGCTGATCGATTGACAACAGTCTAAAAATTGTTGGTTATTCTACTCTTATTTTTTAATTCTTGCACTGAAAAAACAGACATCCAGACAGCTAAATGAAATGAAGTCTAAAAAAATCTTACTGGCTGTGCAGAAATACTGCCACTTGCTTTACAACGTGTTACAAGGGGCGTAAATTACTGGTTATTCATACAGCGCTATTTGCAGCAGGATTATGTCGCATCGAAAAATTATCCATTTAGACATGGATTGCTTCTTTGCCGCGGTTGAAATGCGCGACAATCCTGCCCTGCGGCATATTCCGTTAGCTATTGGCGGTAGTCGATCTGAACGCGGCGTGATTGCCACCTGCAATTATCCGGCTCGGGCTTTTGGTGTGCGCTCCGCCATGCCGACACATGAAGCCTTAAAGCGTTGCCCGCATCTAACCTTAATGCGCGGGAGCATGGATAAATACAAAGCCGTTAGCCAACAGATCCAAAGCATATTTCGCCGTTATACCGAGCACGTCGAACCACTTTCTTTAGATGAAGCCTATTTAGATGTCACCGATTGTAAGCAATTTAAAGCTAGCGCCACGCTGATTGCTGCGGATATTCGCCGCACGGTGTTAGCAGAAACCGGTTTAACCGTTTCTGCTGGGGTAGCGCCCAATAAATTTCTCGCCAAAATCGCCAGTGATGAACAAAAACCCGATGGTTTATTTGTGATCCCGCCTGAGGCTATCAACGATTTTGTTCTGCAACTCGCCCTGCGCAAAATCCCCGGCGTTGGGGTAAAAACCGCAGAGAAACTTGCCAAGCTCGGATTTCATTTTTGCCGTGATATTTGTCAGCCAGGTGAAGAGATCAGTACAGAGCGACTTGCCTTGTTATCTCGGCATTTTGGCAGCTTCGCCGCTACGTTAATTAAACGCAGCCAAGGTATTGATGAACGCCCGGTCCGGCAAGATCGTGAACGTAAATCGATCGGTGTAGAACAGACATTGCCGAACGACATCGCGGACTTAGAGCAAGCCGAACAAGAAATGCTACAGTTATTACCCACCTTAGAGCAGCGTTTAGCACAAAGCGGTAAAGCGGCATTACTACAAAAAATTGGTGTGAAATTAAAATTCAGTGATTTTCGGCAAACGACAGTAGAAACCCAATGTCATCGTTTAGATCCGCGCTTATTGGCACAACTATTAGCGCAGGCTTGGCAACGCAGGCAAGAGCACAGCGTGCGTTTGATTGGCATACAGCTTGGCTTTAAATCGGCTTGTCATGAACAATTACCCCTACCGTTAGAAGGCACCACTTTTTAAAGGCGTAACTTAGGCAAGGTATTCGGCAATAAAAAAGCCGGCGCTAAGGCCGGCTCTTTAAAATCTTTACTAATTAACCGATAACAGTTACGTTTTCAGCTTGTGGGCCTTTTTGGCCTTCAGTAACGATAAAGGTCACTTGTTGGCCTTCAACTAACGTTTTACGGCCTGTACCGTTGATAGCGCGGAAGTGAACAAACACATCTTTACCGCCTTCACGCTCGATAAAACCAAAACCTTTATCTTCATTGAACCACTTAACTGTACCAGAAATTAACTGTGACATAACACTCTCTTACTTTAACAAATTTTGCCGAAATTCCGGCGACTTAAATAATACCGGCCACGTCATCGAGCTGATACTTACTTCGACCGCATTATCAGGGATGCTGATTAAGTGGTCAATATAAATACCGAGACGAACAGAAAATAGTTTTCTGTTGGGCCGTTCCGGCAAGGACTGCTAAGCCTTACTTACTCAGTGTAGCAGTAATGTGGAAAAAACCATCAATCTTGTGGTGTTTTTTTACGTCGAACCGGCGCCAAGCCGTCATCGCCACCTTGGAAGAACACTTTCGCCGGGGCTTTTTTCACCGTTTTCGCGCTGGGCTTGCCCGAGTGTTTAGCTTTCGTGGTGCTTTTAGCTGACTTCGCCGCCGCTTTACCGGCTTTTTCTACTGGCTCGGTTGGGCCTTTGAAGCGCGCCACTAAACCTTCCACCTCGCTAAATTCTGCAGGCCGGCGTAAAAAACCTTCAATTTTTTGCAGTGATGCCCAATCTTTTGGCCCGACTAAGGAAATAGCCTGCCCCTTCGCACCGGCACGACCCGTCCGACCGATCCGATGCACATATTCTTCGGGGTGTTTTGGCAAGTCAAAATTGATAACATGAGTCACTTGCAGTAAATCTAGGCCACGCGAGGCTAAGTCAGTGGTCACTAACACTTGATATTTACCGGCTGCGAATTGCTGCATCACCGCATTACGTTGGCCTTGGTTTAAACGGGCACTTAAGCCCATGGCGCTAAAACCGTTATCAACACACACGGTCGCTAGGCGCTCGGCATCGTCACGAGTGGCGGTAAAGATAATGAGCTGTTTCACCGGCTCGTGTTTGAGCACATGTGCTAATAAGGCTTCTTTGTGCGTGAGGTTATCGGCAAAAATAAATTGCTGCTGAATATCGCTGTGTTGCTCATGCCCACTGCCTAAGGCAACCCGAAACGGGTTTTTTAATAAGGCAACCGTTAGCTCATCAACTTCAGTGTGATCTAAGGTTGCTGAAAACAATAAGGTTTGACGTAATCGATGCTCGGCGGCTTTGTTAATGGCATTTAATTGCGGCATAAAGCCCAAGTCTAACATGCGATCTGCTTCATCTAAGATCAGCATTTCTAAGCCTTGCAGAAACACTGACTTATGCTCTAGATGATCTAAAAAACGCCCAGGCGTCGCCACTATGACGGTCGGTTGGCGTTTTAATAGCTTCTCTTGATCATTAAAATTCTCGCCGCCCACAATTAATGCTGCGGTAACAGGCGTATTTGACACAAACAAGCGTAATTGTGCATACACCTGTTTTGCCAATTCGCGGGTGGGTGCCAAAATTAACGCACGGGCATCTTGCTTAGACAAAGGGCGGCTTTTCAACAGCCGCTGCATCATCGGTAACAAATAAGCCAGGGTCTTACCCGAACCGGTTTTGGACGAGACCATCAGATCACGGCCCACCAATACTGCAGGGATAGCTTCTTGCTGAATTTCTGTAGGCGTGGCAAAGCCTAAATGTTGTACCGAGCGCAATAATCGCGGGTCCAGCCCTAAGTCCTGAAAAACCAAAATATACCTCTCTTTACGATAGGCACCTATGATACCTCAACTGACAGATTTGAGTTAGTGCCCTGTGTCGAGCTAGTATAAGCAATATTCCCATAATTCGTTAAGAGTAACCTCATGAGTAATGCCTTTAAAGAGCAACTGCTTAAAGCCGGTTTAGCCGATCCGAAAAAACTAAAAGCGGCAAAAAAGCAACAACACCAGCAACGTGTGCAATCAGGTAAAAACCAAAAAGTGGTTGCCGAGGCCACCTTACTAGCCGAGCAACGCCGCCAAGAGCAGGTGGCACGCGATCAAGAATTAAACCGCCAAAAAGAACAGTTGTTGCAGAAAAAAGCCATTGCGGCGCAAGTTTCACAATTAATAACTAGCAATACCATTAAGCCCAGTGGTGAAGTGGCCTTTAACTTTACCGACGGCAAAGTAGTTAAGCGGCTATACGTTAATAACAAGTTGCATAATGAATTAACTCGTGGTTTACTTGCGATCGTTAAGCAGGGTGAAAACTATGTGTTAGTGCCCGCAGCGATTGCTGCTAAAATTGCACAGCGCCAACCAGAAAGCGTTATCGTGCAACAGGATCGCCCTGTCGAACAGGCCGATGAAGAAGATCCGTATGCCGCTTACCAAATTCCTGATGATTTGATGTGGTAACACTACAAGGCGGGCTTCTTCTCTTAATATTTTTATTAAATGAAGGAGCTTGCTATGCGGCAACTACTTAGTATTGGATTATTGCTGTTTTTCGGTGTCAGCCAAGCGGTCTTTGCCACTTCTGTTTGGCAAGTGAGTAAAGATCAAACCCAGTTTTACTTAGTTGGCACAGTGCATCTACTTAGTGAAAACGACTTCCCTCTCCCTAACGCTTTTGATACCGCCTTTAATGCCAGCCAGCATTTGATTTTTGAAACCGACATGCAACAACTTACCAGCCCAGCAGGGATGAATAAGATGATGTCTCAAAACACTTATCGCCCTGGACAAAACTTAAAAGATGTTTTGTCGAATGACGTTTATCAGCAGCTGCAAGCGATGGCAAAAGAGCGGCAATGGCCACTCACTGCCATAGAACAATTTAAACCGGCTTTTGCCGCAATGATGATTTCAGTACAAGAACTGCAACGCCTCGGTGCCGCTTCTACCGGCGTAGATATGCACTATTTACAATTAGGCTTACAACAGCAAAAGCGCATAAGTGGGTTAGAAACGGTCGATGAACATCTGGCGGTGCTGACAGCATTAAATGAAATTGACGCCAACAAAGTGATCAGTTCAACCTTACAAGATTTAGAAAAAATCGAAAGCATGTTGGCACAAATGAAGGCCGCTTGGCGCAGTGGTCATGCTGAGCAATTGGCTGATCTATACATTGATGACATGAAAAAAACCCCTGAGATCTATCAAATCACCTTGGCAAAACGCAACTATGCTTGGCTGGATACGCTAACACAACTGGAAGGTAAGGATACGATGGTATTAGTGGGAGCACTGCATATGGTCGGTGAAGATGGCCTATTAAAATTACTGGCCGATCGCGGCTATCGTATTGAACAGTTGCACGATTAAAGCGTTAACGCAACAACGATGCCCAACTGCCTTGGCGGATCTGTTGGGCTTTTTTAGCTTTATTTTATTGATTTGCGCTGGGCGCCATGCCTCGCACTGATGCCCTGTGCGGTAGAAAAGCCAGTTTGTACCTGCCATTTTGGCCGGATCGGCGTTAAGGGTAATTCTCTTTTCCGCGCCACCAAGAGATAACTCGACGCAAAATAGCGTAAATGACGTTCACTGAAACGTTGCCAACGCCCAGCTTTATAATCTGGACTTAACATTGAACTGCAAAAAAACCGCTGCTCACCGACCACTTCAAAACCAATTAAGTGCAACCAATCTTTAATCCTCGCCGCACTAAAAAAATGTCCTTGCCACGGAAATTCATTTTTTAGCCAAGGCGCAAAGCGGGTTAACCCAAGCACACTATGTGGATTAAAGCCGCTAAGCAATAAATAACCATCGCCAATTAACACCCGGTGCGCTTCGCGGATCACGTGATGCGGATCGGATTGAAATTCTAAACAATGACTTAATAGCACCGCATCAACGCTCGCTGCCGCTATTGGCAGCGCGTCGGGCTCGGCAATCATTTTTGCGCCGGTGGGGAGTTCTGCTTGCCCTTCGGCAGAGCCTAGCGTTAATTGTTGGCGTAAGCGGGCACTGGGTAAACTTAATTGGCTACTTAAATCACCAATCTTCAATAAGTAATAACCGAAGATTTTTTGCAACCACGGCTCTAACTCCTGCTCTAGCGCACTGGCTAAGGCATGACCTTGCCGAAAACAGTGCCAGCCGGAAGGGACTGCAGGATGATTGTCACGAAGTGCCGGTTTCATGTTAATGTTCTGCCCTGATTAAATGCAAAGGAGTTCCCAATGCTGGATATTAGCCCTATTCATGCCTTTCAGGATAATTATATCTGGGTTATGTCACGCCCGAACCAACCCCATTGTTTGCTGGTTGACCCGGGTGATGCCACGGTGGTCAATCAGTACCTTCAGCAAACCGGCAAACAATTGCTTGGGATCTTAATTACTCATCATCATGCTGATCATACCGGAGGCCTAGCGCAATTAAAACAGCAGTGGCCTGAGGTTCGGATCATCGGCCCTGAGGCAGAACAACATAAAATTCCATTATTAACCGAAACCGTAGCCGATAATAGCATCATTCATTTTCCGGAACTTAATTGGCACTGTCAGACTCTACAAGTGCCGGGCCATACGGCTGGGCACGTAGCTTATTATTCAGCGGACGTTTTGTTTTGCGGTGATACCTTATTTAGCGGCGGTTGTGGCCGCTTATTTGAAGGGACACCCGCGCAGATGCTGCAATCTTTGCAGCGACTCGCTCACTTGCCCAGTACCACTAAAGTGTATTGTACACATGAGTACACCTTGACAAATTTGCGTTTTGCCTGTGAGGTTGAGCCAGATAATCTTGATTTACTAGATTATCAGCAGCAAAGTCAGTTAAAGCGACAAAATAATCAGGAAACTTTGCCTTCTAATTTAGCATTAGAGAAAAAGATCAATCCTTTTTTACGCTGTGAAAACATAGCGTTACAACACAAATTTAAACAAAGCTCGGCTCTTGAGCTGTTTACTTACTTAAGAGCAGCCAAAGATCAATTTAAATCCTGACTTGCATTGAGCTGTCAGACAGGTAATATTTATTTTTTTAAAACTGGATCTTCGTTATGTTTGTAAGAATCTCTGCCGTAGTTTTACTGGCACTGTTATCCGGCTGTGTCAGCACGACAGGGTCTGATGCTGAAACGACAGCTCAGTTACCACAGCCACAACCAGCAAAAACTAAAGCTGTAGATTTTCACAAGAATACCGCTTCGGCTGAGAAAATTGCCGCGAGGTTATGGGCTTCAGGCCTCAGTGAAGAACAACTGCTTGATGCCAGCGAGTTGGAAGATCTTTGGTTGCGTATCCAAGCGCAATTAAGTTTTAAGGTGCCACAAACCCGCGCTATCGTCGAACAACGTAATTTTTATACTGATAATCAAGCCTATTTAGATAAGGTCGCGGGCAGAGCCCAGCCTTTTTTGTACTACATAGTGCAAGAGCTAGAAAAGCGCCAAATGCCGTTAGAATTGGCCTTATTGCCCATTGTTGAAAGCGCCTTTGATCCCCTGGCTACCTCTCCGGCGAATGCCGTTGGCATGTGGCAATTTATGCCCGTCACCGGCAAACGTTTTGGCTTAGCACAAAACACCTGGTACGACGGTCGTCGTGATGTAGTGCAATCCACCCAAGCCGCTTTAGACTATTTGCAATATCTGTACGATACCTTAGAACATGATTGGTTAAACGCGATTGCCGCATACAATGCTGGCGAAGGCCGGATCATGCGCGCGATTAAAGCGAATCAAAAACGGCGCTTACCCACTGATTTTTGGTCGCTCGATTTACCGGCAGAGACCACCATTTACATTCCAAGATTATTAGCTTTGGTTGACATTTTACAACGCCCTGAAGAATTCCAAATTGTCTGGAAGTTTATTGCTAATGAGCCAAAAATTACCGTGGTTGATGTTGGTAGCCAAGTTGATTTAGCCATTGCGGCAGACTTAGCCAACATGAGCGTTGCAGATTTGCAGGCGTTAAACCCTGGCTTTAGCCAATGGGCGACCGCACCAGATGGTCCCCATCAACTGGTATTACCGATTGAGCAAGCCGAGTTATTTAACCAAGCGTTAGCCAATACCCCGGTAACGCAATTAATGCAGTTTAAACCTTATCGTGTGAAAAGTGGCGATAACTTAGGCGTAATTGCGCGTCGTTATCAAACCTCGGTTGACGTGTTAGTGCGCTTAAATAAATTGTCCGGCAATACCATTCGGATTGGTCAAGAATTATTGATCCCCAACAGCACCAACCAAAGCACTTCAACGCAAAGCATTGCCGCTAACGACAGTGCCCAAAGCAGCAACGGTGAAATGACCGAGCATATTATTCAGCGCGGTGATACCTTATGGGATTTAAGCCGTAAATATGATGTGACGGTAGCACAGCTTCGTAACTGGAATAAACTAAGCGTTAACAGTGTCTTAAATGAGGGGCAGCGCATCCAGCTTTGGAGCAACAGCCCATTACAAACCGCAACTCAGCAAACCCGTACCGTTAATTATCGAGTGAGACCTGGCGACTCTTTAGTTAAAATTGCCCAGCGTTTCAGCATTACAGTCGCAGATATCGTAAAATGGAATAATATTAATACTGAACGCTATCTTCAGCCTGGACAACAATTAACGCTATTAGTCGATGCAACCGCTGTCTGATTTTTACCGAGGTATCAGATGAAATATGTAGTATTAGCCTGGTTACTGTGTTGCAGCCATTTCAGTTATGCTGACTTTGCATACCATGGCCAATTGCAATTGCAAACGGCCAGTGGCGAACAACGTCAGCAGATTTTTACCCTGCAATTGAAACGTGAAGCCGGTGCCTATCAGTTTACGGTTGGCCAACAGCAAACCCGTTTCGCGATGCCGCCGCAGTCTTATTCGATGGCTTTAATTTTACAAGATGATACTGATGTCTGGGTTACCGACTTGAGCAACCAGCCTTTGCATGGCTTTACATTGCAACTTGGCCAATAT
This sequence comes from Alishewanella maricola, assembly GCF_016343785.1. Classification (NCBI taxonomy): domain Bacteria; kingdom Pseudomonadati; phylum Pseudomonadota; class Gammaproteobacteria; order Alteromonadales; family Alteromonadaceae; genus Alishewanella; species Alishewanella maricola. The sequence goes on along the minus strand of NZ_JAEINI020000001.1, from coordinate 562,704 downwards.
CTTATTAAGCTGAATAAGGATGATAATGCCCGTTCTGCGCGAGGCCGTTTTGTTCTGCAAATCAATGATGAGTTCTATTATTTTAGTAAAGGTCCAGCCCAAATTAATTTCAGTTTAACTGACAACGGTATTAGTGAGTTAAATGTGCGAGGAATGTTTAAACCGAAACGTTAAGGCTCTTTTTGAAGTTGTAATAAGGGCATTAAACCTGATGCTAAACAGAGCACTGGTGCCAGTAATAATGGCCAGAAATAGTCTATGGGGATCTGATTCCACCAAGCATGGATAGCTGCGGTGCCTTGAAAGACTAAACCAAAAATCCCCACATAACAGAACGTGCGATTTAACCAACGTTTTGGAAAGCATAGCCTCATCACTTTAATACCCGATGCCTTGCCGACACTTCCAAATTAACCAGCATTCTGGCAAAAACACCTAATACTAAGCGTTCTTGCTCAGTGTAATAGCGATAGTTTTTTACCGAGTCAAAACCAACAAAACCTAACAGTTCCATACCCGCCAACAAGGGTATAGTGAGAAGGCTTTTAATCCCCTGCGGTTGTAATATTTGTTTTAACGCATCCCCCTTGGGCAGCGCAGGAACATCAGGGATGTGCATCTCTTGCCCTGTTTGATGTGCATGCAGCCATTGCGGGATAGCGGCTAAGGGCACGCCTTGTAAACTGTTGATCTCCGGCATAACGCCCTCAGCGCACCACTCAAAAGTGTTTGAACAGGTATTGTTGTTAAAATCATAATTAAAAATATAAACGCGATCTGCCGCCACGGTTTGCCCTAATTTGGCTAAAGCTTGCTGGATGAATGCAGGTAATGCAGCCGGTTCGACCGTACTAAAATGCTGGCCTAGCTCTAACAGTAAACTGACTAAAGCCACAGGATTGCGCTGGCTGGCCGTTGGCGGGCTGGCAAAATGTAAGTTGGGAATTTGCTGCAGGATCACTAAAAAAAAACCTGCGGCAGGGGCATAACTATCTACTTGGTAACATAAGGCGGTGCTTTCTGAGAAGTACACCGCATGTCGGTTAAACTCCTCTGGCTGACTACCCGCTAAACGCTCGGCCGTTAATCCCGTAACCACCTTGAATATTGCATTCGCATCAACAAATACCCATTGCTCTGGATGCGTCGCGGTTTCTTGATATAAAGCACACCCAAACGGCGCTTGTCGCCACCACTGGAACATATCATCGTTGCTCATTCTGAATAATCCAACCTCGAAAAATCCTTACTTGCGAAGCATTGCATCAGTTAATACCACAATACGGTAAAGATAACGTTGCAGCAATCGCTTTACAGCAAACACTATCGAGAAGGTAAGGTTATTTATAGTTGCGCATCACTTTGATGTTCTGGCGCAGCAAGAGCAAATGCCGCCAATTGCTGACAATGATGATAAATACGATTGATCTGCGGATAATGCATCATATCGAGTTTAAAGCGCAGAGCGTTGTACACTTGCGGCACTAAACACACATCTGCCAAACTTACACTGTCGCCATAGCAATAATCGCCAGCACAGGATGATAAGCGTTGCTCAAAGGCTTTAAAGCCAACATGCAACCAGTGATGCAACCATTCTAACTTTTGCGCTTCAGATAGCGCCAGCGGACCCGTTAGGTACTGCAATACACGAAGATTATTCAGCGGGTGCATCTCACAAGCAATATCCAGCGCTAGGCCGCGAACTTGTGCTCGCGCAACCGGATTGTCAGGCAATAATGCATGTTGCGGATAACACTCTTCTAAATATTCAATAATGGCTAACGATTGATGCAGTGTTGCCTGCTCATCAATAAAAACAGGAACTAACTCGGCTGGATTTAATCGCTGATAGGGCGGTTGATGCTGCTGCCCGCCCTCTTTTAATAAATGAACGGGAATCGTCTCAAAACTGAGCTGCTTAAGATTGAGCGCAATGCGTACACGGTAAGCCGCGGATGAACGCCAATAACTGTATAGTTTCATCTAAGTTGTCCCCTCAGCAATAGGCGGGTGCGGCGCACCCGCCTGCAAACAACAACAGCTTAGTGAGAAGCTGTTACTTGCTGATCAATAGCGCCAAAGATGCTTTGACCTTGTGGATCCAGCATTTCTAAACGGATGGTATCGCCAAACTGCATAAAACGTGTCGTCGGTTTACCATCACGAATGGTCTCAATCATGCGGATTTCTGCAATACAACTATAGCCCACGCCACCTTCAGCAATGGCGGTACCATAGTCAGTACCTTGTTTATTAGACACTGTACCTGACCCAATGATAGCACCTGCACCCAGGTTGCGTGTTGCTGCCGCATGCGCAATTAATTGACCAAAATTAAAGGTCATGTCGATACCGGCATTCGGTTTACCGAAAGCTTCGCCGTTATAGGTGGATAACAAGGGCAAATGCAACCGACCGGCTTGCCAATGCTGTCCTAGTTCATCAGGCGTAACGGCAACAGGGCTAAAACTTGAAGCGGGTTTCGATTGAAAGAAGCCAAAACCTTTGCTTAATTCATTCGGTATCAAGCCACGCAGCGACACATCATTAACCAACATCAGTAAACGCACTTTGTCTAAGGCCGCGTCTGCACTTATTCCCATCGGCACATCGTCGGTAATCACGGCGATTTCACCTTCAAAATCGATGCCATGTTCAGGGGTGATCGCTACGATAGGATCACGTGGGCCGATAAAATCATCTGAACCACCTTGATACATTAACGGATCGGTCCAAAAACTCGCTGGCATTTCAGCATTACGTGCTTTGCGCACGAGTTCAACATGATTGACATAAGCACTACCATCAGCCCATTGATAGGCACGCGGTAACGGTGATTCACACGCTGCCTGCTCAAACGGCTGGGCATCGCTTAAACTACCTTGATTCAATGCTTGATAAACTTGCTCGGCTTTACTGGCTAATTGTTGCCAATTATCTAATAACTGCTGCATCGTGTGTGCGATCTGTGGAATAGCAACACAATGCTGTAAATCACGGCTGACCACTACAAGCTGGCCATCACGTGTTTGGTTTTTTAAACTTGCTAACTTCATTTTTTATCCTTATGCAGGCAATTAAGGCTTAACTTTCCAGCTGTTAACATAGTCAGGGTTTTCGGTAGCCACCGCCGCATCGCCGGCAATCATCGCGTCTCGCGTATCGAGCATCACAGCCACTTCATCAGTGAACTTTTTCCGATACTCTTGCCCTGCTTGAAACGCCTTAGGATGAGGACCATGAGTAAAACCGGCCGGATGGAAAGTGACCATACCTTTTTCAATATTATCGCGACTAAAGAAATCACCCGCATGATAAAACAGCACTTCATCATAATCATCGTTATTATGATAAAACGGCACTTTTAAAGCGCCAGGATCGCTTTCAATAGGCCGAGGCACAAAGGTACACACCACAAATCGTTGAGCGACAAAAGTCGTGTGTGCCGACGGTGGCAAGTGATAACGATGGCTCATTAAAGGCCGAATATCACGCCAGTTAATGCGCATCACGGCTAAATCACCATGCCAACCAATGGCATCCAGCGGATTATAAGGATAGGTAATGACCGATACTTCATTGTGTCGTTTCACTTCCACCTGCCATTGCTGCTCACTGTATTGGGCTTTAAACGCCTCATCAATTTTTGGCGTATCGAGCATCGCAGGGTCAAAAATCGCATGATTACCCACTAAGCCTTTTTCTGGCAATTGATAGCTGTCGTTAGTTGCTTCAATTAACACAATGAGCATGGGCTCAGACGGCTCTAAACGCCACATGGTCGAACGAGGGATCACCACGTAATCCCCGTCACGCAATGTTAAATGGCCATAATCGCAATACAGCTCAGCACTGCCCTCATGAATAAACAACAACTCATCACCATCGGCATTTCGAGCGAGTCGCGACATCTTGTCAGTTAAACGCCAGGTACGAAATTTACAATGGGCGTTATGTAACAAGGTCGGTACTGACCAAGGTGAAGCGGTGTTGTTGCTATTCACCGCATTAAAGTCAAATAAACGTGGCCGCAACGGGCCTTGCCAATCGCTCCAGCCCGTGGGTGCGTGCCGATGATGGAAGTGAGTTGCGGGACCAAAAAAGCCGCTGCGCCCCGCTTCACGCTCATAAATGGCCTGCTCTGGAAAATCGGCATGCGCTTGACGAGATATATCACCTTCTTTTAATGGAAAGGCTGCCCATTTACGCATTATTTAACACTCCGCGCTGGATCTGATCTTCTTCAATCGATTCAAATAAAGCCTTGAAGTTACCTTCACCAAAACCTTCATTACCTTTACGTTGAATAATTTCAAAGAATACTGGCCCGATCACGGTCTTAGTGAAGATTTGCAGCAAGATGCCATCTTTCATCGGCGCGCCGTCGATCAGAATACGCAAATCGCGCAGTTGATCGAGATCTTCAGTATGGCCTTCGACCCGTTCATTTACCTTGTTGTAATAGGTTTCAGGTGTCGGCATAAATTCCATACCGCGCTCACGTAAAGTGCGAACTGTTTGATAGATATCTTCCGTGGTTAGCGCGATATGCTGAATACCCTCGCCTTTGTATTCACGGATAAATTCTTCAATTTGTGATTTGTCATCTGACGATTCATTGATTGGAATACGAATTTTGCCACAAGGTGCCGTCATCGCTTTGGAGACCAGCCCCGTCAGTTTACCTTCAATGTCGAAATAACGGATCTCACGGAAGTTACCGATATTTTCATAGAAACCGGCCCACAAATTCATATTGCCACGCATAACATTGTGTGTGAGGTGATCAAGAATTTCTAAACCCACACCATGCTTGGCCATCTCAACTTGCCAGTTGTCATAGTATTTAAAATCGATGTCATATACTGAGCTCGCGCCATAGCGATCAACAAAATAAAGCAAGCTGCTCCCAATACCGTAAACGGCAGGAATATTAAGCTCCATCGGGCCAATTTGGTTTTTATATTCTTTTGCACCATTCGCTAAAGCATGTTGCAAAGCTGTTGCGGCATCTTTTACGCGAAACGCCATGGCGCACACGGATGGACCATGCTGGCGTGCAAAGGCTTCAGCCTGCGAATTGGGCTCGGCATTGATGATAAAGTTAATATCGCCTTGCTTATACAGCCAAGCTTGTTTTGAACGGTGTTTTGCGACTTCGGTAAAACCTAGACCGAAAAACAGCTCTTTTAACTTTTGAATGCCGTTAGCATCGGCAGCGGTATATTCTACGAATTCAAAACCATCTGTGCCTAGCGGATTAATATGATCAGTCATTGTACAACTCCTATTACCTTATCTTTGCCGACATCATGCGCGAGCGCCAGAAAAAAGAAAGGGGCAAGCTCAGGAAGAGCTTTAGACGACACTGAGACTAGAATGTACAGTTAAACATACAAAACCACTGTTTTTCTGCTTATTCAAACAGAAAGGCCGTCAGCACTGGCTGACGGCCTTAACGATGTACAATAAAAAATACAAAATCGTCTTTATATTTTTACACTCTTACGATTAATACCATAATCACGTAATTTATTTGCCACCGCAGTATGGCTTAACCCCAGTTTTTTTGCCAGTTGCCGTGAGCTAGGATAGGCCGGAAACAATTTTCGCAGAAGATTTGCTTCAAAGCGTTTTACGGCTTCATCTAAGGTGCCATCAAAGTCTTGCTCTAAATAACCAAAGTCATTGGTATAGCTTGGTAACTGTAAGTGATGCTTATCTAACTCGCTTCCATCTAACAAGGTAACCGCACGATATAAGGCATTTTCTAATTGTCGAACATTGCCTGGCCAAGGATATTGCTGCAAAAATTGACCACAGCTTTCACTTAACTTCGGCGCTTTGCGTCCTAAACGTGCAGCGTAACGCGCAATAAAAAACTCCGCTAACGGCACCACATCTTGACGACGTTCCCGCAATGGCGGTAGGTTGAGCGTCAATACATTTAACCGATAAAACAAATCTTCGCGAAACTTCGATTCTTGCACCATCGCTGGCAAATCTTTTTGCGTGGTGCACAACACTCTAACATCCACTTTAACTTCTTTTTCCTCACCCACTCGACGAAAGCTACCATCTTGTAAAAAGCGCAATAATTTCGTTTGTAGTTGATGAGACATCTCGCCAACTTCATCAAGAAAAACGGTGCCACCATTAGCTTGTTCAAAAATGCCTTTTTTGCCTTCAGCCGACCCGGCAAAAGCATTGGGACCATAACCAAATAACTCAGACTCCGCGACGTTATCAGGCATTGAGGCGCAAGGCACGGTTAAAAACGGTTTACCATGACGTCCGCCCGCGGCATGACAAGCGCGAGCCATTAACTCTTTTCCGGTGCCGGTTTCACCCATAATCAGGATAGGGGCATCAAGTTGCGACATCCGTCGTGCTTCACGCACCACTTTGCGCATGGCATTACTGGTTGCCTGAATGCTATTAAAGCTTTCTTGATCGCCTTTTTTAAAGGCAATCATATGCTGACCTAAGCGGCTTTCAGATTTCAGGTTTATCACCGCGCCCGCTAAGATATCTTTACCCGTTTCGTCCGGCACGTGTACCGGTAGAATGTCGGCGATAAAGCGTTTGCCATGAATTTCAAAACGACGGGTTTGCGCCAAAACGTCATCACCTTCTAACCAGCGCAGAAAATTGAAACCTTTGACCATGCCTTGCAACGATTGATCGGCAATCTCTTCGCGGGCAACCGACAGCGCTTCTAATGCCGCATCGTTAATAACCGTTACATTGGCTTTAGCATCAATGGCGATTAAACCATCGGGTAAAGTACGTAATAATGTCATTAATTCGTTATGCTCACGCTCAGAGGGTAGAAACGCCGTCGTTTTCACGTCTTCTACGCCATTAATGCGGCGCATTTTTGCCATTAACTCTTGGAATTGCTGAAAGTCGACAGTAGGGAAAGATACATAAATTTTGTTTAACGAAGGATCAACCTCGATACCGCGCAGATCAAGCTGGTAACTGACCAGAATATTCAGCACATCCTGCGCCAGCCCAAGCCGATTTTGACAAAGAATTTCTAAACGCATAGCCTTATTACACCTCTGGCTTAACAGATGATGCATGATACGGTATAGAATGGCTGACAGACCAGTTATTTTCGTAAAGAATTCTGCACAAAATAAAACTGGCGCCCTCGGCGCCAGTTTTTTCATCAAGCTGCCATCATGACAGCAGTGCGTCGGTTTTCGCGGCGCAAATAAAATCGTTTTTATGCAGGCCTTTAATCGAGTGCGACCACCAGGTCACCGTTAATTTGCCCCATTCAAGTAATAACGCCGGATGATGACCTTCGGCTTCAGCTAATTCAGCCACTTTATTATGAAAGGCCCAAGCTTGCTTAAAGTTTTTAAACTTGTATTCGCGCTCTAATTGTAAGATGCCATCACGCACTATCGGCGTCCAATCCGGCAACTGTCGCATTAATTCAGGTAATTCCGCATCTGATACTTTAGGGGCATCTGCGCGGCAAGCTTCACATTTCATTGTGGTTAATTGTGTCATGAACTCTTCCTAACTGGCTTGTTTTTCTTTTGGCGGAAATTTCGGGGCATGTAAACCGAGTGCCCGAGCTTGGTTAACCAACTGCATCATATCTAACTGCGAGATGTCGAACAGATCATCAATGCTGTTAATCATAAAGTAGATGGGTTGCATAATATCAATACGATAAGGAGTTCTTAGCACATCCACCGCATCAAACACTTTACGTTCGGGAATATCTGAGCCCAGTGCATACTGCGTTTCACCCGGTGAAGATAAAATACCACCGCCATAAATACGTAGGCCATCGGCGGTATTAAGTAAACCAAATTCGATGGTAAACCAATAAAGACGAGCTAAGTAAACGCGGTCTTGCTTACTGGCCGCTAAACCCAGTTTGCCGTAAGTATGGGTAAATTCAGCAAAGGCTGGATTGGTAAGCATGGCGCAGTGGCCGAATATTTCATGAAAAATATCCGGCTCTTGTAGATAATCAAACTCCTCGCGGCTCCGAATAAAGGTTGCCACAGGAAAACGTTTGTTCGCTAACAACTCGAAGAATTTATCAAAGCTGATCAGGGCCGGTACTTCGGCACATTCCCAACCGGTACACTCGCGCAGTACTTGGCTCACTTCCTCTAATTGTGGAATGCGATCTTGTGGTAACTGTAATTTCTCTAACCCAGCCATATACTCAGCGCAAGCTTTACCTTCGATCACACTGAGTTGCCGAGTGATTAATTCATGCCAAATCTGATTTTCTTCCGCACTCCAGTGGATAATGCCTTGCTCATCCGACTGCCGTGACTGGTATTTACTTGTCTTAGTCATACACTACCTGTTGTCTTAATGAAGGTCGGTATTAAACCGAATCGCTTGGCGGCATTATTATTGTTGGGCGGTGCGCCAAGCGTAATAGCTGCAGATACTAGATGATTGGGCGACAGGAGTTAATCCTGTGCGCCCGATTAATGTCATGCACAAGCGTAAAGCTGGCATTACAGTGAGCGTCAAGCGGGCAGAGAGTGGCTCTGGCGTTGTGGCACCGCGACAGTGATAATACTCAGGGCACGTTGCAAGTCAGCCAAAATATCATCGATATGCTCTAAGCCAATTGAAACGCGGATCAGGCCATCACTAATACCTGCTTTGGCCCGCTCTTCTGCCGTATATGGGCTGTGTGTCATTGACGCAGGATGTTGAATTAATGATTCGGCATCACCTAAACTCACCGCAATGTTAAACAGCTCACATCGATTGATGACTTGGCGGCTCTGTTCCAAGCTGGCCTTTAATTCAAAAGCAATAACACCACCGGCCGCTTTCATCTGATTACCAATAAAGCGATAACCTGGATGTCCTGGCAGACCCGGATAATACACAGCGGCGATCGCCGGATGCGCTTGTAAAAACTCAGCTACTTGCTGAGCATTTTCACAATGACGCTGCATTCGTACCGATAACGTTTTTAAGCCACGAATAATTAACCAAGCATCATGTGGGCTCATCGTCGCCCCCATGTCTTTTAACGTGGTCATTTTGATTTGTTGAATGTTATCTTGATCCGACACAATAATCCCCGCTACCACATCACCATGACCATTGAGATACTTGGTCGCACTGTGAATGACTATATCAGCGCCATATTGAGCAGGTTGCTGTAATAACGGCGTTAAAAAGGTATTGTCGACGACAGACATCATATTGTGCTCGCGACAGAGCCCGCATAAAAAAGCCAGATCTAACACCACTAAATTGGGATTAATCGGCGTTTCTAAAAACATCATCTTGGTATTGGGTTGGATCGCCGCTCGCACTGCTGCATGATCGGTCATATCAACAAAACTGACCTCGATACCATAGCGACGAAATTGATGATTAAACAGTGCAAAGCTACAACCATAAATGGCTTGGCTAGCAATCAGGTGATCACCTTGTTGTAAAAATGCCATGGTCGCAGCGGCCACCGCGCCCATTCCCGTTGCCGTTGCCGCGGCATCAGCCATACCTTCTAAGGCCGCCACTTTTAACTCTAATTCACGGGTGGTGGGATTACCTAAGCGGGTGTAAATATAACCTGGTTGCTCACCTGCAAATCGCGCAGCACCTTGCTCGGCATTATCAAATACAAAGGTTGAAGTTTGATACAAAGGCGTACTTAGCGCGCCATGCTGATCAACAGCTTTGCCAGCGTGAATACAAAGTGTTTCTAAATGCTTATTTTTAGGTTGATGCATAATGATGTCTGCTGATGGCTTAACTTGTGAATAACATTAACTCGCGCCAGCAGAAAGGGAAGCAAGCCAGACGGCTTGCTGTCTGAAGCAACAACATATCTTACCAGTTAAGATTGTCAGCTTTTATTGTCAGTTGCAGTCTGGCCTTTAAAGCGCCCTACTAAGACTTTGGCTAATTCGCTAACACTGACCTTTTGGTTCACTTGCAGGGGTAAAGGGCGTAATTGCTGCTGCGCTAAACTGCCAATACGGGCTACCAACAAACCGGCAATCACGCCTTGCCCAGCGCGGGCTGAAATTTTCGCCGTCAACTCACTACTGAGCACATCCGACGCCATATCCAGCACCACCTCAGAGCCGCCCGCCCACAATAAGGCGGTAAAAGTTCGTTTTAACATCGCCATACTGCGTAATTGACCAATAGGCGCACCATATACCTGCGCTAATTCGCGTAACATGCGACTGCTGCGCCATAACACCAATAACATATCGGCCAAGGCAAAAGGACTGATCGCCACCGCCAAACTGCTATCGGTACTGGCGCGCCAAATAACCTGCCGCGCTTTGGTATCGGCATCGCTTAGCACCAACTGATTAAATAAATTAAGCTGCTCTTGATCACTGTGCTCGGGCGTCAGCGCTTGCTGCCAACGCGCAGTTGCTGCGGTTAACGAGCTACTCGGAGGTAAAACCGCTAACATGTCTTGGCATAAAGCTGGTGCTTCACCAAACTGCACGCTGTCATTGATCCTTGCGGCTTGTTGCTGCCAACGCTGATTTTGCTTTAAACGCCGCCATAACTGCCACTCTCTAAAACCCACGATCAACACGACACTACCAAGCACCACACTGAGTAAGCTACTGAGTATTGCCATCGGTATACTGGCTTGCCAACTTTGTTGCCACCACGCTAACCATTGCCCTATCGCCAACACTAGTACCAACACGACACCCACATACATTAACTTGCTAACGAGGCGTGAACCGGGCTCGCTGGCAAGCTCGCTGGGCTCTGGTAGCTCTGGCTGTATTGCGTGTTCGCTAAACTGTGCACGCGGTTGTAACAAAGGACTATTCACATCGGCTACATCGCTAAAGCGTTGCGCAGGCTTTAAATCCGTCATTGTAATTTGTCTCCTAGTAGAAACTCCAAGGCGTGATCCATCCGCACATGTGGCATTGGTTGTTGTCCGCTGTGTTGCAACGGCGCGAGCGCCGGAAATTGAAAAGGATGCCGGTTAAATAAGGCCGTATCCGGCAGTTTAGCGGGTACCTCACCTGGAAACAGCGTGACCTTATTTCCGCTATCTAACTCAACACCACTGATACAAGGGCTTTTTTGCCCAGCGTGTTGCACAAATCCGGCGCTACTAGCACGAATCGCCGCTAAGGCCATGGCCTCACTTTTTGCTGACGCATAATGGCTATGTTTAATCGGCTGTTGTAAAAGCTGCTGCAATAATAACGTCAGGGCTTTATGTTGCTCGGGTGTGACATGATCGGCCTTACTGGCGGCAAACAGCACTTTATTAATCTGGGGTTTAAATAAGCGGCCCAGAATACTGGCGGGGCCATAGCGAAAGCTTTGCATAATTAAACCTAAGGCCTGCTGTAATTCTTGTATAGCGGCGAAGCCTGCATTCAATGCGGATAAGCAATCCACTAACACGACTTGACGATCTAAGCGGGAAAAATGCTGTCGATAAAAGGGTTTAATCACGTAATCACAATAGCTGTGATAATGCTCGCTGAGTTGTTGCAACAACGGGCTATCCTGCTTTAATTGCGCCGGTAACAGCGGAAAGAGTTTTAACATTGGCGCGCCGGCTAATTCGCCAGGCACTAATAAACGACCGGGTTGATGCAAAAACGTCGCCGCATTCTCGCGAAAAGTGTGTAATAAATTTAAATAAGCATCGGTTAAACGTTGCAGTTGCAATTCGCTGACATCGTTTAAATCGGTATTGGCTAGCAAGTCCGCAAAAACCTGTGCTTCAGCTTGACGATGTGGCTGCTCAAACAGCGTCCAACAAAACGTTGACCACTGCTGATAATCTTGCTGCAACATTGGAAGGTCAAGTAACCATTCACCAGGGTAATCGACAAGCTCCAGTTGTAACTCACTGCGCTGTTGGATCTTCGAGCGCCAGCCCGCGGCTGATTTGTAACGTAAGGTGAGGTTTAATTGGCTCCAACCAGCCGTAGACGGTGGCCATGTTGCTGGCTGTTGCTGTAAATACTGCACGTTTTGTTCATAAGGAAACCGCGGAAAAGCCAACGGTTGGTTGTTGGCTAGCCGCCCCCCTAAATAGCGCCCTTGTTGCACCACAGCAAAAAACGGCAAATGTTCTGGCTGATCACCCAGCGTCAATTGATGTACTAAGGAAGTAATAAATGCGGTTTTTCCAGCACCACTGAGCCCCGTCACACCAAGGCGCAAATGCCGATCCAGTGCGCGTTGGCCCCATTGTTGACTTTGATACTGAATGCTTTCTAACCAACTCATAATACTCGCTTAGTCTGTAAAGACATCAGAGGTTATTAAACTCTCGATTTAACTGAAAGTGGCTTGAGGTCACATGCCGCTCCATATCACGCAACGTCAACTCCATGCTATTAAACTGGTGGTTTAAATGCTGTAACGCCTGTTTTGGCGACTCACCACGTTGCCAGACTCGCGTTTTAAGCTCAACCGATTTCCCATTATAAATGGAACTGCCTGCCCCGGCTGTTGGCGGTTGAGCCAGTGACTTTTTTTCAAGCACCACCCAAGCTGCAATATAGAGTACAAATACTAAACCACCTGCACCAAGAAAAGCGGCAGAAATGGTAATAATGCGCACCAGCCAAATTTCCCAGCCGAAGTAATCAGCGATACCGGCACACACACCCGCGATCTTGCCATTTTCATCATCGCGCAGTAATTCAGCTCTTTTCTTAATCATGTTGCGTCCTCCAACGTGGACTTTCTGCATCTAAAATCGCTTCTAGTGTTTTAATACGCTCCGACATTTTTTCAGCGCGATGCGCCAGTTCATTTAATTGCTCTAACTCACTGGCCGAGAGCCCCTGCTTAATTTTATTTTTACTGCGATAATGCATAATTACCCACAGCGGTGCCACAAAAAGCATAAACAGTATCAGTGGCACAAAAATTAATTCATGTAAATCCATGGTTTAACCCTTTTGAAACGACGCCTGTCATCAGGCGTCTTTAGAACCTTGCTGTATCTTGGCTTTTAAAGCAGCCAATTCGTGATCAATCTTATCTTGCGCCGCCAGTTCAGCGAACTCGTCTTTTAAGGTCTTTTTGCCTAAGTCGTAGGCTTCAACCTGCGCTTCTAAGTTATCAATTTTTTGCTCATAGCGTTCAAAGCGATACATCGCATCATTCAGCTTAGTGCTATCTAGGGTTTTCTTCACTTCTAAACGATTCGCCACCGTTTGCTGGCGCATCAGCATACTTTTTTGGCGTGCTTTGGCATCCGCCAGTTTTTCTTGCAGCTGCGAGACTTCATCCTGCAACTTACTGATATGTTCATCCAGATTAGCGATATCACGGCTTACCGCATCCGCTTGCGTTTGGGCTTTTTGCCGTTCAATCAAAGCGGCGCGCGCTAAATCATCGCGATCTTTCGATAAGGCTAATTCGGCTTTAGCTTGCCAATCGTTCACTTCTTCATGCAAGCGATTAACCACACGCTGTAATTCTTTTTTCTCAGCGATCGTTTTAGCCGATGAAGAACGCACTTCGACTAAGGTGTCTTCCATTTCTTGGATGATTAACCGCACCATTTTTTCTGGATCTTCAGCTTTATCCAGTAGTGCGTTGATATTCGAGTTGACGATATCGGAAAAGCGGGAAAAAATGCCCATAATGTAATCCTCTGCGTTAAGTAAATAGTGTTTACCCCTTAACCTTATTCAGATTCCTTGCCAACTTGGAAATAAATTTTAAATTAATGAATATAAACAAGTTTATTTAAAATAAAAATAAAACTGTTCCTACCGGCGGTTATGAAATACACTATAAATTAGTTAATTTAACCAACTAATAGCTCACCATGAATCAAAAGTTTCGGCAAGATAATCTCATCGGCCAAGCCAACAGCTTTTTAAACGTGCTTGATCAGGTGTCGCAATTGGCCCCGCTGGATAAACCGGTTTTAATCATTGGTGAACGCGGTACGGGTAAAGAACTGATTGCCGCTCGCCTACATTTTCTATCTAAACGCTGGGATCAACAATATCAAACGCTTAACTGCGCCGCGCTGAACGAAAACCTGCTTGAAAGTGAGCTATTTGGCCATGAAGCCGGCGCTTTTACCGGTGCCAGTAAACGCCATGAAGGCCGCTTTGAACGGGCCAGTGGTGGTACCTTATTTCTAGATGAACTGGCGAATACCCCCGCGATGGTGCAAGAAAAACTGCTGCGGGTCATTGAATATGGTGAGTTTGAACGTGTTGGCGGCAGTCGACCGATCCGAGTCGATGTGCGCCTGATTTGCGCAACCAACGAAGATTTACCGTCAATGGCGGAGCTAGGCGAGTTTCGTGCCGACTTACTTGACCGCCTCGCTTTTGATGTGATCACCTTGCCACCGATGCGTGAACGCCGTGAAGATATTATGCAACTGGCCGAGCATTTTGCTATGAATATGGTACGCGAGTTAGGCCTAGAGCTATTTAGTGGTTTTACTGAGCGGGCAAAACGCACCCTTCTCGATTATGACTGGCCGGGTAATGTCCGCGAATTAAAAAACGTGGTTGAGCGCGCGGTATATCGCAATAATAATGCTTATGTGCCGGTACATGAGATCCAACTTGATCCTTTTGAATCGGCGTTTCGCCCACAAAAACGGACCAAGACTAGCCATGTCGCGAAAGCGCCAGCCGCTGTGGATAAAACAACTGAGCACGCAAGCCCCTCGTCTAATTCATCTGCGCCGCCTTCGGCCACCGAACATGACTTTAGCCAACCTTTGGATTTTAAAATCCTGTCGCAAGATTTTGAAATCAATTTAATCAAGCAAGCTTTGGCGGCAAGCCAGTATAATCAGAAAAAAACAGCAGAGATGCTAGGACTGACTTATCATCAGTTAAGAGGTTATATGAAAAAATATCAGCTGCTGGATAGCCAACAAGCATGAAAATTCGATTAATCGCGGTGTTAGCCAGTGTTATTTGGCTCGCCGGGTGCCAGCAAGACGTTCCCGAGACGGTGCGCTCGGGCTTAGTGTATTGCGCAGAAGGACCACCTGAACACTTTAATCCTCAGCGGGTGACCTCAGGCACGACTATCGATATCATCAGCCAGCAACTTTATGATCGTTTACTGGATATCGATCCTGAGAACGGTAACTTGCTGCCTGGCTTAGCGGTGTCTTGGCAACGCTCGGCCGATGGCCTGATCTATGACTTCACCTTACGCCAAGATGTTAAATTTCATCAAACCCGTTTTTTTAACCCAAGTAGGCCCTTCAACGCGGATGATGTTGTCTTTACTTTTGAGCGAATAATGGAGCCCAGCCATCCTTATCACTTTTTAGGTGGCGGCAACTATCCGTACTTTCAAAGCGTTAACTGGGCCGATTTAGTACAGCAGGTTAGCGCTATAGCTCCTAATCAGGTGCGCTTTGAGCTGACTCGTCCTGACAGCTCGTTTTTATCTAACCTAGCAACGGACTTTGCTGCGATTTTATCTGCCGAGTATGCCGCAAACCTTTTAACCCATGGGCAGCAGGCTTTGTTAGATAGTCGACCGATTGGTACGGGACCATTTCGCTTTCGTGAATATCAAAAAGATGTGCTGGTACGTCTATATCGCAATACTGACTATTGGCGTGGCCAATCGGCGATGGAACAATTGGTATTTGATATTGTGCCCAATAATGCCAAACGCATGGCAAAATTGCTGACGCATGAATGTGATATCGTGGCCTTTCCGCGTCTGGCGGAGCTTACGCTGATTAGCGAACGTCCCGATGTTAAAGTGCAAGAAAGCACCAGCATGAACGTGGGTTTTTGGGCTTTTAACACCACCAAAGCGCCATTTGACCAAGTTAAAGTGCGCCAAGCGTTGGCAATAGCGATTAATCAAAGCGCGATTTTACAGGCGGTATATTTTAATCAAGCCACTGCGGCCAAGGGGATCTTACCGCCAACCTCGTGGGCCTTTGAGCAAAAGCTCCCCGACGCAGAATACAATCCACAACGCGCACGCGAGTTGTTGGCAGAAAGCGGTTTAGCTGCAGGCTTTAGCATGGATATCTGGGCGATGCCGGTGCAGCGTTTGTATAATCCCAATGCGTTAAAAATGGCGGAACTGATCCAAGCCGATCTGGCTAATATTGGCGTAACCGCCAATATAGTGAGTTATGAGTGGAACACCTTTCGGCGTAAATTATCCGAAGGTGAGCATGATTCGGTGTTAATTGGCTGGGCCGCTGATAACCCAGATCCTGATAATTTCTTTAGCCCGCTACTAAGCTGTGCCGCAGCCGATAGCGGAAGTAATCGCGCATTGTGGTGTGATCCGACCTTTGATTTATTGCTGAGTCAAGCGCTCAGTACTGACAACCAAGAAGCGCGCCGCGCTTATTATCTTGCAGCACAACGCCATTTACATGCAGAAATGCCCTTAGTGGCGATTGCGCACTCGCAGCGTTTTCAGGCCATTAATGCTAATGTTGAAGGCGTTATCATTAACCCTTACGGTGGCATCGCGCTGTTTGCCGCTAAGCGGGTGCTACCATGATTGTTTTTTTATTACGTCGCTTGTTTTTGCTTGGCACCGTCTTGTTAGGTCTAAGTATCTTTGCTTTTGCGCTCGGTTATTTATTTCCTGGAGATCCGTTACAAAACTTCAGTGGTCTGCGTTATATCGAAAGTACACAGCGCGATTTACTGATCAGTGAGTATCGACTTGACCAATCATACTTGGCACAGTATTTGGCTTTTCTTGAACGCATTATCGCGGGTAATTGGGGCTTATCCTTTGCCAGTCAGCAACCGCTGTTACAAGAAATATGGCAAGTACTGCCCGCCACCTTAGAATTAACGGCCTACGCCCTACTGCTTTCCTTTGTGCTGGGTGTGCCCTTTGGTATTTTAGCCGCCATTAAACCGCAAGGGGTATTTGGCAAGACCATCTCTGGGCTGGCATTGATTGGTTATTCCTTGCCGATTTTCTGGTGGGCTTTGTTACTCATTATGTTTTTTTGTATTGGGCTCGGCTGGTTTCCCTCCGGCGGTCGTATCGGTGTGTTATATGAAATCCCCAACGTTACCGGCTTTATTATGCTCGATATTATGTATGCTGATGTTAGTTATCGACAAGCAGCCTTCAACGATGCGCTAACACACTTAATCTTACCCACCTTCGTCCTCGCTACCTACCCCACTACCGTGATGATCCGCTTTGTACGCGATGCGATGCTTGAAGTGTGGGATCAAAACTATATAAAAACGGCCAAAGCCAAAGGCTTAAACCGGCTACAAGTATTATATCGACATGGCTTGCGTAATGCGTTGTTACCAGTGATCCGGCAAATAGGTTTGCAGTTTAGCGCGCTCATCACGCTAGCGATGTTAACTGAAGTCATATTCTCGTGGCCAGGGATAGGCCGTTGGTTAATAGACAGTATTTATCAGCGCAACTTTCCCGCGATCCAATCGGGTTTAATGATTATTTCCACGTTGGTAATTACTGTTAATATGCTGACTGAAATTCTGCATACGCTGTTTAACCCACTGGCCAGGAAGTCTTAACATGGCTAAATTTCGTCTCTACATAGAAGAAAACAATCGCTCACCACTGGCACAGTTGTGGCGTGAGTTCTCTCGGCAACACAGCGCTTTGGTGGGGTTAACTCTCTTTGCCAGTTTTTTACTTTTCAGTGTTATTGCGCCCTTTATCACCCCGCATGATCCGTATTTTCAAGCCGATAATTTATTGCTACTGCCGCCGTCTTGGGCACCAGAAGGCTTAGTGCAATACCCGTTTGGTACCGACGACTTGGGACGCGATCTGCTTTCGAGAATGCTCAAAGGCACCACCTACACCTTTGGTTTAGCTTTAGTAACGGTATTAGCCAGCTTAATGGCCGGTTTGGCATTGGGCGCATTAGCCGGTATGAGCCGTGGTGTTAAATCCAGCGTCTTTAATCACTTACTCGATCTGATTTTGACGATTCCCTCATTATTGCTGGCGATTATTATCGTGGCGATTTTAGGCCCTGGTTTAGCTAACACCGCTTGGGCCATTATTTTGGCGCTCTTACCACAATTTGTGCACGGCATTCGTAATGCCATTGCCGATCAGTTAAAGCGTGATTATGTTACCGCCTACCGCTTAGATGGTGCGAATAACTGGCAGGTGTTAACCCGTGTGGTGATCCCAAATATCTGGGAAAAAATTACGGTCATGAGCAGCATGGCCTTATCCACGGCGATCTTAGATATCGCGGCGCTGGGCTTTTTAGGCTTGGGTGCACAAGCGCCTACCGCGGAATGGGGGGCGATGATCAGTGATTCTATGGATCTGATCTACGTGGCGCCAGCCAGCGTGGCAGTACCGGGCTTACTCATTTTCGCGGCAGTATTATCCGTTAATTTATTAGGTGATGGTTTAAAAGTGGCTATTCAAAAACGGCGGGAAAGCTAATGTTGCTGCTGGATATTAAAAACCTGACTATCGAACTAGAAACTCCTGAAGGGCTGATCCGCGCCGTCGATCGCGTGAGCCTCAGTTTACGCGAAGGCGAAACACGAGGCTTAGTGGGTGAATCGGGCTCAGGCAAAAGCTTGATAGCCAAAGCAATTGTTGGTGTACTCAATCGTCGCTGGCAAGTTACCGCCGATCGCTTTAACTGGATGGGCCAAGATATGCTGCGGGTGACGGCTGAACAACGGCGGCAAATTATCGGTAGAGATATCGCCATGATTTATCAAGAGCCCAGCCGCAGTTTGGATCCTACCGCCGAAATTGGTGAGCAACTTGAAGAAGCCATCCCCAGCCACCTGCTGACCGGTAGCTGGTGGCAAAAACCTTTTTTGCGGCGCAAAAGAGCCATCGCCTTGCTGCACAAAGTGGGGATCCGCGATCATAAAAGCATTATGCAAAGCTATCCCTATCAGTTATCAGAGGGGATTTGTCAAAAAGTAATGATTGCCATGGCCATCGCGAAAAACCCCAAACTACTTATTGCCGATGAGCCTACCACCGCCTTAGAAAGTACGACCCAAGCGCAGCTGTTTCGTTTACTGGCCAGTTTTAACCAATTAAAAGGCATGGCGGTATTGTTAATCAGCCACGAACTGGAGAGTGTCGCGCGTTACACACAACATATTAGTGTGCTGTATTGTGGACAATTAGTAGAAAGCGGCGAAACTAGCCAAATTCTGAAGCACCCGTTTCATCCCTACACTAATGCCCTGATTAAAAGCGTACCTGAATTTCAGAGTAACCTAGCCCATAAAACACCTCTGTATGCATTACCGGGCAGTATTCCAACCTTACAACATGTACCGATTGGTTGTCGCTTAGGGCCTCGTTGCCCAAATGCTCGCAAAGAGTGTGTGAAAACACCGGTGCTAGAACGACTACAAAATCATTATTACAGTTGCCACTTCCCTCTGAAAAAGCGAGATGAATCATGAGTGCCTTACTCGAGGTGGAACAGCTTAGCAAATGCTATTTTAAACAGCGTGGGCTAAACCGTAAAAAAATTATTGCCTTACAAGATGTCAGCTTTAGCTTAGATACCGGTAAAACCTTGGCAATTATCGGGGAAACCGGTTCAGGTAAAAGCACCTTGGCTAAGTTGTTAGTGGGCATCGAAAAACCCGATAGCGGCATTATTCGCCTGTCAGGACAGCAAGTTGATATTACTAACTATAAAAAGTATAACCACGTTATCCGTTTTATTTTTCAAGATGCTGGTCACTCACTTAATCCGCTACAAAAAGTTGGGCAAATGTTAGAAGACGTACTGCGCCTTAGTACCATTTTAGATACTGAGCAACGCCGGGTAAAAATCCGTAGCACCCTTCGCACCTTGGGTTTATTGGATGAACATGCAGAGTACTACCCGCACATGTTCTCCGGGGGGCAATTACAACGGGTCGCGCTGGCACGAGCCTTAATTCTCGATCCCAAGTTGCTGATCTTAGATGAAGCCTTAACCGCACTGGATCCTTCTTTACGCGCCCAAATTGTTAACTTGCTGCTTGAGCTACAGCAAAAAAATGGCTTGGCGTATTTATTAATTACCAATAACTTACGTTTGGTACGTCATATTAGTGATGAGATGCTGGTGTTACATGAAGGACAAATGGTCGATGTAGGTAATACCACCGCGGTGTTCAATAACCCCGTACATGACTATACCAAGCGTTTAATTAAAAGTAGCGGTTAACACCCAAGAAAAACGCCGCCAGCACAGCCTGTGCTCAAATGAATAAAAAAGGGAGCCAATTGGCTCCCTTTTCAGTGTTTTGGCGTTAACGCCGTTTCTGTGCGCTTACAGCTGCTCACTCAAATCAGCCGAGCGCAATTGACGCGTGATCTTAGCGTCAGCTTTTAAAGTGGCAATCAGCGCTTGATAATGCAGCTCTGCTTGCTGACGTGCAATCGCTTCTAACTGGCTGGTATCTGGCACACTGCTAATATTGGCAGGGGTAACCGCATCGACAGCCACTAATACCACATCACCGTTACTTAACTGCACCGAGTCAATACTGACTTGATCGTTAATAGGTCTTGGCATAGCAAACGCTTTACTGCGTACCTCTGTTTCTAAACTACCACCAAAACGCGGCGTGGCAGCACTAGCAACGATGCTCGATTCTGCTTTACTGGCCATCACGGCTAAATCGCCACCTGCGGCGACGAGCTCTGCAGCATAGGCAGCAGCTTGTTTGGCCATTTCAGCTTGTTGTAATGCGTTTTGTACTTCAGCGCGCACTTCATTTAAACCTAAGGTACGTGCCGGTACATGCTCCTTAACACGCATCACCACAACATGCTCCCGAGCAATTTCTATCACATCGCTGTTTAAGCCTTCGGCAATGAAGTTCAAATCAAATAACCGATTCAAAATAGCCGGTTGTGATAAGGGCTCTGCCGCATTAGCGCGTTCAAATAAGCCAGTACTTTTAACTTGTAAGCCAACCACATCAGCGGCTTCTTCTAAGTTGTCGGGCTGTTCAAACGAGACTTGTGCTAAACGCTGTTGCAGATCATAAAATAAGGCCGTGGCTTGCTCCGCTTTTAACGTTGTCGCAATTTCTGCAGCAACCTCAGCTAAAGGTTTAGTCACTGCCGGCTCAAGCGTGGCTAACTTGATAATATGATAACCATATTCACTTTTCACTACGCCAGATAATTGGCCTAGTTCTGTTAGAGCAAAAGCGGCTTCTTCGAACACAGGGTCCATTTGACCGGCCACCAACTCACCTAAATTACCGCCATTTTCGGCAGAAAAGGTATCGGCAGAGCGGGCTTTTGCTAACTCAGCAAAATCTGCACCTTGTTGTAATTCCGCTAATAAGGCAGCAGCTTGCGCAGCAATAGCAGCATCTTCACTTTCGCTTTCCAGCATAATGTGGGCAAATTCACGCTTTTCTTCGGTGCCATAGCGTGCAGCGTTAGCTTGATAGTAATCAGCCACTTGCTGCTCAGTCACTTCGATGTCTTCCGCTAACTTGGCCGCTGACAATTCTACATACTCAGCAGAGATTTGCTCAGGTGTCATAAAACGGCTGATATTTTGCTGATAGTACTCTTGCAGCATATCGTCACTGATACTAACTTGCTCTGCAAAACGTTCAGCAGTCACCGTGAAATATCGAATGTCACGTGTTTGCTGTTGTAACGACAGCAATAAATTAATTTCGGCAGGTAAACCAAACTCACTGCCCACTAAACCTTGCATTAGTTGGGTCGTGGCTAAACCTTCCCGAACCATTTCGCGGAAGTCAGCAGGTTGATAACCGGCTTGGCGTAATAACGCAATAAAACGGTCTTGATTAAACACGCCATCAACTTGGAATTCCGGTAGGCCAGTAACGGTTTCACGTACTTGTTCATCACCTACCCGTAAACCCAACTTACGTGCAAATTGCTTTTGTAAAGTTTCATCAATTAGACGTTCTAACACTTCATTACGAAAGTTAGCCATATACGCTGGATCGGCAGCTAACATATCGTACATTTCACCAAACTGCTGTTGCATACGAGCACGTTCATTTTGTAATGCTTGCTCATACTGCACCTGACTAATGTCATCACCATTAACCACGGCAACAACTGCATCACTTGGCGTACTTAGGTAATTACCAACGCCGGCAAGGGCGAATGTCAGGATAACCAAGCCCAAAATGATTTTGGCGGTCAATCCTTGCGAGCCTTCTCTGATTCGTTCTAACATCTTTGCTCTTTCTCTGTTATCGGTGACACAAAAGTTTGTGCTAAAAAAAAAGCGCATCTTAACAGATGCGCCTTTTTTATAGAAGCCTTGGCATTGTCTGCGGGCTTAAGGACCCTCCCCGGCGCGCCGGGCAGAATACTGTTAGTTTACTGCGTCTTTTAACGCTTTACCTGGCTTAAATGAAGGAATCTTCGCAGAAGCGATTTGAATAGTAGCACCAGTTTGTGGGTTACGGCCAGTACGGGCAGCACGCTCGCGTACAGTGTAAGTGCCAAAACCAACTAAAGCTACAGAATCGCCTTCCTTAAGAGCTTCGGTAACCGCGTCGATGAACGCGTCTAAAGCACGACCTGCTGCGGCCTTAGAAATATCTGCATTCGCAGCAATTTTGTCGATAAGTTGAGACTTGTTCACAATATCATCCCCTTCAATTGTTATTATTTTCTACAACGTCAAGCTATTAGTTTTAGAAGTTGCCCGCTTGTTATAACAAGCAACGACTTTGCTTGCAAGCAGCAGAAACGAGAAAACTAATAATTTTGGCTTTGACCGCAGCCCTTGCTACACAAGGGCTTGGCCGAAACTGACCATAACTTAGCACAGCCTACGATAATAAAAAGCCCCTAAACCGGATTTTTTTCGGTTTTTTTGCTTTTTGCAGCTGTTTTTGGTGAATTAACCGGCGTAACACGAGCAATTGGCTCTTGTAAGGCCAGTTCTAGCACTTCTTCAATCCATTTCACCGGCTTAATTTCTAAGGCACCTTTAACATTTTCTGGGATTTCTTTTAGATCACGAATGTTATCATGCGGAATTAATACCCGTTTAATACCACCACGGTGCGCAGCCAACAGTTTCTCTTTCAAGCCACCGATGGGTAATACTTCACCGCGCAAAGTAATTTCACCCGTCATCGCCACATCGGCGCGAACAGGGTTACCGGTTAAACCCGACACTAACGCTGTTACCATGGCAATACCGGCACTAGGGCCATCTTTAGGCGTTGCACCTTCAGGTACGTGCACGTGAATGTCCCGTTTCTCATAAAAGTCTTCGTTTATCCGCAGCGCTTCTGCACGGCTTCGTACCACCGTCATCGCCGCTTGGATTGATTCTTTCATCACGTCGCCAAGCGAGCCGGTATAGGTTAATTTACCTTTACCGACCACGGCCGCCGCTTCAATCGTTAGTAAATCGCCCCCGACTTCTGTCCAGGCTAAACCGGTAACCTGACCAATGCGGTTGCTGTCTTCGGCTTTACCGTAATCAAAACGATGCACGCCGAGGAACTCTTCTAAGTTGGCGTCATTAATCACCACAGTTTTCAAATCTTTATTTAGTAAGATTTGTTTTACCGCTTTGCGACATAACTTTGATAATTCGCGCTCTAAACTACGCACGCCCGCCTCACGGGTGTAATAACGAATAATGCCAATGACTGCACTATCCTCAATCACCACTTCAGTGGGTTTTAAACCATTGCGGCTAATTTGCTTAGTGATTAAATGCTGACGGGCAATGTTCAGTTTTTCGTCTTCGGTATAACCCGATAAGCGAATCACTTCCATCCGATCTAATAACGCGGCTGGAATGTTTAAGCTATTCGAGGTTGCAAAGAACATGACATCTGACAAGTCATAATCCACTTCTAGGTAGTGATCACTAAAAGCAGCATTTTGTTCAGGATCTAATACCTCTAGTAACGCCGCAGCGGGATCGCCCCGGAAATCCGAAGCCATCTTGTCAATTTCATCCAATAGGAATAATGGGTTACGGACACCCACTTTTGCCATTTTCTGAATGATTTTGCCTGGCATTGAGCCGATATAGGTTCTTCGGTGTCCCCGGATCTCGGCTTCATCACGCACGCCGCCAAGTGCCATACGAACGTACTTACGACCAGTAGCTTTTGCCACAGATTGCCCCAACGAGGTTTTACCCACACCCGGCGGGCCAACAAGACATAAGATCGGGCCTTTCAGTTTATTTACGCGCTGTTGCACCGCCAAATACTCAATGATGCGCTCTTTAACCTTATCTAAACCATAATGGTCGGCATTGAGAATTTGCTCAGCAATCGCTAAGTTTTTCTTCACTTTAGACCGCGCTTGCCACGGCACCTGCGTTAACCATTCAATATAGCTGCGCACCACCGTCGCTTCGGCTGACATCGGTGACATCATCTTCAGCTTTTGCAGTTCGGCTTTGGCTTTGGTTTCGGCTTCAGCGGGCATTTTCGCTTCAGTAATTTTTTTCGCTAACGCTTCAAATTCATCCGGCGCATCTTCTAGCTCACCCAATTCGCGTTGGATCGCTTTCATTTGCTCGTTCAGGTAATACTCGCGCTGGCTTTTCTCCATTTGCTTTTTTACCCGGCTACGAATACGCCGTTCAACTTGCAAAATGTCGATTTCACTTTCCATCATCGCCATCAAATACTCGATGCGCTCTGTAACATTGGTCAGCTCTAAGACTTTTTGCTTATCATCCACTTTTAGTGGCATATGCGCCGCCATGGTGTCAGCCAAACGGGCCGCATCATCAATACCGCTTAAGGCGGTCAGCACTTCTGGCGGGATCTTTTTATTCAGTTTGATATAACCTTCAAACTGATTAATGGCCGAGCGTAAAAACACTTCTTGCTCGCGGCTATCGATGTCTTGTGTTACTACAGGATCAATAAAAGCGGCGAAGCTTTCTGTTGTTTCAGTAAATTCAGCTAATTGCGCACGTTTGCCGCCTTCAACTAACACCTTTACAGTGCCATCAGGCAATTTTAGCAATTGTAAAATAGTGGCAATGGTACCGATGCGATACAAATCACTTTCAGCTGGATCGTCCAAAGCGGCGTCTTTTTGTGCCACCAAGAAAATCTGCTTATCGTTTTCCATAGCAGCATCTAAACATTTAATGGATTTCGCCCGGCCGACAAAAAGTGGGATTACCATGTGCGGATAAACAACAACGTCCCGCAACGCCAGTACTGGCATGTGCAAACGTTCTGAATGTTCTGTGGTCATTGATTTACTCTCGAATTAAATTACTGCAGGCGACAATAAATAGTATATGGGGACGGATCTACAAACTTCAATTCATCTGATAAAAAAGGAGCTTTGCAGCTCCTTTTTTATTTAGTGTGATTCAGCAACCGCCGGTTCGTTGTTCTCATAGATTAGTATGGGCTGACTCTCGCCTCGGATCACTGTTTCATCAATGACCACTTTTGCCACATCTTGCATAGAGGGCAACTCATACATGGTATCAAGCAGAACACCTTCCACTATAGAACGTAAACCACGCGCACCGGTTTTGCGTTCCATCGCTTTTTGAGCAATAGCTTTTAAGGCATCGTCACGGAACTCTAATTCAACGTTTTCCATTTCGAATAATGCCGCAAATTGCTTGCTTAGTGCATTTTTCGGTTGACTTAAAATTTGCACTAAAGCGTCAAGATCCAATTCCGTTAATGTTGCAACAACGGGTAAACGCCCGATAAACTCTGGGATCAGGCCATATTTCACCAAATCTTCAGGTTCAACATCACGGAAGGATTCGCTCAAGCTACGACTGCTTTCTTTGCTTTTTACTTCAGCACCGAAACCAATACCCGCACCTTTGGCGCTACGCTGTTCAATCACTTTATCTAAACCGGCAAAAGCACCACCACAGATAAATAAGATCTTAGAGGTATCTACCTGTAAGAATTCTTGTTGTGGATGTTTACGCCCGCCTTGTGGCGGCACAGAAGCAACAGTACCTTCAATCAGTTTCAGTAAGGCTTGCTGCACCCCTTCACCTGAAACGTCACGGGTGATGGATGGGTTATCAGACTTACGCGATATTTTGTCAATCTCATCAATATACACGATACCGCGCTGGGCTTTCTCAACGTCGTAATCACATTTTTGCAGTAGTTTTTGAATGATATTTTCGACATCTTCACCGACATAACCGGCTTCGGTTAAGGTGGTGGCATCAGCCATAGTAAACGGTACATCGAGTAAACGCGCTAACGTTTCAGCCAGTAATGTTTTACCACAACCGGTTGGACCGATTAACAAGATATTACTTTTACCCAATTCAACGTCTTGTTTGTGCTGCGAGCTACGTAAGCGTTTGTAATGGTTGTATACCGCTACCGCTAACACTTTTTTCGCATGTTCTTGACCGATAACGTAATCGTCTAAGTGTTGCCGAATTTCACGAGGCGTCGGTAATTTTTCACCGTCGCGTTTAGGTGAAATATCTTTGATTTCTTCGCGAATGATATCGTTGCATAGGTCAACGCATTCATCACAAATATAGACTTGTGGCCCTGCGATCAACTTACGCACTTCATGCTGTGATTTGCCACAAAAAGAGCAATACAGTAATTTGCCGCTCTTGTCGCCGTCAGTGCGGTGATCAGACATGTAACTACCTCTTTTTCCAATCAGCGGGCACATACTGCCCGCATAATCCAATTATTTAGCTTCTCTATTGGTCAATATGGAGTCGACTAAGCCATATTCCAAGGCTTGCTGCGCACTTAAGAAGTTATCGCGTTCAGTATCCTTACATACTTGCTCATAACTCTTACCACTGTGCTCAGCCATCAAGCGATTGAGTTTCTCTTTAATATACAGGATTTCCTTGGCATGGATCTCAAAATCTGTCGCTTGGCCTTGGAAGCCCCCTAATGGTTGGTGAATCATCACGCGGGCATTAGGTAAGCAATAACGTTTACCCTTGGTACCACCGGATAACAAGAACGCGCCCATACTGGCGGCTTGGCCAACACAAACGGTTGCGATATCGGGTTTAATATAACGCATGGTATCGTAAATCGATAAACCGGCTGTGACTGAACCACCAGGTGAATTAATATAAATATAAATGTCTTTTTCTGGGTTTTCTGATTCGAGAAACAATAGCTGTGCCACAATCAGGTTAGCCATATGGTCTTCGACCTGACCAGTTAAGAATATAACCCGTTCTTTCAGCAAGCGGGAATAAATATCAAAAGAACGTTCGCCTTTAGCCGTTTGCTCGATAACGATAGGTACTAAGGCATTTACGATGTCATTCATGTCACGAGACATTGGCATAATCTGGGATCCCTCTGCTGTAGCTGGGTAATACTGGCGAAAAGACGGTGCCTAAAAATAAAATGGCCCGAACACGTGTTCGAGCCATTAAAACCGCCACACGCTAAGAAGTCAATCTTAGTTAGCGGACTTTGGGTTCATAATCTCGTCAAAAGCGGCAGCTTGCTCAGTCACCTTAGCCGCAGCTAAGACAACTTCGATTGCTTGCTCTTCTAACGCAACATTACGCATGCTTTGCATCAGCTCTTTGTTAGTGGTGTAGTACTGAACCACTTCTGCTGGATCTTCATAGGCCGAGGCCACGTTGTCGATCAGCTCTTGAACTTTAGCTTCATCCACTTTCAGTTGATTAGTCTTGATAATTTCACCTAATAACAGGCCTACTTTTACGCGGTCTTTTGCTTGTTCTTCAAACAATGACGCAGGTAATTCTGGCAACTGTTTTGGATCCATGTTTTGACCAAAACGCTGTAATGCTTGTTGACGCAATACATCAACTTCGCTGGCGATCAGAGACTTAGGCACTTCAACTTCGTTGTTTGCTAGCAGGCCTTTGATCACTTGCTCTTTTACTTTGCCTTTGATGGATTGCTTCAGTTCGCGTTCCATGTTTTTCTTTACTTCAGCTTTTAATGCATCAACAGACGCATCGGCTAAACCGAATAAAGTGGCGAATTCATCATTAAGCTCAGGTAACACCTGGCCTTCAACTTTCTTCACGGTAACAGCAAAGCTTGCGGCTTTACCTTTCAGGTTTTCAGCATGGTAATCTGCTGGAAAAGTCACTTCTAACGTGGTTTCTTCACCAGCGGCTTTACCGATAACGCCTTCTTCAAAGCCTGGGATCATGCGGCCTTGGCCTAATTCTAAAACGAAATCAGTCGCTTTACCGCCTTCGAATTCTTCGCCGTCAATTGAACCCACGAAATCCATGGTGACGCGGTCGCCAGTAGCCGCCGCATCTGCTTTGTCTTCCCATTTCGCGTGTTGCTTGCGTAAAGTGTCTAACATATTAGACAAATCCGACTCGGTGATTTCAACAGTAGGCTTAGTGACTTCTACTTTATCTAAAGCCGCTACCGTGATTTCTGGATACACTTCAAAAATAGCCATAAATGCTAAATCTTTACCGCTTTCTAACGCGCCAGGTGCAAACTGAGGCGCACCGGCTGGCGTTAATTTGTTTTCAACAATAGCTTCGTAGAAGGAACGTTGCATTTGCTCAGAAGCGACTTCTTGCAGCACAGCAGAACCGAAACGTTTCTGAATAATAGAAACGGGGGCTTTGCCCGGACGGAAACCATCGATACGCTGACGTTTAGCTAATTCGCGTAAACGGCTCTTCACTTCTGAATCAATACTGGCAGCTGGCACGACGATATTTAAACGGCGCTCTAAACCTTGGGTGGTTTCAACAGAAACTTGCATCTCTTTACCTCAAATTCAATGTCAGGCGGCTCTGATACGCCTTACTGTGATGGCCGGGTGTCGACAAACTCAAGATGAACCTGACCTGTTATAAAAATTAACGCGGCATTATAGCGAGCTATAACCCGCTAGTCGAGCCTTTAGATACGATGCTTTTTCAAGACAAAAAAACAGGCTTTTATCAACGATAAAAGCCTGAAATAACTTCGTCGTGTTCTTTTAAACTCGGGTTTGCCCAACGCCGGTAACCACATACTTTTCGGTGGTTAATGCTTCAAGCCCCATTGGCCCATAAGCATGTAACTTACTGGTAGAAATACCGATTTCCGCACCTAAACCTAACTCGCCACCATCTGAAAAACGTGAGGAGGCGTTATGCATGACCACCGCAGTATCGACGGTAGCAATAAAACGGTCAGCATTAGCTTGATCTTCTGTACAAATCACTTCGGTATGTT
Organism: Alishewanella maricola; assembly: GCF_016343785.1. Taxonomy (NCBI): domain Bacteria; kingdom Pseudomonadati; phylum Pseudomonadota; class Gammaproteobacteria; order Alteromonadales; family Alteromonadaceae; genus Alishewanella; species Alishewanella maricola. The sequence goes on along the minus strand of NZ_JAEINI020000001.1, from coordinate 533,554 downwards.
GGCTGCCAAAACGATCAATATGGGCAATGGCACCGTCAAAATCTGCAACCACCCGCACGGCAATTTCCGGCGCAAGGTATTCTTGGCCAAATTCATCTTCCGCAATAACTGAGGCACCACTAAAATACGGTAAGCTTTGTGCACAAGCATGCACCTTAACGTGATTTTCGGCTAAGGCCGCGGCAACTTTATGTAAAAAACTATCAGCAATCGATTGATGTACGAGTAGGCCTTCTAAGGCGTTACACACACCAGGACGTTGCACTTTACCGTTAATTAATAAGTTAAGGGCCATCTCGGGTTTTGCGCTGGCATCCACAAATAAATGGCAAACACCTTTAAAGTGCTGGATCACCGGAATACGGCTATGCTCAGTTACAAAACGAATTAAGCCTTCGCCACCCCGTGGTATCACTAAATCGATGTAATCATCCTGCTTTAACAGTGCAAGTAATAAATTACGATCAGGATCAGGCACAATACTAATCACCGCATCAGGCAGATTATGCTCAGCTAATGCCTGACGCATAGCAGCGGCAATCGCTAAGCTCGTTTTAATCGCTTCCCGACCACAACGTAAAATCACGGCATTACCCGACTTGAAACACAAAGCACCGGCATCAGCTGTGACATTTGGGCGCGCTTCATAAATCATGCAAATTACACCAAGCGGAATACGACGCTTGGCAATATTGATGCCGTTAGGCCGTTGCTCAATTTGGCGGGTTAACCCCACCGGATCGGGCAGCTGGATAATTTGCTCAATGGCACTGGCCATCGCTTCAATGCGCTCAGCCGTTAACGTTAAACGATCAATCATGGCCGCGGCCGTGCCATTGGCCGTCGCCTCTGCTACTTCGGCACGGTTTTCGGCTAAAATAGTTGGCGTGGCTTGACGAATCTTATCGGCAAACGACTGCAATACGATATTTTTTTGCTCGGTGCTTAATACCGCTACCGCTTTTGCCGCCACTGCGGCTTCTGCAGCAAGCTTAGCTGCAACATCATTACTCATATTTTCTCCAGTAACATCATTTCACTGCGATGGATCACGGCGTTACTACCGTTGGGACAATAACCTAAATAATCGGCAATATGCTGGGTTTTTTGTCCTTTAATCGAAAACAGTTCACTCGCACTAAAGCGTGTTACGCCTTTAGCAATAGAGCGCTTGCCGTTAGAGCAACGAACGATCACCGCATCACCTGATTCAAACTCGCCTTTTACTTCAACAATACCACTGCTGAGTAAAGAAGCACCGTTATCACGTAGCGCATCGATACAACCGCTATCAACCCAAATTTCGCCTTTGGCACGTAAGGTATGTCTAACCCAATGTTTTTTAGCCGGTAACGGATTTTTTTGAGCATAAAATATGGTGCCCGGATTCTTGCCCGCTAAAAGACACTGAAAACTGTCAGCCTGATGCCCGTCTAAAATCACGGTATCAACACCCTGTGTGGTGGCTTTTTCTGCTGCTTCAATTTTAGTACGCATCCCTCCCGTACCCACTGATGAAGTGGCACCACCGGCTAAGTCATAAATGCGTTGATCAATTTTTTTGACAGTAGGGATTAAGGTCGCTTTCGGATCTTTGTTTGGATCTGCAGTATACAAACCATCGACATCTGAACAGATAATCAAGGCATCAGCCTGCGTTACCGTTGCAACCATTGCCGCTAAATTATCATTATCGCCTACTTTTAATTCTTCGGTGGCAATAGTGTCGTTTTCGTTAACGATAGGCAATACACCATGATCGAGCAGTCGGCGCATAGTATTTTGCACGTTAACGTGGCGTACCCGATCGCTTAAATCACCGTGCGTCAGTAATACCTGAGCACAAGGAAAATCGAAACAACGGCTCCAGAAATTCATCATCTCATTTTGACCTACTGCAGCCATGGCGCGTTTTAAAGCCATGGGTACACGATGATGCTGGAAATTAAAATGGTGTCGACCAGCCGCTACACTGCCTGAAGAGACTAAAATCACTTCACGACCGAGTGCGCGACATTCGCGGATAAATTCGGCAATAGGACGCAAATACTTTTCGCTGCATCCTTCATTGTCCGGCGCGATTAGGGCACTGCCGACTTTCAGTACAACCCTACGCCAGGATGGGTTAAGCATAATTCCTCCGTTATGTAAATCGGTGCATAGTCTAACAAAAACAGCCTAGCCCTACCACCCAACACCACGCGTACAATACTTAAAACCACAGTTAACGGAGTAAAAATAAGTGATAATTATCATTAATTTAGAAAAAAACATCGGTATTTTCAAACCTAGAATATGTAAAGGAAGCCCCTGATAACTGTAACAAAATTACAGATCCACGCGGCTCACTTTTTCTGCAAAAACGCCCCCCATTATCACAAAAATAAAAAACTACTATTATTCTGATGAATAGTGGTTATAACGCCCTGTCACTAATCCAAATGGCCACCTGTTCACTAGGGCTCAGTGAGAGCAGTAAAACTGTCCAGCAAATGTCAATTACCATTGCAAGCATGAACACAACCCTCGTTCAATGAGATGCGCGAGGTGTTGGCATATTAATTAAAGCATTTGTTTTATATAAAGAAGTTTTGCGGATACGACATGTGTTTAACTCGCATTTGCATGGTCAAAATCTGACCGGTTGGAGACATAAAGAGAGAATTGTTAAGGAAGTTGCGTAACAAATATAAATAACGGGGGTACCGGAGTTGAAAATGCGACGGCATACATGAAGACAAACATGCTCATACAATTATTGTAATGTGAGATTTTGATTCAAGATGTTTAAGACGGGACAATGGTCGGAGATGAACCTGCAACTGCATTAATGAACACAAACATGTGCATCATAATTTATTCTAATGTGAGATTTTGATAAGGTAATTTTAAGACTCAGGGAGAATGGTCGGTGATGCAGGATTTGAACCTGCGACCCCTTGGACCCAAACCAAGTGCGCTACCAAACTGCGCCAATCACCGACAAAGGGGATGGGGTGGATGATGGGGTTCGAACCCACGACAACCGGAATCACAATCCGGGGCTCTACCAACTGAGCTACAACCACCACAATTTGAAACTTTGCACCAAATGGCGCGCCCGATAGGACTCGAACCTATGACCCACGGCTTAGAAGGCCGTTGCTCTATCCAGCTGAGCTACGGGCGCACATGTCAAACGCCTATCTGGGACTCTCTTAATTTTTTGAATTAAGATTGGTCGGTGATGCAGGATTTGAACCTGCGACCCCTTGGACCCAAACCAAGTGCGCTACCAAACTGCGCCAATCACCGACAACGTTACATCGCTGCAACGGGGCGGAATATTAACGCCCGCCATGCACACCGTCAAACCTTTTTTTAGGTATTTACGCTGATTGGCTATTATTTGAACCTAATTGACCCGCACTGGCGGTTATTCATGTTTGCAACGGACGATGATAGCGTTCTTTTGGCAGCTGTGCGAAAATATTGTTCTTTTTAGTTCCTAGGAAATCAGCAGGCATGACAGCACAAATAATAGATGGCAAAGCCGTTGCTAACGCAACAAAAGACAAAGTCGCCGCTCAGGTGCGCGCTCGCGTAGCAGCCGGAAAACGAGCTCCCGGACTTGCCGTTGTATTAGTTGGGCTTGATGCAGCCTCACAAGTGTATGTTGGCAGCAAACGTAAAGCCTGCGAAGAAGTCGGTTTTCATTCAGTATCTTACGATCTTCCGGCTGAAACCAAGCAACAACAATTGTTGGAGCTTATCGATACGTTAAATAATGACAACAGCATCGATGGTATTTTAGTACAACTACCCTTGCCGGCAGGGTTAGACGCTTCGGCTATTTTAGAACATATTCACCCGCACAAAGATGTCGATGGTTTTCATCCCTATAATATCGGCCGCTTAGCGCAGCGTATGCCAGCCTTACGCCCTTGCACCCCTAAGGGTATTATGACGTTACTGCAAAGTACCGGCGTAAACGTTAAAGGTATGGATGCGGTGGTCGTGGGTGCATCTAATATAGTCGGTCGCCCTATGGCTCTGGAATTACTCCTCGCCGGTTGTACAACAACAGTCTGCCATAAATTTACCCGTAATTTAGAAGAGCAAGTGCGTCGTGCGGATTTATTGGTTGTCGCCGTAGGTCGGCCAGAGTTTATTCCTGGTGATTGGATCAAGCCCGGTGCTCTGGTCGTTGATGTCGGGATCAATCGCTTAGACAGTGGCAAACTGGTCGGTGATGTCGAATATGCTAAAGCGGTTAAATTGGCTCGCTATATTACTCCTGTCCCTGGTGGTGTTGGCCCAATGACTGTGGCCAGTTTAATTGAAAACACGCTAGAAGCGTGTGAGCTATACCACGACAGTAAATAACCGCTACAGTTGCCATAAAAAAACCGCCATCGGCGGTTTTTTTATTATGCAATGACCGTTTTAAGCCTTACGCCAACTGGTCACGCCATTTTTATCTTCAACAATAATGCCTTTAGCGGTTAATTCAGCGCGAGCCGCGTCAGCCGCGGCCCAATCTTTAGCGGCACGAGCCGCATTGCGCTTGGCAATTAACGCTTCAATTTCTGCCACATCGCTATCTGATGCGCCACTTTGTAAAAAGGTTTCGGCATCGCCCTGCAGCAAGCCCAGTACGCCCGCTAAAAGTGTCAGCAAACCCGCTAGCTCTGCGGCTTTTGCTGGCTCAGCCTCTTTAAAGCGATTCACCTCACGCGCTAATTCAAACAATACCGGCAAAGCTTCAGGCGTATTGAAGTCATCATCCATCGCGGCTTTAAAACGCACAATATACGGGCTGGCCAAATCAATGCTATGGCTTGGCGTTACTGTTCGCAGCGCAGTGTAAAGTCGTCCTAGCGCGGCATGTGCTTGCTCTAAGTTTTCTTTAGAGTAATTTAATTGGCTACGGTAATGGCTAGACAGAAGGAAATAACGTACCGCTTCTGCATTATATTCAGCTAATACGTCTTTTACCGTGAAAAAATTGCCAAGTGATTTCGACATTTTTTCTTTATCAACTTGCACCATACCAGTATGGATCCAGGTATTGACGTACTTTTGGCCATGGGCACAGGTAGATTGTGCGATCTCATTTTCATGGTGAGGAAACTGTAAGTCTGAACCGCCACCATGAATATCGAAATGTTCGCCCAAATGCTTAGCGCTCATGGCAGAACATTCAATATGCCAACCGGGCCGACCATTGCCCCAAGGTGAAGCCCAGAATGGCTCACCCGGCTTGGTGCCTTTCCATAACACAAAGTCTAATGGATCATCTTTATTTTGCGCCACTTCTACCCGAGAACCGGCTTGTAACATATCCAGGTTTTGTTGGCTTAACGCACCATATTCGGCATATTTACTGACATCAAACAGTACATCGCCATCCGCTGCAACATAGGCATAACCTTTGGCAACTAAGGTTTCGATCAGGCTAATAATCTCGGCCATGTGAGTGGTCACTTTTGGCTCAATATCGGCGGGTAATAGCCCTAAAGCTGCAAAGTCGGCATGCATTGCCGCGGTGAAGCGTGCGGTTAAAGCATCGCAACTTTCGTTGTTTTCTGCCGCGCGCTTAATAATTTTGTCGTCAACATCAGTGATATTTCGCACATAGGTCACGTCATAACCGCTAAAACGTAAGTAGCGATTAATGACATCAAAAGCAACGTAAGTGCGGGCATGCCCTACATGGCAGTGGTCGTAAATGGTAATGCCACAAACATACAAGGCCACTTTCCCCGGAATGATAGGTTTGAAGACTTCTTTTTGGCGGCTTAAGGTATTGTATATCTGTAACATTATGTCCTCTGACAGAAAATATGAATCATTAACAGCAAAATGCGCCGATTAGTTTAGCATTGGCAGATGCTAGCCGCTATCCTTGCTTTATGATTTGACGGCAGTGCGTTAGAATGACGCATCTGTAATGATAAGGAAAAAATGATGGTTAGCTTACATACTAATTTTGGCGTGATTAAATTAAATCTTTTTGCTGACAAGGCACCGGTGACCGTGGCTAACTTTATTAGCTACGTGAAAGATGGCTTTTTTGACAACACTATTTTTCACCGGGTGATTGACGGCTTTATGATCCAAGGCGGTGGTTTCACTGCAGATATGCAGCAAAAAGAGACAAAAGAAACCATTAAAAACGAGGCTAACAACCGCGTCGCGAACAGCAAAGGCACCATCGCTATGGCGCGAACCAGCGATCCGCATTCTGCCACCTCACAGTTTTTTATCAACGTTGCTGATAATAGCTTCTTAAACTTCAGTGCTGAAAACGCTCAAGGCTGGGGTTACTGTGTATTTGGTGAAGTGGTTGAAGGTATGGACGTGGTTGAAAAAATCAAAGCGGTACGCACGGGGCGTAACGCTGGTCACAGCGATGTACCGGTTGAGCCCGTAGTGATTGAACGTGCTGAGCTGAACGACTAAACCATGTCACACACGCTGTTTATTGCAGATTTGCATTTATCAGCAGAAAGGCCTGATATTACTCAGGCCTTTTTACAGTTTATTGCGCAGCAAGCGCCAGCGGCCGATGCACTGTATATTTTAGGCGATCTGTTTGAAGTCTGGATTGGTGACGATAATCCCGAACCGTTACTCGACACCGTTGCCAAGGTGTTAAAACCGCTCAGTCAGCACACGCCGATTTACTTTATCCATGGCAATCGTGATTTTTTATTAAAACAACATTATGCCAAACGTGCGGGGTTAATTTTATTACCGCAACAGCAGGTAATTGATCTTTACGGCACCCCCACCCTTATCATGCATGGCGATAGCTTATGCACGATGGATGTGGCTTATCAAAAGTTTCGACGTTGGTGGGATCAATCTTGGTGGCAACGATTGATGCTCTCATTACCCCTTTTTATTCGGCAAGCTTTAGCCCGCAAAGCGCGCGCCAAAAGCGCTATAGCCAAAGCACGTTATCAAACAATGGGTAGCGCCAACATTATGGATGTTACGCCAACGGAAGTGCCTAAAATAATGGCCGAGTATACCGTACAACATCTGATCCATGGCCACACACACCGCCCTGCGGTACATCAATTAACCGTCAACAACCAACCCGCTTTGCGCTATGTGCTGGGAGATTGGTATAGTCAAAGCAGTTATCTCAAGGTAACCGCCGATCACTGGCAACTGGTCTTTAACCCGCTTGCGCCATAAGCTCAGGCACTGGGCTACCACTATGAAATTTAAAGTCGTTATCCGCGGATAAAATTAACTCGGCTTCCTTCTCACCAAAAAAGGCTACGCGCGCACTGATATCCTGCCCAGCAATTTGCTCTGCAAGTTGCAGATAATCTTGATAATGCCGCGCTTCTGAGCGCAATAAAGACAAATAAAACTGACCAATATCCGCAGGCAAATGCGGCGCTAAAGTAGCAAAACGCTCACAAGAGCGTGCTTCGATGTAGGCTCCACAAATAAGCTTATCAATCAAAGCCGCTGGTTCATAAGTGCTAACATGACGCAACAAACCACGGGCATAGCGACTTGAGGTGATTTTTTCATAAGGCACATCATGTTGCTGCATCATTTCAAGCACTTGATAAAAATGATGTAACTCTTCTTTAATTAACAACACCATCTTATCGATAAGTTCTTGGCCATAAGCTGAATTCGATTTCGGTAACATCGACTTTTTCAGTTTGATATCCGCTAAGGCTTGCCATGTGCCATGCTGGCGATAAGTAAAGTCTTCATAAGGTTTCAGCCATTGTAGTAAGGCATCGGCACTTTGCTCATCTACCGCATAACGCCGGATCAGATACATCGCGGATTGCGCCGCTTTTAACTCACAAATCAGATGATCAGTTAACAGCATCGGTAAACGAGCCGGTTGCATTGCTTCATTTAACCAAGCTTGAGGCGTACTGCAGTGCAAAAACTGCTGAATGGGTGCTAATAAGGTCTGATATTCGTGGCTTAACATAAGGCGGTCTACTGATTGAACACGCCGCGCAGTATACCCGAAGGTAGCAATGTGCTCCAGCATCGACATGAAATGTTGAATTTTTCAACATTGTCCTTGACGAATCTGCGTTATTCAACCATAACTTTAATACGGGTAAATTTTTTAAGTTCCCGCACAAGGCGCTTCAATAATAAGGATAATAACGATGATTCTAAACCATTTGTGGGGCATCTACGCCCATCCAAAAGAAGAATGGCATACCATTGATGCCAGACATGAAAGTTTACGCTATAGCTTAATTCACATTTTACTGGTTGCTTTGATCCCTTCCATTTGCGCGTACTACTCGGCAGTGCATTTAGGCTGGAGCATTGGCGTTGGCGAAAAAATCTTTTTAACCGCAAATAGCGCTTTAATGCTGTCTGTTGCGATGTATTTTGCCTTAATTATTGGCGTGCTAGCGCTAGCACTTTTAGCACATTGGATGGCCCATACTTTTGGTGCTGAGCCGACTTACACTCAGACCTTAGAGTTGTCGTCATATACATCAACACCATTGTTTATGGTGGGTTTAGCCGCCTTATACCCTGAACTATGGTTTGTGATGGTGGTGGGTTTAGCGGGCTTAACGTATTCAGTGTATTTACTGTACGTTGGGGTGCCTATCTTAATGCACATTCCTGAAGAGCGCGGTTTTATTTATGCCAGCTCGGTAGTTACGTCAGGTTTAATTTTGTTAGTGACTTTACTTGCCGCCACTGCTATTTTGTGGAGCTCGGGCTTTGGCCCTGCTTTTACCCACTGATGGTAAAACCAAACGCATAATAATAAGACAAGGTAGACAGTAAAACGGCTGCATTTGCAGCCGTTTTTTTATACTTGCAACAACGACTTGGTTTAACCTTCGTTGTAAGTTTCTAAATTGGTTGCCATGTTCATGCTAGACGCCGCTTTCACATCGTCACTACGTAATTGATCAAGACGATTTAAATAATCTTGATCAATATCGTTGGTAACATAATGACCATCAAACACCGACGTTTCAAAATGGGTAATGTCCGGGTTTTCTGTTCTCACTGCGGCAATCAAATCTGGCAATGATTGGAAAATCAGGGCATCCGCGCCGATGATCTGACAAATACTGTCCACATCATGACCATGAGCAATGAGCTCATTGGCTGACGGCATATCAATACCATACACATTCGGGAAACGTATTTCTGGTGCTGCCGAAGCGAAATACACTTTCTTCGCACCCGCTTCGCGCGCCATTTCGATGATTTGACCCGAAGTGGTGCCACGGACGATTGAATCATCCACCAACAACACGTTCTTACCTTTAAACTCTTGCCAGATCGCATTCAATTTACGCTTCACCGATTTTTTACGCTCTGTTTGGCCAGGCATAATAAAGGTACGGCCAATATAACGGTTTTTCACAAAACCTTGGCGGTAAGGTAAATTTAATACATTGGCAATTTCTAAAGCCGCATCATTACTGGTTTCTGGGATCGGGATAACCACATCAATATCCAGATGCGACCATTCCCGTTTTAATTTTTTACCGAGGTAAGTTCCCATCGCGACACGAGAAGCATAAACCGAAATATTGTCGATGGTTGAATCAGGACGCGCAAAATAGACGTACTCAAAAATACAAGGGGTATAACTTGGGTTCTCGGCGCACTGCATGCTGTGTAATTCACCTTCCTCGGTGATGTACACGGCTTCACCTGGTGAAATATCCCGTAATACGGTAAAGCCATCCGCATCAAGGGCTACGCTTTCTGAAGCGACCATATACTCAGTACCCGCCGCAGTTTCACGTTTGCCCATCACTAACGGGCGGATCCCGTTCGGGTCACGGAAGGCGAGTAAGCCATGGCCAATAATCAGCGCCACCGCCGCATAACCGCCTCGTACTTTGCGATGTACATTGGCCAGCGCTTTGAAGATTTGCTCAGGCTCTAGCTTCATATTCGGTTGAATGGCTAATTCGTGCGCCAACACATTTAACAACACTTCTGAGTCAGAGGTCGTGTTCACATGACGACGCGCTAAACGAAAGATTTCGTCTTTTAGCTCATGCGCATTAGTCAGATTGCCATTGTGCGCTAAAGCGATACCAAAGGGGCTGTTAACGTAAAACGGCTGCGCTTCTGCGGTGCTTGACGAACCAGCGGTAGGGTAACGCACATGCCCAATTCCGATATTACCGGCCAGACGCTGCATATGACGTATCTCAAATACGTCTTTGACCAGACCATTGGCCTTGCGCAAGCGCAAGGTATTATTATCGACCGTAACGATACCCGCAGCATCCTGACCACGGTGTTGCAAGACTGTCAGACCATCATACAGCGCCTGATTAACGGGATACTTACCTACGATTCCAACAATACCACACATTGATTTTTCCTCGCCGGCTATGGCTTTTGCATAAAACTAGAACGGCTTTGCAGATATTCGAAAAACCATTCAATAATAAAACCAAACTCAGGGATCAAGCTAGATTGGCTCCACCAATCAGCCGCCGCCGCAGGAGTAAAGGCGTCAATAAAAAATAATACGGCACTGACCACTAACACACCGCGCAACGCTCCAAATACCAGCCCAAGCAACCTGTCTGTGCCAGATAAGCCGGTAGACTGGACGAGTTTGCCAACGACATAGTTGATCAGCGCGCCCACAATAAGCGCGCAAATAAATAAAATGGCAATAGCGGAAGCATTACGCAGCGTGGGTTCAGAAATATTTGTGAAAAAACTGGCTAGATGGGGGTAATACGAGCTGGCAATAAAGAAAGCCGCGATCCATACGGTCAAAGAAATAGCTTCTTTTACAAAGCCTCGGACCAGACTGATCACAGCGGAGAGAGCTATGACCGCCAAGATGACAAAATCAACCCAACTCATTTGCTACCAAAGGTTGCCTAACAACGGGGCGCATTCTAACAAATTGCCGACCCAAATAGCTAGGGAATGTTCATAAACAAGTGATCCGTTTGTTTATTACAAAAGGAAACAACTCGTGTCTATCAAACTCAGTTGATTTCTGTAGGTTGATAATTACTGATCGTCAGCTTTGCAATACCGGTTAATTGTTGCAGCTTACCCAGACCTTGCTCAAGACGCTCGCGCCGTACTTCAGGACCAACAAAAACACTGGTTAACGGCTGGCCATTGCTGTTAGTAATGCTGCGGGTAAAGGTGGCAAAACCGGCTTGTCTTAATTTTGCCTCTAACGCACTGGCGTTTTGCGGATTACTAAAACTACCCACTCGTACCACCCATGCAGCTTGATTAAGCGCTACGGCCGTTTTCGTTGGCGTTGTGCTTGGGGTTGCTTCAACAACTTTAGTAGGCGTAGCAACTTTTTCAGCTTCGGTTGTGCCGGCGGTAACTTGGGCATATTGTTGCGAGGGTAAGTTAGCACTATCACTGCTATTATCAGCGTCATCCAAGACATCGACATCATCTATCAGCTGGCTGTTAACGGCTTGTTGTTTGGCCGCAAACTCATCATCAGGAAACGGCTGAACCTGTTGTACACCAACGAATTCTGGGCGATCGGGAATAACTTTAAAATCATCTTTAACGACTTGTTTTTCACCATCGAGTAAGTCTGGCAAAAAGATAATGCCGGCCAAAACCAAAATACTGGTACCCAATAGCCGATGTTTAAATTTTGCTATCATTGCTCCTCCTACTGAAGCGCCAATACCGCAGAAACGGTAACAAAAGAGCCGAAAATGACCAAGAGATCCGTAGGCTGCAAGGCACTGACGATAGTCTGATAAGCCTGAGCAACAGAGTCATGCTCAGTAGCGTTAGATGCACTGGCCTGATCGACACTGGCCAATGCCTGCTGTAATTGCGTACTGCTGGCGCCGCGGTTACCCGGTAAGCTGACAAGATGCCATTGCGTCACACAAGACGTCAAGGGCTGTAATGCTTGGCGCACGTCTTTGTCTTTTAACATGCCAACTAAGGCAATAATTTGCCGATAGCGCGGCTGCAATAATTGTAACTGCGTCGCTAAATAAGCCGCCGATTGCGGATTATGCGCTACATCTAACAAAATAGTTGGGTTTTGTTGCAACTGTTGCATACGCCCGGGCAAGGTTAACGTGCTTAAGCAGTGCTTTAACACGGGTTCGCTTGGCAGCTGCCCTAATTGTTCTAACACCGCTAAACTGGTGGCAACGTTTTGTACTGGCACTTGTGGTATGGGTAAGTCCGCAAACTGTTGTTGCTGCCCTTGCCAATACCATTGCTCTGCACTAACGTGATAGTGAAAGTCGGTTCCCACTTGCTTTAACACAGCACCTAGCGTCGTGGCCACCTGACTCAAGCTGGCTGGTGGCGTTAATTCGCCAGATATCGCCACCTTAGTAGAACGAAACACGCCGGCTTTCTCTCGACCAATACTTTCACGATCTGGGCCAAGCCAATCCTGATGGTCTAAATCAATTGTGGTGATGACGCTGATGGTCGGATCGACAATATTTGTTGCATCTAAACGCCCGCCCAGCCCAACCTCAATTAAACAGTAATCGGGTTGCTGAGCGCGTAAAATGGCAAAAGCCACCAAGGTCGTAAACTCAAAGTAACTTAATGGCACATCAAGCCGTAATTGCTCAACTAATTGAAAAGCGGTCAGCCAATCGGCATCAACCACATCAGTACCATTCAGGCGTAAGCGTTCATTAAACTGCAGTAAATGCGGTGAACTATAAACACCGACAGTAAAACCTTGGGCCAGCAGCAAATGCTCTAACGTACGAGCGGTGGTACCTTTACCATTGGTACCGGCTATCAACACAACCGTTCCAGGCAGTTGTGCCAAATCACCGCGAGCAGCCACTTGCCGCACACGATCTAAGCCAAGCTCAATTTTATCAATCGGATGACTTTGCTCTATATAACAAAGCCAATCGGCCAGGGTTTGGCACGATTGGCTATTTAATTGTTGGACCGACATAAATCCCTAGGATGCATCACGCTCCGCCACTGGCGCAGGTAGTCGCATAAACTTAGCCATAAGTCGGGCAATTGTATCGCGCATTTCACGGCGGTCAACAATCATATCAATTGCACCGTGTTCTAATAAGAATTCACTACGTTGGAAGCCTTCTGGCAGCTTTTCACGTACGGTTTGTTCAATAACCCGAGGACCGGCAAAACCGATTAACGCTTTAGGTTCACCGATGTTGATATCGCCCAGCATCGCTAAACTCGCAGAAACACCACCCATAGTTGGATCAGTTAATACCGAGATATAAGGCAAGCCTTGCTCGCTCATTTTCGCTAATGCCGCACTGGTTTTCGCCATTTGCATTAAAGAAAATAAGGCTTCTTGCATACGAGCGCCACCACTGGCAGAGAAACAAACAAAAGGGACTTTATGCTTTAAAGCATATTCGACACCGGCAACAAACTTAGCCCCCACCACGGAAGCCATCGAACCGCCCATAAACTCGAACTCGAACGCCGCGGCAACAATTGGATTACCATGCAAAGTACCGTGCATCACCACCATAGCATCTTTTTCATTAGTGGCTTTTTGGGCAGCAACAATACGATCTTTGTATCGCTTGCTGTCTTTAAATTTTAGCAGATCTTGTGGTTCAAGCTCAGCGGCTAACTCATGAGTGCTGCTCGCATCAAAAAAGCTTTGTAAACGCGCACGAGCCGATACACGCATATGGTGATCGCATTTAGGACAGACACCTAGATTGCGGTCTAGATCCGCTTTATACAGCACCGCATCGCAAGAAGTACATTTAGTCCAGACACCTTCTGGAATATTGCGGCGACCAGAAGACGATGTTCTAGGTAGAATCTTTTCTAACCAACTCATAGAGGTTTCCTAATCTGTCATAGTCGATAACACAGGGCTAACGACGGAAAAATACGTAAAAAACACTGATATAGCGTAAATGCAGCTATTAAAACACATATTGAGTACTGTCGAATACAGAAAACTGGTCTTAGTAGTCAGTGCTATCTGCCTAGGTAGCCGGTAAAAACAGCGGCCCTAGTGCCACTTTCGGGATCGCAAACTGCTCAGGGTAATCGACTTCAACTAAATACAAACCACCCGGCTTCGCCGTTGCAGCAGCAAGATTACGATCTTTACTGGCTAACAATTCAGCTAACCAGCTTACAGGGCGGCGGCCCATACCAATTTCCAGTAAACTGCCGGTAATATTACGCACCATATGATGTAAAAAGGCATTGGCTTTAATGTCTATGACAATGAAATCGCCTATTCGTGCGATTCGCAGATGATGCACATTTCGAAACGGCGTATTTGATTGGCACTGCATAGCGCGAAAAGCGCTAAAATCTTGTTCGCCCAGCAAGGCAGGTGCCGCTTGCTGCATTAAGGCTATATCAAGATCTTGATGGTAATGACTCAAACCCGCCCGTAAAATGGCCGGTCGATATTTATGATTATAGATGACATAACGATAACGACGCGCCGTTGCGCTAAAACGGGCATGAAAATCATCAGGAACCTCTTTGGCCCAGCGCACAGCAATTTGATCAGGCAGCTGAGCATTTGTACCCATCACCCAGGCTTTCATATCGCGATCAGCACTGCAATCAAAATGCACGACTTGACCGGTTGCATGCACACCGGCATCGGTGCGACCGGCACAAAATAATTCAATCGGCTGATTAGCCACCTTGGCTAATGCCTGTTCCACTTCTTGTTGCACGCTGTTGACTTCGCGCTGACGCTGCCAGCCATAAAAGCTGGCACCATCATACTCAATACCTAACGCAATTCGCATCACTGGCCCTCTGTTAACTGCGCGGATTATAACGCAGCTAACCGATTATACCTACTCTGCTCTGAGCGCTTTCACTTCTGCTTTTATGTGTTCAGGCGCGTTGGAAGTGAGAATTTCTCCAATCAGCAGTTCTGCACTTTCGGCTTCATCCATTTCTAAATAAGCGCGAATCAAATCCAGTTTGCCGGCAAAACCTTCATCTTCTTTATCAACGTCCATCTTAGTATGTTCGCCAATAATACCGGCATAATCCTCTAAGCCGACATCCACATTTAATTGATTGAAACGCTGCTCATCTTCATCAGCATGCTCCATGGCAGATAACAAATTATCAATTTCAACAAAGTCATCATCTGAAATGGCCGGCTCATCGCTGATCTCCGCGGCTGTAGATTCGGCATTAGAAATAGCGAAAGCATCGTTGGCCTGCTCAACATCGTTGTCTGCCTGGGTAACGTTTTGATCTACCGCTAACTCATTTAATAACGAATCGAACTGACTGTCTTCCAGCTCGGTTAGGTTAAATTCCTCTGGGCTCAGTTCTGGGATAGCATCTTCGTCTTCGTTTTCACTCTGCTCAGCTAAGGCAGCAGCTAATTCTTCATCGCTAAATTCTGCAGCAGACTCATTGGTTAATTGCTCAATTTGCTCGGCAAGCTGGCTAAACTCATCGTCATCCGCAGTATCGTCTGACATGGCTAATTCAGGATAGCTGTCCAGTACTTTACTGGGGTTTTCTACAGACAGTGCCGCTTCTGAAGGGCGCGTGACTGAATTATCCTCATCTGAAGCTAAGTCCAGTAATAATTCTGCATCGCCTTCTGGCTCGGCATCACTGTCTAAAGCGACATCAGGGAAATGCTCTGACGATTCCGCTGTTAGAGCATTCTCAACCGCCTCTTCGTCAGCCGATGTATCTGGTCGGGTTAGCTCTGCCGCAGCATCATCAGTGTCCGTTGTGACAGCATCATTAAGCGCTTGAGCTTCAGAGTGTTCTGCCAACTCATCGGCAGTCGCGTCATCAGGTTCAGTTAATAAGTTCGTAAGATCATGGCTAAACTCGTCTTCTGCCGTTAACGTCTGGGCAATATCAGACTCAGCGTCTTCGTTCAGCAAATCGGCAATCTGTTGCACGGATGTTGCGTGCTCTGAGGCTTTTCGAGCAGCGCTGCTTTCGCTGCTATCAGAAGCGGTCTGCTCATTCAGCTGCTCGTCGATAGCAGGTAACGCGATGTCTTCAGCTAGGCTTAGTTCGTCACTCAACCGCTTAGCAGCGGCAAGCTCGAGCTCATCATCAATTAACGCTTCGCCTGCTGCCAGTTCGGTTTCTTCCGGCAGCTCACACTCAGTCACTAAATCATCATCAGCCGCCGCTTGGTCAGTAATAATGTCATCAACACCGCCTTGTGCAGTGGTGTCGATTAAATCCATGTCATCAAGCGCTTCAAGGGTGAGTTCATCGACATCCGCCTCACGAACCTCAGGGGCTGTCGCTTGCGATTGCTCCGCTGCCGCTTGCTCTAAGATATCGTCAAGCTCGGCATTCAATTGCTCTTCATCTGCAGATAAGCTGTCTGCATCTTCCGCTTCAATCGATTCTGCAGCCAATTGCTCGGCAAAGTCATCTAAATCAGAATTATCAAAACGGGCTTCTGTGGCTAATAAACGTTCGCGCTCATTATCTAACAGTAACTCGTCAATATCATCAGCATCGAGTTCGTCTGTTGCGGCATCGACTGCCTCGTCAGCAGACCTATCCAGCACATCGTCGTTAAGCTCTGCGGCTTCTTCAAGCTCATCATTATTTGTCGGCACGGGCGTAGAGTAGGGCTCATCATCCGGCAGCTCAACTTCAATTTCTTCAATATGATCGTTAACATCATCTGCAGTCTCGCGCTCTGGCGCAATAGGTTCTGCTGCTAGCTTGGCTGTTTCTGCCTCACTCGGATCCGCTAACTCAATAACATCATCATCGTCATCAGCCATTAATAAGGCCGATAAATCCGTATCCGACAAAATATTATCCGGGTCGAAATCTAATTCTTCCACGCCTTCTAATTGAATATCGTGCTCTTCCCGCACCGGCGTTACCGGATCTAAGGCGTCGTCATCAACATCTAAACGATCATCATCCATGCCATCTAACATGTCCGTGCGCAGTGGATCCGGCTCAACTAACTCGTTAATTAAAATATCGTCACTGAAATCCGGTAATGTATCATCTTCAAGGCTATCATCTAGGGCACTGACTGCACTTGGACTGGCTTCATCAAAATCGTTTTTAAACAGATCGTCATCCATATCGAGCAGGCTTTCGTCAAAATCCTGACTATTGTCGATAGGTGGCACCGGTGATTTATAGCCTGCCGAGGTCTGTGGCTCTTTGATCGCATTCGCTACCGCTTCTTCGGTTTGCCGCCCACGCCGTTTAACCCAAGCGATAAAGCCCATCAATAACAAAATAGCGGGTAACGACGCAGCAAGCGCCCACGTAATCGGATTGTTGAGCCAATTGGAGGCTTCTGCTTCTGCAGCTGCGGCGGCTGCAAGTTGCGCGGCTTCCTCCGCTTCGCGTCGGGCTTGTTGCTCGGCCAAAATTTGCTGCTGTTGTTGCAGTAGTTGGTTAAGCTGCTGTTGTAACAAGCTGTCTTCCGCTAATTGCGCTTTTAAGCCTTCAAGCTCTTGTTCCACTCGCCCTAACGAACCACGTAATTGCTGGTTTTCCAGTGCTATACCTTCAATTAATTGAATGGAGTCTTGATATTGATCTTTTAGAGCGTTCAGCTCTGCAGCGGTTTGTTGCTGCACGACATTAGGTTTATTAGCTTCTTCGCGTGCTTTGGCGCGGGCAGCAGCATCACGCGCGACTTTTTTCGCCCACTCAGCATCATCGCTATCGGCTTTACGTCGAGCGACTTCGGGATCAACCAAACGAATCTCACGCAACTCAGGGACAATTAAAATGGCACCAGGCCGTAAATGATTGAAGTTGGCGTCATTAAACGCACCAGGGTTTTTCATGAAAAGTGCGTACATCACTTGGAATGTGGTTACACTGTCGCTAGGCTTGACCTGCTCGGCGATACGCCACAAAGTGTCGCTGGGTGTTAAAGGGCCAAATTGCTTTTGCAATAGCACACTATCCGCGTTTTTCGGGCCACGGATCTGCGTCGGCGCAGACTGAGCCAGCACCATCGACGAAAAATTGACTAACAGCAAAAGTAAAATTATACGAACAGGCATCAGGATTCCTTAGCCGAGCACCTAGACTCACGTTAAAGCAAAATCATATGATAGTGTTATGCAAGCAGTGTTCCATTATTACTGCTGCTGACTCAACAAATATAATGCAGTTAGCCTCGGCTTACCAGTAAATAGCAACAAGCTCTGTTGTTTACCGCTATAAATAACACAGAGCGCCCTAAGGCGCTCTGTGATTTGTGACTCAATTAACCCGCCAAAACGGTATTACAAATAATCACGAATTAAGTGCTCAGCAATTTGAATACTATTGGTGGCAGCACCTTTGCGAATATTATCTGCCACAACCCACAAGTTTATGCCGTTTTCATGGGTAATATCTTGCCGTATACGCCCAACAAACACCTCATCTTTGCCTGTTGCGTTACTCACCTGCGTTGGAAAATCAGCGTTATTTTCAAATAACACCACGCCTGGGGCATTCGCTAAGAGCACTTTAACTTGCTCAACGGTAATCGGCATCCGCGTTTCTATGTGGACCGCCTCAGCGTGACCAAAAAACACCGGCACACGTACCGCTGTTGCATTAACACCAATGCTGTTATCACCCAGAATTTTTTGCGTTTCCCAATGCATTTTCATTTCTTCTTTGGTGTAACCGTTATCCATAAACACATCAATTTGCGGGATCACGTTAAAAGCGATCTGCCGAGCGAAATGGCCCCCTTCTTCTAAAGGCCGACCATTTAATAACTGCGCTGTTTCTTGGGCTAAGGCTTCAACTGCCGCTTGGCCAGCACCGCTTACCGATTGATAAGTCGCCACATTAATACGGCTGATCCCCACGGCATCATGAATGGGCTTTAAAGCGACCAACATTTGGATCGTAGAGCAGTTTGGGTTAGCAATAATATTACGATTACGATAATCTGCAATGGCTTCTGGGTTAACTTCGGGCACTACTAACGGAATATCCGCTTCGTATCGATAGTGTGAGGTGTTATCAATCACCACACAGCCTGCATCTGCGGCTTTTGGAGCATAAATAGCTGACACGCTACCACCGGCTGAAAACAAACCAATTTGAGCTTGACTCCAGTCAAAAGTATCCGCATCTAACACGGTAATTTTTTTGCCTTTAAAGGTAACAGTGCCACCGGCAGAGCGGCTGCTAGCCAAAGGAAATAGCTGGGCAACAGGGAAATCGCGCTGCTCTAATATTTCAATTAAATGTTGGCCTACCAAGCCCGTCGCGCCTAGGACTGCGACATTATATTGTGACGCCATCTGATGCATCCTCTTAAATCTGACTATTAAAGCCCAATTGGCCAAGCCAGGCCGGTACGGCCTGACCGACAAGCTGCAGCGCGCTGTATTCGCGCCGTGCGGGATATGACTTTCTTAGCCAGTCAAACCCATGTTGTTGCAGGTGTTGCCGCAATAAAGCGTCATCACGCCGCACATCATATAACATTCTTGCGACACTTTGGACATCCGGAAGCCCAAAATTAGCAGAAATTTGTAATTTCTCTACAGCAGGCCGAGGTAACAAGGCCGCTAATGCGATTTCTGGCGTGACTCCCAGTAACTCACAACAGCGTTGATACAGCATTTCTGTGCCGCGCGCTTTACCTTCAACACTGTGACCAGCAATATGCGCGGTTGCGATATCACAGTAAGGCAATAACGCTTGTAGGATATCAGGTTCTTGCTCCCATACATCGAGGACCAAAGGGCGACGATGCTGTTGCTGCGCCGCTAATAACGCTTGGTTATCAATAACCCCGCCGCGAGAAGCGTTAATCAAGGCACACTGCGGTTTTAAACTGGCTAGCGTGGCATCATTAAACAGGTGCCACGTAGCATTGGGCCCTTGTTTTTGCATGGGGGTATGCAGGCTAACAATGTCGGCTTGCTGACAAAGTGTTGTAAAGTCGGTGTGTGGAAAATCCGGCTCTTGCGCTGCACGTATTGGGTCACAAAGTAAAACCGGGATCCCTAAAGCATTTAACGCCCGCGCTAAACGCCCACCGATATTGCCTACGCCAACAATACCGACCGTTTTATCGGTTAACTGCCATTGATAACGCTCGGCTAAACACCACATACTGCTGAGTACATATTCCACTACCGACTGTGCATTACAGCCCGGTGCAGCACTAAACGCAATATTTTGACGCTGCAAGTAAGCCTGATCAATATGATCTGTGCCAATCGTCGCGGTACCCACAAAACGCAACTGCTGATTGTCGGCGAGTAGCATAGGCCCTACTGGCGTGACTGAACGCACTAACAAAATATCAGCCTGACTCAGTTGTGCAGCCGTGACCTTGCGCCCATCAAAGGTTGTGACCTCGCCTAACTGCGAAAAAAACTCATGCACTAACGGCATATTTTCATCAGCATAAATTTGCATTCATCGGCACTCCACTGGTTTTAACGTTAAGTGTAACAAAGTTACACGGCTAACAAAGCAAAAGGCGCCATCAAGGCGCCTTTTAAATCAACCTATTAGCTTATTTTGCGTCGTTATAACGCTGTAACACTAAGGTTGCATTCGTGCCACCGAAACCAAAACTGTTCGACATCACCGTATTTAATACTGCATCTCGTGTTTCAGTCACGATATCTAAACCTTTGGCCGCATCATCTAATTCACCAATGTTGATCGATGGGGCAATAAAGTTATGCTGTAGCATCAGCATAGAATAGATGGCTTCGTGCACACCGGCAGCGCCTAAAGCATGGCCTGTCATGGCTTTAGTTGCACTAATAGCAGGCGTTTTACCGGCAAAGACTTCTTGGATCGCCCCTAACTCTTTGACATCTCCGACTGGAGTACTGGTGCCGTGAGTATTCACATAATCAATGGGTGCGCTAACATCTTGCATCGCCATCTGCATACAGCGAATGGCGCCTTCACCACTGGGGGCAACCATGTCATAGCCATCTGAAGTGGCACCATAGCCGACGATTTCAGCATATATGGTAGCGCCACGCGCTAGCGCATGCTCTAATTCTTCAACCACCACAATACCGCCGCCGCCGCTGATCACAAAACCGTCACGGTTAGCATCGTAGGTGCGCGACGCAAGTTCTGGCGTATCATTGTAACGAGAAGATAAAGCGCCCATGGCATCGAATTCCATCGCCAGTGTCCAATGCACTTCTTCACCACCACCGGCAAACACGATATCTTGTTTACCCAGTTGGATCAACTCCATGGCATGGCCAATACAGTGCGCGCTGGTAGCACAAGCTGAACTGATGGAATAGTTAACGCCTTTAATTTTAAATGGCGTAGCTAAACAGGCTGAACAGGTACTCGACATGGTTTTAGGGACAGCATAAGGGCCAACACGCTTAACGCCTTTTTCACGTAATATATCCGCCGCTTCAACCTGTGTTTTAGAAGAAGCACCGCCAGAGCCGACGACTAAACCGACGCGTGGATCTGAGATTTGCTCTAAACTTAAACCGGCATCTTCCATCGCTTCTTGCATGGCAATGTAAGAATATGCTGCAGCATCGCCCATAAAACGCATCGCTTTGCGGTCAATCAGGGTGGCAGGATCCAACTTAATGTCGCCCCACACTTGTGAGCGTAATCCCAGTGTAGCAAACTCTTCCGCCCGGCTAATGCCAGACTTGCCCGCTTTTAACGCGGCTAATACTTCTGCTTTATTGTTACCAATACTGGATACAATACCTAAACCGGTGATTACGGCTCTTTTCATTCTGTCTCCTAGACCTATTTATTAAGGCTCATTAAAAATTTGCGTCTTATTCTACGGCTTTTCCGCAAAAAACTGGTCTGCTTTCAGCGAACAGTTGTACTCTGTTTTCAATTTTGCTTGAGCCTGAGGTAAACTACAAGTTGAATTTTCTGCACAGGCTCCAGCATGCAACCTTTATCCAACGCTCGCATTCATTTTAATCAGCAAGGCGCCCCCGTTGCCAGCGACTTCGAAGATATCTATTTTTCAGATGAAGGCGGCCTTGGCGAAACAGATTACGTGTTTTTACAGCAAAATGGCTTACCCGAACGCTGGTTACAACAGAGTAAAACGTATTTTCATGTGCTGGAAACAGGTTTTGGTACGGGTGCCAATTTTTTAGTTTGTTGGCAACGTTTTCAGCAATTTCGAGCCCAAAATCCAAGTGCACCCTGTCAGCGTTTATATTTTAGTAGCGTGGAGAAATTTCCGATCAGTGCCACCGATCTGCAAAAGGCACTGGCTTGTCATCACGAGTTAGCCGAATTTAGCCAAGCATTATTAAAAGCTTATCCGCCTGCGGTAGCAGGATGTCATCGCTTAGTGTTTGCTGAGGGCCAGGTTATTTTGGATTTATGGCTAGGTGACGCTAATGATTTATTACCCCAATTCCCGACAGACCACCAGGTTGATGCCATTTTCTTAGATGGTTTTGCGCCCTCGAAAAACCCTGAAATGTGGCAAGTCAGCTTATTTGAGCAACTCTTTCGGTTAGCCGCTCCTGAATGCACACTGGCCACCTTTACCTGTGCGGGTATTGTAAAACGCGGCTTGCAACAAGCGGGCTTTCAGATTAAAAAAGTTAAAGGCTATGGCCGTAAACGCGAAATGCTCACCGCTACTGTACCGACAGAACGCCAGCTAGAAAAAACCCACAGCATAAGCCAGCGAGCGGCTGCCATTAGTCATATCACCATTATTGGTGGCGGTTTGGCAGCACTTTGCAGCGCAGACGCTTTACTAAAGCGCGGTATCAAGGTGCAATTACTTTGTGCGGATGCGGATGTGGCACAGCGTGCCTCGCACAATCGACAAGGCGCGCTTTATCCCAACTTAACAGTACAACCAACGGTCGCTTCGTTGCTGCACTGCCACGCCTTTCATTATGCCAAACAGTTTTATCAGCATTATCATGCACTGGGATTAGACTTTCCGTTGCAGTTTTGCGGCATGCTACATCTTGCTACCACAACGCATTTAGCGACGCGCCAGCAAAAGATGGCCGCGAAGGCGAGCTGGCCAAATGACCTGGTCAATTTTGTCGATGCCGCAAAGGCATCCACCTTAGCCGGCATTGCCTTGCAGCACAGCGGCATATTCTTGCCAACAGCTGGCTGGCTGGGCCCTCAAGCATTTTGCCAAGCAATGCTAGCTCATTTGCAGCAACAACAGGGGTTTGAAGTGCGATTTAATTGCGATGTCACCGCTTTACACTCCTTAGCAACAGGCTGGCAAATCGAAACGGCAGACCATACTTATAACGCCCAGCATTTGCTGGTGGCAACTGGTGCCGATATTGGTCAGCTCGCACCACTGGCCGCATTACCTGTTAATCGTGTCCGGGGGCAAGTGAGTCATGTGCAGGCACCAGAGATCAGTCAGTTACGCACTGTGATCTGTCATAAAGGCTATCTCACGCCGGCTTGGCAAGGCGAGCACAGTGTCGGCGCAACCTTTGACCGTGATGGTCAGATCGCTCAAACAACCACAGAAGATGATCAGCAAAACATTGCCGAGTTACAACAGCAACTGGGGCAACCCGCTTGGAGTTCGGCCATAACGGCCATTTCAGCAAAGGCAGCCTTTCGCGCTACCGTACCTGATCGTTTGCCCATAGTCGGTCAGATGGCGGCGCTGAAAAACCTATGGGTGATGACAGGTTTAGGGGCTCGAGGCTTATTATACGCACCGCTATTAGCAGAATTACTCGCCTGTCAATTGGCGGCAGAACCGCTACCGCAGGGCAGCCATGCGATAGCACAGCTGGCTGCTAATCGCTTTAACAAAGGCTAGTGTTGCAAGATAAAGCAAGTAAAGACGCTTAAGTTCAGCTTGGCCGAGGCGTCTGTGCATTATCATAAAAAATACTCGCAATAGCCCGATCGCGCTAGTGAAACCCAGCCGCGCAGCAGGTACCTCTGGAAATACTTCGTCGCCAGTAGTAGTCAAAGCAGCGGAAACTTTGCTAAGGTTAATCAAGCTATTACTGATTAAACAAGGAAGCCTTATGCGAAGTTGGATTGTCACCCTAGGTTTGCTGCTCAGCTTCAGCGCAGGGCAATTAGCCGCTGCACCGGCTTTTCAGCAGATACCGCTGCCAAATGATGCACAAGAAATGGCCCGTCTAGAAACAAAGATGCCGGCGGTATTGCATTATTTTAGCCAACAAACTCAGCAAGACTTGTTACTGTTTTATATCACCGCTTTAGGCGAGCCTAATCAGCAAAAAACCTTAGCAACGCAAAAGCAATTGTATTTCTTTCGCGAACAGCAGCAGATCCGCGTGGTAATTGCCGAGCGTAATGGCTGGCGTGAAGTGTCTGTGATGGTTCAGGGCCGCTAGGCCCTTCTTAAGGTTTTGCCATTTGTAACACGACACGACGGTTAACCGCTCGGCCTAATGAGGTTTCATTCGCGGCCACATGCCGACGCTCACCGAAACCTTCGATTTGTACTTTATCTTCAGTAACCCCAGCAGCAATAAAGAATGCTTTAATCTTTTCAGCTCGCTGCACCGACAATTGTTCGTTCATCCAACGTCCGCCATAGCTGTCGGTATAACCTTGTAACTCTATCGATTCGATTTCACTATCGTACTTAAGATATTCCGCTATCTGGGTTAAACGTCGACGAGATTCTCGGCTGAGTTGATCGCCGCCACTCTCATAACTTAGTACCGTAAAGGCAATATCATCAAAGCTGTAAGGTAATAATGCTGCGATACAATGACTAAAGGCTTGGTATTGTGCAGGAAACTGCACTGGGTTTAACGCGGCCACCACTTTATCGTAAGGGCTGTACCAATCGGCGTAGTAAAACGTTGGGCTAAACCCCTGCTCTAACTCAGTGAGTAAGGTCCAAGCCACTTTTTTAGGCAGATCACCGTTAAATTGCTTTAACAGTTTCATACTGGCCACCGCTTTGGTTTTTTCACCCGCACGCCATTGCGGTGGTACCGACATCACTTCGGCGAGATCGTAATTATCTGGCAGGCGCAACATGCTCAGTTCAAAATCCATATTCAACGCTTTACCGGCTTGGCTACGAAAAATCGCTTTACCAAAATTGGGGATCTCATGCTCTAGCTGACACTGCAATGGCGTATTTTTACTTAATAACCAACTAGACTGCTCAATGCTGGCAGAATATTGACGCCATTGTGTTGACGCCGCCACACAGGTGAGTGCAGTCAAACTCAGGCTAGTACAAAAAACATAGGCTAAAGCACGCATAGGCTTAGGTTAATCCCTTTAATTTATCGTTTAATCACAGCAAAAGACGCATCTGCAGCATAACGTCAAACCGCGCCCTTTGAAAAACTAAGCAAGCATTGTGCCTAACACAAGACCTAAGCCGTATTTTTTGGCATAATAGCGCCATCTTTGGTAATTGACCTATCTGTGAACGCAACGATGCCCGCTCAAACCACTTCCTTATTGGCTCGCCGTTTTCGCGGTTACTACCCTGTAGTTATCGACATCGAAACGGCTGGCTTTAATGCTCAAACCGATGCCATGCTAGAAATCGCCGTAAATTTACTGACAATGGATGAAACAGGCCAACTGCTCCCGGGCGAAACGCTGCATTTTCATGTTGAGCCGTTTGAAGGCGCAAACCTTGATGCCAGCTCGTTAGCCTTTAATGGTATTGACCCTTTTAATCCGCTTCGAGGCGCGGTTCATGAACGCGAAGCCATTGGTGAGATCTGTAAAGCGGTGCGCAAAGCCCAGAAAGCCGCGGGCTGCCAGCGCTCAGTTATCGTGGCGCACAACTCAGCCTTTGACCAAGGCTTTTTTAATGCCGCGATAAACCGGCTAAATTATAAACGCTCGCCGTTTCATGCTTTTGTCTCTTTTGATACCACCAGTTTAGCCGCGCTGGCGTTAGGCCAAACCGTATTAGCCAAAGCCTGTGCTCAAGCAGGCATAGCCTTTGATGCGAAAGAGGCTCATAGCGCATTGTATGACACCGAACGCACCGCAGAATTATTTTGCTATATCGTCAATCGCTGGCAACAACTCGGTGGCTGGCCACTGGCTGACGCCTTAGCTGAAGAATCAACCGATGCTGAGAGTGATGCCTTAACTGCGCCAACGGACGAAGCCTAGGATTAAAGAGTAAAAATGCAGAAGGATGTAACAAAAACAGGTTATTAGCTACATCGCGAATAACATTAAAGCGGCCAACGAGGCCGCTTCGCATGCGGGCAATTATTCAGCGCTGGTTTCTTTTTGGCGCGCTGCCGCGTCCTTAATCAACGGCTGTAATTCAGCACGTTGAAACATTTCTAATATGATATCGCAACCACCCACTAATTCACCTTCTACCCATAACTGTGGGAAAGTTGGCCAATTGGCGTATTTTGGTAATTCCGCCCGAATGTCCGGGTGCTGCAGAATGTCCACAAAAGCAAATTGCTCACCGCAAGCTATCAGCGCTTGTGACGCCTGGGCAGAAAAACCACAGCTTGGGAATTTTGGTGATCCTTTCATAAATAACAGGATCGGGTTTTCAGCGATTTGCTGTTTGATTTTATCTAGCGTTTCCATAGTGTCCTCACGGTTTAACATGACTGTGTCAATATTTTACCCTGTATTAGGCCGCCAAGCACTTGAGTTTTTCAGAAAGAACCCAATATCTGCTAAACAGATAATAATGTCCCGGCAGCAGCCGAGTGGCAAAGCCCAATCGCTCAACGAATAAACTTGAGTATTTTAGTCAGGTTTTGTAGTCTAAGCGATGCAGACACATTTAACAACGTGAACGGAGAGCAACAATGGCCTTTGAATTACCAGCATTACCTTATGCGAAAGATGCGTTAGCCCCACATATTTCTGCGGAAACTTTGGAATATCACTACGGCAAGCATCACAATACTTACGTCGTAAAATTAAATGGTTTAGTTGAAGGCACACCATATGCCACTCAATCGCTAGAAGAAATCATTCGCTCAAGTGAAGGCGGCGTATTTAACAACGCAGCCCAAGTTTGGAACCACACTTTCTATTGGCATTGCTTAGCACCAAATGCAGGCGGCCAACCAAGCGGCGCGTTAGCTGATGCCATCAATGCAAAATGGGGTTCATTTGATGCTTTTAAAGCGGCATTCAACGACAAAGCCGTGAACAACTTCGGTTCAAGCTGGACTTGGTTAGTGAAAAAGGCTGATGGTAGTTTAGATATCGTCAACACCAGCAATGCTGGCACGCCAATCCAAGATGCAGCAGTCACGCCGATCATCACTGTCGATCTGTGGGAACACGCTTACTATATCGATTACCGCAATGCACGCCCAACTTACTTAGACGCCTTCTGGGCCCTAGCTAACTGGAACTTCGCTGCAGAAAACTTCGCTAAATAATTTTTAAGCAGTTTTTCGCTCAATACCCAGCTTCGGCTGGGTATTTTTTTGGTTTGTATTTTGATTTCATCAAACTGCCGTCGTGTAGCCCACAAAAGCTAGATTTACACGCATCAAGACGGTCGCGTTATTAGAATAGGGTTGCTCAACACTCAGGCTTTAAAAAGTGTCACTTGGTTACGTCCATTTTGTTTGGATTGATATAAGGCTTTGTCTGCGGTTTCAATCCACTGTAGACAATTTTGGATGTTTACATCTCGTTCCACCAAACCGAAACTCATCGTCACTTTAATCAGCTGCTGATTATACATAATGTCGAGTTGTTCAATCTTTCGACGCACTCGTTCGGCTAAATATTGCGCCTGATCGGCGGTGGTATCGAGCAGTAAAATTGCAAATTCTTCACCGCCGTAACGCCCGGCAATATCGGTTGTCCGCAAACTTTTACGAATCACATCGGACACCTTTTGGATAACCAAGTCACCAGCGGCATGTCCGAAGGTATCATTCACTTTTTTAAAATGATCGATATCACACATAATTAAACTGCTGTGATGTTGCGGATAACGCTGCAAACGATCAAACTCCAGTTTTAAGTGCTCTTCCCAATTACCGCGATTACGTATCTGCGTTAGGTAATCGGTACTGGATAACTCACGAAGTTGCTGATTAGTTTGCTGTAACGCTAATTTGTTAATTGCGGCATCGGTCACATCGTAAATCATAAAACACAGATGGCTAACCTCGCCGCGACTATCGGTGATTGGAAATATCGTGCTGTTTTGATACATGTAATCAGCGTTGCCAGTAATGGGACGATAATTATTAAAACGAAAAATATATGGACGTTGTTCCCAAATAGTAAAGGCGCGATTTTTTAACAGAAACACCGGATCGCACTTACGTCTTAGCCAGTCTTCATCAATTTCCGGAAACAAATCAAACAAATAATGTTCACGCACTTGACGTGGCGTTAGGCCGCTATGGTTTTCCATAAAACCGTTCCACAGTTGGATCCGATAATCTTCATTAACAATCACCAACCCAACATCCACAGTTTGTAACATGTCCATCAGCCAATGAATATCTGCTATGCCAGCACTTTGCTCTGTCATAACGCATCATCCATTAAAAAAGCGAGTTTATAATTCAAGGTTTTCAAACTATCCTCAGTAAACAGCAGTAATAAATCACAATTAATATTAAAATTTTCAATGCCGTAACTTAATTCTATTGTTAGGGTGGTTTTCCAACGCTTTGAATTCGCTTTAATTAACTCATTAATCGCGGCGTGTTGGCCCAGCACCACCGGGTGCCCTTGGCTAAAAGTAATATCAATTTGCTCTGCAATGCCTTTAAGAACAGCACCAATTAAGATATTCGCAATATCCATCAATAGCTCTAATTCGACAGTGCTATTCATTTCGCCATGATAATTCAGCAAACGGGCAATATCAGCAAAACTCGAGTCAGTCAGAATTAACAACGCCTCACCAGCCACACCACTCCCGATAAACCCTTGGCAAATAGCCGAATTTTCACTGTTCGGATCAATCGACGCTAATGCCATCGTCAACTCACTGACTTCAATCACATTAACATTTGGGATTGGTAAATTAACAAACACATTCAGCAAACGCGCCAGTAAATCCCCCGCTTGTCCCATGGCGACATTGGCAACTTCTTTCATCACATCGCGCAATTCATCATTCAGTTGTAAAGTATCTGCGACTTTTGGTGCAACGCGTGCCTTGGGTGTTGTCAATAACGCCATATCGTTTATCGGCAAAAAGGCCGATAACTCAACAGCACTTATAGGTTTTTTTAAAAATGCCTTCGCACCTAAGGCCATTACCCGTTCGTGCGCCTCAGGCTGCACATCACCAGAGATCACAATAACCTGCACTGGTAATTGCAATTGATTTAGCTCAGTTAGCACCTGATAGCCATCCATTACCGGCATATTTAAATCAAGCAACAACCAATCAATCGACTGTTTCTTTAAGGTGCTAAGCGCATCAGCGCCGTGTCCGGCAAAATAAATGTTGGGTTGCCAATCCTGTGGTAAGATTCTAGCCAGTTGCTTTCTAGCCAGATTAGAATCATCACAAATCAAAATTGCAGGCGTCATAACTTTCTCGCATTGCAGCAGTTAATATTATCATAACGCTGATTAACCATTGGAGCAGCAAAATGTTTTTAAAAACCGTGAATAGAAATAATCTACTAATAGCACTTTGCCTTACTTTTGGCAGCTTTTCAATTCAAGCCATCGACATCACCGAAAAGCTCCCAGCGCGGGTGAGCGCCGTAAAAGCCGGTGATCAGCAAGTTATATTATTAGGTAAACCGTTAATTACGGGTAAAAAAGCGCCTGATTTTAAAGTAGTCGATAACAACTTTAAAAAAGTCAGCCTAGAAGATTTCAAAGGTAAAACACTGATGATCAGTGTAGTACCCAGTATTGATACCGGTGTTTGCTCATTACAAACCAAGCGTTTTAATGAAGAAGTAGCTAAATTACCGGAAAACGTCGTGCTACTAACCATCAGTGCTGATCTGCCCTTTGCCCAAAAACGTTTTTGCCAACAAGAACAAGTAGAAGCGATGGCGGTGCTATCCGATGCGGTGTGGCGTGATTTTGGCAGTAACTATGGTTTACTGATTAAAGATATGGGCTTGTTAACACGCGCTATTATTTTAATCGACAATAAAGGCAAAGTGGCTTATCAACAATTAGTGCCAGAACTGGCCCAAGAGCCCGATTATGCAGCGGCACTGGCGGCGTTGCAGCAGCTTACGGCGTCTTAATGTTGCGCTAACCAAGGGATTAAAAATAAAAAAACCGGCGTAGCCGGTTTTTTTATGCGTCACTGGGCAAGATAGGCGATTAATCTAGCAATGTTACCAGTTGCTGACTCACCGCATCGACTGCCTGAGTACCGTCAATATGGTGATATTGCGTTTCACCGCGGGCCGCAGTTTCACGATAATAACCCACTAATAATTCCGTTTGCTCATGGTAAATCGCTAAGCGTTTACGCACGGTTTCTTCTAAATCATCCACCCGTGTCACTAACTCTTCACCCGTTTCATCATCTTTACCGGTCACTTTCGGTGGATTATAGACTAAATGATAAACACGACCTGAAGCGGGATGCACACGGCGACCGCTCATGCGCTCGACGATAACATCATCTGGCACATCAAATTCAATAACGTGATCCACACTAATGCCGGCATCTTTCATGGCATCAGCTTGTGGAATAGTACGTGGAAAGCCATCTAATAAGAAGCCATTGGCACAGTCTGCTTTTGCTACACGCTCTTTTACTAAACCGATAATTAATTCATCAGATACCAGCTGTCCAGCATCCATAATCTTCTTTGCAGCCACGCCGAGTTCTGAGCCCTCTTTAATCGCCGCACGTAACATATCCCCAGTTGAAATCTGTGGAATACCATATTTGCTCATTAAAAACTGTGCCTGAGTTCCTTTTCCGGCGCCAGGGGCCCCTAACAAAATTATGCGCATAGCGATCATCCTCGTCTTTTGGGATCAATTTGTAGTTTTTGTCAGGCTTGATCTTTGCATAATGCGCTCTTTGAAACAAGAAATTTGTCAACTGGTGCTACCTGAAACAGCGGTATACCTAGCCTTTAGTCGATAGTCTAGCCAAAGCCGCCGTTACAAGGTGTTATCACTGAGTAAGCAAAATAAGTGACAAGGTTTTCAGCGGCTTTCTGGCCATTATCAGACTAAAGTCTGAAACGCTTTACTAATTCTTGTAGCTGCTCGGCTAGCGTGGATAAAGCATCACTGGCCTGCGAAGATTGCTGTACGTTCAGGTTAGTTTGCTCTGCCACATCACTAATCGAATGAAAGTTTTGATTAATATCATGCGATACCACGGTTTGTTGTTCCGTTGCGGTCGCTATTTGATGCGTAGTGGCGCTAATCAGCTCAATAGCCTCATTAATTGATATTAAAGCCTGTTCGGCGCGAGTCGCGTTTTCAGCTGTTTTTTGTGCATTGTTTTCACTGTTTACCGTCGCGTTAACGGCTTTTTCTGTGCCGCGTTGCAGTTTTTCAATCATCTGTTTGATTTCAGTTGTAGAGTCTTTAGTACGGCTAGCCAGTGTTCGAACTTCATCCGCCACAACCGCAAAACCTCGACCACTTTCGCCGGCTCTGGCGGCTTCTATAGCCGCATTTAGCGCCAGCAAATTAGTTTGCTCAGCGATACTTTCGATAACTTGTAAAATACTGCCTATCTGATCGCTATCCTGTTTTAATAAACGAATAATAGCCGCTGCCGAACTGACTTCTTTAGATAGGTTGGATAAATCAAGTACGGTGTTACTGACGACTACTCGACCCTGCTTACTTTGCTGCTCAGCCTGTGTGGCCGCCTCGGCTGCTTGCTGGGTGTTCCGTGACACGTCTTGCAAAGTACTGGTCATTTCATTCATGGCAACCGCAGCACTGCTAATTTCAGTGCTTTGTCGCTGCATTCCGTCGGTGGTGTGCTGATTAATTTGCGCTAACTCTGTAGCTGCTGCCGCTACCTGATCAGAATAATTTCCTACTTCACCGAGCATTTGCCGCAAGCGTTGCTGCATCGTGGCGATAGACGCTAATAAACTGCTGTTATCACCTTGGCTTAGTTGAATTGACGCAGTAAGATCGAACTGTGATACCTGATGTACCATTGCTGCGGCATACTCAGGTTCGCCGCCTAAAATCCGTGTTACGCCTTTTACAATAAAAATACAAATATAGGTCGCGATGACCATGATGAACAGTGCAGCCATTAGCAAGGTGTACAACATATTGTTCACTTCGGCTAAGGCTTCTTGTTGCCGGCTTTCTACCACAAGGCTCCAGCCAAGCATAGGAATGTATTGATAGCTACCAATCACGGCCGTTCCCGCCGCATTTTGATATAATCCAGTGCCACTTTGCTGTTGTCGAGCTGCCACTGCGGCCTGCGTTTGTAGTGGATCTTTATTGTTAATTGATGCCGCCGGTGATAAAGCAATACCGGCCGTATCAAGCAAATATATTTCGGTATGCTCGTTAAGCTTGAGCTCATTGACCTTACTAAAAATGGCTTCTAGCTTAACGGCACCGCGCATAACCGCCACAATTTGATTATTTAGTCGGATAGGAATAGCAACCGTACTGACGGTTTGACCGGTTGCACGGGATACCACAGGCTGTGAGAATACATCCTGACCGCTGACCGCCTGTTTAAACCAAGCGCGATCAGCTACGTTAAAAGCGGCATTTTCAGCAGACGATAACACCTTGGCTTGGCCATTACTAAAACTGACCCCCGCCTGACCAATTCCGTCTAACCCAACCACAAAGATGGTGTCATATACACCTGAGTTTTGTGCCAGTTGTTGCATCAATTGCGTGGCTAATGCTAAATCTAATTGTTGGATACTCGGCAACGTAGCCAACAAGCGCATCTCATCTTGGCGCACTAATAACCAATCGGTAAAAACGTCCGCGTTCGAACTAGCGGCACTGCTTAATGTTGTTATTTCATCTGCGGTTTGTGAGGATTTATATTTAACGAAGACCAAACTGCTTAACGAGACAATCCCTATCAAAAATACACTAACAATAATAACCGTTAAACGTACACCTAAGCCTAAACTACGCCAAAATGTTGTCATACTACACCTATAAGCTTTCTTTTTTTATGGCTGTAAGTATAGCTGTAAAAATCGAAACTTTCTCAATAACAATAAGCTAAAAAAATGACCGCCTAAGCGGTCATTTTAAACGAGCATTTAACAGTGGTTACTTTGCCAACGCTAACAGTAAACCGTTTAAACGGGTTACGAAGCCCGCTGGGTTTTTCAAACTCCCCCGTTCGGCCAGTAAAGCTTGATCTAACAACACCTCGGCCCATTGCTTAAACTGCTGTTCATCTTGCTCTTCCGCAATATGCTTCACCAGTTGATGTTCTGGGTTTAACTCGAAAATGGGCTTCACTTCAGGTACTTTTTGGCCAGCAGATTCCATCAATTTAATCATCTGCGTGCTCATGTCATACTCATCCGTTACCACACAGGCTGGGCTATCCGTTAAACGATGACTGACTTTCACGTCTTTAACTTGATCGCCTAAAGCTGCTTTAAAACGCTCCGCTACCGTGGCGAAGGCTTCTTCAGTTTTTTGTTGTGCCTGCTTGGTTTCCTCATCATCTAACTTAGATAAATCTAAACCGCCTTTAGCGACTGAACGCAGCTTCTTACCATCAAATTCAGGTAAGTGTTGCACCAACCACTCGTCAATTCGATCAGAGAGTAATAAAACCTCGATGCCCTTTTTGCGGAACACTTCCAGATGTGGGCTGTGTTTCGCAGCCTCAAAACTGTCGGCAACCAAGAAATAAATATCATCTTGGCCTTCTTTCATTCGAGCCACATAATCGGCTAATGCCACGTTTTGCTCACTGCCCTCATTTTGAGTGGAGGCAAAACGTAACAGGGCGGCGATTTGCTCTTTGTTGTTATGATCTTCAGCCGGACCTTCTTTTAGCACTTGGCCGAACTCATTCCAAAAACTTTGATATTGCTCGGGATCTTTAGCCAGCTTTTCTAACATCTTCAAAGCACGGCTGCTGCAGCCTTTGCGCAGGCTTTGGCTGACTTTATTATCTTGCAGAATTTCACGAGACACGTTTAACGGCAGATCGCTCGAATCTAACACACCTTTAATAAAGCGCAGGTAGCTCGGCATAAATTGTTCAGCATCGTCCATAATAAACACGCGCTGCACATAGAGTTTTAAACCATGCTTAGCTTCACGGTTCCACATATCAAACGGCGCTTTTTTCGGCACATATAACAAGCTGGTGTAATTCGAGTTACCTTCAACTTTGTTGTGGCTCCAGCTTAATGGCTCACTCCAATCGTGTGAAATATGCTTGTAGAACTCTTGATACTCTTCATCTGAAATATCAGATTTATCACGTGTCCATAACGCAGTGGCTTTGTTAACCGCTTTCCAGTGGCCTGGCGTTGCCGCGATAGTTTCACCGTCTTCTTCACGAGCTTCAGTACCTTCTTCCCACATTTCTACCGGAATAGAAATATGATCGGAGTACTTAGTTACCGTACTTTCAATTTTCCAACGGCTTAAAAATTCGTCTTCACCTTCGCGTAAGTGTAAGGTAATTTCAGTACCACGTTCATTTTTAACAATGGGCGCTAAGCTGTAATCACCTTCGCCTGATGATTCCCACTCTACGGCACTGTCTGCAGCCAAGCCGGCCTTACGGGTACGCACGGTGACTTTGTCCGCAACGATAAAAGCAGAATAGAAACCTACACCAAATTGACCAATTAACTTCGAGTCTTTGCTTTGATCACCGGACAGTTTAGAGAAAAACTCTTTAGTACCTGATTTCGCAATAGTACCCAGGTGCGAAATCACTTCAGCTTCATCCATACCAATGCCGTTATCGCTAATGGTTAGGGTACGTGCTTTCTCGTCAAAACTGATTCGTACGCGCAGCTCGCCGTCATTTTCATACAGGCTGCTGTCTGAAAGGGCTAAAAACCGCAGTTTATCTGCCGCATCCGAGGCATTTGACACCAATTCGCGTAAGAAGATTTCTTTGTTTGAATACAGCGAGTGGATCATCAGTTGCAGCAGTTGCTTAACTTCCGCCTGAAAGCCATGGGTTTGTTTCTGGCCAGACTGGGTGGCAGTGGTATCAGTCATTTGGTGAGTCCTCAACAAAAATAATATAAGTGCGACAACAAGTACGAAGTACCTGCCTTTTCATCAAGGGATATGGGGGTTAACAGTAGGAATTCAAGCGTCGATTTTTAGTCTACTTAGCCACGCTAACGGTTAAGTAGACTCTTTACGCTGGATTAAAAGCTTTTACGGCCACTAAAGGCGTGCGCCAAAGTGGTGCCGTCGATATATTCTAACTCACCGCCAAAAGGCAGTCCTTGCGCTAAACGCGTGACCTTACAACCGTATTTCTGGCAAAGCTCAGCAATATAAAAAGCTGTCGCCTCACCTTCAACCGTAGGATTGGTTGCCAAGATTAACTCAGTGAGTTTTCCTTGAGCTAATTGTGCCGCTAATGCATCGAGGCCTAACTCTGCTGGGCCAACGCCATCTAAGGGAGACAGATAGCCCATTAATACAAAATAACGCCCTTGAAACTGCCCAGTATGCTCTATTGCAAGTTGATCCGCAGCAGACCCTACCACACACAGCACATCGGCTTGTTGTCGCTTCACATCACTGCAGATGGCGCACAGGCTATGCTCAGAAAAGGTACGGCATTGCTGGCATTGCCCTATCCCTTCCATCGCGGCCACTAAAGCCGTGCCCAGCCGAGCGCCACCGCTACGATTACGCTCAAGTAACTGAAAAGCCATGCGCTGGGCCGATTTTGGCCCAACACCAGGTAAAACGCGCAAAGCTTCAATCAGTTGCTGTAACAGGGGCGTTAACTTCGCCATAATTAGAACGGCATCTTCATACCTGGCGGTAATTGCATGCCACCAGTTACTTTCGCCATCTGCTCTTTATTGTTTTCTTCGACCCGGCGCACGGCATCATTTAATGCTGCAGCCACCAAATCTTCTAGCATTTCTTTATCATCACTCATCAGGCTGTCATCGATAGTCACTCGACGCACATTGTGATTGCCCGTCATGGTCACTTTAACCAAACCCGCGCCTGATTCACCCGTGACTTCCATTGTGGCGATTTCAGCTTGTACTTTCGCCATTTTTTCTTGCATGGCTTGCGCCTGCTTCATGATATTGCCCATGCCACCTTTAAACATACTCTATCTCTCTATTTTGTGGATGTGGAAATTGTTGGCGACAAGATAAATACTCGCTCAACAAATTACAAGGTTAATTCACCTGCAAGGTGTCAAGTTGCAGCTCTGCACTAAATATCTGTTGAATGGCTTGCAGCTTGGGATCTTGTTGCAACAAGCGGCTGACATAGTCTTTGCGTTCATGTTCTATACGCTGCTGGATCGCTAACGGACTGGCATTAATCTCTGCTAAGTATTGAATCTCTAACTGAAAATTGGCAGGAAATACCGGGCTAATTGCCGCATACAGCTTTTCACGAAAATCGCCCTTGTCCAAATGTTGCTGCGATTGGGCTACCTGCAATTGCACTTGCAGGCCATTTTGCTGCATAGCACTGTGTAATAAATATAAACGTAATAACCCCCCAATCGATAGCTGTTCGATTAAGCGCGACCAGGCATCGACCTGAGCGGCAAAACGAATAGAAAAACGTTGCTCGTCAAGCTCATCGGTATCATTACTGGGTAAAACATCAAATTGCTGCTGCTGCCACCATGCTTCCGTTAACGCTTGTTGCTCAGCAAAGCTAACGGTGTCATCTGCAGTGGCACTATCTTCATCGTCATGCTGGTGTGAACGGGGCTCTAACTTTGCAGCAGGCTCGGGTACTACCGCTGTGGCTTGTTGCGGTTTTGTTGTAGCAGCCATGGCGGATGGCGGCGTATTTAAACGTTGAGGTAATTCAGGCTGAGGCAGCGCCATCGGGCGCTCAGGCTTTTTTCCTGCGACTGTCTCCACCGCTGGCGGTGCTGCCGTCACTTGCACCCCACGCCGAGCCATAATACGCGCGGTTCCCTCATCTATCGCCGATGCTACTGGAGTAGCGCTATGCTTATCAGGCGTGGCAATCGGGTTATTGCCTAAGGCCGTGTTAGACATTGTAACACTGGCGCTTAACGTTTCTGTCGGCGCCGAGGCTATTGCCGCCGCCTCAGTGGGTTGGTGTGGTTCAGCTGCCGCAGAGGTTACCTGACTTGGCGCAGTAACGGGCGCCATAGCGTGTGGAGCAATTGGCGCAGTCATTACGGCTGGGCGTGCCTGAGGTGTCGAGGCGGCTGGTGTTGATAGCGCTTGCGTTGGCGCCGAACTTTGCGGCTCTGTACGGCTCGCGGGTACAAAGGCCATGGCCCGTAATAACGCCATTTCTAGCCCGACCACCGGCTCTGGTGCGAAAGGGAGCTCCTTCTTGCCACTAATTAACAATTGATAATACAACTGCACCGCCTCAGGCGCTAAATGCGCAGCCCAGTAACGGATCATTTCGGCTTGTTCAGATAAGTCTGACGCAGCAGGCTGCAGTTGTGTTAGCGCGGTCAGATGCAACAGCGACAACATATCATCTAACACCTGCTGATAATCAGATTGTTGACTTAACAGTTCTTGTAACGCCTGCTGCAGCTGCGCCATATCGGCGGCTAACAGCGCACTCAGTAAACTTACAGCAAAACGGGTATCTAATAAGCCCAACATCTGACGCACGGTTTCGACGGTAAGATTGCTATTACTTAGCGCAATGGCTTGGTCGGTTAAACTTAACGAATCGCGTAAACTGCCTTTGGCCGCCTTGGCTAAGGCGGTGAGCGCAGCCGCTTCAAACGGGATCTGCTCGGCAGCCAGCACTTCTGCTAAATGCTGCTCAATTTGCACCGGCGTCAGGGCTTTTAAACTAAATTGTAAACAACGCGAGAGGACCGTGATGGGTAACTTTTGCGGATCAGTCGTTGCAAGCAAAAATTTGACGTGCGGCGGAGGCTCTTCCAGGGTTTTCAATAAAGCATTAAAACTATGCCGCGACAGCATATGCACTTCATCAATCAGGTACACTTTAAAACGACCACGACTGGGTGCATATTGCACGTTATCCAGTAGATCGCGGGTGTCTTCAACCTTAGTTCGAGAAGCCGCATCAATTTCGAGCAAATCAACAAAATTGCCGGCATCAATTTCTTGGCAAGCACTACACTGGCCACAAGGCGTTGCGGTAATACCCGTTTCACAATTTAAACTTTTGGCAAAAATACGGGCGATGGTCGTTTTACCGACACCACGGGTGCCGGTAAATAAATAAGCATGATGTAAGCGACTGCTGGTTAGGGCATTCGCCAACGCGGTTTTTACATGCTGTTGCCCTACCAACTCACTAAAATGACGTGGCCGCCATTTTCTTGCTAAAACCTGATAACTCATGCCCGCTTTCCTGCACCTAACATCACAGTGCCTAGCCTAAACTTATTCGCCTTGATACTCAACCAAACTGCAAAGTTTCAAGCCTAAGGCTTCAAGTCTTGCCACGCCCCCTAATTCAGGTAAAGCGATAACAAAGGCCGCATCTTCAACTTGACCGCCTAAACGACGCACTAATTGCACGGTAGCATCGATAGTACCGCCAGTGGCTAGCAAATCATCAACCAATAACACTTTATCACCTGCAGCGATGGCGTCAGCATGTAATTCCAGTGCATCTTGGCCGTATTCTAAGGTGTATGCCTGCGAGATCCGTTCGCGAGGTAATTTACCTGGTTTACGCACAGGCACGAACGAAATACCCAACGCATAAGCCAAAGGCGCCCCAAAAATAAAACCGCGAGATTCCGTACCAATAATCTTAGTAATACCTTGCTGCTGATAATGCGCCGCAAAAGCATCAATCACTTTTTTAAAACTGGGGCCATCTTGCATTAAGCTGGTAACATCCCGAAAAGTAATGCCCGGTTTCGGGTAGTTTTCTACCGTTTTGATCACGCGCTTCAATTCTGCTGCTAATGCTTGATAATCCATTGCTTTACCCTTGTATTAAACCGATAAAAAAGCCGCCCGAGTGGCGGCTATCTGGCAAATGCAAAACTGCATTAACCCAATAACTGTACCCAGCGTAAAATTGGCACTAAACACAGCAAACTTACAAAAACAATTACAAATATCAGTATCTGTTTTGCATTCAAAGAGTCTTTAAAGTTTTCGTCAGCCATTTATTTCTACCGCGCAAAAGTTGATTCAAATCAAAACTGGTGCTTATGGTAATGAATTTATGCCTATTTGAAAAGCATTAGGCTTGAATTATCACAAAAGAAAAGCCCCGCAAAACGGGGCTTTATTCAAACTATCACTAATTCGCTAGCGCAAATTAGAAATCGTAAGACATGTTCAAGAATGCACGACGGCCAATGAACTCATACTGAGAGTACAGGATAGAGTTACCCGCTGTACGTACGCCTGCTGGAGAACCTTGTGGCGGTGCTTTATCAAACAAGTTTGCAATACCGAAGGTCACATCTACACCATAGATATCTCTTTGTACTGAAGCAGAGTGTAGGATGTAAGTAGGTGTTTCAGCAATAAACGTTGATGGCTGACCACGGTAAGTCGTCTGGTTACCATTCGCGAAGTATTTGTAATCGTCTGTGCCTGAAACATAACGCATGTTCCAAGTGTAACGCCAGCCGTCACGATTTAACGTGGTGCTTAACGTACCTACGTGCTTCGGATCACCTACATCACCAACATATTGCGAAGGATCACTGTCAGGGAACTGCTTGAATGAACGCTCAAACTGAACCGTGTGATCTAAGCGAATACGTAATGAACCAAAATCAAAATCATCTTGGTAAGTAAACAAGAAGTCAGTACCACGGACTTTTTGTTGTGCTACGTTGACATAACCACCACGAACGGTGTCAATACCAAAGTCGCCTGCTGCAGAACCATCACGACGCGTAAACTGGTCACAGAATGGCTCATTTGGGAAGTTTTCTGAACGGTAGCATAAGTCTAAAACAGTACCACCACCAATGTTAGACACTTGGCTGCTGATCACAACATCGTAGTAATCTGCTGAGAAACCAAATTTGTCTTCCGGGCTCTTCCAAACAATACCAATGCCTTGGGAAATCGAGGTTTCGGCTTCAAGTAGACCTGCACCACCACCGGTGATAGAAGTCATTGAGCTACCTGGATTAACATAAGTAGCTGGCACACCATCAGCATTACAGTTAGCCGCTATACGAGGGTCAATTGTACCTTCATCTAAGCGAGCAGACCAGTTTAAGCAAGGATCGTTACCAGTTTGGTTCAAGAAGCCCGTTTGGCCTTCTAAGAACAACTCAAACAGTGCCGGAGCACGGAATGAAGAACCACGAGAAGCAC
This sequence comes from Alishewanella maricola, assembly GCF_016343785.1. Classification (NCBI taxonomy): domain Bacteria; kingdom Pseudomonadati; phylum Pseudomonadota; class Gammaproteobacteria; order Alteromonadales; family Alteromonadaceae; genus Alishewanella; species Alishewanella maricola. The sequence goes on along the minus strand of NZ_JAEINI020000001.1, from coordinate 493,238 downwards.
GAACTTGGAATCCGTTACCGATAACCCAGTTTGCAGATACTTTAAACGTTGAATCAGAGCCGTAAGTAGAAACATCAGTCCAACGACCAGAAGCGGTGATATCCAAACTTTCCGCTAAGAACATATCACGTAAAACTGGCACAAACACTTCACTGTAAACTGCACGAGTGTTGGCAGAACCAGCAGTGATACCGGCACCCGTAGAACCCCACAAGTTGCCTGCTAAAGTAGCTTCACCTGGCACGTCATTTAACGCATCTTGTTGAAATGATGCACCTACCGCAGTACTGATCATACCGGCTGGTAATTCAAACAAATCACCGGTGATATAACCGTCGATAGTTGATTGACGATAAGTTGTTACACCATAGTCAATATCAAATAAGAAGTCTTTAACGGCTTGAGATTGATTACCATTGATGTGATCTGGGCTTAACCAATCTACTGGTGTACAGGCCTTACCTGAAACAGGTGATACTGCACCGGCACATGGGCCACCGTATACAGCATTTTGAGCCATATCCATCGCATCAAATAGGATAACTTTGTTGTTGTATGTACCTTTGTTGTAACTGTTTTGGAATGACACATCCCAAGACCAATCACCTAATGAGCCTTCTAAGCCTAATACGTAACGACTGTAATCAATAGTCGTTTCACCGCCAGAGTGGTCAGTCATCGCAACAGGCATGAAACCTACAGCATCACCACCCCATCCATCAACTGTACCACCACGAATGTAACGTCTGCCACCTAATTGCGCGGTCCAGAACTGACGGAAGCTGTTCACTTCAGTCTTACGTTGACTGTAAATTAACTCAGAATAGGCTGAAATATTATCAGTTAAATCATAATCACCCATCATGAACACAGAAGCCACTTCGCTTTCTGGGATCATAGATTGTGCGTTTTGGAATGGGTGATCAGCATCAGCCCAGCCATCTGTTTCTTTATCGTAAGAAACAGGGTACCAACCGTTTGGTACAGAAATGTTATTAGGACCAGGTGAAGTAATTAAGCTGTTAAAGGTTGGACGGTTAGCAGCCGCGAAAAAACCGTCGTAGTCATATTGAGCTTTTACGCCAGTACGGAAGTTTGAGGCGCCTGGTGCATAGTTGAAAATCCATACGCCGTATTGCGAAGCACTACAGTGGTAATCACCGGTACGTGGATCGATAGGATCAGTACGCTCACCTGGGTTAGCTTGGCTGTAGAATAAACGCTGGTTACAATCGAAGAAATCACGATCGCCACGCGCTAACTCAGTTTGCAAGTTATAGTCAGCTACCACGCGGAATGAACCACGGTCAAAGGTTTTGCCGTAAGTTGCATTTAAACGATAATTTTCACCGCCAGATTCAAATGGCTGGTCAAGGTTAACAGTAACGTTAGAACCATCGCCTTTTTTGGTGATGATGTTGATAACACCGGCTACTGCGTCAGAACCGTATAAAGAAGACGCACCGTCTTTTAATACTTCAATACGCTCTACCGCAGATAAAGGAATTGAGTTTAAATCGAAAGCAGCAACTTGACCGCGAGTACCCGCAGGGCCAGCACGACGGCCGTTTAATAATACTAATGTGCGGTTAGCACCTAAACCACGCATAGAGATTGATTCGTTACCCGCACCACCGGCAGTGACGAAACCAACAGATAATGCTGAGATTAATTGGCTTGAGCCAGCAGCAACAGTAGAAGTACGCAGTAATTCACCTAAAGTACTTAAACCTTGGTCTTTTGCTAATTCAGTGCTGATAATAGTAATAGGAGAAGCGCTATCTAAACCATCAGTGCGGATGCGCGAGCCGACAACCTGAATGCGTTCAGTTTTTTCATCTTTTTTTGCTGTTTCGTCTTCTTCAGTTTCTTGCGCTGAAACAGAACCGGCAAATGCCAATGTTGTTGCAGCACCGAAAACCATTGCTAGCCGAACTGCTTTGCTTAGCTTGTTATTGGTGAACATATTTAACTCCCTGGATGACTCTTCAGAGTATCTCGTTGTTTTTTGTAGTCAGTCACATCTTTATGTGTGTCTGCTGAGAATCGCCCGAATACAATCTCGGTACAACACTGCCCGATAATATGCAGCAAAAAAATTCAGGTCAAGATTAAAAGCATGTTATTAGTCGCAAAAATTGAACTTTTTGACACTATTTCTTTTTATGTGTTAACAAAACAATACAGCCCACAAAAAACAAATAAAAACAAACATTTCAGCATCATTAAATTTACATCCAGCACTCTTAACATCATTTTTGGCTTCTAAATTAATTAGAAAGATTTAGCGAAAGTTTATGAAATAAATAAAAATCATTCTTCAGTTAACTCATAGTCAACCTTGCAGATAGCTTTACAAGTACCCACTGCCGTTACTTGCTCAATAAACATGATACTTTTTTCATTGATGCAAAAAAAAACCTCTGACAATTGTCAGAGGTTTTTATTAACCGAATAACTTACGCAATATTAATATTTCAGAGAAATACCAAAACGGTAAGTACGGCCTAACATGTCATAGTAACCTGGGAAAGTGTTACCGTTGTTCACTGAAGTACTACCTGCTTCACCACCAACGACTGGCGCGTCACGGTCGAATAAGTTATCTACACCGAAACGGATAGTCAGGTTTTCAGAAGCAACATAGCTTGTGGCTAAGTCGAAGTAGCTGAATGAACCAATTTGACGGAAGGCTTCAAAAGTAGCAGCTTGTTGCGCAGTTTCACGCTCGATTGAACCTAAGTAACGCCATAACAGTGATACTGACAGGTCATTCATGTTCCAAGTAGTACGTTGTGTCGCTTTAATTTCGTGCTGTGGGTTACAGTTAGTACCGTAGAAACCATTACAATCAATCACTGACGATACTGGTGAGCTTAAGCTCTTCACTTCTAGATACTTGTTGATGTTACCCGCAAAATCCAACATACCCATATCACCTAAATCAAAACCGAAGTTGAAAGCCGCTTCAACACCGCGAGTTTTGATATAAGACAGGTTGGTGGTATAGGCTTCAACACCTGCACCAGGGATGTTTAATGAACCACCGATACGCGTGATTTGCGCACACTGTGCGGCATTACCAAGCTCATAACAGCCATCTAAGATTTCTTGAGCAGTGTTTTCACCGATGTAACCATCAATGTTGATGTCATAGTAATCAACAGAGAACATTGCACGTTTAATAGAGTCAAACTCTGGGCTCCAAACAAAACCTACTGTTGTAGTATTGGCGGTTTCTTCGTTTGGTAAACTATCAGGGTTAGAACCTGACAGAATGTTGATCTGACCAGATACGATATCATTAACCTGACCAACTTGTGCTGCAGTTTGGCCTGTTGAAATACACAGAGCACGTAACGTAGCACTGATATTCGGGTTAGATACTGAACATGGGTCTAAATCAGCGTTATCTAAGTTAGTGGTTAATGGCGCATACAACTCACCTACGTTAGGTGCACGCGTTGCTTTTTGCTTCATAACACGAACTAACAACTCGTCAGTTGGACGGTAAGCTAAACCTAGTTTCCAGCTGCCTGTTGCGCCAACAGTGTCGAAGTGAGAGTGACGGTAACCGAACTCTAACTCAAGCAGGTCAACCAGTTCTTTGCCTTCAACTAGTGCTAATTTACCTTCGCCGTATAATTCATTCACTTTGAACGAACCACCAACAGGTAATGAGTTACCGCCTGCGCCACCTAAACAGCTAGTTGGTGCAAGTTTCAAACACTCATCTGGGTTGAAGAATGCCGATTCTTCACGATACTCATAACCAAAGCTCATGGCTAAAGGTGTATCAGCAAATGGAGAAACCACAGCATCAATTGGACCATCGATTACTGCAGAAACAACACGTTGTTGATAAGCCGTTGTAGAGAAAGCCGTTGCTGAAGCATAAGCTGCCATTTCTGGCGTAATAGTACCAAAACCACCAAACAGGTTAATTGGCACACAACCAGCGCCGCCGGTGTTACAGGTAGTGGTGCTTGAAGCGTTTAATGCGTTAGCAATGTTGGCAACGTTAGTATAACCGGCGTTGGTATTTACACGGTTCGTTTCACCGTGTTGTAAAGACACATCGTATGCCCATGAGTCATTGATAAAGCCTTTTACACCACCGATTAACTGGAACTGATCAGTATTGAACTCAGTTGAACGGGGGCCAAGCTCCACTGTACGACGGAAGATAGAAAGTAACAATGAGTCAGGGGTATCAACTACACCGTTATTGTTGCCATCAATCCATGTCGTTAAACCAGGACCGTTTAACTGGCTGATGCTGTTATTCGCTGCAGTTACTAAAGCGCTACGAGCTTGATCAGAGAAAAATGGGTTAGCAACTGGTACCATAAAGGTATTACCGAAAATACCTGATGGAGCAACTTGTTGTAATACGTTAGTATTTGTAAAGTTGAATGAGCCGTATACAGTTGTATCATCATTGATGTCCCAATGCGCAATAGCAGTACCGCTAAAACGCTTAGAAGGTGTTTGATAATAGTTATACGGGTTGAAGTTAAAGGCCGAACATGTTGGGCCAATCACTAGAGAACCGTCATCACGGAATTGACCGCTGGTGCCTGTGGCGCCAACAATACCTACGCGTGTTGGGATTGTTGTACCGCTACCACCACCTGGTGCTACTACGTTTGGCGCGTTTTGGCCACATAATGGCTGTGTTGGTGGAATAGGTGCAATACCTTGTTGGAAGTTAGATAAGTTACCGCCAGACGCAGTAGAAATACCATAATTACCTAAAGTACGTTGACCTAATAATAATGGGTCACGGTCATAGTAACTGAAAGAAACAACGGCGTTACCTTTATCATCGTCAAAGTTGCCACCGATGGTTAAAGCAATGTTGTCTGTAAAGGCATCGGCTTCAGCCGTTCTTGAATGGCCTGCATCTAACTGCACACCTTCAAAATTCTTTTTCATGATGAAGTTAATTGCACCAGAGATTGCATCAGAACCGTAAACGGCTGAAGCACCACCAGTAACCACTTCTACACGGTCGATTAGTGCAGTAGGGATAGTAGAGGTATCTACGCTACCTGCAGTGTTGAATGGCACAACGCGCTTGCCATCAACCAAAATAAGGTTACGGTTTGAACCTAAGCCACGTAAACTGATAGTGGCTGCGCCGCCTGTACCGTTGTTCACGTTACTGTTGTCACCTGGGACTGCGCCAGGTAATACACGAAGTACGCGTTCAATTTCAGGTTGTTGTTGTTTTTCAATTTCTACAGCATCAATAGTATTGATTGGGCTGGTAGACATTGCGTTTGCACTTCTGATACGGCTACCCGTTACAGAAATACGTTCAACTTTTTCTTCTGCTGCTGGTGTTTCTTGTTGAGCGAATGCAGCACCAGAATACATAGCAACTGATGACGCACTCAAGAACAAAGCAAGACGCACTGAGCCCGAAATTTTATTAGTGGTAAACATGGTGTTCTCCCTGGATCACATTGGGTGTGATTCTGTGTATAAGCTTTATCCTGACTTTTGAAAAAGTTCAAGAAATCGTTGGAATTATTATTCCACGTCTTGATAATAAACATAACAATCGGGCTGGTCAATCATGTCAACCAAACAAAGTTGTTCAACATTTGTATTTTTTAACCGCGAAAAGCATTAAATACCTTTACTATACAAATCAGATACATACTGATGCAAAAGTAACTTTTGACGAGCAAATGTAAAAACTAAGAAGATTTTAAGATGCTAAATAACGGTACAAAACAACAGATTAGGCAAATACACCAACAATTAAAACAACAATTGCCTAACTACCAGCCTCGGCCCACGCAGAATAAATTGATTGCGGAAATAGCGAATATCGTTGCAGGCAAGTACGATAGACACGATCGCATCGGTTTAATTGAGGCGGGTACCGGTACCGGCAAATCTTTAGCCTATTTGCTTGGCACCCTACCTTATGCCTTAAGTCAAAAGAAAATAGTGGTGATTGCGACGGCAACAGTGGCACTGCAAGAGCAGCTTATTAATAAAGACCTACCTTTTTTTCGGCAACACAGCGGCTTAGAGTTTGATTACAGTCTGGTAAAAGGCCGACAGCGCTATGCCTGCATTGAACGCTTACAACAACTTATTCAACAACCTACGCTGTTTAGTCAGGATGCACCTGATGCCCATCAACAAGCGTTATTACAACGTTTGTTAGACGCTTGGCAACAACGTAGCTGGCTGGGCGACCGCGATACGTTACCCGAGCCTGTAACTGACGAGCTCTGGTATAGCTTACAAGCCGATGCCCACTACTGCAGTAAAACACAGCGTCGACATTTACACTGCCCTTTTCACTTAGCCCGTGCTGAAATCAGCAATGCACAAGTGCTAGTGGTCAATCACAGTTTACTGTTATCAGACTTATTAAACGGTGGCGCGGTATTGCCCGAACCGGCAGAAACCCTTTATGTGATTGATGAAGCACATCATCTTGCAAGCTGTGGCAGAGAGCTACTGAGCGCCAGCGCGCAATTAACGGAAAATGGCCCTTGGTTAGTGAAATTACGCAAAACGCTTACGCAACTTCAAGCCGTTTTACCCGATACCGCATTGCGCGATTGCATGCGCTTAGACGATGCGGTGAGTGATTTTAACGTCGCGCTTAAACCGATTCAGCGCAGTGTGCAAGAGTTTCTACCCAGTTGGTTTAGCAGTAAACAGCAAACCGAATATCGTTTTAAACACGCGGCTTTACCCAAATTGTGGCAGCAACAAGCTGAGGTTTTGGCACAAGCGGGCCAAAAAGCCACTAACCTGTGCGATAAGTTGTTAACCGAGCTACAGCAAAAGCTTTCGGAAAACAGTAAGATCCCTAAGCTGTGGTACACGTTATTACAAGAGTTAGCTTATGCACGCCAACGCTTTGAGCAACAGCAAGCCCTGTGGCAATTATTACAACAAGCGCAAAAAGAACCTGCTTGGCAAGCGCGTTGGTTACAGCGGCGTGCTGATACCGATCTTTTATTTATGCACGCCAGCCCCTTGGCTGCAGGCTTACAATTAGAACAGCTGTTATTTAGCCAAGCCTTTGCGGTGATCCTTTGCTCTGCCACACTGACCGCCTTAAACTCGTTCGATTATGCAAAAAAGGAATTAGGGTTAAATGCCCATACTGGCTTGCAATGTTTACAAGTCGATTCACCTTTTGCTTATCAACAACAAGCTGAAATACTGCTACCCAAAACACGCTGTGAACCTACTGACAGCGCTTTTACCGCTGAATTGGTGCGCCTATTACCGCATTATCTCAATACCCCTGCCGGATCGTTGGTGTTATTTGCGTCTTATTGGCAAATGCAAGAAGTGGCCACGGAGCTTCGCAAACAAGGTTTTACGCTACTGGTACAAGGCGAGGCTTCGCGACAAGCTTTGCTGCAATTACATGCAGACAGGGTGAATGGCGATAACGCCAGCATATTATTTGGCACACAAAGCTTTTCGGAAGGGTTAGATTTACCTGGTAAACTGCTGACCAATTTAGTGATCACTAAACTTCCCTTTGCCGTGCCCACTTCACCGCTGGAAGAGGCCTTGAGTGAAGCCATCACCGCCCGAGGCGGTAATGCTTTTTTACAATTAAGTATTCCGGCTGCGGCGAAAAAACTGGTGCAGTCTTGTGGTAGACTGCTGCGCCAAGAGCAAGATGAAGGGCGTATCGTTATTTTAGATCGCCGACTGGTAAGTAAAACTTATGGTAAAGCCATGCTTGATGCACTGCCGCCATTTCGACGAAATATAGAATACTGACAGGATCTCAACCGTTATGCCCGAGCTGGTTCTTACGACAGAACTGCTGCTATTACTCTGCAGTGTGGCCTTTATTGCCGGTTATATTGATGCTATCGCCGGGGGTGGTGGTTTATTAACTGTACCGGCTTTGCTTACCGCGGGCTTGCCACCGCATGTGGTGTTAGGTACCAATAAACTGGCCGCGACCTTTGGTTCTTTTACCGCTTCGCTTACTTATTATCGAAAGCGTCTATTTAACCCGCGTTATTGGCGCACCAGCCTGATTTTTACCGCCCTAGGCGCATTAATCGGTACCTTGGTCGTCGATCAATTAAGTACCGTATTGCTAGAAAAACTGTTACCCATCCTCATTCTTTTTGCTGCGATCTATACCCTATTTAATCGCATGCAGCCCGATGATCGGATGACATTACCGACACCGAGTAAAAAATTGTTTTGGCAACAACGTCTGCAGGGGCTCACATTGGGCTTTTATGATGGCGTAGCCGGCCCGGGTACTGGCGCTTTTTGGATGGTATCGACCATGGCAATGTATAAAATTAACTTACTACTCACCAGTGGTGTCGCCAGAACCATGAATTTTGTCAGTAATGGGTTTTCATTGGCCGCTTTTATTGTGCTGGGCCATGTACATTTTACCCTCGGTTTAGCCATGGGTTTTTGCTTGATGTGCGGCGCATGGTTAGGTGCGCACTCTGCCATTCGTTTCGGTACTAAGTTTATCCGGCCCGTATTTATCAGTGTGGTCATTGCCATTGCGGCACGTTTAGCGTGGCAGGCTTGGAGTGCTTAAGATGAACAGCTTCACCTCGGAGCAACTGCGTCATTTACAAGCTCAATTGCAGCAATTATTAAGCTGGGCGCAACAACTTGATCGGCAAAGAAAACCCGGTAAGCCGGTGCACTGGTTCGATTCGGCCTTGTTTAGTTGTCATTCACCGGATCTGGCAGATTATGTGCAGGATAGCGTGCGTAATCTAAACCGACTGCAACAACAGGCTGATCATTTATCTACCACAGCCAAACAACGGATTACTGAACGCTTAAATGAACAAATTTCGGCGTTAACCCAGGCATTCCGGCTCAATCAAGTGCGCCAACAACATCAGCATGTCGCGGCTCCTCGTAGTAAAGCGGCGGTGCAACAACTTGCGGTCACAGGTCAGCAGTTATATCAACAGCTAAGTGAATACCAACAATATGAAAGCCGCTTATTAGACATGGTGCGACAAGCCGAGCGGGAAAGTGATGCAGAAGCAACCAACCGCACTTTGACCCTACATGGTCGCTTGGGTCGCTGTCGAAAAGCGATTTATGAGGTTGAGTTAGCCATTCAAAAACTGGAGTCAGGAAAAAACCGATGAGCCAAGCGCTACCGCCGCTAATTTATCATCCTTGTTACAGCGAATTGGCTTTACCCGAACGCCATCGTTACCCAATTGGTAAGTATCGCGCTTTGCAACAAGCACTGCTCGCTATCGGTGTACCTGCTGCACATTTTACCGAAGCGCCAGCTGCCCTACCGGCCGATCTCAGTTGTATACATGCAAGTCACTATGTTGAAGCCTTATGCAGCGGCACGCTGGATGCCAAAGCCATGCGCCGTATTGGTTTTCCGTGGTCTGAACAACTAATTTCACGCTCATTGCAATCGATAGGTGGCACTTTACACACCGCAGAATTAGCGTTAGCGCAAGGCTTAGCCGTGCATCTAAGCGGTGGTTATCATCACGCTTTTCATGATTTTGGCAGTGGCTTTTGCTTGTTTAATGATTTGGCTTTCACCGCGAAAACATTGAAACAACGGGGTGTGGGCCCGGTCTTAATTTTTGATCTGGATGTGCATCAAGGCGATGGTACCGCGCTGCTGTTAGCCAATGAGCCAGAGATTATCACTGCTTCCATTCATTGTGAGAAAAACTTTCCGGCACGCAAACAGCACTCTGATTGGGATATTGGCGTAGCAACGAACTGTAGCGAACACGAGTATTTAGAAACCGTGCAGCAAAGCTTAGACAGTTTATTAACGTGGTATCGCCCTGAACTGGTTTTGTACGACGCAGGCGTGGATGTGCATAAAAATGATGATTTAGGTTTATTATCGATCAGCACGGCCACTATCGCCCAGCGCGATCAGTTAGTTCTCGAAAGCTGCCGCGCCAAACATATCCCGGTCGCGGCAGTCATTGGCGGAGGCTATCAACGCGATCTCGCCGCACTCACTGCGGTGCATCTGCAGTTATTTAAAGCGGCGTTCAACGTATTTGGCTCAAGCTTGGGGCGCGAAATAAAAACCTAACTGCCGTTTGATCGGCGTGGGTAAGGCCGGTAAAGCTGACTTTGGCAGTAAAAAAGTTGCCATAGTGAATAAATCGGTGAAGATACGATTCTTCTCAGTAGTGCGCTTTAAATAATCATGCCCTGACGAGCCACCGGTGCCAATTTTACTGCCCAACATCCGTTGTACCATCATGGCATGCTTGTAACGCCAGATCGTCAGTTGCTCATCAATCTCTGTTAAACAAGTTAATAACTGAAACGGTAAATTGAACAGCGGTTCTTCTTGATACAAGTTGATAAACAAGGCCGATAGCATGGCTTTTTGACTTAACCGAAAACTACCTTGCTGTTGTAATTGCTGATATTTCTCCGGATCGAGTAAGGCCGAAAATTTTTCACGCGTACGGGCAATTTCTTGCAACTGAAGATCACGCTCGGTATCCGATATCTGCTCAATTTGCGAAACGATACTCTGATCATTTTGCAACATCTGCTCGGTTGCTTGTTGGTACATTTGCCAAAAACTAAAGTCTTCAAATTGTAAGAACGGCATGCGCTCTAACCACTTTTCAATGCGTTCAAACAAACTTGGCGCCTGCTCTAAGTTTTGTAAAAACTCACGATCGGCGTCATTTAACCGGCTATAAAATGAGTTTTTATCAAAATCGATGCGAAATTCGCTTTTTAAACCCAAACCAATTTCGAGCATTTTAAATTGAATGCTCTGAAAACCGGAGGCCGGCACTAAGTAATCGCGAAACGCCATAAAGTCTTGCGGTGTCATCGTTTCGATGACTGCAATTTGCTGATTAAGCAGTTGTTGAATACTGATAATACGCTTTAATTTATGCACCATACCGGTCAATTGTTCATCTTTGACTTCAGCTTCAGCGAACACCGCCATAACAGCACCTAGCTCATGCAAAATTTGTTTAAACCACAGTTCATATACCTGATGTACTATAATGAATAAGGTTTCATCATGGGCTTCAGCGCCATAGCGCTTACTTTCCGGGGCTTGGGCGGTTAAAAGCTTGTCGAGTTGCAAGTAATCGCCGTAGTAACATGCTGTTGTATTTTTTTGCATACGCTTAATAACCACTTATCGCTGTTCAGCGCATTGTAACAAGGCGCGCAACTAACTCAATCTTTCAGTAGTCTTTTCGATCAAAGCTGATTATGCTTAAAGTACATTAACGAGGAGAAACGCCATGACATTGGATAGCGATATTCATAATTTTTATGAAAAACTATTGTTAGATCATATTGTTGAGCTGGGATTAGACCAAGAAAAAGACAGCGAGTATTTAGCTGATTTATGCTGTATCTCTTTAAATTTATTACCGCCACGATACATTCGCTATGAAGTGGATATGTCATTTTACATGCCACAAAGCGAACGCTTTGAAATGCAAATGAAAGTAAAAGAAGCTACTAGCCGCGCCCGCAACTTTTTGGATAACCAGTAATGTCATCTCTTGAGCAGGCACCCGACCATGTCAAACTGGCCGTCGATTTAATTTTGTTGCTAGAACAACAAAATTTGCCTGCAGCAACCTTGCTGGCTGCCTTAAAATTAGTCGTCAAAGATACTGAAAACAAACTGGCCGGGGCCTTAGAATAAGCGCGGAGTAGCGAACCGCTCAAAGGCGATGAGTTAACCTTTTCGCCGTTGGCGATACAGGTTCTTTTTCGGGATCGCGAGCCACAAGCTTCGGGGTCAGATACCTAGACCCCTCTATTACGCAGCGTTTAGCGTTTTCGCCGTTGGCGAGATACTTTCTTTTGCGTCGCAAAAAGAAAGTATCCAAAGAAAATGCGACCCTACGTTGCTGCGAAACACCGGCTCAACCTAACACAGCCAAGGCGACGAGGTAACTCGTTCGGCACTACCGTGCCTCGCTCAAACACCCCTCGTCTTAAAACCTTGGCCGCGCTAGCTTGCCCGGCTTGCAACGTAATGGGATTAACAGCAAGAACGGTTATGACTTTTTGCATTCACGTGGATTTAGCTTCGCAGTCAGATACCTAGATCATAACCGTATGCTGCAGATTACATTTTTAATCTCTAGTCTCTGCCCCTGAGGGATCGGATTAAAGCTGGATGAGTTAATAGCGAAGTAAACTTTGGCTGGAGACGTCTTTTTCAGGGATGAAAAAGAGGAGCGTACAGGGAGGTATTTACCGCGTGCTCCAGCCGAAGCTTTACGCAGCGTTTAACGTTTTCGCGAGCATTCGGGGGCTGATACCATAATTCTCGTCTTAAAACTTTACCGCGCCAGGTTGAACGGCTTGCAATGTAATGGGATTAACAGAAGATCACTTCGGGTTGATGCGGGGCGAGTTAACAGCGAAGCAGCAGTTTAGGCCAAAGTTTTGAATGAAATAGAGTAAACAACGAGGGAGTTGGGTGGCAACTCCACCAGCCACATCCCGGCACATACATCATAAACTGTGGCTGCTTCCTTCCGGACCTGACCAGGTTCGCCTACTAGTATTGCGAGAGGACCAATGGAGTTGCCATGGTATTGCCTTGATGGCAGCGCGCATTATCCGCAAAACCGTTCGGGGTTGCAAGTGCTAAGCAGCAAGCTGCAACCCTAACGCTGATAAAAACAACAGTTTAATTACCTAAAGCTTGCTGATAGGTTTGCAGCACCGCTTTTAAACGACGTTGTTGCGCCGGTGATAAGCGTAATAATTGTTTCTGCGCTTCAGGTAACGCCTCTAACTGCGGATCAGCGTAAACATACATGACCGAAGGGCGGATTAATTCGGGCTGACTCGACAACTCTGGCGTAGCCAGCAATAGATTAATCGTTTGACGTAAACGCTGTTCAAAACTCATGTCAGGATAGCCGAGTTCGGCGAAAGCCTCGTCAAGCAAGGGTTGATAGCGCGCTTTCAAAGCCAATAACTGTCTTGCTGGTACGCTTTCTAACAGCTGAATATAAGGCTCATAGCGGGCGGCATTCGCTGCAGCCATCCTAAAACGATCCGGTGACACTTGCTCAACTAAAAAAGCGTCAGCCGGTGCAGATAACACGGCATGGCCTGCGACTAATCGGCCTTGCGCTAAATTATCAACCGTGACCACAAAATGCCGCACCATATCTTCACGATTAAATAGCGATGCCATACCCGCTTTCCAGTTCAGCGCTAACAAATCTTCGCTTATCACTTTATCAGAGGTATTCAAAGGTGGTAACGGCGGTAGCTCGGGTTTCACTTCGGCCATGGGTGTTTCAATGGTTGCTATCGGCTCTGGCATAACGGCAGGTTCGTTAACAGGTTCAGGTTGCATTTGCTCAGCTTGCTCTACTGCGGCAACTTGTTCGGGTTGCGGTAATAATACCGGTGGCAGCATGACGGTTTCGGTCGGTTCGGCCGGGCCTTTGAATAAAAACCATAATGCAGCGATAATGATTAAAACTACGCCGGCTAAACCGGCATAATATACGGACTGTCCACCACCTGAAGCTTGTTGTGACATAGTGATTTACCTGTGCTTTTGAAATAAATAACCCTTAAGGGTGTCTAGCATTGCATTAATCTCAATTATCAGCAATATACTAATTGAAGAGTACAGGTTGTAGAAAAAGTTCAGTACAGGATGTTTAACACCTTATTATGCAAACAGACCCCACAGTAACATCTAGCAAGACCGCATTAATGTTAACCGGTGGTGGCGCACGAGCGGCCTATCAAGTTGGCGTGCTTAAAGCGATTGCCAGTCAATATCCACGCAGTAGCCCACTACCATTTAAGATTATCAGTGGCACTTCTGCTGGCGCCATCAATGGTGCAGGCCTTGCCTGCTATGCCTCTTGTTTTCATTTAGGGGTGAAAAAAATTGAATCGGTTTGGCGAAACTTTCATACCGCGCAGGTTTATTACTCTGATTATCCTCGGCTAATTCGCCATCAAATTCGTAATGTTTATAGTGCCTTTCAAGCAGACTATGCCAATAAAAAACCGGTCAGCTTACTGGATAACAAACCGCTTAAACAGTTATTAAACAAAATTCTCGACTTGCAGCGCATTGACCTAAATATTATGCGCGGTTATCTGTCTAGCTTCTCGGTTACCGCCTCTTGTTATAATACTGGCGATTCGATTAGCTTTTTTCAATCTGATACGGCAGAAGAATGGCGCCGAGCCAAACGTTGTGGCCAACGCACCCTGTTAGATGTACATCATTTAATGGCTTCTGCGGCGATACCGCTGCTGTTTCCCTCGGTACGTATCCATCAACGCTACTTTGGTGATGGCTCAGTTAATCAATTGGCGCCCCTTAGCTCGCCGATCCATTTGGGTGCTGACAAAATTTTGATTATTGGTGTCGACGATCCACGCCGTGGTGCTTTTCGAGAGCGCAGCTTACACCACCCAGATTTAGCCACGGTGGCAGGTCATTTACTTGATACGGTATTTACCGACACGCTGAACTCCGATTTAGAGCGAATGCAGCGCATCAATAAAACCGTTGAGCTGTTAAAGCAGCACAATATTGAAACGGAACTCAAGCCCGTGCAAAGCTACATGATTAATCCAAGCCAAAATTTTAATCAATTAGCCAGTGAATACTTTTTGTGTTTACCGATCGCCATTCGCTCCCTATTGCGCGTTACGGGTATTCGGCAACACTCTGATTCAAGCTTAGTCAGTTATCTATTATTCGAACAAAAATACACGCGCCGTTTAATTGAATTAGGCTTTGAAGATGGTATGCAGCAGATGGATAGCATCATGCAATTTCTTGCCGCACCATAAAATTAATGCCGTCAAAAAACCGCCAACCTTAAACACAATTAAACTTAATCAAGTAAAAACAATAACTTAAAAAACTGGCCTAACATTTGCTTAATCCTTATCAGTGCAACAATAAATTCTGGTAAGGTGAGCATATGTGGCAAGAATCAAGCAACTTAACTAACGCGTTTGGTGACTTATCCATCGGCAGTATTTGGCAAGAAACTCCAGACTGCAGTGAAAGCAGTTTAGTCAGTCAATTACAAACCACCTTAGACTTGCAGCAGCAATTGGATATTTTTTCCATGAGCGCAGGTCGTGTTTTGCCTCTTTGCGGAATGACGTTAAATACCCACTCCAGCAACTTGCAAGCCCGTGGTTCAAAAAAAGGGGCTTATCATCACCAATCAAAATTGGTGCTAGAAAACCAAGTATTAGCTGAGATTAGTTATGATTCGGCGCATGCGTTTACGCCTTTAGTGCAACGGCAACTGCTGTTATTAGAATCAGAGTGGCTGTTTGCATTGCGCAATGCACTATTGGTCAGTCGCTTGCAGCAAATGGCTTTGAAAGATCCATTAACCACGTTAGGCAACCGTCGCTTTTTTGACGATAGTTTTGTCAAATCCGTGCAACTGGCTAAGCGCCACCAACTACCTTTGACGTTATTGTTATTAGATTTAGATAACTTTAAACAAGTTAATGATAACTCTGGCCACTATGTGGGTGATGAGGTGTTAATCGCGGTAGCAGATTGTATGCGGGAATCGCTAAGAGCCACTGACAGCTTGTTCCGCTTTGGTGGGGACGAATTTGCGGTATTGCTCTCTGATAGTGATGCAGAGCATGCGGATGTGGTGGCTGATCGTTTACTGCAAAGCATTTATACAAATGCTTTTTTAGCGAGCCATAACGTCGGTTGCAGTATTGGTATGGCGCGGTTATCGGCTGAACATCAACCGCGCGATTTATTTCATGCCGCCGATGAAGCCTTATACCAGGCTAAATTATCAGGCAAAGGTCGGGTCAGTCAATATAATGGCGGCCGTATTAAGTTGCTAGAAAAGGCAGCTCATTCTTTGCTGGCTGCCAGCTAAGCCACGCTTTAGCTTGTTCATCGCTGTAGCTACTGGCATAACCAGCGACTAACACCAATTGGCCCTCATGCAGCAGCAACGGTATTTGCCCTCGCTGCCAAGGGGGCGATTGCCATAGCTTAAACCACTGCTTTAACGGCTTAGTCTGCTTTCCTGTCGGTTTAAACGGCAAATTTAACATACCAAATACCACTTGATACTGCTGTGACGCTTCAGCTATTGCTAATGCTCCCGCTACCTTGGTTTTATGCCAGAGTAACTGCCCCCGATCTTCGGGTAACTGACAGGCTTGTTGCCAAGTTAATACGCAACTGGGTAAGGCTTGCCGTTGAGAATCGTTATTCAGTAAATAAAGATGCTGTTGATAACGGCGAACCAACAAGCGCCCGGCCACTAATTGCGGCTGAGCATCGGCTTTCGCCGCGATAACTTGCTGTTTTAACGTTAAAAGCCACTGTGTATCTGGATTAAAGCCGGCAGCATATAACCAACGGCGTAACACCAAGTCTTGCTGTAGCGGATGCTGCTGACTCAGTGCAATAAGATCGAGCTTATCTGGCGTGGCACAACGCGCTAACGCTTGTTCGGTATAATATTCCGCTAAACTGGCGGCATCTTGCAGATGTTGCACACTGCGCCCTACCGTACTGAGCCACTGCGGCCAGCGCTGTTTTAATACCGGGCTCACCGCATGTCGCACAAAATTGCGCTCAAACTCGGTGTTCTGATTACTTTCATCTTCTACCCAAGACAGCGCATGGCTAGTGGCATAATCCATTAACTGTTGGCGACTGATGGCCAGTAACGGCCGCCACAACTGGCCTTTGGCAAAATGTCGACAGCTTGGCATGGCGGCTAAACCGTTTAAGCCGGCACCGCGTTTTAATGCTAGCAGTAAGGTCTCGAATTGATCATCTGCATGATGTGCGCACACTAAGCTCGTTTGAGGCTCAGTAATATAATCCGCTAGTACCTGATACCTTGCGCGGCGTGCTTGTTGCTCAATATTGGTATTAGACGGCAGGTGTACATGGCAAAGCTCAAAAGGCAGGTTAAGCTGTCGACACTGTTGCTGGCAGAAACGGGCCCAGGCATCGGCTTGCGGGCTTAGCCCGTGATGTACATGCACCACTTGCAAGGGAATGGCGTGTTGTTGGCATAAAGGCCAAAGTAAATGCAATAAAACTTGTGAGTCTAAGCCACCGCTATAAGCCAACACCAGCCGCGAGGGCTGGTGTTGATGCAGTTGCTTGAGCAAATACTGGCTTAAGTCTGTTCGGTGCAAAGCTGACCTATCCTCAGCTAGCTATGCTTAACAATAACCGTAAGACATTAAACGCTTGTAGCGTTTTTCTAGTAATTCTGCGGTACTGAGTTTTTGTAACTTCTCTAAGTCACGCAGTAAAGCCTGCTTTAAGGTGCTGGCCATTTGCTCTGGCGAGCGATGGGCGCCGCCTAGTGGCTCAGTAATCACTTCGTCAATTAATTTTAGCTCTTTTAACCGACCGGCAGTAATACCCATAGCATCAGCCGCTAATGGCGCTTTTTCAGCGCTTTTCCATAAAATAGAGGCACAGCCTTCTGGCGAGATAACCGAATACGTGCTGTATTGCAACATATTCACTTTGTCGCCCACACCAATAGCTAAAGCACCACCAGAACCACCTTCACCCACAACCGTACAGATCACCGGCACTTTCAAACCGGCCATCACTTTTAAATTACGGGCAATGGCTTCAGATTGGCCGCGCTCTTCAGCGCCGATACCCGGGTAAGCACCTGGCGTATCAATAAACGTAATGATCGGTAATTTAAAACGTTCGGCCATTTCCATTAAGCGTAAGGCTTTACGATAACCTTCTGGTCTTGGCATGCCAAAGTTACGACGGATTTTTTCTTTAGTATCGCGACCTTTTTGATGGCCGATGACCATCACCGCTTGCTCACCAAGACGGGCCGTTCCGCCGACAATCGCATTGTCATTAGCAAAAGCCCGATCGCCACACAGTTCATCAAAATCGGTAAACATATGCCGAAGATAATCAAAGGTATATGGCCGACGAGGATGGCGCGCTAATTGTGCAACTTGCCATGCACCTAATTCCGCAAAAATCTTTTTGGTCAGCGTCAGGCTTTTTTCTTTTAATTTGTTAATTTCTTCTTCTAACCCAAGATCATAATCGCCATTGCGACTGACATTGCGTAATTCGTCTATTTTTGCTTCCAGTTCAGCAATAGGTTGCTCAAACTCTAAATAATTCAGCATCATCGACTATCACTACCTAATTAATTAAATTCCAATTCTATTGTTGCCATTTGTCGTAACTGATGCAACAAAGCGTCTGTGGGCGTGACCCACCATGCTGTCCCTAACTGCAGTCTAACCTGCCCTTCCTCGCGTTGATACCAAAGATGTACTGGCACGGTGCCAGCTTGATACTCGGCTAACGCCCGTTTTAACTTTTCCAGATAATTCTGATCAATCTGCGTCGATTGTACAGTGATATTCAGAGATTTCAGCGATTTTTCTCGCATCGCGGTAATTTCGCTGACATCGCGGCCGGACATTGTAAGGCCACCGTTAAAATCATCAAAGCTGACCTGTCCATTAACCAGTAAAATTCGGTCTTTTTGTAGCAATTGCTCGAAAGTTTCCAGCTGTTCTGGGAAAAATCGTACATCTAAACGAGCAGATTTATCATCTAAGGTCACAATAGCCCAGCGCCGACCTTTTTTGTTAATCATAACTCGCACAGAAACAACTAAACCTGCGACTTGCACGCTTTGATCTTTTTTCGTTGGTTGTAAATCGACTAAGCGGCAACTGGTGTAATGCTTAATTTCATCAAGGTAGCGATTTATAGGATGACCGGTTAAATATAACCCCAGCGTTTCCCGCTCGCCTTCTAACCAAACTTCATCGGACCACAGCGGCACCATTCTTAAGCTTTGTGTACCGGGTTCATCTTCGGCACCACCGAGTAAACCAAATAAATCGTCTTGGCCAACCGCTTGTGCTTTGGCATGTTGCTCGGCGGCTTTCATGGCTTCTTCCAAATTAGCCATTAAAATAGCGCGTTGCGGCCCAGGATGTTGTTTAGCTCGCGTCGGCCCTAATTGATCCATAGCACCGGCTAAAATTAATTTTTCCATCACGCGTCGATTTAAACGCTTCAGATCAACCTTAGCACAGAAGTCAAACAAATCACTAAATTCACCGTGTTCACGCCGGGCCTCGATAATGGCTTCAATAGGGGCGGCTCCGACACCTTTGATGGCGCCAATACCGTAAACAATGTGACCTTGTTCGTTCACGGTAAACTTATGTTGGCCCGCATTGACATCAGGTGGGATCAAGGTCAACTTCATTCGCTCACATTCATCCACCAAGGTCACAATTTTATCGGTGTTATCCATATCGGCTGACATCACCGCCGCCATAAATTCGGCGGGATAATGCGCCTTCATCCATAACGTTTGATAAGAGACTAAAGCATAAGCGGCAGAGTGCGACTTGTTAAAACCGTAGCCGGCGAACTTCTCAACTAAATCGAAGATTTTTATCGCTAATTCTGGATCGATGCCATTTTTTGCGGCACCTTCTTGGAAGGTATCGCGCTGTTTCGCCATTTCTTCCGGTTTTTTCTTACCCATGGCGCGGCGAAGTAAGTCAGCACCGCCCAATGAGTAACCCGACAGCACCTGAGCGATCTGCATGACCTGCTCTTGGTAAAGAATGATGCCGTAAGTCGGTTCCAAAATCACTTTTAACGATTCATGCTGCCAAGTGGCATCGGGGTATGAAATTTCTTCACGACCACGTTTACGATCAATAAAGTTATCAACCATCCCCGATTGCAATGGACCCGGGCGGAATAATGCCACTAAGGCAATCATATCTTCGAAACAGTCAGGTTGCAGACGTCGGATCAGATCTTTCATCCCACGCGATTCCAGCTGGAATACTGCCGTGGTATCAGCTCGCATTAGCAGTTGAAAGCTGTAGCGGTCATCCAGTGGAATACTATTAATATCGACCAGCGCACGTCCTTCTTTTTGCAAACGGGCGTTGGCCATATTGACCGCCCATTGCAAAATAGTCAGGGTACGCAAACCTAAAAAGTCGAACTTCACTAAACCAGCATATTCCACATCGTTTTTATCAAACTGGGTGACCGGGTTTTGACCGTGTTCATCACAGTAAAGCGGTGAAAAATCAGTAATTTTTGTTGGGGCGATAACCACACCACCCGCATGCTTTCCGGCGTTACGGGTTACCCCTTCTAACTGCCTTGCCATGTCAATCAGATCGCGAACTTCTTCATCTGAGTCATATAACTCCGGTAAGCGCGGTTCTTCTTTAAACGCTTGTTCCAAGGTCATGCCGGGCGTGGGCGGGATCAGTTTCGAGATGCGGTCAACAAATCCATAAGGATGGCCTAAGACTCGACCGACATCGCGGATCACCGCTTTCGCCGCCATGGTGCCGAAAGTAATAATTTGTGACACCGCTTCACGGCCGTACATATCGGCAACGTGTTCAATCACCTCATCTCGGCGATCCATACAGAAGTCGACGTCAAAGTCAGGCATCGATACCCGCTCGGGATTTAAGAAACGCTCAAATAGCAGGTCAAATTCCAGAGGATCAAGATCGGTAATTTTTAATGCATAGGCAACTAACGAACCCGCCCCCGAGCCACGGCCAGGGCCCACCGGAATATCGTTATCCTTGCTCCATTGAATAAACTCCATTACCACCAAAAAGTAACCGGGAAAACCCATTTGGTTGATCACGTCTAATTCAATTTGCAACCGTTCATCATAGCCGACACGCTGCGTAGCTCTGACTTGTTCATCTGGAAACAGTTGCAATAATCGGTGCTCTAAGCCTTCGCGCGATTTCATCACTAAGAAATCGGCGTCTGACATGCCACCGGTGGGAAACGCCGGTAAGAAATATTCGCCTAAACGAATCGTCACATTACAGCGTTTAGCAATTTCTACGCTGTTTTCCAAGGCTTCAGGAATATCAGCAAACAGCTGCTGCATCTCAGCTGCGGTGCGTAAGTATTGCTGCTCTGAGTAGTTCTTCGGACGACGCTTGTCATCTAAGGTGAAACCATCATGGATCGCCACCCGAATTTCGTGGGCAGGGAAATCGCTGGCTTTTAAAAATACCACTTCATTAGTGGCGACCACGGGTAAATCTTCCGCTTCGGCTAAGGCAATGGCCTTTTGAATATACCGCTCTTCCTCTGCTCGGCCAGTGCGACATAATTCAATATAGAATCGCTCAGGGAAATACTGCTGATAAAAACTGACCAGCTGTTGCACACTGCCCGGATTCTCTTTTAGCAAGGCTTTGCCGAGTAAGCCATCTTTGGCACCGGATAACACGATCAGGCCCGCGGCATGTTCAATTAACCAATCATGATCTAACTGCGGTTTGCCATCGATGTGGCCGCGTAAATAGGCTTTTGAGATCAGGGTTGTCAGATTTTGATAACCCACGTTATCAGCGCATAACAGTAACAGCCGGTTTAACTCACCAGGAAAGATCGGATGTTGTACCCAGCAATCCACACCAATGATCGGTTTAATACCTGCATCGTGCGCCGTACTGTAAAAACGGACCAAACCACACATATTCATTTGATCGGTTAAGGCTAAGGCTGGCATCTGCAAACCTGCCGCCATTTTAACAATAGGTTTGATCTTCGCGACGCCATCGATCATCGAAAAGTCGCTATGCACCCGTAAATGGATAAAGGCCGGATCGCTCATCGCGCTGTAACCTCGCACTGGCCTGTCTGCTGAGCGTGTTGCTCCACGATTAACCGCACAGGTTTAAAGCTGCGCCGATGCTCAGGTAAAATGCCATATCGTTGAATTGCGGCTAAATGCGCAGCGGTGGGGTAACCTTTGTGATCCGCAAAGCCAAATTGCGGATGAGCCTGATGCAGCAGCTGCATTTCAGCGTCGCGTGCCACTTTGGCTAAAATGGAGGCAGCGCTGATCTCAGGCACCAAACTATCGCCTTTCACTACTGCTGTCGCGGGCATGGCTAACGCAGGGCAACGATTACCATCAATTAAGGCCCACTGTGGTGTAATCGCTAAACCGGCCACTGCGCGCTGCATAGCTAACAGGGTGGCATGCAAAATATTAAGCTGATCAATTTCTGCAGGCTCGGCTCGGCCTAACGCCCAACACAGAGCCTTTTCTTTAATTTCTTCGGCTAATAGCAGGCGTTTTTTCTCTGATAGTTTTTTGGAATCGTTTAACCCCTTAATCGGTTTAGTGGGATCTAAAATCACCGCAGCGGTAACAACCGCACCAATCAAAGGGCCACGGCCCACTTCATCTACGCCGGCAATCCATTCTACCTCTGGCCGAGAATACTCAAACATCTGCCATTACCTCACTGATTGCGGCTGCCGCCACCTGACTCGCCTGCTGCTTTAATTGTTGATGGATCGCTAAATACGCTTGTTGTAGTTCAATAGACGGCTCGGCAAGCAACGGCTGCATAGCACTCACCAGGGCCGTTACGTTAAGATCATCTTGCAGTAACTCGGTGACTAAGCCTTTACCCGCTAATAAATTAGGTAAGCTAACATATTGCAACTTAACCAAACGCTTGGCGATTTGAAAGGTGAGCCAATTAGTCCGATACCCCACCACCATGGCACATTTGGCTAATAAGGCTTCTAAGGTGGCGGTACCCGATGCAATAAAGGTGGCATCAGCAGCGAGTAAGACTTGGCGTGCTTGGCCGATATATTCAGTTACCACTAAATCGGCAGCGTGCTCCGCTTTTACTTGTCGCCATAAAGTGGCTTTGGCGGTCGTCACCATATTAGTAATTAATTGTATTTCTGGGCGTTGCTGCTGTAGCTCAGCCGCCGCTTTGAGAAAATCAGCAGTTAATAAGTTAATTTCGTTGGAGCGACTGCCCGGCATAATCGCCAGTACTGGGCGCGATGGATCTAAACCTAATGCCTGCTTAGCCGCCGCTTTGTCCACTTGCAACGGCATCGAGTCGGCTAAGGTATGCCCGACAAAAGTACAGGGTACTTGATACTTATCATAAAACGCTTTTTCAAACGGCAGTAATGCCAGCACCATGTCGGTTGCTCTGGCAATTTTAAAAATACGTTTATGCCGCCAGGCCCAAACTGACGGGCTAACATAATGCACGGTTTTTACGCCCTGTTGTTTTAAGGCCAATTCTACTGGCAAATTAAAATCAGGCGCATCAATACCAATAAACACCGCCGGCTTATCTTGTAAAATGGCGCTGACAATTTGCCGCTTTACTTGTAATAAACGCGGTAAACGGCCTAACACTTCGACCAAGCCCATTACCGCTAACTCTTCCATATCAAATAAAGCTTGAAAGCCCTCAGCTTGCATTCGTGGACCGCCTATGCCGAAAAACTCGGCGTGGGGATAACGCTGTTTTAAAGCAACAATGAGATCCGCGCCAAGGATATCGCCAGAGTGCTCGCCAGCAATGAAGGCAAATTTAATAACGGGGGTAACGGGTAAGTCGTGTTCAGCCATATCCGGGCAAATGCTTCCTGTAAGTGTCTATCTGTCATGCGATGCGCTATAACGGCTATCTTAACCGCTAATCCGCTTCAGTAAAACGCAGTAATAACAAAAACGCTCTGCCCCTTACAAGCAGGCAGAGCGTTTTATTCGCAGCACAGCACGGTTAAATGCTCAGGCTAGCGAGCAATACCACGGCTGGCGTCTGCAATGAAATCCGTAAATAATTTCACTTCAGGCATGCTAGCTGATTTTTCAGCTAAGGCTTCTAAGGCTTGTGGCACGGTTAGGCCTTTGCGGTACACTTCTTTATAAGCGCGGCGAATTTCTAACAACGCTTCGCTGCTAAAGCCACGACGTTTTAAGCCTTCGGTATTGATACCGGCAGGCACACAAGGGGCACCATGCACCATTAAATAAGGAGGGACATCTTTTAATACAATAGAGCCACCACCGCAAAAACTATGTGCACCAATTTTGACAAATTGATGTACGCCTGTCATGCCGCCTAAAATGGCCCAATCTCCAACATGCACATGCCCCGCTGCCTGAGCACCACTGGCGAAGATGATATTGTTACCAATAACGCAGTCATGCGCGATATGCGTGGTGTTCATAAATAAATTATGATCGCCGATAATGGTTTTACCTTGATCTTGCACCGTACCACGGTGCACTGAGCAGCCTTCACGGAACACATTGTAATCACCAATAATCAGCTCTGTCGGTTCACCTTTGTACTTTTTATCCTGACAAGCTTCACCAATACTGGCGAATTGGAAAAAATGGTTACCTTTACCGATGTTAGCAGGGCCTTTGATGGCAACGTGCGTTTCTAACACACAGTCGTCGCCTAACACCACATCGTGACCGACGTAGCAAAAGGCCCCTATTTTTACATTTTGTCCCAACTTAGCGCTGGCTTCAATTACTGCGGTAGGATGAATCACGTTACATCTCTCTTCTGGCACACATAAGTTCAGCGCTGCATACGACTTGACCGTCGACTTTTGCTTCGCCATAAAACTTCCAAATGTTGCGACGTTCCTTTAAAAATTTCACTTCTAAAATTAAGGTATCACCGGGCACTACCGGTTTTTTAAAACGGGCTTCATCAATGGCGGCAAACAAATACAATTCATTTTCTGAACGTTCTGTTGCCGTTTTAAAACCTAAAATCCCGGTAGCTTGTGCCATGGCTTCTAAAATCAATACACCAGGGAAGATTGGCATGCCGGGGAAATGACCAGTAAAAATAGGCTCATTGATGGTAACATTTTTTAGTGCGGTCAATGACACGCCTGGTGTGTAATCCAACACCTTATCAATTAATAAAAACGGATAGCGATGTGGCAACAAGGCCATGATTTCCTGAACATCCAGGCTATTAAGTGAGTTAGCCAAAAT
The DNA here is from genome assembly GCF_016343785.1 of Alishewanella maricola. NCBI lineage: Bacteria > Pseudomonadati > Pseudomonadota > Gammaproteobacteria > Alteromonadales > Alteromonadaceae > Alishewanella > Alishewanella maricola. Next base: position 468,363 of record NZ_JAEINI020000001.1, on the reverse strand, counting down.
TAATCCTCTGAGGCGCTATCAGCAGAACCGTCTGCTGCGGCCAATTGTTTTTCCAATAATTTTACGCGCTGATACAGTTGATCAATTTGCCGTAATTTCGCCGTCGTTTTTCGCCACTCGGCATTTGTTGTTGCAGGCAAACCTGAAGTATAGACGCCTTTTTCAGAAATGGATTTCATGACCATGGCCATTCCTGAAATATGTACACCATCACAGATAGAAATATGACCGTTAATGGCAGCTGCGCCACCGATAATACAATAACGACCAATGGTCGTGCTGCCGGCAATTGTCGTTGCACCGGCAATCGCAGTATGATCACCAATTACGACGTTATGGGCAATTTGAGAAAGGTTATCAAGAATAACGTTATTACCAATCACCGTATCGTCGATAGCACCACGATCAATACAGATATTCGCACCGATCTCGCAATCATCACCGATACGCACACTGCCCGTTTGTGGGATCTTCAGCCAACGGCCACGTTCGTTGGCAAAGCCAAAGCCATCCGCACCAATAACCGCGCCACTTTGGATAACGCAACGCGCACCAATTTTTACGCCATGATAAACGGTAACATTAGCCCACAGGCGGGTATTTTCGGCAATTTCAGCGCCTTCGCCGATAAAGCAGCCGGCACCAATTTGCACCCCTGCCGCAATTTTTGCGTTAGCCGAAATAACCGCATTGGCACCGATATGGGCATCAGCGGCAATCTTGGCACTGGCATCAATTACAGCACTTGGCGCAATACCCTGTTTAGCTGTGTCAGGTGTGGTGTCAAATAATTGTGCGGCTTTGGCAAAAGCAACATAAGGATCGGCCACCACTAAGCTGTTAACTCCGGGGGCAACGAAAGGTAAATCTGTAGCTTTAATCAGCACCGCACTGGCCTGAGTATCGGCTAAATATGAACGGAACTTGCTGTTAGATAAAAAGCTCAATTGGCCTGGGCCAGCTTTTTCTAAAGAGGCAACAGCAGAAACGCCGCAAGCGGCGTCTCCGTTAAGTTCTGCATTAAGCTTTTCAGCTAAAACAGAGAGTAGCATCACAGTATTATTTCGCCTTGCCGACCTGTTGAATCACTTTTTCAGAGATATCAAATTCTGGTTTAGCATAAACTGCTGAAGTTGCATTTAACACTACATCAAAATTTTCACGAGCCGCAACCACATCAATAGCGGCTTTAATCAGACCAAGAATACGGTTACGCTCTTCTGTTTGGCGCTGACGAATTTGCTCATCCAGAGGGCGTGCCAGTGTTTCATACTGTTGCCGCTGATTGTTAACTGTCTCTGTTAAATCTTTTTGTTGTTTTTCGCTCATGGTAGGACCATCACGACGCAATTTCTCAATATTGAAATTGATATCGGTTTCTAACTTGTTCACTTCAGCTATTTTAGCGGCGAACTCGTTTTTGATTGTTTCTTGCACTTGCGCGGCTTGTGGAATACTCGCTGCAACAGCGGCTACATCAACAAAACCAATTTTTACTTCTTTAGCTTGTGCATTACCGGTATAAAGCATCGCCACTACAACAAATACTGCAGATTTAAAAAGATTTGAATTAAACATCTTATTTCCTATCATGTTCTAGAAAGTTGTACCAATATTGAAACTAAAGTTTTCTTGTAAATCACCGTCGTATTTCTTAATGATTTTCGCCAAACTAAAGGTCAAAGGCCCCATAGGTGAAATCCATTGTACCGATATACCTGCTGTTGCTCTTATCAAGCTAGGATCAGAATAATCGATGAGTGCAGGATCACGATCACTCGCGATCAACTGTACCAAATTGGCATACCGATTAATATCAAATTCTGTGTCCCAGACGTTACCTGCATCAACAAATATACTGGTTCGCACTGAATTACGATTTTCTTCTTTTAAAAATGGTGTGGGGGTAATTAATTCCAGCGTCAACATCGCCATCGCATTACCACCAATCGAGCGCTGCGACACCTGATAAGAGTCATTACTGATATCACCAGGGAAGGCAATACTACCGCCTATTGGATCAGGTACGCCCGGTACTGAACTGGTTGAACGGAAGATAGCATGAGGACCGATAATACGGTTTTCAAAACCCCGCAGGTTAGTACCACCACCGTAAAAGTTTTCGGTAAAGGGTAAGGTGTAATCGTAACCATCTTTATCACCGTAACCATTACCATAACCTAATTCGAACTTGGCACGGAATGACCACTGATGATCATTACTCAATGGCACATACTGCTGCGCTTCAAAGTTAGTTTTAAAGTACTGCAAATCAGAATTAGGCGTAGTGACGCGCAAGGATAAGTTCATCATGCGACCTGCGGTAGGGAACAAACCCCGGTTTAACGTACTGTGCATCCACGACGTACTTAATTCAAAGTTAGTGAAATCATAACCACCGTCTGGATTAGACGCATCTAACAATACCGCGCGAAAATGACGTAACTGGTCATATTCGTTTATTTGGTTGATCTTGTTGACTGAAACATTGGCACCGAAGTTTAAGCGGTTACGCTCGTTAATCGGATAACCGACGTTAGCGCCGACGCCATAACTTCTGCGGTTGTAGGCTTCAAGGTTAGATGAGGTGCCGCTGTAATCGAGGTCTGAATAAAATACCTGACCACCTAAGCTGATGCCATCCAAGGTATAGTAAGGATCGGTATAGCTAAGCGTCACGCTCTTTTGGTACTTGTTGGTATTAAGATTAATACCGGCTGAGTTACCCGAGCCTAAAAAGTTGTTTTGTTCCACACCAATCTGGAACGACAGACCTTGGAAGCTACCATAAGACACACCCGCATTAAAACTGCCTGATGGTTGCTCTTTGATAGTAAAACCAATATCCACTAAATCATCAACACCTGGCACCGGTGAGGTAGCAAAATCGACTTTTTCAATGTACATCAGACGTTGTAAACGCTCTTTTGACAACTCTAACGAGTCGTTAGATAACCAAGCGCCTTCCATCTGCCGTAATTCGCGACGAATAACTTCGTCTTTGGTGCTGGCATTGCCTTTAATATCAATACGACGCACGTAAACGCGTTTACCTGGATCGACACTGATGGTTAACGCCACTTCTTTTTTGTCATCATCAATGGTCGGAATCGTGCGAACTTTCGAGTTAGCATAACCAAAGCGCGCTAAGAAGCGAGCAATGCTTTCTTCGGTGAAGGTGACTAAAGCGCCGTTATACAGCTGGCCTTTTTGCAAAGGTAAAATAGCGTTAATGACCTCGTCTTGCCCAATCAAATCACCCACGAAATTAATTTCGCTAATGTTATATTGCTCGCCTTCTGTCACGTTCATGGTCACATAAACAGCAGTTTTATCTGGGCTAACTGCCACCTGTGAAGAGTCGATATTAAAGCGCAGGTAGCCGCGGTCAAGGTAGTAACTGTTGATCTTTTCAAAGTCACCTTGCAGCGTTTGCTTTTGATAGCGGTCCGAAGTCCAAAAACGCCACCAAGGCATATCTTGTTTTGATTCAACAACGCTAAGCAATTCTTCATTTGGGAAGATTTGGTTACCGACGATGTTGATTTGACGCACAGAAGCGGCATCGCCCTCTTCAAAGGCAAACTCAAGATTGACGCGGTTACGCGGCAGGTAGGTGACTTTGACTTCAACCTTAGCCTGATATTTACCCACACCGTGGTAAAACTCAGTTAAACCGTTTTCAATATTTTTGAGGATCGTTTTATCAAGCGGCTCTCCCACTTGGATCCGATTGCCAGCAAGACTTTCGTTAAGCTGCTCTTCTTTAATATCTTTGTTGCCTTTGAACTCGATATTATTGATGGTTGGACGCTCGCGCAGCCGATAAATAACGGTGTTACCATCACGGTATACCCGAATATCATCGAAGTGACCGGCGCTATATAGCGTGCGAATACTGCGCGACAAAGCAAAGTCTGTCACGGTATCACCAATGTTGAAAGGCAGGTTATTAAGTGCCGCACCCAGTGCAACACGTTGCAGGCCTTCGACCTGGATATCCTGTACGGTAAAAGATTCTTCAGCAAGCACCGAGTTGCTGCCTGTAGCAAGCAAGATCGCAGCTACTAATCGTTTAATTGTCATTATTTGAACTACTTATGATTAGTTTATTACAAACGAGAAATATCGTTGAGCAGCGCAATTCCCATTAACATTAGCAGGACTAAAGCACCGAAGCGAAAACCTATATCCTGCGCTCTCTGAGAGACAGGTTTACCGCGTATTAGTTCCACCACAAGATACATTAAATGGCCTCCATCCAAAATAGGTAAGGGCAATAAATTGATTACGCCCAGATTAACACTGATCAATGCCATAAAAGACAAAAACGCGATCAGGCCAATACTGGCGGAGCTTCCTGCACCTTGTGCAATCGAAATGGGACCACTCAAATGTTTTACCGACACATCGCCGGTTAATAATTTGCCAACCATGGCAAAACTGAGCCGCGTTAACTGCCAGGTTTGATTTAACCCTTCAGCCATCGCCGCAAACACCCCATAGCGTTGGGTATAACGCAGGCCCTCAGGCCAAGGTGACACGGTAGGTACCACGCCCAACACCCCTAAACTAAAACCAGCGCTGTCTTGCGTTAATGCTGGCGTTGCGTCGAGTGTCAGTTGCTGATTATCCCGCAGCAGCATAAAACGCAAAGTTTGCTCAGGTTGATTTTTTATCGCCTGCTCCACTTCGCTCCAGGCACTAATGGGCTGGCCATCAATAGCCAAAATGATATCGCCCGCTTGCAAACCCGCAGCGTCGGCAGCAGAGCCTGGGGAGATCATCGCCAGGGTAGTGGTGGCCTGAGGCAGCAATAACGACAAACCTAAACTTTGGAAAACAGAATCACGCTCAGGGTCAAATTGCCAATCGCGTGTGTCGAGCACAACTTCACGCTGTCGAGCCGTTTCTGTATGTTCTAAGGTTAAACGAATTTCAGAACGACCCAATTGTTCGACTAACAGTAAGTTTGCTGTGCGTACATCGCGTGAGGGTCGACCATTAACGGCGAGTAATTGTTCATTTTGCTGCACCCCGGCCAGTGCCGCGATAGATTGCGGTTGGGCTTGCGCTATCACCGGTTTGACTTCCGGCACACCAATAAGATACATCACCCACAGCAAGAAAATGGCAAAGATAAAGTTGGCTGCTGGGCCTGCGACCACAATAGAGATGCGCTGCCAAACTGTTTTATGATTAAAGGCGAGATCTTTAAATTGTGGCAAAACAGGATCGACTCGCTCATCGAGCATTTGCACATAGCCGCCAAGCGGAATAGCAGCGATAACAAATTCAGTACCTTGACGATCACGCCAACGCACTAAGCTTTTGCCAAAGCCAATAGAAAAACGCTTTACCAGCACGCCATTTTTACGTGCCAGCCAAAAATGACCAAATTCGTGAACGGTGACTAAAATACCTAGCGCGACCACAAAACTCAGCGCATTCAACAAAAAAGCCGACATTAACCCCTCTCCAACAACTGCCGAGCATAGGCTCGTGTTTCGGTATCGAGCGCCAATATATCATCCAGCGCGTGCGCTTGATAGGTTAGGAAGCGATTGAGGCATGAAGCATTAATCTGATGGATACCGTTAAAGCTTAATTTTCCGGCAAGAAAAGCCGCCACAGCCACCTCATTAGCCGCATTCAGTGCTGTGGTTGCCCCCTGACCTGCGGTGCAAGCATCCATCGCTAAATACAGGTTTGGATAGCGTGCAGCATCGGCTTGCTCAAAGGTAAATGACTGTAAGCTAAAGAAATCTAAGGGTGGAACCGGGCTACTGATCCGCGATGGAAATGCAAAAGCATGGGCAATCGGCGTGCGCATGTCGGGTTGACCCAGCTGTGCCAGCACGGAACCGTCAGTATATTGCACCATCGAATGAATGATACTTTGCGGATGAATCACCACTTGAATATCTGCGGCCTGACAATTGAACAGCCAGCGCGCCTCGATAAACTCTAAGCCTTTATTCATCATGGTTGCACTGTCGACTGAGATTTTTTGCCCCATGCTCCAATTAGGATGGGCAACCGCCTCAGCCACCGTAATCTGCTCAAAAGTGTCTAACGGACGAGTCAGAAAAGGCCCGCCACTGCCCGTCAGTAATAAACGAGAAATACCAAACTGCTGCAAGGTGGCTTGCTGGGTATTTTGCTGGAAAGCTAACGGCAGACATTGAAAAATCGCATTATGTTCGCTGTCTATCGGCAATAAGGTGGCACCATGGGCGGCCACCTTTTGCATAAACAACTCACCGGTCATCACTAGGGCTTCTTTGTTGGCTAAAAGCACCGTTTTACCTTGCTCGACTGCAGCCAAGGTTGGTAGTAAACCCGCAGCACCGACAATCGCTGCCATGACGATATCAGCGTCTGGATGCCCGGCTAACGCCACTAAGCCAGCTTCGCCGCTTAAGACCTCAGTCGTTAAGCCCGCTACTTTTAACTTTGTAGCCAGCTCTGCAGCCGCAACGCTGTCTTGCATCGCAGCAAAACGCGGTCTCACCGCCAAACATTGTTGCAATAATTTGTCGACACCGGTGGCAGCCGTTAATGCTAATACCTGGAATTGCTCGGGATGCTCAGCTAATACCGATAAGGTACTGCAACCAATCGACCCTGTTGCCCCCAGAATAACCACTTGCTTCATAAAAACTGTTTACCTAAAAAGGCCAACATCAGTGCAAACACCGGTGCGGTCGCCGTTAAGCTATCAATACGATCTAAGATACCACCGTGCCCGGGTAAGAAAGCCCCGCTGTCTTTTTTGCCCGCTACACGTTTAAACATACTCTCGCTTAAATCACCGAACACCGATAACACGGTAAGTAACACAGCAGCAACATACCAGTACAGGCTGTGATCGGTTTTCTCCAGCCACGCTAACAGCGCAGTGACCATCAATAAGACAAAAACTAAACCACCGAGCATGCCTTCCAACGTTTTCCCTGGGCTCACTTTGGGCAGTAATTTGGTGCGACCAAATGGCTTTCCGACCAAATAGCCACCAATATCCGCGGCCCACACTAAGCCAAGTAAACAACAAATTAGCCAAGCACCGTAAAAGGGTGTTTCATCATAATGCATGCCGCGAATGAAAATTAAAGCCGCCCAAGCGGGTAACAGTGTGAACCAGCCCATCAGTGCGCGTCTAACGCCACTGGTGGCCCACAAAGTTTGACTGTTTGGAAAGGTTAACACTAAGACGATAGCCAGCGTCCACCAGGCTGCGCCGAGCAATAACAAACTGAATAACAGTAGATTACTACTCAAGGGCTCGCTAAATGACACTAGGCTATACCAGCACAACATAATAAGCGCAGTTAAGATGACATAACTGGCTCTAATACGCCGAGCGGCTAAACCACAAAAGCCGCTCCATTCCCATGCGCCCAGTAAAAACGCTGCAGATAACACCGCGGCAAAGCCGACCAAAGGTAAATAAAAAACCGCGACAAGCGCCAAAGGCGCAAGGATTAATGCGGTGATCACGCGTTGCTTAAACAATATGATTATCCTTTATTTTCAGCAGCAAGCTCTCGGATCTGGGCACCCGTACAACCAAAACGTCGCTCTCTGTTAATAAAGGTAGCTATCGCTTCAGAAAATACTTGTTGGTCAAAATCAGGCCAGAGGGTTTCAGTAAACCATAACTCAGCATAGGCAGCTTGCCATAATAAAAAGTTGCTGATGCGTAAATCGCCACCGGTTCTAATTAATAAATCCAACTCTGGCTGATCGGCCATTTGTATTTCGCGAGCCATTAACTGTTCGGTAATCTCAGCGGGGGTTAATTTTCCCTGCTGTACCTGTTCAGCCAGTTGCCGGCTTGCAGCAACGATATCCCAACGACCACCGTAATTTGCTGCGATATTCAGCGTCATCGCAGTATTAGCGGCGGTAAGAGCTTCTGCTTTTTTAATATTTTGTACCAGCTTATCGCTAAATGCAGATAAATCGCCAATAATTTTCAGGCGAATATTATTTTTATGCAGAGATTTTACTTCTTTTTGTAACACCAGCATAAAAAGTTGCATCAGCGTACTGACTTCTTCTTCGGGTCGCCGCCAGTTTTCACTGCTAAAAGCGAACAGCGTTAAAGAAGGAATGCCTAATTCACGACAAAAACTGACACTACGGCGAACCGCTTCAACGCCTTTTTTATGCCCCCAAACGCGGGGCTTGCTCTGACGCTCTGCCCAGCGTCCGTTACCATCCATGATAATTGCCACATGCTGCGGCAACGCTTGTTGTTTAAGCTGTGAAACTGCAGTCATCAGTTAACCTGTTATTGTTGTTCTTATGTGCCAACGCTGCCGTTGCACGCCACATTTTATTGGGTTAAACAAAAAAGCGCCGCGAAGTTAGACTGACACGGCGCTTTCTTCATACTATTTCATACTAAAAACAGCAACAAATGAAAGGTCTGAAATCAGACTTCCATCAGTTCCTTTTCTTTTTCTGCTAACACTTCGTCCACTTTTTTCACGAACAGATCAGTGACTTTTTGGATCTCATCTGCCGCTCTACGCTCATCATCTTCACTGATTTCTTTATCTTTTAATAGCGATTTAAAATCAGAATTCGCATCACGACGAATATTACGAATGGCCACTCGACCGGCTTCAGCTTCACCGCGTACCAGTTTAACTAAGTCGCGACGGCGCTCTTCCGTTAATGCAGGTAACGGCACACGGATCACAGTGCCTGTAGACATTGGGTTTAAACCCAGGTTAGAGGCCATGATGGCTTTTTCTACCGCCGGTGTCAGGCTTTTGTCGAACACGGTAATGGCTAAGGTACGCGAGTCTTCAATAGACACGTTTGCCAGCTGACGTAACGGCGTATCTGCACCGTAATAAGAAACCTGAATGCCGTCTAGCAGACCTGGATGCGCACGGCCTGTACGCACTTTACTTAGTTGAGTTTTCAGAGCATCAACGCTTTTATCCATCCGGACTTGAGCATCAGCAATAATGTCGTTAATCACGATCGTTATCCTTTTTTTATTTATACAGCAGTAACGCAGTCGTTTAGTTTACTGTAAATTTTCCGCGTGGTCGATGATTGTGCCTTCATCGTCACCCATAATCACGCGTTTAAGTGCGCCGGGCTTGTTCATATTGAACACACGAATTTGTAAGTTGTGATCGCGCGCTAGGGTAAAAGCGGCTAAATCCATGACTTTTAATTCTTTGTCGAGAATTTCATTATAGGTTAATTTGCTATACAAGGTAGCAGCCGGATCTTTTACTGGGTCAGCTGAATACACCCCGTCGACTTTCGTGGCTTTTAATACAGCGTCGGCTTCAATTTCAATACCGCGTAAACAGGCCGCAGAATCAGTAGTAAAAAATGGATTACCCGTACCGGCCGAGAAAATCACCACACGGCCTGATTTTAGTAAGCTAATGGCTTCTGCCCAGCTGTAGTTATCACACACCCCGTTTAACGGAATTGCACTCATCATCCGAGCATTAACATAAGCACGGTGTAAAGCATCACGCATAGCTAAGCCATTCATTACCGTGGCTAACATCCCCATGTGATCGCCGACCACCCGGTTCATCCCTGCTTTAGCCAAGCCCTCACCACGGAAGATATTTCCGCCACCAATCACAATACCGACTTGTACACCGAGTTCAACGAGTTCTTTAATTTCTTGCGCCATGCGATCTAGCACTTTGGGATCAATACCAAAGCCTTCGTCTCCCATTAAGGCTTCACCGCTCAGTTTTAAAAGGATGCGACGGTAGGTTGGTTTCGGATTAATGCTCATAATTTCCCCATTATGCTATTAGAATTAGTCAGGCAAAAAAAAACCGCGACTCAGGTCGCGGTTATTTTAGCTGTTTTCAGCAAATTGCTAAAGCGTAAATTACTTTTTAGCAGCAGCAATCTGTGCTGCAACTTCAGCTGCGAAGTCTTCTTCTTTCTTCTCAATACCTTCGCCTACTTCTAAGCGAATGAAAGAGATGGCCTTAGCACCGTTTTGCTTTAAGAATTCGCCAGTAGAGATTGACGGATCTTTAACGAACGGCTGACCTGTTAAACTCACTTCGCCAGTGAATTTAGCCATACGGCCGGCAACCATCTTCTCAGCGATTTCTTGTGGCTTACCAGAGTTAACCGCGATTTCGATTTGAATTTGACGCTCACGCTCAACTTCTTCAGCTGAAACGTCTTCCGGGTTAACATAACCTGGGTTGTTGGCAGCAACATGCATAGCCACGTCTTTAGCGATATCTTCGTTACCGCCTTCTAACACGGCTAATACACCAATACGACCAGAGTGGATGTATTGACCGATTACCGCACCTTCAACTACGGCTACGCGACGTACGTTCATGTTTTCACCGATTTTAGCAACCAGTGTAGCACGCGTATCATCAACAGAAGCACCGTTTAAGTCAGCCGCTAATAATGCTTCAACTGTGTAAAGTTTTTGTGCTTGCGCTAAATCAGCAACGCTGTTTGCGAACGCTAAGAAACTGGCATCACGTGCCACGAAATCAGTTTCACAGTTAAACTCGATAGCAATACCTACACCGTTAGCTACGCGCGTGATGATCACACCTTCAGCAGCAATACGGCCGGCTTTTTTCGCAGCTTTCGCTAAACCACTTTTACGCATCGCGTCGATCGCGGCTTCGATGTCACCACCGGTTTCTTCTAAAGCTTTTTTACAATCCATCATGCCAGCGCCAGTGCGCTCGCGCAGTTCTTTTACTAAAGCGGCAGTTACAGCCATAAAAGCATCCTCGTAATTTAGTTCAGACAAACAGGGGCAAAATGCCCCTGTTGCAAAGTGATTCTGTCAAAGGGCTCGCGGTATTACAGCCAGCCCAAATCAGAAAAATTATTCTGCTTCAACGAAGGCTTCAGCTTCAGCTTGCACTTCGATGTTTTTGTCACGACCTTCCTGAATCGCCTGGCTAACAGCGCCCAGATATAACTGGATTGCGCGGATAGCATCGTCGTTACCAGGGATTACGTAATCAACACCTTTAGGATCTGAGTTAGTATCTACAATAGCTACTACCGGGATACCTAGGTTATTGGCTTCTTTGATCGCGATATGTTCGTGGTCAGCGTCGATAACGAACAGCACGTCTGGCAAGCCGCCCATATCTTTAATACCGCCTAAGCTCTTTTCCAGCTTGTCCATTTCACGAGTACGGTCTAAAGCTTCTTTTTTAGTCAGCTTGTCGAAAGTACCGTCTTGGCTTTGCGATTCAAGATCTTTCAGACGCTTGATAGACTGACGCACTGTTTTCCAGTTTGTTAACATACCACCTAACCAACGGTGATTTACGTAGAACTGGTCAACATTTGCTGCAGATTCTTTGATTGCTTCTGAGGCTGCGCGCTTAGTACCTACGAATAAGATTTTGCCTTTTTTCGCAGAAACTTGCTGGATGAACGCCAAAGCGTCATTCATCATCGGAACAGTTTGTTCTAAGTTGATGATATGAACACGGTTACGAGCACCGAAAATGAATGGCTTCATTTTTGGGTTCCAGTAACGAGTTTGGTGACCGAAGTGAACGCCCGCCTGGAGCATGTCGCGCATAGAAACTTTTGCCATGATATTAATTCCTGTTAAGGGGTTAGGCCTCCATGCATCCCATATGCCGACTCAGCTTTCGCTAAGCACCCCGGAATATGTGTCGATGCATGTGTGTTATTTAATTAAGGTTAGTGCAATCTGCTTAAGCACTGAACTGTCTAACTTATTGCCAGAAATTCTGTAAAGCTACAGCACACGAGCCTTAAGTTAGGGTACAATGCAATTTGCTAAATTGCGGCGCGCTTTATACCATAGGCAGCTTGCAAACACAATGAGATGTGTAAATTAACAGCATTATCCTTTCAACAGATGTATCAGAGAGAGCAGGCATGACAGCACCTATTAAAACCCCAGCAGAAATCGAAAAAATGCGCATTGCAGGCCGACTTGCTGCCGAAGTGCTGGAGATGATTGAGCCGCATGTTGTCGCGGGTATTACTACTGATGAACTGAACACGATTTGTCATAATTATATTGTGAATGAACAACAGGCCATTCCTGCCCCACTGAATTATCACGGTTTTCCTAAATCAATTTGCACCTCGGTCAACCAGGTGATTTGTCACGGCATTCCAAACGATAAAGCGTTAAAAGAAGGCGATATCATTAATATCGATATTACCGTGATTAAAGATGGCTATCACGGTGACACCTCTAAAATGTTCGTTATCGGCAAGCCAAGCATCATGGCTGATCGCCTGATTAAAGTGACACAAGAGGCCATGTACTTAGGTATTAAAAAAGTGAAAGATGGCGTGCGCTTGGGTGATATTGGCCATGCTATTCAACAACATGCCGAAAAATTCAGTTACAGCATTGTCAGAGAATACTGTGGCCATGGCATTGGCGCCGTGTTCCATGAAGATCCGCAAGTCTTGCATTACGGTCGCCCAGGCACAGGTGAAGTGTTGAAAAGTGGCATGTGCTTGACCATTGAACCCATGATCAACGCCGGTGGCCGCCACAGTAAGTTGCTAGCCGATGGCTGGACGGTAGTGACCAAAGATCGCAGTTTATCGGCACAGTTTGAACACACAATTTTAGTGACCGACACCGGCTGTGAAATCCTGACCCTGCGCAAAGATGAAACCTTTGAACGGATCGTCACCGCGGAATAACTGCCTTACAGGAGATTAATGTGACCCAGGCTCTTAGTTTTAACCGCGCGCTGCCCGAGCACTATTCACTAGACGCTTACAAAAAGCACTTTGCAGAATTTCAAGAGTTTCAGGCACGGGCTTTTCATAGTCAGCCCATTAATATCCTGGTAAAAAGCCGTGCGAGTTTTATTGATGAAGTACTACTTGAGCTCTGGCAACATTGCGCTCTGGCTAAAGATAAAGCCATCAGTTTAATCGCCGTGGGGGGGTATGGTCGCGGTGAGTTACACCCCTACTCTGATGTTGACTTATTATTACTGGTTGATAAACGCCCCGATAGCAATCAACAAGAGGCTATCGCCCGTTTTATTACCATGCTGTGGGATTTACGCTTAGAAGTCGGACACAGTGTTCGTACCTACAAAGAAACCTTAAGCCTAGGCAAAGACGATATCACCATTGCCACCAATCTTTTGGAGATGCGCTTACTCACCGGCAATAAAACCCTGTTTCAAGAATTACAAACCGCGGTCAATGCCGATAGTTTTTGGACCAGCCAAGCGTTTTTTCAGGCTAAACGCCACGAGCAGCAGCAGCGCCATGCCCAGTATCACGGCACGGCATACAACCTTGAACCAAATTTAAAAGCCAACCCGGGGGGCTTGCGTGATATTCAAACCATCGGTTGGGTAGCCAAACGCCATTTTAATACCCGCACGATGCGCGAGTTAGTGGCTTATCAATATCTTACTGAAGATGAATATCAAGAACTGATCGAGTGTGAAGCGTATTTATGGCAGATGCGCTTTTCATTACATTTAGAAGCGGGCCGTAACGAAAACCGTATTTTGTTCGACTATCAACCCGCCGCGGCTGAGCGCTTAGGTTTTGGCTCGGATGGCAAAGCCTCAGTAGAACGAATGATGAAGCGGTTTTTTCGGACAGTTCAACGCGTCAGTGAACTAAACGAAATGTTGTTGCAACACTTTGAAGGCAGCATTCTTAATTCGCAACAAAAACTCAAGGTCAGTCAGTTAGATGATTATTTTGAGTTGCAAGGTCATTTAATTAAAGCGCGCGACAGCGCGGTGTTTGCCCGGCGCGATAATTTATTGCGGCTGTTCTGGCATATCGCCAATAACTCCAATATCACTGGCGTGCACTCGACCACTATTCGCTTAATTCGCCAAGTCCGGCGGCGCTTAATGGGTGACTTACAAGATTATGAAGCCTGTCGCCAACTGTTTCTGACCCTACTGCGCCACCCGCGCGGTATGGATTTAGCGGTGACCTTGATGCACCGTTATGGCATTTTAGCGGCCTATTTACCGCAGTGGCGCAATATCGAAGGCCAAATGCAATTTGATTTGTTTCACGCCTATACCGTAGACGAGCATACCCACCGCTTATTAAAAAATTTGTACAAATACAGCCTTGCTGAGCATGAAAGTGAGTTTCCACTGTGCACGGCTATTGTCAAAAAAATGGAAAAGCCAGAGCTGTTATACCTCGCCGGCATTTTCCATGATATTGCCAAAGGCCGTGGCGGTGATCATTCTGAATTAGGCGGTATGGATGCACGGGAATTTGCCAAGTTGCACAAACTGAGTGAATTCGACAGTAAGCTAATTGCTTGGTTAGTGGAAAACCACTTACTCATGTCGGTAACCGCACAACGCCGCGATATTCACGACCCTGAAGTTGTGGCCGAATTTGCCGCCAAGGTGCGTGATGAAACGCGTTTAAACTATTTGTATTGTTTAACGCTGGCCGATATTCGCGCCACCAATGATACCTTGTGGAATGATTGGAAAGGCTCACTGCTGCGTGAATTGTTTTTAGCCACACAAAAAGCGTTTCGTCGTGGTTTAGAAAAACCGATGGATTTACGCGATCTGATCCGGGAAAACCAAAGCGAAGCCCTGCCCATGCTATTACGGCAAACCTTTATTGAAAGTGAAGTGTTGCAGTTATGGAGTCGCATCAAAGCAGATTATTTTGCGCGCTACAGCCCAAAACAAATTGTCTGGCATACCGAACACATTTTAAAGCATAAAACACCGAATGAACCTTTAGTACTGGTGAGTAAAGCACCAATCAAAGGCGGCACCCAAGTGTTTGTTTACACAAAAGATCAACCCGGTTTATTTGCGAAAATGGTCGCCGCGCTAGACAGTAAAAAGGTGAACATTTTCGACGCGCAAATCATGACCAACAAAGACGGTTATGCGATGGATACTTTTGTGATTTTAGAGCAAAACGGTGAAACCGTGAACTCCCCCTCGCGCCAGCAAAGTATCAAGAAAGCGCTAGAGCAATATATTCTTGGCAAGCCTGATTTATCGCGACAAAAACCAAAACTCTCTCGGCAAATGCGCCAATTTACCGTGCCACCGAAAGTGGTATTTTTACCAGGCAATACCCGCCATCGTACCATGCTAGAAATTGCTGCATTGGATACGCCGGGTTTATTGTCTGATCTAGGCCAAGTGTTTCAACAGTGCGGTGTGAATATTCACGCGGCAAAAATCACCACCATCGGCGAGCGCGCCGAAGACTTTTTCTTAATTTCTAACGCAGAGGATGACGCGCTGACAACTGAGCAACAAAGCCAGTTAAGACGGGTGTTAATCTCGCAACTCTCGCAGCAAACAGAAGGCTAAATGACGAATGTCTGACTTAAAAAACCTTATCGAAACGGCGTTTGAACAACGTGCTGACATTACCCCAAAAACCGTGACCGCCGAATTAAAACAGGCTGTCGAGCAAGTGTTAAGCATGCTGGATAACGGTAGCGCCCGTGTCGCAGAAAAAATTGCCGGTGAATGGGTAGTACATCAATGGCTGAAAAAAGCTGTTCTGTTATCGTTTCGGATCAACGATAACGAAGTGATGGATGGCGCCGAAAACCGCTTTTTTGACAAGGTACCAATGAAATATGCTAACTACACTGATGCACAATTCCGTGCCGATGGCGTGCGTATTGTACCGCCTGCTGCCGTGCGTCGCGGTAGCTACATTGGTAAAAACGTGGTGGTGATGCCGTCTTACGTTAATATTGGTGCTTATGTGGGCGAAGGTTCAATGGTTGACACATGGGCCACCGTCGGTAGCTGTGCGCAAATTGGTAAAAACGTGCATTTATCAGGCGGCGTTGGCATTGGTGGTGTGTTAGAGCCGCTGCAAGCAAACCCAACGATTATCGAAGATAATTGCTTTATCGGCGCACGTTCTGAAGTGGTTGAAGGCGTTATCGTTGAAGAAGGCGCAGTGCTCTCAATGGGTGTCTATATTAGCCAAAGCACCCGTATTTATGATCGTGAAACGGGGCAAATTAGCTATGGTCGCGTACCGGCCGGCGCAGTTGTCGTGCCAGGCACCATTCCTTCTAAAGATGGCAGTCACAGCTTATATGCTGCGATCATCGTGAAAAAGGTTGATGCGCAAACTCGTGCTAAGGTTGGCATTAACGCGCTATTGCGTAGTATTGAAGAATAAACCTGAATACTGATAAGTTCACACCTTGCTGCTAAAATAGCAAGGTGTGTTGCTATGCATTAGCGTGGTGCAAACATAAATAATGCCCACAACACCGCAGCGCCAATGGCAAATACCGTATATTCTAAACGTTTCTCAAAGCGTAACTCTGCATCTTTATTGGCTGGCACAACGATAGCCGATACCAGACATACTAGCGCGGTTATCAGTAATAACAATGTTACTGCAAACTCCACTGCTGAACCTAGCTCTACTAACCACACGGACATTTCATACCTCTGCTTATTAGCTTATTGAAATCGGTCACATCTTAACACAATGCGCGCTATGGCTGCAGTGACGCCAGCAAAAGACGGTTAAAAACCTCAACAGCAAATGGCGAGATTTTGTTACGTTTTGTCACAGTCTATGCAGGGTTTTCTGGTACGAAGTCGGTATACTAGTTTAAACAGCCAGTATTCGGAGGACATGATGTTTTACTTTTTTAAAGGGCTGCGCTTGCTGGGGCAAAAAGGCTTAAAACGTTTTGTGTTAATACCCTTACTGATTAATTTAGTGCTGTTCTTTATGGCGTTTTATTGGATGTGGCAACTGCTACAGTCGTTTATTGTGCATATTCAGCAATGGCTTCCGCAATGGCTGCATTGGTTAGAGTATTTATTGATCCCGCTGGGGGTGATGTCATTACTGCTCAGTTTTGCCTATAGCTTTACGATGGTCGCTAATTTTATCGCCGCGCCCTTTAATGGCTTACTCAGTGAAAAAACCGCCTCGCTACTCAGTGGCAAAGCGATCCCCGAAGTGAGTTTGCGACAATTTCTGCATGACGCGCCGCGTTTACTGGCGCGAGAATGGCAAAAACTATGTTATCTATTACCTCGGGCTACCATCCTGTTTATTCTGTGTTTATTGATCCCGGTGGCGGGCCCCTTTCTGTGGTTTTTTATCAGCGCCTGGTTCTTTAGCCTGCAATATCTCGATTACCCGTTTGATAACAACAAGGTGAGTTTTACCGAGCTAAGACGTCAACTAAGACAAGCGCCTGCCCTCAGCTTATCTTTTGGCAGTGCCGTGGCACTCTTTAGCATGGTGCCGTTGCTGAACTTATTAGTAATGCCGGCCGCGGTATGCGGCGCGACAGTTCTGTGGTGTGAGCGTTTTGCCGAACACTATGATCCGGCATTACAGGCACCTGGGGCCCGTAGTTACCAGAAGTTAAACAAGTATTGTTAGAAGTGCTCAGCTAACCAAGGCAATGCAACATCTTCAGCTTGTAAGGTTTCACCGGCATCGATCTCTAACATCGGCGCCACCGCACTGGCTTGTAACTCAACAAGTAGCTCATTAACCTGCTGGCCAGCCGCACAAAAAGTATCATAACTGCTATCACCTAAAGCAATAACAGCATATTTTTTACCGGTTAATAGCGGAAACTGATCTTTGCAAGCCATATAAAAAGGAAACAACGAATCGGGAATATCACCCTGACCAGTCGTTGAAGTGATCACTAACCAACAATCCGCAGCAAAGGCTAACACCTCATTTAATTCTGCTGGTTGAAACCATTGCACCTGATAACCCTTGTTGGTTAATAACGGTAGCGCTTGCTCTGCAACATACTCTGCACCACCGTATACACTACCGACCATTATGGCGATTTTTTGCATGCTTGTGTCTCCAGAAAAAAATTAAACTGCTGGCGATAGTAAGCGGAGTCTACCGGCCAATTAAAGTGAGTAAAAAGTGTTGTTAATTCGTTTAGCCCTGCTTCGAGCAACAACGGCTGTCCGGTAATCGGATGGGGTAAGCGTAACGTGAATGCGCACAATAATAAACGATTGCAAGCAAACTGTTCACGAAACATCGCATTATGTTTACCATCACCATGGCTAGTATCACCGACAATCGGGTGGCGTAAATGGGCCATATGCCGGCGTAATTGATGTTTTCGGCCAGTGATGGGCTGCAGCGCCAGCAAGGTATAACGCGAGGTCGCATAACGACTAACAGGGATCGGCAACTCCACTCGTTGTAATGGTGAATAGCGACTAAACGCAGCTTGTGCGGCTTTATCCGCAGCGGCAAACTTGTCGGCAATCTTATCGAGTTGCTCGGTTAAAGCATAATCTAACTCACCTGAGGCAGTAACATAGCCTCGAACCACCGCTAAGTAACCTTTTTGCCACAGCCCTTGATGATTTTGCTCTGATAATAACCGTGCCACCTCAGATGACAAAGCAAACAACAGTACCCCTGACGTAGGTCGGTCAAGCCGATGCACCGGATAGACATGTTGACCAATTTGATCGCGTACGGCCTGCAGTGCATAACGGCTGATTTCTTTGTCTAAAAAAGAACGATGCACCAACATGCCACTGGGTTTATCGACCGCAACCAGATACTCATCTTGGTATAAAATCGTTAAAGGTTCAGCAAAAGTGGAAGCTTCGGTGAGGTCATACGCTAGGGTTTGTTCAGACACAGATCTAACCTTGTAATCGCCGCTAACAGCGGTTGAATCTTCTCGTCTCGCCCGGCATACACCTGCTCTGCCATCGGTAAAATAGCGACTTTATTCGGTAGCGGTTGACCGGCAGCAAGCATCGTCTGCAGACGAGGAATTAAAACAAATTGCAACCACTGCTCCAGCGGCATGCTATCACAACAAAAAGGCATCGAACTGGCCATCGCCTGCGGCGAAGGTGGCTGCTGACTATACAGACCGGCTTGTTTTAGCGCTTGCATAATATCGGCTAGCAATAGGCTCAGGTGCTGACTCATACGGTTCCTCTCTGCTACAAGGCGGCAATTCTAGCACATTGCCGCTGCAACGCAGCATCTTGTAAAACCGCGAAGCAAACGCCATTATGTGGCTAACAAGGAGAAGCAATGACATCAATTTGGTTACTACTGCTGTTAGTCAGCGTAATTTATGGGTTTTGGATGCAACGTAAACAAGATGAGCGAGCTTTTGTGTTAGCTCGCCAATTATGTCAACAGCATCAATTACAATTTTTAGAGTGTGGCCGCAATCGCCATCATTTTCGCAAATTGCAGCAAGGTTGGCGCTTACTCACCAGCTATCAGGTTGACTTTAGCAGTGATGGTGAGAGCCGCTATCAAGCAGAATTGCTATTAAGCGGCATGCGTGTGGCAAATTTTACTTTACCCGCGCATCGTATTTAAGACGGGGGCGATGTCCGGGCCAGGTGTTGTAATTTGCCGCTTAACTGGCCAGTTAAAAAGTCTTTATACATCACCCAATCGGCTGCCAAACTATAGAAAGGATAGTTAAACGTGGCCGGTTTATTATGCTCAAACAATAAATGGCCCAACCAAGCAAAGCCATAACCGATGACAGGTAAACTGAACAGCCATAGCCACTGTTGTGTTAACACTGCCCAAAACAGCACGACGAGCACTAAACTGCTACCCATATAATGTAAAGTCCGACATAGCGGATTGGCATGCTCGCTTAAATAATAGGGATAAAAATCGGCAAAACAGGTAAAACGTGCCATACCGTTTAACCTTGAACCGACTGACGGGCGCGAAACATTAAAGTGCCACTGACTGAGCCAAAAGCAAGCTCACTGACTTTTTGATATTGCTCATCTGCAAAAAAAGCGTGGTACTTTGCTAATGTGACAAAAACACCAATCCCTGCAGACGACGGATCTTCATCAACTAAGCCATCCACGGCCGCAATTAAATAATGACCCAACCCCGCATGCTGATATTTCGGCGCCACGGCAATAAAAGCCAGCATGTGATAGCGTTTTGCCGGCATTGCCGCATGAATTTTTTCTTCTTTATTTAACAGCTGTTTGGTAGAAACAAAGCCGGCAGTTAACAGCATTTTTAAACGCCAATGCCACAAACGACTGCTGCCAATGCCTGAATCTGGCCCGACTACACAGGCTACACCCAGTAACTGCTCTTGATTAAACAAGCCGATGATTGGCTGCCCGGCTTGCCAAAAAGTATTCAGCTCTTCGCGAATAGCGGAGCGCAAACGAGCTTCATAATCCGTGTCAGCAGCACGAAAAATTTCCATAAAAAGTGGGTCATCATGATAAGACTGATATAACACGGAAGCAGCCAGTTTTAAATCTTCGCCTGCCAGCAAACTGGCCGTTAATTGAGAGGGTTCAAAATTAGTTACCTGAGCTAACATGCGGCACCTGCTATTGTTGTTGTTTTTTTATTCACAATAGCAGTGTCATGCTAGGTTGCCAAGTATGATTTTTACAGCCGATGTATCGTTAATCACGCTAAATCACCGTGCAAAAACGGTAATAAATACTATTCTTAACGTCAAACAGGAGTAAAAAATGGATACCACAGCAACCACGTTAGAAAATTTATTCGCGCAACTCGGTTTAGCCAATAGTACTAAAGCGATTGAAGACTTTATTCAAACGCACCAATTAACCGAAGACACCAACATTGCCAAAGCACCCTACTGGAATGAGGCGCAGGCGAGCTTTATTAATGAGGCACTACGAAATGATGCAGAATGGTGCGAAGTGATTGATCAATTAAATGCGCAACTACATCAAGTTGCTGCGCAATAACCGCTACTTATAAATAATTGTAGGCTTTCTCACCCCAACCACTGAGTTGATCGCCATGAAATACAATAGGCGTACATTCATCTTTCGTGGTTTTATTATCTCGGCGATTAAGTTGTGTGCGATAAAACAGCACTTGAACTTGCTCGCCGTTTTTTTGAAAGGCCTCGGTGAAATCAGGTGCACCGAGTAAAGTTTTTACTTCTGCTACGGAAAAGCCTAACTGTAACTGGTTAATTTTTTTCAAATTTTCATGTTGTGCTTTATCTGAAGCCAATTGATTTTTTGGCTCATCCGTATTGCCAATAGCCACGACACAACCACTTAACCCCAACACCAGAAACGCCACTACACCGGCTTTAATCATTTTAGTGCACATACCCGACATAAATCTTCTCCTTCTAAGTAATGCCAGTAATCAATAAAGTATGATACTTAACACGCCAAACCAAGCAAAATTGACACCAATTTTAAAATATTATTAATTTCAGCAACTTAAAAACATAGGGCTTTTGCTAAGGCCAAGGGAGTGGTAAATTAAACTACTTTTTGGTGAACCAGACGATCCGCTATGACCACAGCTATCCGTTTATTACAACACGCTGCAGCCCAATTGCGTCAAGAAGGCAAAAAGCCCAGCTTAGCGCTATTTAAAGCGAAACTAACTGGGCAACTTAATGCACCAGAACTGTTTACAGCATACCAGCAATGGCGCCAGCAGCCGATCGCCGAAGAAGATCCTGCATTGGTCGCCGATCTGGCATTTAGTCGGCCCATCAATGCCGAGCAAGATATGAGCAGCCAGCTTAACCGCATTGAACAGAAACTCGATTTATTAATCAGCCTGTTAGAAAACAATAATGTATCTCGCTGAGTTACGGTTTCGGGTCATCGCTGATACCGATTTAACGCAGGCAGAACAAGCTATCCGTGCTTATATTGAAGCCTTGATCTTTAATGGCCAAGTATTAGGCAGAGAGTTTCCTACCGCATGGCAACAAGATACGTTTAGCAGCCGGGTTGTACTGGCCAGCCAAGATGCGCTTACCAGCAAATGGCACAGTAATAGAGTACGATATGCTGAGCAACAATTAACCGAGGCGGGCCTTGGCTATGCCCAACACACCTTACTTGGCGCTGATTTGATGTCACAGCAAACCTGTGAAACCCTTCCCAAGAGCCTGATATTATTTACTAGCTTCGCCGATACCTGCTCACCTTTACGTTGTGCTGAAACCTTGCGACCCGTGCCACTCTTTTGGTTAACCGCAGCAGAAGACGATTTTGAAGCATTGATCCGCTGGCAGATCCAATATCAGGCCTTAGATGAAATACAGTTACAAGAAGATCGGGTACTACCGAAGATCGCCGAAAACAGTCTGCAGCAATTACATAGCAAATTAAATCGACGCGGCCGCCAATTGGCACAGCAGATCAGTCGACTTAATCAGCTGCCGATCTGGTATGCCCTTTACAGTGGCAGCAGTTCGGATTGTCAGCAAGACGCTAATAAATGTTGTCCCGGCTGTGGAGCTGATTGGCGTCTGGCGACGCCACGACTCGAGATGTTTGATTTTCAATGCGATAACTGCCAATTGCTCAGTAATATCGCGTGGGAGTGTCAGTCAAAACAAGCGTCGTAAACTTGAGGAGTTAAACTGGCTAGAAACGACGGCAGATCATCGGCAACTTTTTCCGAGACTTCTTTTCCAACATGCTCTAAGAATACCTCGCCGGTGCTATTTAACACCGACAACATAATATTGGCGTCATCAGTTACGGCAAAAAATACCGTAGCTCGCTGTTTTAAGCGTTGCTTCATTAAAATGTGACCAATAATGTTTTCTTGCAAACGGCTAATATCATCTTGATTCCAAGGCAATAGTAAAGCTAACTTGCCACGTGGATGCCCTGCGGCCATATTCGCTGCATAAAAACAGCTGTAAAAAGCTTTAATGGAGGGATGCAGCATTAACTCTAATGCTTGCTCAATATTGCTAAAATCCGCGGCGGGTTGCTGGGCAACAGGTAGCCAACTGACCTGATCCTCGGCTAACCATTGCTGTTGGCAAGGAGAAGGGCTAGCTGGATCGGCCCATGCCGTTAATGGCTGCGCCGTGGCCTGATGCCAAGTGACACTGTGTTCGATAAATTTTGCCAACGCTTGTTCAGTAGACACCTCTACTCCTCGGGACAGTTATGATAATATGCGCGGTATTGTAGCTAAAAAGACAGAGAAATGACAAAAAGCCATACCGACATTCTGGCCGACTTAAGTCTAGGCAAGATTACCGATTATGTTGATCACTACACTCCTACGCTGTTACAAGCGGTTCCTCGTAGCTTAGGCCGCCAAACACTTGGCATAAGCGATGCTGACCTGCCCTTTGTTGGTCAAGATATCTGGCACGGTTACGAACTATCTTGGTTAAACGCCAAAGGCAAACCCATGGTGGCGCTGGCGACTTTTGTGGTCCCGGTAGACTCGGCCAACTTAATTGAATCTAAATCCTTTAAATTATATTTAAACAGCTTTAATCAAAGCCGCTTTGCTGATTTAGGTCAAGTTTATCAAGCATTACAACAAGACTTATCGGCGTGTGCTGGTAAGCCAGTGCAAGTTAGCCTGCATAATGTAAGTGAAATTATGGCGTTTCAAGCAACCTGGATCCCAGGTATCTGTTTAGATGAATTAGATATTAGCGTTGACCAGTATCAGTACGATGCCAGCCTATTGGCATTAGATCCGAACCGAGATCGCGTTGATGAAAAGCTGCATTCGCATTTGTTAAAATCAAATTGCTTAATTACCTCGCAACCCGATTGGGCCAGTATTTATATTCATTATCGCGGCCCAGCACTATCGCATGAAGCCTTATTAAAATATTTAATCAGCTTCCGCAGCCATAACGAATTTCATGAACAATGTGTAGAACGCATTTACACGGATTTATGGCGCTTTGCCAAGCCCGAATTTTTAGCAGTATATGCGCGCTATACACGCCGTGGTGGCTTAGATATTAATCCATTACGCAGCAGTGAGCCTTATCAGGCACCCAATATTCGTTTAAGCCGCCAATAATGTAACCCATCACGTACCCCAACACACAAAAAGACAGCATATCGCTGTCTTTTAGCTTCTTTACGGCTTTGATTCAGTAAAATGATGCTAAAACATGAAAGCCAATAAGAAATATTACACGTGCACTTTCATTTCAGAGGTGATTCTGTTTTAATAGTCACACCTGTTGATGCTGACAACAGGCAATAGCAAAATGGAACCTGATAATGTTACATCTTACCCCTACAGAAGAAACTAGCTGGCTGCCTTACTACCTAACAAAGTAAGCCAAGCTAAAATAATAAGAAATATCGAAAAGCGAGCTTAAGCTCGCTTTTTACTTTAAGTTTTTTAGCATTACGCTACCTTCTTAGCCCACTCTGGGGATATACTTGATCCATCAAGACTCTTGGAACCCTTAGTAAGGTGGCTGCATTGCAACAAGACCTGAAGCAACAACTTAGCCAAGCCGTTTCTGCTCGAAAAACCTTAGAGCAAACTTACCAAAAGCAGTTTTCACTGCTTTCGCAGCTTGTATTACGCTTATCCTTACTAACAAAAGGCATTGATTTAGAACTGGATAATCGACTAGCAAAGTTACGCAGTGCGCTAAGTAAAAGTGCAGATCTGGAAAATGTCTTACCTTTAATTAATGATATAAGCAGCAGCTTGCAAGCGCTTGAAAAGCAACAAGAGCTTGAGATTGTTAAGATCCAACAAGAACTGACCCAAGCAGGCAAAATGCTGCAACAACAGCGGGGTTTACCTGATCAGTTACGCCGCGATTTACGCCAACTGTTAAGTAAAGTTGAGCAGCCCACCGCAACTTTACAAGCTTTTTTGCCGCAACTGACGCACCTTACGCAACTTTACCAAACCGCATTAAGTGCGCATCAGGATGCCAAAAACAGCAACGTTTTAAGTGATGGTCATGATGAGCATGAGCGCTATGCACATGTTTGTCGGCAATTGACTTTAGAACTGAGTAATTTACTGAGCGAGCTCACCTTTACCGAAAAACACGCTCCTGCTGCCGAACAAATCAAGGCCAGTTTACTCGGTTCATTGACTATTGAAGACCTCTTTAATGCCTGTTTAACCACCATCAACATTATCGCCAATGGCTTGCAAGAAGAGCGGCAATCCTCTGAAAACTTTTTATTAAAGTTGAATGCAGCCCTTGCCAGTGTGCAACAAGCTGTTGAAGCAACCTTACTAGATTCAGGGCATTTTCAACAAAAACTCGCCACGCTAAATCAAAAAATCGAAAATCAAATCGATGACCTAGGCAAACAAACTAAAAAAGCACAGTCTTTAGAACAACTTAAAAGCTTGGTTATCGTGCGAATGAATGATTTAACCGAGTCATTAAATGAAAAAGAACGGCTAGAACAACAAGAGAGAAAGAAGCTGCTGGGCAGCTTGGTTGTGATGGAGAGCCGCGTCAAAGAATTAGAGCGCGATGCTAAAAGTTTTAAAGAACGTCTCGCCGAGCAAAGTATTCGCAGTGCTCGTGATACTTTAACGGGGATCCCAAATCGTGCTGCATACGAAGCTCGCCTAGATCTAGAATTTAAACGCTGGCTACGCCAAGGCACGCCGCTATGTATTATTTTAGGTGATGTAGACTTTTTCAAGAAAATTAATGACAGTTACGGCCACAGTGCCGGTGATAAAACCCTTCGGGTTATTGCCAAAATACTACAACAATCGATACGGCAAACAGATTTTTTAGCCCGTTACGGTGGCGAAGAATTTGTGATCATCATGCCCGATACTAAACTGAGTCAAACCAGTGAGCCGCTTAATTTAATAAGAGAAAAAATCAAAAAAATTCCGTTTAAATTTAAAAATGAACATGTGCGTATTACCATTTCTTTCGGAGCCACAGAGTTTTTAGCCGGTGAACAACCGCGCCAAGCATTCGACCGCGCCGATGAAGCCTTATACCTCGCCAAAAAGGGCGGACGGGACCAAATAGCATTAAAGTAACAACGCTGTTGCCCGCAATCAGGAGATTGCCGATGCAAGTACACCTTAACCCATTGGGTGCTATGGATTTATTATCCCAATTAGAAGTTGAACGTTTACAACAAAATACCGAAAACGACACTTATCAACTGTTTCGCAATTGCGCCCTTGCGGTGCTGAATGTCGGCAGCCATACCGACAGTTCAGCGGAAATCTACGAACAATATCAAGATTTTTCGATTAAGTTACTCAGCCGCGAGCGCGGCATCAAAATTGAATTAAACAATCCTCCGCAAAGCGCCTTTGTCGATGGCAAAATTATCAAAGGGATCCATGAACACTTGTTTGCGGTGTTACGCGATATTTTGTTTTATCACACCCGTCATAGCGGCGAAACTCACCCTTTAGATTTTAATAATGGCGTGCATCTGACGCACAGTGTGTTTGATATTTTGCGGAATGCTCGTGTCATCGATGCCACCAGTGAACCGGATATGATTGTTTGCTGGGGAGGCCACTCTATCCGCGAAGCAGAATATCACTACACGAAAGAGGTGGGTTATCAACTCGGTTTACGCGGTTTAAACATTTGTACTGGCTGTGGCCCGGGCGCGATGAAAGGTCCAATGAAAGGGGCCACAATTGGCCATAGTAAACAACGTATTCGCACTGGACGCTATTTAGGTTTAACCGAGCCCAGTATTATTGCTGCCGAGCCACCCAATCCGATTGTAAATGAATTAGTGATCTTGCCAGATATCGAAAAACGCTTAGAAGCTTTTGTGCGCGTGGCACACGGTATTATTATTTTCCCAGGGGGGGCCGGTACAGCGGAAGAATTACTGTATCTGGTGGGCATCATGCTAGATAAACGTAACGCTGAGCAACGCCTTCCAATCGTTTTAACCGGCCCTGCCAGTAGTGCAGCTTACTTTAATGAAATTGCCGATTTTATTCAGCAAACACTTGGCGCTGAGGCATTAGCCTTGCTGGAAATCATTATTGATGATCCGGAAGCTGTGGCAAAACGCTTAAAACAAGGTTGTCAGGATGTGCGTGCCTATCGTAAATCCGTAGGTGACGCTTACCACTTTAATTGGACCTTGGATATCGCGCCTGATTTTCAACAACCTTTTATCCCAAATCATCAGAATATGGCCGCACTCGACTTGCACCTCGATCAGGACAAAGCGAAACTAGCGGCTAATTTACGCCGCGCATTTTCGGGTATCGTGGCCGGTAATGTTAAAGACGAGGGCATAAAAGCCATTCGTCAGCATGGCCCCTTTATTCTCAGTGGCGAGCCAGTTTTAATGCGTTTGATGGATAAATTATTGGCGGCTTTTGTTGAGCAAGGTCGCATGAAATTGCCTGGCAGCAAATACGAACCCTGTTATCGGATCTCACAATAATTATGGCTAGAGTAATACTATTAGATGCGCTAAACCTGATCCGTCGCTTGTATGCGGTACAAGAACGCCCCTACCTGCCTTTAGCGGAAGAAGTCGCAGAGGGTACGCGTCAGCAAATCATTAGTAATACTCAACAAATGCTACTGCAAACGTTAAGCCGCCTGCGCCAAGAGCTGCAGGCCACTCATGCGTTAATGGTATTTGACGGTGACAATAGCAGCCAGTGGCGACAAAAATTATGCGCCCTGTACAAAGCCAATCGTAAGCCCATGCCCAGTATTTTAGCCGCTGCCCTGCCCGACTTATTAACCGCTACCGAGCTAAGCGGCGTGAAATGCTTTCATCAGGCTGAATATGAAGCAGACGATGTGATTGCCACTATTGCCACCAAGATACGCCAGCACCAACAAGACGTGGTTATTGTGTCAACCGATAAAGGCTATTTACCGCTACTAGGCCAAGGTGTTGAGATTTATGATCCTTTCGCCCGACACTATGTCAGCCGCGAACAGGTAAAAGAAAAGTTTGGTGTGCAGCCAGAGCAACTCGTCAGTTGGTGGAGCTTAGTGGGTGATAGTACCAATAATATCCCGGGAGTAAACGGTGTGGGCCCCAAAGGTGCTGAAGAATTTATGGCACTAGGCCGCAGCTTAAATGATGCCTTGCAACACCCTGATTGCCCGAAAAAATTGAAACTAAAAATCACTGAGCAAAAACAAGATATTATTCTTTATACTCAAATTTTGACATTGCAAACTCAATTAGAGCTGGGTTTAAACTTACAAGATATACGCTTAACGGAGTCATCGTAGTCACTTATGAAATTTAAAACCCTGCTATGGTTTGCTGCTGGTGTTGTACTCTATTTTGTGAGTACTTTCGCTATTTTGCGTTTTTATCCCGATGACCCGACTCAAATGAATTGGCAAGACCGCGAATCTTTTAATGCTAAAGTGATACAACGCCTTGATCTGAAGCAACCCCTCGCGCAGGATGCGCTGATCAATCGTTTAGGCAGCCCCGATATTACCGAAGCCTTTGTGCTTAATAATCAAGTTTATCAACTATTGTACTATCGTACTCATCGTAAAGCTGCAGACGGTATTACCACTGCAGACGAATGTACCGCCTTATTATTTATTAATCGCCAACTGACCGCCATAGGTGACGACGCCACGAAACACTATCTGGAGCAGCAACCGCATGCCGGATCAATCGATTAATTGGCTACGTAGTTACCAACAACTGCCCTTGTTAAGCCAAGCGCTAGCGCAAGCCGATACACCTGAAACCTTGCAAAGGGTTATTCAACAAGCGCGAGAACTGCATATCCAACTGCAACAAAGTAGTGAAATTAATTTAGCCGCAGCAATGGCGCAATTATCCTATATTCCCTCGGAAGAACCGGCTACGGTAAATCGCACCATCAAAAGTTGGGTGCTGTTGATGCTATGGACTCGCCTGAAACATTGGCCTAAAGCACGACGCGATCTATTAGGGGTAGCCGTGTTATTGGCCGGTTGTAGAACAGTACACAATAAGATACCAGCGGCATTACAATTAGCCAAAAAACTGAAAGAACATAAAATCGGCGGCATTATTACCACGGTACTCGCTGGCACTTTTCATCGCTTACAAAAACGCCTACCTTGGCAGGTGCATCACGACAGCCCACTATTAACCTTAGCCATTGAGCTGGGTTATCAATTACAACCTGAAAAGGGCAGCGCACCGGCTTTAGAAGTACTGTTAGCGCGCTGGATTATCGGTTCTAATGATGAGTTAGTGTTAACCGAAATCAGTCAGTTAATACACTATGCACCTGCATTGTTCTTGTGTGGTCGAGTTGCCAGCGATGAGCAAGACAACTTTTGGCTACTTTGCCATGCGGATAATCACAGCGAAGGCTATCAGGCGTTGCAATACTGGCCAGAACACCAACGTTTAGCGGAGCATCCGACTAAACGTAATTTGGATGAATTGAATATTTTGCCACCG
This sequence comes from Alishewanella maricola, assembly GCF_016343785.1. NCBI lineage: Bacteria > Pseudomonadati > Pseudomonadota > Gammaproteobacteria > Alteromonadales > Alteromonadaceae > Alishewanella > Alishewanella maricola. Next base: position 439,171 of record NZ_JAEINI020000001.1, on the reverse strand, counting down.
GCTAAGCTGATACAGCAACACTGGTTAGCTAAAGTCAGTATGCCAAAGCGACCCGAAGTGCCCATACTCAACCCAAATGACCTAATGCAGCAGTCTATTTTAGGCAGTTTAAGTCACAGCGATTTAAATGCTCAGGTTAGCTTACTAGAAAAGCATCCGGCTATTGCTCAATTGTTACTCGAGAATGCCACTGCCAGTAATCGGCAGAAAGTTGCAGTGAACAATTTACGTCATGCGCTTGCCAGTTTCGGTCAAGCACAGTTGCCGCTTGCGGTAGCACGCGCCGAACTGCAGTTTTACCTGCAATGCCAGCGCAGTAATCAGCATGCTTGGTTATGGCAATTACAACAGGCGCTGTATCATAGCTTATTCCTATTAGGCCAACACTTAGCACAACCCTTATCACAGCAACAAGCAGGCTTAATCGCCTGTTGTGCCAGTACGCCACTGTGGCATCACCCTAGCCTGCAAGCCGTACCGGCCAGTCGTCTCGTCCAACATCAACATTTACTGAGCCAACTCGTACAAAAATACCTGCTGGAACCGGTTAAAAGTCAGCGTTTGACGGCAGCACTATTGCATCATTATCAGTTAGAAAGTTGGGCTGAAGGCGCCATGTGTCAATATACACAACATATCGAAGGGATGCCTTGGACCTTGGCCGAGCAACAAGGCTTGCTGTTACGGTTGGCCTGGCAGCTGACATTTAGCGTATTTTGTTATCCGATGGCGCAGCAGAGCACCCAACATCTGCTTCAACAAGCCACAACTACGCTATCATTACCGCTTAAATCATTAAAAGAATGGCAGCAACTGCTGCTGCAGTACGACGGGCTGTTTTATCCGCTAAATAGTGAATTTGCCTAACACAATTTACATTCACCAAACTTATAGCACCTATCAAAGTCGTGACTAGCTATCCTGCGCGGTAAACTGGCTTAAAACCCGCTGCAGCGCTATAATGAGAACGCTTTCAGGCCGACGCCTGACTATAAATATCAAAAATATACAGCTAAGGATTTCCATGAGCAAGCAAACGATTACCGTGATTAAAGGCGATGGCATTGGCCCAAGTATTGTTGAAGCCGCGATTCAAGTACTGGAAAAAGCCGGTTGTGATTTTGACTACGAATACGTGGATGCCGGTTTGACCGCGCTGGAAAAAACCGGTGAATTGCTACCACAAGCCACCTTAGACGCTATTCTTAAAAACAAGATCACACTCAAAGGCCCTTTAACCACGCCAGTAGGTGAAGGCTTTACTTCAATTAACGTAACCTTACGTAAAAAGTTTAACCTGTACGCTAACGTTCGCCCGGTGATCTCATTTAAAGGCACCAAAGCCCGTTACGAAAATATCGATATTATTACCATTCGTGAAAATACCGAAGGTATGTATTCAGGCCATGGCCAAACCGTGTCTGAAGATGGACAAACTGCGCAAGCGTCTAGCATTGTCACTAAAGAAGGCGCGCGCCGTATTGCCGAGTTTGCTTTTGAAACCGCACGCCGCGAAAGCCGCAAAAAAGTCACCATCGTGCACAAAGCCAATATCTTAAAATCGACTTCAGGTTTATTCCTGAAAACGGCGCGCGAGGTTGCTCAGTCGTATCCGGATATCGAAGTTCAAGAAATGATCGTTGATAACACTTGTATGCAACTGGTCATGAACCCACAGCAGTTTGACGTAATTGTCACCACTAACTTATTTGGTGATATTTTATCGGATCTCTGTGCAGGCCTTGTGGGTGGTTTAGGCATGGCGCCAGGTGCGAATATCGGTAAAGATTGTGCCATCTTTGAAGCGGTGCACGGTAGCGCGCCAGATATTGCGGGTAAAAACCTAGCAAACCCAAGTTCAGTGATCTTAGCGTCGATTCAGATGCTAGAATACTTAGGTATGAAAGATAAAGCCGATAAGATTTTAGCGGCATTAACTGACGTGATCGCCAGCGGTGATCGCACCACGCGTGATTTAGGAGGTAGCTTCGGCACAACCGACTTCACTGCAGCCCTGATCGAACGTTTATAACATCTGATAGCCAGCGCCAGCAGCGATTGCCGCTGGCGTAATGGGAAACCACATGACACAAACAAATAACCCCTTGCATGGCGTTACGCTAGAACAAATTGTTACTGCGTTAGTGGTGCATTATGGTTGGCCCAAGCTGGCAGAGCAGATTGACATTAACTGCTTTAAAAAAGATCCGTCGGTAAAAAGTAGCCTAAAGTTTTTACGGCGTACCCCATGGGCACGCGAAAAAGTCGAAGCGCTTTTTATCAGCAATAAACTGTATAGCAAGGTTAATTGAATGGAAAAAGCCAGCTAACGCTTAATTAAAGTCAGTTAAGCATGACCTGTTTGCTCTAAATCAACCGTTGAAGGCCATGGATGGCCGGAATCGAGCCTCAGGGATGATTCATGGCGTGTTGATGTGAGCAAACTGCGTCATGCTAAACACTAAATGATCGGTATTATGCTAAAGCTGGCTTTTTTATTAATGCTATTGTGATAGCTTAACCATTATAAATGGTGCCACCCTCTTGCAAATAATGCTGTAGCACTGCAGCTGCGGCATCACGCTCAACTAACCGCACCACTTCAATACCCACATCGGTTAGATATTGATAGCTTTGCTCATATACAGGGCCTTCATCAAAGCCAATCGCTCGCGCATCATCGGCGGTTGCCGCACAGACCAAACGCTTCACCCCACTCCACAAGGTACCGCCTAAGCACATAGCGCAAGGCTCACAGGAGGTAAACAACTCGCGCTTAACACCATCTGCAGACAAGCTAAAGCTTTGCAGTGATTGCTCAGCCAGCATAATCGCCATCATCTCGCCATGGGCAGTGGAGTTACTTAACGGCATGACCCGGTTAACCCCTACACTGAGTAACTTTCCGCTTTCGATATCAAAAATCGCACTACCAAAAGGGCCACCCGTGCCACGCAATACGTTTTGCCGAGATAACTCTATGGCTAGCGCCATTTTTTGCTGATCGTTTTGATACGTCTGCTGCCAATCAACTACCTCGTTGATCCAGTCAGGCAGCGTTAAAGTCAGTTGAGTAAGGCTCATACTTCCTCGGCCAGTGGTTTACTGTAGGCTAACTCCATATCCCAAGGTAACTGGATCCAAGTATCTTGCTCGATATCCGTGACGTAGTTATCCACTAACGGCTTACCCTGTGGTTTGGCATATACCGTAACAAAACGCGCCAGCGGAAAACGCTCGCGCAGTGCCTTTGCCGTTTCACCGGTATCGACCAAATCGTCGACCACTAACAGTTTGGCCGAATCGGCTAACTGCGCGTCTTTTAAGATCGTTAAACTACCTTGCTTATCATGATCGTAACTGGCCACACAGATACTATCGACGGTACGAATATTCAGCTCACGCGCCAAGATGGCTGCTGGTACTAAACCGCCGCGGCTTACCGCGACGATGGCATCAAAGTCTTCGGCTAACAGCTGACGTGCCAGCTCTTTCGTGGCGCGATGAAACGCTTCCCAAGACACATAAAACATTTTATTGGTGGTTAATGACATAATCAGCAATCCCTCGTTGTTTACAGACAGCCTAAGGCGACTTCAACCATTTCATTAAAACTGGTTTGACGTAACTCGGCACTTAAGGCTTCACCGGTTCGGATATGATCACTCACGGTAAAAATGGCTAATGCATTAATGCCATACTCTGCTGCCACACCGTACAAACCGGCGGCTTCCATTTCCACGGCCAACACACCGTATTTTTCGAGGGTATCGAATAACGTTTCACTGGGGTTATAGAATAAATCTGAAGTGAACACGTTACCCACTTTGACATCAATTGACTTAGCACGGGCTGCTGCAACGGCTTTTTCTAACAAACCAAAACTGGCCATTGCGGCAAAATCTAAACCGCCAACACGATTACGGTTAACCATAGAATCGGTGCTCGCGCCCATACCAATTACCACATCACGCACTTTAACCGATAACGGTAAAGCACCACATGAACCGATACGGATGATGTTTTTTACATCGTAAAATTTGACTAATTCAGTGGCATAAATAGACATAGACGGCACGCCCATACCTGAACCTAATACACTGACTTTTTTACCTTTATAAGTACCGGTATAGCCAAACATATTGCGTACCGTGTTAACGCAAACGGCATCCTCTAAAAACGTTTCAGCAATATGTTTTGCCCGCAGTGGATCGCCAGGCATTAACACGGTTTCAGCAAAAGCGCCCGCAGGGGCATTAATATGTGGAGTTGCCATAATTTCTCTTTAATTAATTCAAATCAGCTAAGAAAGATGCACCGTATGCCATGGCATCCAGCGCGAAATAGTCGGCCAAGGTTTGGCCCATATCAGCAAAACTCATGCGTTCGCCAAGATCAACACCGTTTAACCCTTGTTTGTAAACCAGCACTGGCACATATTCGCGTGTGTGCTCAGTACCCGGCCAAGTGGGATCGCAACCATGGTCAGCGGTAAGTAATAACAAGGTATCTTCATCACAGGCATTAATCAGCTCTGGCAAGCGGCTATCGAAATACTCTAATGCCTCGCCATAACCAATAGGATCGCGGCGATGGCCAAAGTTTTGGTCAAAATCGACCAAGTTGGTAAAAATTAAACTGTTATCCGGCTGTTTGGCCATTTGCGCTAAAGTGGTATCGACCAAATGCGCTAAACCATTGGCTTTTAACGATTGCGAAATACCCTGATGCGCGAAAATATCGGCAATTTTACCAATACTGATCACCTGACCACCTTGCTGCACCAATTTATCGAGTACAGTCGGCGCAGGTGGTAATACTGAATAATCACGACGATTACCCGTTCTGGCATAGTTCTCTGGCGCAGTACCCGTAAAAGGCCGAGCAATGACGCGGCCAATATTATATTTGTCGAGCAGTTCGCGGGCTACTTCACAAAAGCGCAGTAAACGCGCTAAACCAAAATGCTCTTCATGCGCAGCCACTTGAAACACGCTATCAGCTGAGGTGTAACAAATCGGCTGGCCTGTTTTAATATGCTCATCGCCCAGTTTTACTAAAATATCGGTGCCCGAGGCATGACAATTACCTAAGATACCGCTGATGCCTGTGCGCTGGCATAATTCTGAGATTAATTCTGGCGGGAAGCTGTCTGTTTTAGCGCTAAAATAGCCCCAATCAAATAACACCGGAACACCGGCCATTTCCCAATGACCACTGGGTGTATCTTTACCACTACTCAGCTCACGGGCATAGCCATAAGCACCATGCAGCGAACTGGCATCGGCGACTGTCGGTGCTTGGCCCTGACTGGCGGCGGTACAGGCTTTTACCAAGCCTAAACGCGCGAGATGAGGTAATTGCAAGGCTCGTTGTTTCTGCTCGGTAAAGGTTCGGGCAATGCTGGCAAAGGTATTAGCGCCTTCGTCACCAAACTTTGCGGCATCCGGCGCACTGCCGATCCCAAAACTATCGAGGACTAAAATTACTGCTTTTGCCATCACATACTCCTGTGCAGAACAGCCATTGTTGGCGATGTTATTTTGCCAGATAGCGCTAAGCTAACAAAATAAAAAGGGCACGCAGCTTAATACGCCACGGCCGTTTTAGCAACACCTTGGCAACTTATCGCTACTGAAAACGAAAATGGCGTCCGAAGACGCCATAACCCTTCGCCATGAAGCGCTTATTTCGGTAACTGACTATAGCCCATATTAAACAGCGTAAAGCTGTAAATATCTGCGGCTTGATCAATCACCATCGCCACCGGCATACCCGCACCATGCCCTGCATTAACGTCAATGCGAATAAGCTGAGGCGTTGCTTTGCTGGCTTTGGCCTGTAGCTCTGCAGCAAACTTAAACGAATGCGCAGGCACCACGCGATCATCGTGATCGGCTGTCGTAATCATGGTAGCAGGATAAGTGATACCTGCTTTCACGTTGTGTACTGGCGAGTAACCTTGCAGATAGTTAAACATCTCGGCTGATTGCTCTGACGTACCGTAATCATAGGCCCATCCCGCACCGGCGGTAAAGGTATGATAACGTAACATATCAAGTACACCCACTTGCGGGATCGCCACTTTGAACAGCTCTGGCCGTTGTGTCATGACTGCACCCACCAATAAACCGCCATTTGAACCACCGCGAACAGCGGTTTTCTCTTTGGAAGTGTATTTTTCTGTTTGCAGATATTCAGCCGCAGCAATAAAGTCATCAAACACATTTTGCTTTTGTAATTGTGTACCGGCGTTATGCCAGGCTTTACCGTACTCACCCCCACCACGAATATTGGCCACCGCATAAATACCTCCCATTTCCATCCATACCGCGTTCGCCACGCTAAAAGATGGGGTTAGGCTGATATTAAAACCGCCATAACCGTACAAGATGGTGGGGTTGCTGCCATCGCGTTTTAAATCTTTACGATAGCTGATGATCATCGGCACCTTAGTACCGTCTTTAGAGGTGTAAAAGACCTGCTCAGACACGTAGTTGCTTGGATCAAAATTCACTTTCGGCTGGTTATACAGCGAAGTTTCACCCGCTTTTGGCTCAAACGCATAAATAGAACCCGGTGTAATGTAGTTAGCAAAGCTAAAATACAGCGTATCCGCCTCTTTTTTGCCACCAAAGCCGCCCACGCTGCCTAAACCAGGTAATTCGATATCGCGAACCAACTGACCGTTCATATCATATTGTTTTACCTTGGCAATCGCATCGACTATGTAATTAGCGAATAAAAAGCCTGCTCCGCTACTAATACGCAGCACATGTTCAGTTTCCGGGATCAGCACTTGCCAATTTTCTGGCTGCGGTGCTTTTGCCGACACTTTCACCACTTTACGATTAGGCGCATCACGGTTAGTTGCTAAGATGAGCATATCACCGTCACTGTCCACGAGATCCACATCTGAATCGGTATCGGTAACAATCGCAACAAACTCACTATTGGGTTGGGTGAGATCTTTCACGAAAAGCTTATTACCCGACGTCGACACCGCAGCGGACACTAACAAATAACGATTATCTTCTGTGACTTCAGCGCCTACATAACGATGTTTCTGGCCATCTAGGGCACCGAATACGACCGGATCCGCTGATTGAGGCGTGCCAAGCTTGTGGTAGTACAACTTGTGCTGATCAGTCATGGCAGAGAGTTCACTGCCATCGGGTTTGTCATAACTAGAATAAAAGAAACCGTCGTTCCCCTGCCAAGCAATACCGCTAAACTTAATATCAATCAGCGTATCGCCAATTTGTTGCTTAGTCTCAGTGTCGATGACAATCACTTTACGCCAATCGCTGCCGCCTTCTGAAATGGCATAAGCGGCCAGTTTACCGTCTGAAGAGAATTGAATATCGGCCATGGACGTTGTGCCGTCAGCGCTAAAAGTATTGGGATCTAAAAACACTTCGGCAGCGCCATCGCCTTTTTGGCGATACAACACAAACTGATTTTGTAAACCGTCATTCTTGTAAAAATAGGTGTAATCACCTTCTTTAAACGGTGCGCTAATCCGCTCATAGTTCCACGATTGCTGTAATTTATCGCGGATCTGATCCCGAAATGGGATCTGTTTTAAATATGCGAAAGTACTCTCGTTTTGCGCTTTTACCCAGCTTTCAGTCTCACTGCTACGATCGTCTTCTAACCAACGATAAGGATCGGCGACTTGCGTACCAAAATAGTTATCAACCACATCACCTTGGCGGCTCTGGGGGTAGTTAATTGTGCTTTGTTGCTGAGTGACAGTCACATTTTGCTCCGGGACGACATCTTGCTTAGCACCGCCGCAAGCGGTTAAGACCGCGGCAGCCAATAAGGTTAAGGCAAACTTCATACAGGTGGACTCCAGTTTTATTGTGATTATAGGAATTAACACCTGAGAGCTTAACAAAGACAATGCTGTTTGCCTATTTCACTGAACGGAATTTTCTGTGGATTGATAGGAGGCTCAATTCGATTTTTAAAAGCAAAACGCCAGCTCGAGGCTGGCGTTTTAACTATAATGGTGCCCAGAGGCGGACCACATCGTCGGGAACGATGTGGAACAGCTTTGCTGGCCCGCAGGGCGAGGCGCAGGATGCGCCGAGTAATCGAAGATGACGCCGTGGGCGATAAAAAGCAAAACGCCAGCACAAGGCTGGCGTTTTAACTATAGTGGTGCCCAGAGGCGGACCACATCGTCGGGAACGATGTGGAACAGCTTTGCTGGCCCGCAGGGCGAGGCGCAGGATGCGCCGAGTAATCGAAGATGACGCCGAGGGCGATAAAAAGCAAAACGCCAGCACAAGGCTGGCGTTTTAACTATAGTGGTGCCCAGAGGCGGAATCGAACCACCGACACGCGGATTTTCAATCCGCTGCTCTACCGACTGAGCTATCTGGGCAAAAGGATGGTGCCGCTTATCCGAGTCGAACGGATGACCTACTGATTACAAGTCAGTTGCTCTACCAACTGAGCTAAAGCGGCAGCGACACTGTAAAATGTTAAACAATGGCACCAAAATTCATGGTGCCCAGAGGCGGAATCGAACCACCGACACGCGGATTTTCAATCCGCTGCTCTACCGACTGAGCTATCTGGGCAATGCGGCGTATTAAACGGATTTTGCCGAGTTAAGTCAATAAATATTTTTGAAAAGCATACTGACAGCTTATAACTTGAACAAAAAGACCGTTTTCGAGTACTAAATATACTGCGAGAAGCTAAAAACAAACTGCTAAAATTACTGCTTTTGCTGGCAGAAACTTGTTAAGCTAGAAAATTGCAGTTTCGGTTAATTTTGTTTCATTTAACGCTATGGAAGGTCAATGGAAAACACCCATTTTACTAAACCAATATTTTTTCGGTTGGCGATAATTTTACTTATTTGTCTTGCCATTCAAACATGGTTATTTGGCTGGTTTACCGCTTCTGCGCAGCGCAGTTCTGAACAACTGCAACGACTCACTGCAGAAAGTATGGTATTGGCACAAAGCCTTAGTCTGGTGCCCACTGATGATAAAGTCTTACAACAGCAGTTATTTTTACAAGCGCGCAATAATGATCCCAGCCGAGCGTTCTATCTTTACAGCGTGACGGCCAAAGGTATAGAGCTTGAATTCAATACGGAAAATTTACCAAATGTGGTGCCCTCACCGACCCTCTCAAATATGGCCATTCGCCAAGACGATTTACTAATTGTGCACCGCATTTTACCAGGACAAACAAATAAAGTTTTAGTGTCATTACAATTACTGCCCCCGCCCAATTATCAACCCGCTCTATTTGCGTTATTTATCGGGCTAGTCACGGGGTTATTGTTACTCGCAGGCATCAGTTATCACTTATCGCAATATTTTAGGGAGCGGTTACTGCCTTTGGTCTTAGGCACACGCAACGCCTTAGAGAAAGAACAGTTTGTACCCGGTTTTGACAGCCATGAAAAAGATGTCTTTGGGCTGTTAGCTGAGCAAATCAATACCGTGTTTTATCGGCTACAACAAAGCACACAAGCCTTGAAAGCCTCAGAAGATAACATCAGCCAATTAAAGCAAGAGGTTGAGCATCGCATTAAAGAACGTACCGATGCCTTAGAAACTGCAAAATTAACGGCTGAAAAAGCCAATGAAGCCAAGTCGACTTTTTTAGCCACCATGAGCCACGAAATTCGTACCCCTATGAACGGTATTATCGGCACGATCGACTTGTTACGTAAAACGGAATTAAGTAATCCGCAATATCGCATGACTGATACGATCCGAGAATCATCGTTTTCGTTATTACGGATCCTCGATGATATTTTGGATTTCTCTAAAATCGAAGCCGGCAAGCTTGAGCTTGAAAATATCCCCGTGTCGCTGGTCGATATCATTGAAGCAGTGGGCCGCATCTTAGTCTCAGTGGCCTATCAGCGACAAATTGATTTAAAAATTTATATCGATCCGCGCATTCCCGATGGCTTAATGGGCGATCCTGTCCGCTTACGGCAAATTCTGTATAACTTGGCGGGTAACGCCATTAAATTTACAGAAACCACAGCAGAGAAAACCGGTGTGGTATTGGTCAGCGCTCGGTTATTAGAAGAGAACATGGATTTTAGCCAAATCCAATTGACAGTGTCCGATAACGGCCGCGGCATGACCCAGCGGCAAATTAGTTATGTTTTTCAGCCCTTTAACCAAGCAGAAGGTTCCATCACCCGGCGTTTTGGCGGTACAGGGTTAGGTTTATCTATTTGCCAATACCTCACCTCTTTAATGTATGGCGAGATAGATGCGAAGAGTGAACCGGGCAAAGGCTCTGAATTTCGAGTACGGCTGCCGATGCACCGCATTGAAAACGCTCGTTATCTGTCACAAAGCTTACTCAAAGACTTATCTATTTGCCTGTTTAGCCAAGATAGCGATAATCAACATCACTTATCAGACTACCTGCTATTTTGCGGAGCCAACTTAGATATCGTGCTGAGTGTAGAGGCTCTGCATCTTCGTGCCGAAAATCAACGAGAAGATGCGAAAACCCAGACGATTTGGTTGCTGGATGCGACCTATGAACAAATATCGGCAAGCGAAATAACACATTTGGTCACTCACCCCAAATTATCAAGTGTAAAGTTTGTGATTATCACTAACCAAACTGAATTAGCCGACTTGCTATTTGATAATGTTATTTATGTGCATGGTAGCCCGATTTGCCGCACACAAATCCTCGATGCCGTACAAATTATCTGCGGCCTAAAAGCGCGTCCAAAACAAATTATCCAACCCACTAACCAAGCTTCATTGCAAGCTCCCAGTATTGAAACCGCACGAAAAAATCGTGAACTGGTTTTGTTAGCTGAAGATAATCAAATGAACCAGCGCGTCATCGTAGAACAGTTAAGTGCTTTAGGCTATGCCGTCGAAGTAGCCGATGATGGCGCTATCGCTCTTGAAAAATGGCGTGAGTATCATTACCCACTGGTATTAACCGATTTGCATATGCCTAATCTCAGTGGTTATGATTTAACCAAAGCTATTCGCTTAGAAGATTTACATCGACAAGAGGATAGCCAATTTACTCGTATTATCGCCATTACCGCAAATGCGATGAAAGGCGAAGAGCAAAAATGTCTAAGCGTGGGTATGGACGCTTATATCACCAAACCGATTGAACTGGTCACGCTACAAAATGTCATGCAAAAATGGTTACCGCTAAAACAGAGTGCTAAAGAATCAGCACAAGATACTGTTGAGCAAAATAATCTCTCACCGATTTGTTTTACCACTTTAGCCAATTGCCTGGGTAATGACCCAGTAAAGCACGAAGAATATTTAAATTATTTTATTAGCGAAGCGACCCCCGTCATTAGGAAATTATCGCAATTAAACACGAGTCAGCAGCGTCAGGGCATTCGAAGTGAAGCTCATCAATTAAAAGCCATGGCAAAGAGTGTCGGGGCTTTACAAGTGGCCAACAAAGCGTTGAGTTTAGAGAAGATTGCGGAAACAGCAGATTTAAGTACGGTAGCGGAAACGATTGAACAATTAACCGATCAGTTTCATAACGTGATCCATTATGTGAAACAGCGCTATTGATGCTGACAGGCGTCAGCATCAATAGCGCTTTGCTAACAACACTTAATTGGCTGAAGTATCCAGCACAGGAAAGCTTTTAACCAACTGATCTAACGCCTGCATTTGCGCCAGATAAGGCTCGAGCTTAGCCAATGGCAAAGCACAAGGGCCATCGCATTTAGCCAAATTAGGCTCAGGGTGTGCTTCAATAAACAACCCTGCTAAGCCTAAAGCCATACCCGAGCGAGCCAGTTGTGCCGCTTGGGCACGACGGCCATCCGCAGAGTCTTCACGGCCACCCGGTTTTTGTAAGGCATGGGTTGCATCAAAAATGACAGGCGCATACTGTTTCATTTCATCCATGCCCAGCATGTCGACAACCAGGTTATTGTAACCGAAGCTTGAGCCACGCTCGCAGAGGATCACTTGCTCATTTCCAGCTTCGGCAAACTTCTTCAGAATATGGCGCATTTCATGCGGCGCTAAAAACTGCGGTTTTTTCACATTAATGACCGCGCCCGTTTTCGCCATCGCCACCACTAAATCGGTTTGGCGGGCTAAAAAAGCAGGCAATTGGATCACGTCGACAACTTCTGCAACCGGCGCTGCTTGATGCGGCTCATGCACATCAGTAATCAGCGGCACATTAAACGTACGTTTAATCTCTTCGAAAATACGTAACCCTTCTTCTAACCCTGGACCACGGTAAGAGTGCACAGAAGAACGGTTCGCTTTATCAAACGACGCTTTAAACACATAAGGAATGCCCAATTTTGCACACACTTGCACGTAGTGCTCGGCAATACGCATGGCGAGATCGCGAGACTCTAATACATTCATGCCACCAAACAGCACAAAAGGTTTATCGTTGGCGACATCGATACCGGCAACATTAATCAGGTGGTTTTGCATAACAGATCCGTCAGGTTAGCTTATTAAAATGGAAGAAATATCGGCTGCTTGCTCAGGGCAACCCGGATCATTAAACCAAGCCAGCCCAATGCACCTAAAAACGATAACCAACGAATGGCGACAGTGCGGCCTTTTAAAGCAGAAAAACCTAAAGCGATGTAAGCAAACAGCGCGATAACTTTTTCGGTCAACCACGGATTAACAAAGGGATACTGGGCAATGGTGATCATTAACGCCGCCGCCGATAACAATAAAAAGGTATCAACCACATGGGGCGCTATTTTAAAGAATTTACGCTGCAACAGCGGCGAGTCTTTTAAACGCAAAGCAAAGCGAATAAATAGCAGTGATACACTTAACGCCACCATTAACAAATGAATATGCTTAAACGCCATATACATAAAAAACAACCTCTTGTGAATATCAATCAATTAAAGTGGCGCTACGTTACCACTATCTGGATATTTTTGCAGTACAGCTTCAAGCTTCGTTACAATCTGGTTAAAGGCCGCCACCATTTTAGGTTCAAACTGCCGATTAGCTTGCGCATTAATCTCTGCGATGACTTGCTGCAAATTCCAAGCGTCTTTGTAACAGCGACGATGCCTTAACGCATCATAAACATCGGCCAATGCCGCGATACGCGCAAACACATGGATCTCTTCTGCCTTTTTACCATCCGGGTAGCCCGAACCATCCCAACGCTCATGATGTTCACGTGCGATGATTGCGCCCGCCTGAATAATAGAGCGCTTCGAATCTTTGAGTATGTTAAAACCGATGTTGGTGTGTTGCTTCATAACGGACCATTGCTCAGGGGTGAGTTTGTCCGGTTTATTTAAAATTTCATCAGGGATCCCCGCTTTACCGACATCATGCAACGGCGCAGCATACATCAGTAATTCAGCATCCTCTTTGGCTAAACCATAGGCAATGGCTAATTCATAACAAATAAAGGCAATACGCCGCACGTGATTGCCGGTTTCCACCGAGCGCTGCTCAACAGCCTCACTTAACCGATAAACAATTTCACGCTGTGTATCTTCAACTTCGTGCTGTAATTGCACGTTTTCATAAGCAATTTGTACATTTTGAGCGAACAACTGCACCAGCTTTTGTTGGCTTTCGCTCATCGGGCCGGGTAAACCAGATACATATAATAAAGACCCGTGGGTAAATTTACTGCTGCAATACGCAACCAGATAATTATCTCGGTAAACAATAGCTTTAGAATTTAACGCTTGCTCGAAGGCATCAAGTAGGGGTTTATCTAGTACCTCTTGAATAGGTTGCCCTTCTTTTTGCTCAAATTCGCCTTGCCCAGCAAACACCACCAGCTCATGTGGGTCGCTCGCTTGTACATTACCTGCAACTAAAGAAGAACTGACCAATAAAGCGTCTTGATCACAGCCGAGCACTGAGGTTAGTTGTTGCAACACACCATCAATAAATTGTTCCATCGAGTGTGCAGAAAACAAATCGACGGAGGCATCCATGATTTTTTCTAAGCCTTGTCGACTCTGTTCGATGGAAATAATATCGCGGTAAGAGCGTAAGCTTGACATCATAACGGTAAATAACTTTTGTGCCGTCAACTCAGTTTTTGATTTGTAATCGTTGATATCATAATCCACTATTACCTGCCGCTCAGGGGCTTGTCCTGGCTGACCGGTACGTAAAATAATTCTTACAAATTGATTATTTAACTGCTCCCGAATATAGCGCGCGACTTGTAAGCCGGCATCATCGGTTTCCATTACAACATCAAGCAATACGATGGCAATATCCTGTTGTTCAGACATGATTTGTTGTGCTTCTGCGCCAGAGTAGGCACTGATAAACAATAATTTTTTTTGTTGAAAACTGAAGTCACTCAGTGCAAGACGCGTTACTACATGCACTTCAGACTCATCATCCACGATCAATACCTTCCAAGTACCATTGGATACTGTGGTTTCTAACTCTGGTTCATCTGCAAACAGAAATTGCTCAGACATCACTGAGGCTCCCTCCCAAAAAAACTTACCATGGTTATAGGCTGCTTTTCGTTGCAGGTCAAAATAATTGTATCCGATCGGCTTGAGTGTTGGGCATGATGATGGGAGCGCGCGCATACAAAAAAGCTAAACCACCAAATCGTGAAGAAAGCGGATAGTGAGCATTAAGTTTCTTTTGAAAGGAGTAGGGAGAATGCTCTGCTTACCGGTAGCTAATTAAGTTGACCGCCACTAATGCGCCAATGACCACCGTAGTCTTTCACCGAACTCACTTCCTCAAAACCCGCAGCAACTAACATCTGTCTTACCAGCGGCGCTTGTTCAAAGCCATGCTCAAGCCACAACCAACCGCCCGGGGTCAGATGCTGGGGAGCATTAGTGATGATATGTTGCAAATCGGCATAGCCCTGCTCGGCGGCCACCAACGCGCTTAAAGGTTCATAACGTAAGGCACAAAGATGCGGGTCCTCAGCTTCAATATAAGGGGGGTTACTGACAATTAATTGATATTGCTCTGCAGCAAGCTGGCTAAACCAACGGCTTTGTTGCACTTGCACGTGAGGTAACGTTAAAGCAGCCGCATTACGCTGTGCTAAGGCGACAGCCTCTGGCTGTAGGTCAACCGCCGTGATCTGCCAAGTCGGGCGCTCGCTTGCTAACGCTAAGGCAATAGCGCCCGTGCCGGTGCCTAAATCGAGCACCCGTGCATTAGCAGTTAAGGGTAATGTTAAAACATGCTCTACCAACACTTCGGTATCAGGTCGAGGGATCAGCGTACTAGGCGCTACGGCCAACTCTAAACCAAAAAAATGCCAGTAACCAAAAATATAGGCTAAGGGCTCACCCGCTAAACGCCGCTTTAACATACGCTCGAGCTCTTGCAGTTCAGTGGCACTTAACAGACGCTCTGGATAGGTATATAAAAAACTGCTGCTGCAGTGTAATACCCGACGGAGCAACAGCCGAGCTTCGTGTAGCGGGTTCTCAGAACAGCTTTGCAGCAACGCGGCGCTATGCTGCAACCAAGGCTGCAGCTGCATTAACGGTTTTCATCCGCTAACGCGGCTAATAAGTCAGCTTGGTGCTCTTGCTTCAATGGCTCAATCACCAAGCCTAATTCACCTTCCATCACTTCGTTTAAACGATAAATGGTTAAGTTAATTCGGTGGTCGGTTAAGCGGCCTTGTGGAAAGTTGTATGTGCGAATGCGCTCTGAACGATCACCACTGCCCACTAAAGAACGGCGAGTGTCTTGTTCTGCTAAACGGCGCTTTTCATCTTCGGCCGCTTGAATACGAGATTGCAACACGCTCATTGCTCGGGCACGGTTTTTATGCTGCGAACGCTCATCCTGACACTCCACCACGATACCCGTTGGTAAGTGAGTGATCCGAATAGCGGAGTCAGTTCGGTTAACGTGCTGTCCACCGGCACCAGAAGCGCGGTAAGTATCCACCTTTAAATCAGCCGGATTGATTTCAATGGCTTCACTTTCTGGGATCTCCGGCATAATGGCTACAGTACAAGCGGAAGTATGCACCCGACCTTGCGATTCGGTTGCGGGTACGCGCTGCACACGATGACCACCCGATTCAAATTTCAAGGTACCAAAGGCACCCTCACCTTGAATATGGGCGATAACTTCTTTAAAACCACCGTGCTCACCATCACTGGCACTGACCACTTCTAAGCGCCAGCGTTGTTTTTCAGCAAAACGGCTATACATTCGAAACACATCACCGGCAAAAATGGCGGCTTCATCGCCACCGGCACCGGCGCGAATTTCTAAAAAGCAGCTATTGCTGTCGTTCGGATCTTTAGGTAGTAACAAAATTTGCAGTTCAGTATCAAGCGCTTCAATGCTGGCACGAGCAGATTTATACTCTTCTTGCGCCATTTCCCGCATCTCAGGATCGGGATCTTTTTGCATTTCTTCAGCCATTTGCAAATCGTCTTGCGCCTGACAATAGCTACGAAACGCTTTATTAAGATCTTCTAACTGACTAAATTCTTTTGATAATTCACGAAAACGTTTTTGATCGCTAATAACGCCTGCGTCACTTAGCAACGCTTGCACTTCTTCGTAGCGTTCTACTAAGGCTTCGAGCTTACGATATACCGACTCTTTCATTTTAACCTGTTAACCTGATTATAAATCGACTAAGACCTTAACCAACTCGGACGCGTCCGGTTGCTCGGATTGTAATAAATGACGAATGGCTTGCGTTGGGCTGTGCATTAAACGATTACTCAGTTTATTGGCCATTTCTTGCAGCACTTTTTCGGGATCTTGCCCTGCGGCCAACTGGTTTTGCGCTCGGACAAGCAATTCTTGTTTCACGTGTTCACAACGCTGCCGATAATCACGCAGCCAATCGGCTTTATCCTGTAAAAGTAACCATTGCTGAAATTCGTTGGCGCCCGATTCGATCATCACCTCCGCTTGTGCAGCGGCATGTTGTCGATGGTTTAAATTTTGCGCCACAATGCTTTGTAAATCATCTACGGTGTAAAGGTAAGCATCTTCTAACTCAGACACCTGCTGCTCAATATCTCGCGGTACAGCTAAATCAACCAAGAACATCGGTTTGTGCTTACGCTGCCTTAACGCCTGCTCAACCATACCCTTGCCCACAATAGGTAAGGTACTGGCCGTTGAGGAAATCACAATATCCGCTTCAGCTAAACGAGATGGCACCTGCGCTAAGGTTAACACTTGGGCATTAAACTGCTTAGCCAAGTTTTCGGCTCGCTCATAGGTGCGATTCGCCACGCTTAATTTAGTTGCGCCCTGCTCAGACAAATGCCGCGCAACCAGTTCAATGGTTTCACCTGCGCCAATCAAAAGTACCCGCACATTATCTAACTTGCCAAAAATCTGTTTGGCCAGCGTAACGGCAGCAAAAGCAACCGATACCGCATTTGCGCCAATCTCTGTTTCGGTGCGTACGTCTTTAGCAACAGCAAAAGTCTTTTGAAATAGCCGCTCGAATAAGGGCTGGATCGTACCCGCTTGGCGCGATTGATTATAAGACTGCTTCACCTGCCCAAAAATTTGCGGCTCACCCAACACCAAAGAATCTAACCCTGCCGCCACGCGCATTAAATGCTGCACCGCTTGCTGATCTTGAAATAAGTAGAGATGTTGTTGTAAATCCGGTAACGACAATTGATGAAACTGTGCTAACCACTGCACCACTTGCTCGGCTTGTTCAGCACCACCGCTAAAATACAGCTCGGTACGATTACAGGTAGACAAAATCACTGCATCGACCAACTGCAGTTTCGCTGCCAATTGTTGCAAGGCCTCAGGCACCTGTTCGGGTGCAAAAGCAAGCTTTTCGCGCAGCGCAACTGGAGCTGTTTTGTGATTTATGCCTAGTGCAAAAATAGCCATCACCTGTATCATGGTTTCTGTAGGGGGCGAATTGTACGAAAAAGCCCAGGTTAATAAAAGCAAAAGCAAAGGACTTTAGTGTGTCATTACCGAATAGCCGATGGAGTATGTTAGTTTTTGTGGCTTTATTAAGCGCTTGTGGCCTAAAACCCAAGGTTCCACCCGCCGAGCCCGTGATGAACGCCGCGGCACGACAACAACAATTAAACGCCATGCAAAGTTTTACCGTACAAGCATCGATGGGCATTAAAGCGCCGAATGAATCGATCAGCGGTAATTTGCGATGGCAGCAAATGAATGCCAACGATTTTCAAGCTCGGCTGGCCAATATGCTCGGTATCAGTTTATTTGAACTGACCCAGCAAACAAACTTTTCAGAACTACTGGTTAAAGGCGAACGTTATCAGGCGGCAGATGCCAGCAGTTTGTTGTGGCAATTAGCCGGTTGGTCAATTCCGCTGCATGATATGCCGTTATGGCTGCGCGGCTTACCTGGCGCCAGTGCCACCGAGTTGCAATATGACGCTGCTGGACGCTTAACCCGCTTTACGTTACAAGATAGCACCGGTATTCGCTGGCAATTAACATATCGCAGCTTTTTTGCCGATGCGCTGTCGTTACCCAAGCAACTAGAATTAAGCAGCGACGATACACACATTCGCTTAGTGATCCGGAGCTGGCAACCATGAGTTTTTCGTTACCGGCAGTGGCCAAACTGAATTTATTTTTGCATATCACAGGCCGTCGCGCTGACGGTTACCATAATCTGCAAACGCTGTTTCAGATGCTTGATTTTGGTGACCGCTTACATTTCAAAGCAGACAACAGCGGTGAAATAACGCTAAGTTGTAGCGATCCTTCACTTAACGGTAGCGATAACTTAATTTATCGTGCGGCTCAACTGCTGAAACCTTTTGCGCCCGCTGCAGCGGGCTGTCAGCTTTATTTAGAAAAAAACTTACCCATGGGTGGCGGCTTAGGCGGCGGCTCATCTGATGCAGCAACGACCCTGCATGGTTTAAATAAGTTATGGCAATTAGGCCTGTCTACCCAGCAACTTGCCGAACTGGGTTTACGCTTAGGCGCAGATGTCCCTGTTTTTGTGCATGGCACAACTGCCTTTGCTGAGGGGGTTGGCGAGCGCTTACAAGCTGTCAAATTACCCGAAAAAATTTATCTCGTGGTGACACCTCATTGTCATATTAGTACGGCGGCTATTTTCAGCCACCCGCAATTAAAACGTGATACGCCTACCATGGTTTTGGCTGATTTAATGCAACGCAATTGGCAAAATGATTGCCAGCCTTTGGTCGAACAGCTGTATCCGATTGTTGCAATGACCTTACAGTGGTTGTTAGAATACTCCCCGTGTCGAATGACGGGTACTGGTGCAAGTGTGTTCGCCGAATTCCCGGACGCGGCCAGTGCTCAACATGCCCTAGCGAGTTTGCCTGCATCATGCAATGGCTTTATCGCAAGAGGGGTCAACCAGTCGCCATTATGGGCTGCGCTGACAGATACCGACTCTAACAGCTGATGTCACTAAACGTTAGTGTATTACTGAATAAGTTGCTAACACGATCATTACGTTATACGTTGCAGGCAACGCAGCCTGATGACAGTGTGCATGGACGTTACACGCCAACGTAATAAAAGGTCGGTTTGACAATAATCTGGGTATACTTAACTTTTATGACGTTATAATGATTAAACCGGACTCACCACTGCCCTGAGGATCCTACCGTGCCCGACATGAAGGTTTTCGCTGGTAACGCCATACCAGATCTTGCCAACAAAATCGCCAGCCGTCTTTACATCAAACTGGGAGACGCCTCTGTTGGTCGCTTCAGTGATGGCGAAGTCAGTGTGCAAATCAACGAAAATGTACGCGGTTCAGACGTCTTTATTATCCAATCTACTTGTGCCCCCACTAACGATAACTTGATGGAACTGATCGTGATGGTTGATGCATTACGTCGTGCCTCTGCCGGACGGATCACCGCCGTGATGCCTTACTTCGGTTATGCGCGTCAAGATCGCCGTGTACGTTCAGCTCGTGTTCCTATCACCGCGAAAGTGGTTGCCGATTTTCTGTCTAGCGTCGGTGTTGACCGTGTGCTGACGGTTGACTTACACGCTGAACAAATTCAAGGTTTCTTTGATGTGCCGGTGGATAACGTTTTTGCCAGTCCGGTTTTACTGGATGACATGCGCAAGAAAAATCTGCAATCACCCATTGTGGTATCGCCAGATATCGGTGGTGTAGTCAGAGCGCGTGCCGTGGCTAAACTGTTAAATGACACTGATTTAGCGATTATCGACAAGCGCCGTCCGCGCGCGAACGTGTCGCAAGTGATGCATATTATTGGTGATGTACGAGATCGTGACTGTATTATCGTTGACGATATGATTGATACGGGCGGTACACTGTGTAAAGCAGCCGAAGCCTTAAAAGAGCAAGGTGCTAAACGTGTCTTTGCTTACGCGACGCATGCGGTATTTTCAGGTAATGCGCCTGAGATCATTACCAACTCGGTTATTGATGAACTCATTATTACCGATACCGTGCCGTTATCGGCTGCGATGAAAGCCATTCCCAAAGTACGTCAGCTAACCTTAAGTGATTTATTAGCCGAATGTATTCGTCGTATTAGCAACGAAGAGTCGATTTCATCGATGTTCGATTAAACAGACGATTTCGATCATAAAGGCGCTTTAGGGCGCCTTTTGGTTTTTTTAAGCCTAATACGCCATGCTAAAAAGCCACTGAGCGTTTTATCCTTAGACGCTGAAAAATGATAAACAGCATATCAGATAGCGACACAGCCACAATGCTGCCAATTTGCATTTGCAGCTAACGGGGGCTGGTGGTAATATGTCGCGCCTTTTGTCATGCTACAAAAGGCAACAGGTTTCGGCTGGTCGCAAGCCGGGACAAATACTAATTATTGGAGTACATCATGTCTGATGCAATTTTTACATTAACCGCAGAAGTCCGTTCTGACCTGGGGAAAGGTGCGAGCCGCCGCCTACGTCACGAAGACAAAGTTCCAGCTATCATTTACGGTGGCAGCGTAGCCGCTCAATCAATCACTTTAGAGCACTCTAAACTGTTGAAAGCGCAAAGCGTTGAAGCCTTCTACTCTCACATCCTGACTATCAACGTCGCGGGTGAAGAAGTAAAAGCCATCGTCAAAGCCATGCAACGTCACCCGTTCAAGCCAAAAATCTTACACGTTGACTTCCAACGCGTAGAAGCTGGCCACGAGTTACACACTATTGTTCCTATCCACTTCATCAATGAAGAAGCCGGTGCGAAGAAAGGTGGTGTAGTTGTTCATGGTATGAACGAAGTTGAAATTGCCTGTTTACCACAGGATCTGCCAGAGTTCATCGAAGTAGATTTAAGCGATGTTGCAGTAGGCGTAACCTTACACTTAACTGATATCAAAGCACCTAAAGGTGTTACTTTTGTTCAGTTAACTAAAGGCGAAGGTCATGACCTGCCTGTAGTATCTGTAAACAAACCAGCTGGTAAAGCTGAAGAAGAAACACCTGCTGAGTAATGTCTGACGCTGTTCAGCCAAAGCTTCAGCTAATCGTGGGCCTGGGTAATCCAGGCCCCGAATATCAATATACCCGTCATAATGCGGGCGTGTGGTTTGTTGAGCAACTGGCTCGGACCTATCATGCGACCTTAAAACCCGAAGCTAAATTTTTCGGGCACACTGGCAAATTCATGCTTGCCGGCCAAGAATTCAAATTACTTATTCCATCGACCTATATGAACTTAAGCGGCAAAGCCGTTTTGGCCATGGCACAGTTTTATAAACTGTTACCAGAGCACATTCTGGTAGTACATGATGAGCTGGCGTTACCGCCCGGCACAGCCAAATTTAAGTTTGCCGGTGGACATGCGGGCCACAATGGACTGCGCGATATCACAAGTAAGTTGGGTAATAACCCCAATTTTTATCGCTTGCGGCTTGGCATCGGCCATCCGGGGCACAAAGATCAGGTAACTGGTTTTGTTCTGGGTAAAGCGCCAAGCAGTGAACAATCACTGATTAATAGCTGCATCGATGAATCGGTTGCCTGTTTCGACCTGTTAGCTCGCGATGGCTTGGTAAAAGCTCAGCACCGTTTACACAGCTTTCAGGCAAGCTAAAATTTCGGAACACTCCCGTCGCTAATAGCACATTAAAGGATACACTCATGGGTTTCAAATGTGGCATCGTCGGTTTACCTAATGTTGGTAAATCCACCTTATTTAATGCTTTAACCAAAGCAGGCATCGAAGCCGCCAACTTTCCGTTCTGTACTATCGAACCGAATACCGGCGTGGTGCCAGTACCCGATTTACGCTTAGATAAACTGGCTGAAATCGTTAAACCGCAACGCGTATTACCCACGACCATGGAGTTTGTGGATATCGCAGGTTTAGTCAAGGGCGCTTCCCGTGGTGAAGGTTTAGGTAATAAATTTTTAGCAAACATCCGCGAAACTGACGCTATTGGTCATGTTGTGCGGTGTTTCGACGATGAAAACATTATTCACGTTGCCGGTAAAATTGATCCGGCCGATGACATTGAAACCATTAACATGGAATTAGTGCTATCTGATATGGACAGCGCTGATCGCGCCATTTTTCGTGTTCAAAAGAAAGCAAAAGGCGGCGATAAAGACGCTAAAGCAGAAATCCAGGTTTTAGAAAAAGTGAAGGCGCATTTAGAACAGGGTCATACCCTGCGCCAGCTTGAGTTAGAAAAAGAAGAAAAGGCGCTGATTGCCTACATGAACTTTTTAACGATCAAGCCCACCATGTATATTGCTAACGTGATGGAAGATGGTTTCGAGAATAACCCTTACTTAGATATCGTTACTGCGATCGCTGAGAAAGAAGGTGCCATCGTGGTACCGGTATGCGCCGCTATCGAATCGGAAATTGCGGAGTTAGACGAAGAAGAGCGCAATGAGTTTATGGCCGACATGGGTTTAGAAGAGCCTGGCTTAAACCGGGTGATCCGTGGTGGTTACTCTTTGCTAAGCTTACATACTTATTTTACTGCCGGTGTTAAAGAAGTACGTGCTTGGACTGTCGCAATTGGTGCCACTGCGCCACAAGCTGCTGGCGTGATCCACACTGACTTTGAAAAAGGCTTTATCCGCGCTGAAGTGGTCGCTTATGACGACTTCGTACAATACCACGGTGAAGCGGGCGCGAAAGAAGCCGGTAAATGGCGTCTTGAAGGTAAAGATTACATTGTAAAAGATGGCGATGTTATGCATTTCCGTTTTAACGTTTAAGCCTCGCGGTTAAACGCTCGATACCAAGCCGGACCACGTGTCCGGCTTTTTGCTGTTGATCATTCTCGGGGACTATCCCATACTTAATTTTACTGTTTAGTTTTTACTCGCTCTGAACATAAATTCGGCAAATACACTGCAACTGGTATAATATCGAAAAAAAACGGTTGACGCTCATAAGTGAGATCAGCATAATACGCGCCACTTGCTTAGGACAAGTTATAGTGGCTACATAGCTCAGCTGGTTAGAGCACAGCACTCATAATGCTGGGGTCGCAGGTTCGATTCCCGCTGTAGCCACCACTTCCTACTCTACTGTTGTATGCGGGAATGGCGGAATTGGTAGACGCACTGGATTTAGGTTCCAGCGCCGCGAGGCGTGAGAGTTCGAGTCTCTCTTTCCGCACCATAATAGGGTGCAAGTAAGTAAAAAGTTGTTGTAGGGGCGTAGCCAAGCGGTAAGGCAGTGGGTTTTGATCCCGCCATGCGTTGGTTCGAATCCAGCCGCCCCTGCCATTAACTCTTTACCATCCCAGTAGGGGCGTAGCCAAGCGGTAAGGCAGCGGGTTTTGATCCCGCCATGCGTTGGTTCGAATCCAGCCGCCCCTGCCATCATTCAGAAAACCCGACCTCGTGTCGGGTTTCCGCTTTTCTAATCATTAATCAAATACAACGCTTTAGCTACAGCACGTCTCATCCAGCGGCCTACGCTGCGTCTTACTTCCTTTGATCTTCAGCAAACTTGATCGCCAAGCGATACGACTAAAACCCTGAGTTGCGGTAGCATTTTCGAAACAGCAGCACGAATGCTGCTTGCAACCTGGCTACATAGATTTAGTAAAATGATCGCCTGTAAGCAGCAGAAACAGGACGAGGTGGTAAACGCATAGTACACTTTGAAAGAGGGCGTGTTTTTCATGGATGAAAAACAGGAGCCCCCATGGATGGGTTTACGGCGTCCCTCGTTAAAGTTGTACGACGCGTTTAGCCACTGGATGCATTAATATCGAACCTGCTCACACTCAATTCTAAAAACAGTTTAAAAATAAGCAACATGCCGTAAATTGGTCGGCATATTAAGCCGCAGAATGTACCAATCTAAAACCTACAGAAAATAGTCATAGCAGAAGCAGATAAGACTTAAGGATTACTCAAAACACCCCATTACCCACAGCGTACTTTGTTAGTAGGCGTTTAGCGGGCCCCGCGTTAGCGGCCAACCTAAGCCCCTGCTGGCGAATAAAGCTCAGCGTATCCGAATCACGGCTAAAAGTTTGATAAATCGCATCCATCGCACTCATCATCAAAGTATTTTGCAGCTTACGCTGCCGCTGATACTGCTTTAAACTGGCATTATCGGCCAGATCGCGACCGGCTTGTTGATTCTCAATTAACGTATCAGCCAATAACATCGCATCGGCAAAACCGAGGTTTACCCCCTGCCCCGCCAACGGATTAATAGTATGGGCCGCATCACCGGCTAACACGCAGCGCCCTTTAACGTAATGCTGCGCATGCATTCGTGCCAACGGAAACCACGCGGAAGCTTTCAGCTTTACCGCGCCCAACTCTGCCGGAAAGGCGGTTATAAACGCGTGCTCTAGCGCCGCTGGCGCAAGCTGTGCTAGCTGTTTTACCTTGGCCGCTTCGTCATACCAAACCAAAGACGCGCGTGCACCGGGTAAAGGTAAAAATGCCCGTGGGCCACTGGGGTAAAACTGCTGCCACGTTATATCCTGTTGCGGATAAGGCGTATCAACATAGGCCACTAAACAAGCTTGTTGATATTGCCAACCCTGAGTACCAATGCCGGCAAATTGCCGCACCACAGAATTTGCGCCGTCGGCGCCAATGAGTAATGCACCCGATAGCTGCTGCCCATCTGCCAATGTGACCTGCACCGCTGTATCGTTTTCTTGTACCGCGCTGATCTGCGTATCGGTGATCACCGTCACGTGGCGGTTAAATTGTTGCCATAACGCCAGCTGTACCAGATTATTCTCAACAATATGCCCTAAATGGTCCTCAGCAATGTCTGCAGCATCAAAACGCACCGAGGCTTTCGCTTCGCCTGCTTGTAAATACTGATAAGGACACAGCCGCATAGCGGCTAACGCTTGCCAAGCCCCTAATTGCTGCAACCAACGCTCTGAGCGTAAATTTAATGACGACACGCGCAAATCGATCTCGCTTTGTGCGGCGAATGGCGCTGGGGCATGCTTTTCAATTAAACTGACCGTCAGCCCGGCCTGACTTAAAGCCAACGCCAGCGCGGCACCGACCATGCCACCACCACTAATAATGATATCTGTATTCTGCATCTGTGTTGCCTTGTACCGCTGCCTAAAAACGACAGGTAATTTAGTGCGAATTTTGCTAAGGTTAACAACAAATTTCCGGTAGGTAACCTGCGCTTAGAAAATAACCGGAAAAAACATTGACGAGTGCCGAAAAATGCGGCATTTTGCGCGCCCCTTTGTACGGTGGCTCGAACTTGTTGGCTTAGTTTGGTAACGATTGAATTGGAGATGGCCCATGCGAAATGTAACTGTTGCTGCAACCCAAATGCAGGGTGGCTGGAATGTGGAAGAAAATATTGCTCGAGCAGATAAGCTGGTGCGTGAAGCGGCAGCCCAAGGCGCGCAAATAATTCTGATCCAAGAGCTGTTTGAACGTAACTATTTTTGCCAGAAGCAAAAGCCTGACTACTTAGCATTTGCAGTCCCCGTCGCTGAAAATGCCGCGGTAAAACACTTTGCCAAGGTGGCTAAAGAGCTGGCGGTCGTGTTACCGATCAGCATTTATGAACGTGCCGGTAACTGCTTATACAACACCGTGGTGATGTTAGACGCGGATGGCAGCAATATGGGCATTTATCGTAAAAGTCATATTCCCGATGGTCCAGGCTACAGCGAAAAGTACTATTTCACGCCAGGCGATACCGGTTTTAAAGTGTGGGATACTCAATATGCTAAAGTCGGCGTGGGTATTTGTTGGGATCAATGGTTCCCAGAATGCGCGCGTAGCATGGCATTAATGGGCGCAGAACTGATTTTCTACCCCACCGCTATCGGTAGCGAACCGCATGATGCCACTATCAGCTCACGTGATCACTGGCAGCGTACGCAACAAGGCCATGCCGCTGCTAACTTAACACCGGTTATCGTATCTAACCGTATCGGTACTGAAACCGAAGGCGATTTTTCTATTACATTCTATGGCAGCTCCTTTATTGCTGACCATACCGGTGCCAAGGTAAAAGAAGCTAATGAAACCGAAGAAACGGTACTAGTACATACCTTTGATTTAGACGAAGTGGCAGCAACGCGTCGCGCTTGGGGTGTATTCCGTGATCGCCGCATTGATATCTACGATGCGTTACTGACCAAAGATGGCAAAATCAATCCGGAGAACAGCAAGTGAGCCGGACTTTAACCAGCACACCACAGCAAGATGGCTTTAGTATGCCGCCTGAATGGGCACCGCATAAACAAACCTGGATGGTCTGGCCCGAGCGTACCGACAGCTGGCGTTTAGGCGCTAAACCGGCGCAGGCTGCTTTTGTTACTGTAATCAAAGCCATTGCCGGGTTTGAACCGGTCAGCGTTGGCGTGTCTGCTGCCCAGTATGCCAATGCCTATGCGCAATTAAGCCAAGCAGAAACTAAATACCCGATCCGTGTGTTGGAAATTTCTAATAATGACGCTTGGTGTCGTGATACCGGCCCCACCTTTGTCACCAATGGCAAAGGTGAAGTGCGTGGCGTCGATTGGACCTTCAACGCCTGGGGTGGCTTAAATGGCGGTTTGTACTTCCCTTGGGATCGCGATGATCAAGTCGCCAGTAAGATCTTAGGTATCGAGCAACTGCCCCGCTATCGCACCGAAGGCTTTGTGTTAGAAGGCGGTGCGATCCATGTTGATGGTGAAGGCACGCTGCTGACTACCGCAGAGTGCTTACTGAATGCTAACCGTAACGCACATTTAAGCCGTGAGCAGATTGAACAGCAATTAGCAGAACATCTGAATATTAGTAAGGTGTTATGGCTTGAAGACGGCATCTTTAATGATGAAACCGATGGCCATGTTGATAATATGGCCTGTTTTGTTAAGCCGGGTGAAGTGCTGTTAGCTTGGACAGATGATCAGTCTGATCCACAGTATGCTCGTAGCAAAGCCGCACTAGACTATCTAGAAGCCAGTACCGATGCCAAAGGCCGCAAAATCAAGGTGCATAAACTGCCCGTGCCAGCGCCTATCATGGCCAAAGCCGAGGAATATGCGTCAGTCGATCAGTCGATGGCCGCCATTCCACGTGAAGCCAACGCCCGTTTAGCAGGCTCTTACATCAATTTTTATTTATGTAATGGCGGTTTGATCCTGCCAACCTTTGATGATCCCAATGATCAGGTTGCCGCAGCAATATTGCAGACACTTTTCCCTCTGCACAAAGTGGTGACGGTACCCGGCAGAGAAATTCTGCTCGGTGGCGGTAATATCCACTGTATTACTCAGCAGCAACCGGCCGGTTAATGTTCGCGTTGGCGAAAAGGTGTTGCCGTTGAGCCAAGCAAAGGGGTGGTAATCATCACCCCTTCGTTTTTACAGCAAAGCGCTGTACTCATTACTAAACGCTTTAGCTTATTTTGCAAGGAACCTCTGCCATGGCCAAAGCCTGTGCCTTACATATTTTAGTGAAAACCCGCGAGCAAGCTGAAAAGCTTAAAATGCAACTGCAAAAAGGGGCTGATTTTGGCAAATTAGCCAAACAACACTCGCTTTGTCCATCAGGTAAAAAAGGGGGAGATTTAGGTGAGTTTCGTAAAGGGCAAATGGTCAAACCCTTTGACGATGCCGTTTTTAAAGGGCCGGTACTCGCCGTGTTAGGGCCAGTAAAAACCCAATTTGGTTTTCATTTAATTAAAACCCTGTATCGCGATTAAACGCAAAGGTTCAGGCTTTGCTAAGGAGTAACCATGCAATTAATACCGGCCACTAGCACACATCTGCCAGAGTTAATGAGCTGGTTTAATAGCGAAGCCGAATTAATCAGCTGGGCGGGCCCGGGTTTTCGTTTTCCTTTTAATGCTGAGAGCTTTGCACAAGATCTTAAATTACAAAGCCTGTCGTCTTGCCTGTTACAAGCTGACGATGGCCAAATATTGGGGTTTGGCCAATATTCCTTGCAACACGGTCATGCGCATCTGAGTCGGTTGGTGATTCATCCACGGTTTCGTGGCTATGGTTTTATTCAGATTTTACTTGGGAAATTACAACGGCAAGCCGGCTTAACACTCAGCACAGCAAGCGCGTCGCTGTTTGTATTTCGCAGCAACGCTGCTGCGATCCGAGCTTACCAACAGGCCTGTTTTGTAGAGCAGTTACATCCGCAAGGCGAGTTACATCAGCTTTGTAGTTATATGGTTCGCCCTGCTAACGCCGTAGCGTCTTAAACCCAGTTTTGTGGCTCAGTTTAAGCTTTACCCAACGCTTTGGCTCTTAATTTCGCTTTAACCTTACCTGCCGATGGCCGTTTAGCGCCATCTTGACGCCCTTGGCGCTGACCAGGCTTACCCGGTAAATGATCAGCCGGCGGCACAAAACTGGGGTCATGTTCATAGCCTGGCAACACTTTCGCTGGCAGTACTTGTTGTGTCAGTTTTTCAATTTCTTGCAAAGCCCCACGCTCTTCTGGGCCAATCAAAGTAATGGCTTCGCCACTTAAACCGGCTCGGCCAGTACGACCAATGCGATGCACATAATCTTCCGCAATTTGTGGTAAATCATAATTCACCACATAAGGTAGCTCGCTAATATCTAAACCGCGCGCAGCAATATCGGTCGCCACCAAAACACGCACCTTACCTTGCTTAAAATCATCTAAGGCTCGCTGTCTGGCTCCTTGCGCTTTATCACCGTGGATAGCCGCAGTGTTTAAACCGTCTTTTTGTAACTGCTTTGCCAGTCGGTCTGCACCATGTTTCGTGCGCACAAAAATCAAAACTTGCTGCCAATTACGCGCACCAATCAGGTGTGAAATCATTTCGCGCTTGCGATGCCGATCAACTAAATACACTTGTTGCGCCACCCGATCAGCGGTGGCATTGGCCGTAGCTACTTCAATTTGGATGGGATTGTTTAACAGCTCATCTGCCAGCTGTTTAATGTCTTTAGAATAGGTTGCAGAAAATAGCAGGGTTTGTCGTTTAGCCGGTAGCTTGGCCATAATGCGTTTGATGTCGACCACAAAGCCCATATCCAACATGCGATCAGCTTCGTCCAATACCAGCACTTCTAGCTCGCTCAGATCAACTGTTTCTTGATGTAAATGATCAATCAAACGCCCTGGCGTTGCGACCAGAATATCCAGGCCAAGTTCAGCTTCATCATATTGCGGCCGAATCGACACCCCGCCATAGAACACGGCACTGCGAAAGCTTAAATACCGACTGTAGGTTTGCACACTTTCGAACACTTGCTGCGCCAATTCACGGGTGGGGGTTAATACCAACACGCGCACTTGCGCGGGGCGTAAGACCTTAGGTGCATTGAGAAGCTGTTGCAGCAGTGGTAAGGTAAATGCCGCTGTTTTCCCGGTGCCGGTTTGGGCGCCCGCGAGCACATCTTTACCTTGTAAAATCGGTGGAATACTTTCTTGCTGTACCGGTGTTGGGCTAGCATAGCCCTGTTCAGCTAAAGCGCGTAAAATAGGCTCAGCCAGAGCCAGAGATTGAAACACCATGTGTAATTCCAGAAATCAAAACAGCTAACATCTAAATGATGTGTGAGTATAGCAGATGAGCGCTTTACAAGATATTGCCACACCTAGCCCTGCTTGGGTGCTGTATATGGTACGCACTGCGGCTGGACAGCTGTATACGGGTATCACCGTTGATCCGCAGCGACGCATGCGCCAACACGCTGGTGAAATTAAAGGGGGCGCCAAAGCGCTGCGCGGTAAAGGCCCCCTAACACTGGTTTATCAACGTCGCTATTCGGATCGCGCCAGTGCCAGTCAGGCAGAATACCAGTTAAAACAACTGAGCAAAGCTGAAAAAGAGCAGTTAATTAGCGAGCAATAATGGATAATTTTTATTTAGTTTTAGCCTATCTAGTCATCGGCTTTTTATTACGGCGCCAGCCCGCCATGCCGCAAAATAGCGGCATCGTTCTGAATATTTACGTGCTTTACGTGGCGTTGCCTGCGTTGATCCTGAAAAATATTAAGTTATTAGAATTCTCGTTTTCACTGCTCATCCCAGCCATCACGCCCTGGTTGCTTTTGCTTGTTGTGGTGGCATTGGTGTTACTGCTCAGTAAATTTTTTAACTGGTCGCGTGAAGTGACAGGCGCATTGTTAATCATTCTTCCGCTGGGTAATACTTCGTTCTTAGGCTTTCCGATGACCGAAGCCTTATTCGGCAACGTCGCCATGCCCTATGCGGTGGTCTATGATCAAATTGGCTCTTTTATTGCGCTAGCAACCTATGTCACCATCGTTGCGGCGATCTACAGCCCAACAATGAACAAGCCTAGCGCGAAAGCCATTATCTGGAAAATCATCAGTTTTCCCTCGTTTATAGCTCTGATGGTAGGGTTACTGATTCGTGATATAACGCTGCCACCACTGGCTATTACTTTAGTCGATAATTTGGCCGCGACGCTGGTGCCGGTAGTGATGATAGCGGTAGGTTTTCAGCTAAGCTTTCGTTTTAACAAAGATGAGATCGTGCCGTTACTCAGTGCCTTAGTGATAAAGTTAGCGGTGATGCCACTGAGCGCATGGTTAATTTGGCGGGCGCTGGGGCAAGAGGGGTTGGCGGTGACCATCAGTATTTTTCAAGCGGCAATGCCGCCGATGATCTCGGCCGGTGCTATTGCCATTATGGCCGGTTTAGCACCTAGGTTAGTAAGTGGCGTTATCGGTTTTGGTATTCTCTCTGGTCTGGTAAGCTTACCTATAGTCTTTTGGCTATTACAATAATTCGAGGAAGACATGGACTGGGAAACGTTATACACAGAGGTGCTGACCATCATTCAGCAAAAAGAAAATTGGTATCAACTCGTTGCACTTAGCCTAGCGTTACTTATTGCCTCTTTCAGTAATCAACGCCTACAACGGGCGCTAGAAAAACATCAATTACAAGGTGCTAAGTTGCGGCATCTGGCCATTCGCAGTTTACAGCGTTTACTGTGGCCGTTAATCGCCTTACTGGTGTTAATTCCCATTAAAGCCGCCTTTGTACAACAAGAACTGCCGATGACATTGTTAGGGTTCGCTACGCCTATCCTACTGGCATTGGCCATGATCCGCTTTTGTATTTATCTGCTACGTAAAGCGTTCTCGGTAAGCCCTTTACTTAAGTCATCCGAAAACGTGTTATCGGTGCTGATCTGGTTAGCCGTTGTATTACATTTAGTCGGCTGGTTACCTGCCGTCATTGCGATGCTGGATAGTTTTGCAATCACTGTCGGTGAAAGCCGTATCTCTGTGCTATCGGTAATGAAACTGCTGTTTATGATTGCCTTAGCCTTTACCTTAGCGCTTTGGCTCTCCACACTAATTACCAATAAATTGGAACGTACACATTCTATTAGCCCGAGTATGCGGGTTGGATTTGCTAAGTTCACCAAGTTTTTCTTAATTACGGTGGCGTTTTTAGTCGCGTTAAATGCCGTAGGCATTAACCTTAGCTCACTGGCAGTATTTGGTGGTGCTCTGGGTGTTGGTTTAGGTTTTGGTTTACAGCGGATTGCCTCTAACTTTATCAGCGGCTTTATTCTGGTACTCGACCGCTCGATTAAACCCGGCGATATTATCTCGGTAGGCGACAAATTTGGTTGGGTAGAACAACTTAATGCTCGCTATTTGGTAGTGCGTAACCGTGAAGGTGTCGATACCTTAATCCCGAACGAAAACATGATCACCAACGAGGTGATAAACTGGAGCTATGCTGATCCATTCGTGCGCGTAGTCATTAAAGTGCAAATTAGTTACGACGACGATCCAGAGCAAGCCATGGCCCTTATGCTCGAATGCGCCCAAGCCTCCGCTCGGGTATTAACGGAACCCGCCCCAACTGTCCGTTTAATGGAGTTTGCCGACAGCGGCATTGAACTGCAATTACGCGTGTGGATTGCTGATATGGAAAATGGCACGGCTGCGGTGAAATCGGATATTAACGTGGCCATTTGGCGCATCTTTAAAGCCAATAATATTACTATTCCGTATCCACAGCGTGATTTACACATTAAAAGCTGGCCGAGTAAACCGCGCTCAGACCATCTGCCCAGTGATATCAGCGATGAGCTATAACTGCAAGGCCTGATAAATCATCGTCATAATACTGCCGTAGCGGCCGGTTTCAAACCGGTCGCCACTAAAGTAATAACCCTCACCGTCGGCCACTATCGGGCTGTGTTTTTTATTGGTCAGTAGCACCACCATGAGATTATGCGCTGGATCGATCACCGTTGCGGTTCCGGTCCAGCCGGTATGGCCGTAAGCATATTGACTGGCATAAGCACCGAAGTGCCATGCTAAATCACCTTGTACTGCGGTACGCCAACCCAGCGCATATTGATGATCATAAGGAGAGGCTGCTACAAACTGTTGTATCGTCGCTTGATCAAAGAAGCGTTGCCAACCATAGCCACCACCTTGTAATGCCACAGACATCAACACCGATAAATCGGCCGCGGTGCTAAACAAACCGGCATGCCCAGCGACACCTTGGAAAGAATAAAAAGCTTTTTCGTCATGCACTTCGCCCCGCAGCACCCCTTGGCGATTGGCAGGAAAACTGACACGACCACCGCGGCTATTGCCTTGTAATTCGGTTGCGGCAATCTGTGATACTGCCACACCGTGCTGCAACGGATTAAACAACGTATCAGCCAAACCTAATGGCTGATACAATTGCTGCCGGACAAACACATCTAAAGGCTGTGCGCTTATTTTCTCAATCAGCATACCAAGCAACATATAATCGACATCGCTGTACACCGACTGCACGCCGCGCTCAGTCGCAAAGGGAACTTGCGTTAAAATTAAGTGCTCGGTATGCGCTTTGTTTAGCGAATAAAACGCAGGGCCGTGTCGGTTGTCAGGGCGAAAAAAATGCACCTCAGGCGGATAACCGGCAATATGATACAGCAAATCGCTGACCAGACGCTGCTCACGGCCACCGCCCTTATAATCTGGTAAATAATGCTGAATGGGTTTTGTCACATCTAACTTGCCTTGGCTAACCAGCTGCATCAAGGCATAGTTAGTGGCATACATTTTAGTATTCGAGGCGATATCAAACAGCGTGAAGCGCTGCATGGGCTCGGGCTTTGAGACACCACGGCCATCATCGGTATAACGCTGGCTATAACCATAGGCACTGTGTTTAATCACCACGCCATCTTTAACCACCAACAAGACGGCTCCCGGAAACCCCTCGGCAACCTCCGTCTCGATTAACTGATCTATCGGCTGAAACGCCAAGGCATATTGCTGTAAATCGGTGCGTAACGTAGGAAATGGCAGGCTCAGTTTGACTTCAGCTGAAGCAGGAACGCTGCTGAGATAACGCAGACGGTTTTCACCATTGCGAGTATAACGTGATACATCAATCTTTACCGGTCGACCATCAGCCGGGCGTTGCACCCGAATAAGTTGTTGATTAACTTGCAACAGCAACTCAGTGGCTTGCTGCAAATCAATCAGTATTTCACCCTGCCCAGCATAAGCTAAAAAACTGCGGGTGTTATTAAGCTTACTGCGCTCACTGCGCTGCTCTGGCCAGGTAAGTTGTAACTGGCCATGCCCTTCAGCTAAGGCCAGTTGCTCCGCCGGGGTTAACGGCAAAGGTGCGGCGAAACGTGACCAACCAAACAGACTGCATCCTGCCAGCAGGCACAAACTTAAACTTAATAGCAAGGTGCGCAGTGACAGCATCGGTTCAGCCCTTTTCGTTTTACTTACGCTAAGGTGACCTTAGCAAATTT
This sequence comes from Alishewanella maricola, assembly GCF_016343785.1. Classification (NCBI taxonomy): domain Bacteria; kingdom Pseudomonadati; phylum Pseudomonadota; class Gammaproteobacteria; order Alteromonadales; family Alteromonadaceae; genus Alishewanella; species Alishewanella maricola. The sequence goes on along the minus strand of NZ_JAEINI020000001.1, from coordinate 405,018 downwards.
ACGTTTACCTACCTGATAAATTTGGCAAGTGCCTTTGGCAATATCTAACTTAGCATCAGTAACCTTGGTTTCACCGTCTAACTTCACCGCGCCTTGTTTGATCATGCGTAGCGCTTCAGAGGTACTCTCCACCAAGCCAGCCGCCTTTAACAGGTTAGCAATGGGCATGCTGGGCTCATCACAGCTTAAGGTGATTTCGGCAATGTCATCTGGCAAGGCATTTTTACTAAAACGCTGAATAAAGTCTTGATGAGCCGCTTCAGCCGCCGCATCATCGTGAAAACGACTGATTAATTCTTTCGCTAAAGCAATTTTCACATCACGCGGATTCAACCCTGCTGCCATATCGTGTTTCAACTGTGCAATCTCAGTCAGCGGGCGGAAACTCAATAAGTCGTAATAACGCCACATTAACACGTCAGAGATAGACATGACTTTACCAAACATTTCGTTCGGTGCATCGGTAATACCAATGTAATTACCTAAAGATTTAGACATTTTCTGCACACCGTCTAAACCTTCCAGTAAGGGCACCATCATGACCGTTTGTGGCCGCATGCCTTCATCTTTTTGCAGCTCACGCCCCATCAACAAGTTAAAGCGTTGATCGGTGCCCCCCATCTCAACATCGGCTTCTAAGGCAACAGAATCCCAACCCTGTACTAACGGATACAGAAATTCGTGAATAGCGATGGATTGATTGTTAGCAAAACGCTTTTTAAAATCATCACGCTCTAGCATACGCGCGACGGTTTGGCGTGATCCCAGTTTGATCATGCCGGCAGCGCCTAATTTCTCCATCCACTCAGAATTAAAGGCGACCCGCGTTTTGGCCGGATCTAGAATTTTAAATACTTGTTCTTTGTAGGTTTCAGCGTTAGCCAACACCTCTTCGCGGCTTAAAGGCTTTCGCGTAACGTTTTTACCACTCGGATCGCCAATCATGCCGGTAAAGTCACCAATTAAGAATATGACTTCATGGCCTAACTGCTGAAAAGTACGCAATTTATTAATCAGCACCGTGTGGCCTAAATGTAAATCAGGCGCCGTCGGATCGAAGCCCGCCTTGATCTTAAGAGGTTTGCCTTCCTTTAATTTGGCAATTAGCTCTTCTTCAAGCAGAATTTCCTCGCAACCGCGTTTTAGCTCTGCTAATGCCTGTGCCCAATCGGCCATTTTTAACTCCTAAGAATAAATATTTTTGCTCAGATAACGGCCATTCTATCGCATGTGCCGCCGAGGTGAAACGCACAAAAGTCTGGTATCTTCGAAAAAAAACAGATATGCTCGCTTTTTGTGCATTCTCAGATATTGTGGTTATTATGCAGCAATTAGTCGCTCAAATTCCTTCTCGCCATCGCCTGCTAATTCTGCTGGTTTCTGTTTTTATTGCTATTTTGCTACTTTTACCGTCCGAGCAAGCCTCTGCCTCTCGCGGTTCCGAACACAGCAGCTTAGCCATCAGCAACACCTACAGTGTTGAACTGAACCTTCCCGCTGAAACCCCCTTAGCGGCTTTACCTGAAGTAAGCGATGAAGTGCCGGAATTACCCGATGTGGTTATCGAACAACGGGGTTTACAGTGGACCACGCTCGAAGTGCAAAGTGGCGATATCTTATCTAGCCTGTTTCGCAAAGCCAATGTTAGCCAGCAAACCATGCTGAGCATTTTAGATTTAGGCAAAACAACACGCACGTTAACTCGGCTTTATCCCGGTGAAAAACTGGAATTTGGCTTGGATGAGCAAGGCGAATTACAACAACTGCGTTATGCCATTGATCGCCTGACTACCTTACAAATCAACCGCAACCTTGAGGGCAACTTCACGGTAGAAGAATTACGCAAGCCCGTAGAACAACGCCAACAATTCACCAGTGCCGAAATTCGCAGTAATTTTTGGAGTGCCGGTTTAGCCGCAGGCTTAACCGATGCGCAGATTATGCAACTGGCTGGGATTTTTGGTTGGGACATCGATTTTGCTTTGGACATTCGCGCGGGCGATTATTTCTCTGTGCTCTATAATGCCGACTACGTTGAAGGTGAATTCTTGGGTAATGGCACCATTTTAGCGGCGCAATTCAGCAATCAGGGCCAGGTGTATCAGGCTATTCGCCATAGCGATGGTAACTACTACAAACCTGATGGTAAAAGCATGCGCCAGGCTTTTTTACGCGCGCCGGTTAGTTTTCAATACGTTAGCTCTAACTTTAATCCACGCCGCTTACATCCGGTGTTAGGCACTGTACGGGCACATAATGGTACTGATTATGTAGCGCCAGTCGGCACTCCCATTATGGCGGCAGGGGATGGCAAGGTCACAAAATCAGCCTACAATAGCTTAAATGGTCACTATGTGTTTATTCAACACGCCAATAATATTGTTACCAAATATCTGCATTTATCGAAACGCTTAGTGAAAACCGGTGAACGTGTGCGCCAAGGTCAAAGCATTGGTAAATTAGGCTCTACCGGCCGTGTAACGGGCGCGCATTTACATTATGAATTTATGCTCGATGGTGTGCATCGCAATCCACGTACCGTGAAATTACCCGAAGCACTGCCACTACAGGGTAAAGACAAGCAACAGTTTATGCTAACCGCCAGTACCGTATTGGCCGAGCTGCAACAACAACATCAGCAATACCTAGCGAGCCAAGAGCAACCTGCTGCTCCTCTGGTAGCTAACTAATACCAGTAATTGAACCTTGCTCTATTAGTAATGCTAAAGCATTTATGATTACATAAAATATCGGCTTCTTAAGCCTATACAATCCAATAAAAGATTGAAAATATTATAGTGCTTTATTAATCAATCACTTAACTTACCTTAAAGTCAGATTAAATACTCAGTTGTTAAAGCAGTTACTATACAGTACACCACCTCTGCAGAGTAAATATCGCTTTAATACTTAGCTTTGACGATAGCGACTGCTTCATTTGGTATTTTGCCAAAATAATAGGAAGTAGAGCAAAACGTTGCAGCATTTTAGGCTATGTTTATATTAATGTGCTCGAATGTTCTCGTTTCAGTTTTAGCCTGATAAGCGCCGTGCAACATATATAGTTAAGTCTTGATAAGCTGCTTTCACTGCCGCTGAAAATGCTTCGTTCAGGCTAAGCTCTGTCGGGAATACCCTATCTAGTGCTAAAAATAGTGGTACATCATGGTTGGCTATGCCTGTGCACTGCGAAACGACCTCGAGCAGATTATCGACTAAGGGATCAATCAGCTTTTCGCCCTCGCTAACGCGACGACGGATAAACAAGAACCAAGCAGCCAAACAGCTACTCAGCAGTTGAATATCACGCCCTGCCGCAAGGTTGTCTTTGATAACAGGTAAAATACGCATCGGTATTTTTTGCGAACCATCCCAGGCAATTTGGGCCAATAAATGCCGAATGGCTGGGTTACAAAAACGGGCAAAAATAGCGGTACTGTATTGGTTAACATCCAGCTCGCTGGGTGCAATAAACGATGGGATAATTTCTACGGTGACCATCTGCTTAAGTTGCGCCACCAGTTGCTGATCCTGCATCGCATCGTAAACTGTCTCATATCCAAGCAAATAGCCGGTGTAAGCCAAAGTGGAATGCGGCGCATTTAATAATCGCAACTTGGCTTTTTCAAAGGCGCTAACATCGGCGGCATAAATAACACCGGCTTGCTGCCAGGCTGGCCTCTCACTGGGTAGAATATCTTCAATCACCCATTGTACAAAAGCTTCACGTTTAATAGGCCAGTTATCTTGTAAGCCTATCTCTTTGGTAACATTGATGCGCAGTGTTTCGTCGGTCGCTGGGGTAATGCTATCGACCATAGTGCAGGGACAAATCAACTGTTGCTCTAGCCAGTTCGCCAGCGCCGGATTTTTTTGTAAAGTATAGCTAATTAATGCCCGACGCAGTTTACGGCCGTTGTCGGTCAGGTTGTCGCAGCTAATCACACAAAAGGGTGCCACATTGGCCTGATAGCGAGCAGCTAAAGCACTTGCTAATAAGCCGATGGCGGTAACAGCCTGGCTATTACCGTTTAAGTCCTGCTGAATTTGCGGGTGTTGTAAGTCCAGCTCTCCAGCGGCATTCAAGCAATAGCCTTTTTCGGTAATGGTCATGGTGACATATCGAGTGCTGGGGGCGGTTAAACGGGCAAACACCGCAGCATATTGCTCGCTGGCAATTAATACTTCCTGCACGCTACCAATAATTTGATAACTGGTTTTGCTATCGAGCACGGCAAGTGTATATAAACCATCTTGCGGCATCAGCGCCTGACTGACATCGGCTGAGCGCATCGATACGGCACTGATAGCCCAATCGCCGCCATGTTGCAGGGCTTGTTCGGTATAAAATGCCTGATGGCCACGAAAAAAAGCACCAGGGCCTAAATGTACAATGCCAATTTGTGGTTTAACCTCAGCCAGGCGATAAGCCGGAAGTGGTAATTTGCCGTCGAGGCTGGCGAGTGTACGATTGCTTAAATGTTCCATAATTTGCCTGCTGTTCACGTTTAGCTATGTGGCTTCACTCAGTAGAGGCACACAATGACTCCTTCCCTGGGGGCTCCTGTCCAGCATCCATGGTGGACACGCTTTGTTTAGCCCTTACTGAGCTTCGCTGCCGAGTATCGTGGTATACCCTGTCAACTTTTTACTATTTCAACTGATACGCTTTTTTCACCAAACCGTAAGTCAGCTCATAAGCTAACTCGCCTGCTTCGACTTCGGTTAGCCGGTGCTCTGCGACTAAACCGGCCAAAAAGCGGCAGTCAATACGACGAGCCACATCATGTCTTGCTGGAATAGATAAAAAAGCGCGGGTATCGTCGTTAAAGCCAACGGTATTATAAAAACCCGCGGTTTCGGTGACTTGATGCCGGAAGCGCAGCATACCTTCAGGGCTATCGTGGAACCACCAAGCCGGGCCGAGTTTTAAAGCCGGATAATGACCTGCTAATGGCGCCAGTTCACGGGCATAGGTGGTTTCATCCAGCGTAAACAAAATAATGTTTAAACCGGCTTCGTTACCGTATTTTTGTAATAGTGGCTTTAAGTTGCTAACAAACTCGGTTGGGCTTGGAATGTCTGCACCTTTATCCGGGCCAAAGCGCTCAAAAATCATCTGGTTATGGTTACGGTGCGCACCGGGGTGAATTTGCATAGTCATGCCATCTTGCAGACTCATACCCGCCATTTCAGTCAGCATTTGGCCTCTGAATAACTCGGTTTCTGCCATGCTAGCAGTGCCTGCTAAACAACGTTGAAAAAGCGCGGCAGCTTCCGCTTCTGGTAAATCGGCAGTAATGGCAGACGGGTGGCCATGATCGGTCGCTGTTGCACCATGTTCACGGAAAAAAGCCCGGCGAATACGTAAAGCTTGCAGGTAACCCTGCCAATGACTGGTATCTTCGCCAGTAAGTTCGCCCAATTTCGCCACATTAACCGCAAAATCGGCGTGGTCCGCATCTACAACGTCATCAGGCCGAAAGGTCGTAATAACGTTTTGTTCAAAGCCCGTCCCTTTTAATTTAGCATGGTGCCGTAAATCGTTTAACGCCCCTTCAGTAGTAGCAATTAACTCGATGTTAAAGCGCCCTAATAAAGCGCGAGGTTTAAACTCAGGCTTAGCCAACTGCTCGTTGATGGTGTCGTAATACAGATCAGCGGTGTCTTCGGTCAGCGTTACCTTTAAACCAAAGACATCATGGAATACGGTGTCTAACCAAATACGCGAAGGAGTGCCGCGGAACAAATAATAGTACTTAGCAAAAATATGAAAAATTTTGCGATAATCACTTTCTACCACTGCCCCATCTTTACGGCGAATCCCCAGCGCTTCCAGTTTAATGCCCTAGCTGTAGAGCATGCGAAAAACATAATGATCGGGTAACAACAGTAAGGCAGTGGCATTTTCAAAATTGGCATCATCGGCAAACCAACGTGGATCAGTGTGACCATGCGGGCTAACAATGGGTAAGTCTTTAATTTGCGCGTACAGTCGCTGCGCGATAGCACGAACCACCGGATCGGCTGGAAATAATCGGTCTGGGTGAAGTTCTAAAGGAAGTGTTTGAATCATGATATTTGTCCTGTTTCGTATTCAGTCAGCTGTTCCACTTAAGCTCGCCCTATCGATGCGTTGCGTAGGTTTTAATGTTATAGCGTAACGCCGCTTGCCGTATTGTAATTTCACGCTAATCAGTGAACTCTTTGTGCTTACGTTGTGTAAACAGCACAACCACCTGCAAACAGAAATTCATGGGACGCGTCGATGGCATCATGCACTGAGCGCAGCGGTAACATCATCGCCAATTCACTATGGCTTGCGCCCTTTGCCAGACTAGCTGAATATGCCTAAGCCGCCGCGCAAATTGCAACTCCAGAGCAAGCGGCTTTTTTGTCTTTCAGCAACAAAGTAAGGACTGTCGAATAACAAAGGCCGACGAGCAGCCAACCTTATTTCATTGAAATAACTAACTATCTGCATGCAAAATGTTTTAGCAAGAAAATAGATAACTTTCTATAAAAAAACCACTTCCATAAGAAGTGGTTTACTAAGACTAGTAGAATTAAATAACGACGTTCTAATAGCGCTTTATTTCATAGTATTGTTAGTTTAACCCACTAAAGCCAACAGAATACCGGCAGCCACAGCTGAGCCGATAACACCTGCTACGTTCGGTCCCATCGCATGCATTAACAAGAAGTTATGCGGATCAGCTTCTAAACCCAATTTGTTCGATACCCTTGCGGCCATCGGTACCGCAGAAACCCCAGCAGAGCCAATCAACGGGTTGATGCTTTGCTTTGATACCTTATTCATGAACTTCGCCATCAACACACCGGCAGCGGTACCGATAGCAAACGCCACCATACCCAGCATCAGGATGCCCAAGGTTTGGGTCGTTAAGAATTTATCGGCACTTAAGCGTGAACCGACCGCGAGGCCTAAAAAAATGGTAACGATGTTAATTAACTCGTTTTGTGCGGTTTTGCTTAAACGATCAACTACACCACACTCTTTCATTAGGTTACCTAAACAGAACATACCAATTAACGGCGTGGCGGTAGGTAATAACAAAATAGTGAGCACTAACAACAGTAAAGGAAAGACGATCTTCTCGCGCTTAGACACCACACGCAGTTGTGTCATTTGGATCTTCCGCTCTGCTGGTGTAGTTAATGCTCGCATAATAGGAGGCTGGATCAGCGGCACCAGCGCCATATATGAGTATGCGGCTACCGCAATAGCGCCAAGCAAATCAGGCGCTAAGCGCGATGCTAAAAAGATCGCCGTTGGACCATCAGCGCCGCCAATAATGGCAATCGCTGAAGCCTCTTTCATGGTAAAACTTAAACCGGGTACCCAGTTCAGTGCGATAGCACCAAGTAGCGTAGCAAAAATACCAAACTGTGCGGCGGCCCCTAAAAACAACATCCGCGGATTAGCAATTAAAGCGCTAAAGTCGGTTAAGGCACCCACCCCAAGGAAAATGAGCAACGGGAATAAACCCGAGGTAATACCCATATCATAAAACAGATAGAGTACCCCGCCAGGCTCACCCATACCGGCTAAGGGTACGTTAGTTAAGATTGCGCCAAAGCCAATCGGTACTAACAACAGGGGTTCAAAACCTTTGGCGATAGCCAAAAACAGTAGCAGTACCCCAACCAACATCATAATGATTTGGCCAAGGCTAAAGTGCACTAACCCCGTTGAATCAATCAGTGTTTGAATAGCTTCCATCAGAAATCCTTGTTATCTCAACACTGCATTAATCGAAACTGATTAGCACATCACCGGTCGTGACAGAGTCACCGGCCGCAACATGAATTTTTGAGACAGTACCATTGGCCACCGCCCGCACTTCAGTTTCCATCTTCATCGCTTCCATAATGATCACCACATCACCCCGCTGCACGCTGGCACCCGGCTTGGTCACGATTTTCCAGATATTACCGGCTAAGGGGGCATTTAACGTTGCACTACCGGTAACCGAGGCGCTACCAGGAATATTTTCAGATACCACCGGTTTAACGCTGCTTAATTCACCTGTTGGCGCAACATCAACCTCATACACTTTCCCGTCTACCCGCACGCTATAGCTCGCTGGGCCATTGTTAGTCTGTGGTTGACGCTCTGCCACGGCTGGTTTTGCAGAAGAAGAAGGCATAACCGGTGCAGGCTCAAACGCCGCCGGATTGTTACGATTTTTCAGGAACTTCAAGCCCACTTGTGGGAATAAAGCATAAGTTAATACGTCATCAATAGTATCAGTAGCTAAATCGATGTTTTCGGTTTTCGCGAGTTCGGTGAGTTCTGCGGTAAGCTTCTCTAACTCTGGCGTTAATACATCCGCTGGGCGGCAAGTAATGGCTTTGCCACCGGCCAAAACCTTTTCCTGTAATTCCGCATTAACCGGCGCCGGTGTGGCACCGTATTCGCCTTTTAACACACCCGCTGTTTCTTTGGTGATGGTTTTGTAGCGCTCGCCCGTTAAGACGTTTAATACCGCCTGAGTACCCACAATTTGCGATGTCGGTGTGACTAACGGTAAGAAACCTAGATCTTCGCGCACGCGAGGGATTTCTTTTAGTACGTCATCCAGTTTCTCGATGGCGCCTTGTTCTTTTAACTGACTTTCCATATTGGTTAGCATGCCACCTGGCACTTGCGCTAACAAAATTCGGGCGTCAACGCCTTTTAATGAGCCTTCAAACTGGGCATATTTCGCCCGCACATCACGGAAATAAGCTGCGATTTCTGCCATCAGCTCCATATTCAGCCCGGTATCACGTTCTGTGCCTTCAGTGATTGCAACCATTGTTTCCGTTGCAGTGTGACCATAGGTCATACTCATAGAAGAAATGGCGGTATCAAGCATATCAATACCCGCATCAATGGCTTTCTGATACGTAGCGGTGCTTAAACCGGTGGTGGCATGACATTGCATAGCAATGGGTATTTTTACTTCTTCTTTTAAACGGGTAATTAACTCTTCACAAGTATAAGGTTTAAGTAAACCGGCCATGTCTTTAATACAAATGGAGTCACAACCCATATCTTCTAACTGCCGCGCCATATTCAACCACATATCAATGGTATGCACTGGGCTGACGGTATAAGAAATGGTGCCTTGAGCATGCGCGCCCACCTTGATGGCCGCTTGTACTGCGGTTTGCAAATTACGAATATCGTTCATGGCATCAAAGATGCGGAATACATCTACACCGTTGTCGTGGGCGCGTTCAACAAAGCGCGTGACAACATCATCGGCATAATGGCGATAGCCCAGTAAATTTTGACCGCGTAACAACATTTGCTGCTTGGTGTTTGGCATAGCTTTTTTTAATTCGCGAATGCGATGCCAAGGATCTTCACCTAAATAACGTATACAAGAATCGAAGGTGGCCCCACCCCAAGACTCCATTGACCAGTAACCGACTTTATCTAACTTGCTGGCGATTGGCAGCATATCTTCTAAACGTAAGCGGGTAGCCAACAACGATTGGTGTGCATCGCGCAACACCAGCTCGGTTAATAACAAAGGCTTCGTCATGCCAGTATCCTCTTGGTCTGTTTATTGTTTTTGACGGTACTGATGCACTGCAGCACTGATAGCAGCAATGATAGTAGGGGAAACACCGCCGGCAGCCGTTGTGCTGACGTGAGATGATTTTTCGGTTTGTTTAACAGGGAAATAACGCTGGATCGTTTTGCTCATGAGTTGCAGTAACACCACTAGCAAAAATAGAAAAGTAAACACCGAGACCATGCCTATCAGCATCAACCCCGCCGCTTCAAATAGTAAATCAGCAACCATCGTTAAATTCCTCAACGTGTTTACACAGTGGCGCTTGCTTAGAAAGCTTAGCAAGCGTTAGACAATAGTTAACAAAGTATGGTCTAAACTGTTGTGATAATAAAATAAATTAGCGTGATACTTACTATAGGTCTTGTAGCCGATTGCCAGCTTAGCGTCAAGAGTTAAGACATTTAAATTTCTAGACATCCAAACAGCTAAATATGCCCCACACTCACGTTAATGCTGCTGCACGGCTAAGGTGATGTCCTGTAATAACTGCTGCCAGCCTTGACTCAAGGCGTTTACCATGGCTGGATAACCGGCATCGGCCAGCGGTACCTGGTACAAAAAGGCTTGTGTTTGCACTCGTTTCTCGTCGCTAATACTGTAACGGCCACTGACCACAGCCTGACCATCCGCATCGGCATAAAAACGGTCTATATCTAAGCGTAATAGCGCAACTTGTGCGGTCGGCTGTGGCAATAACGCCAGCTTTGGCACACTGGTCAATAAATACTCAGCAAGCTGACGTTGCAGCTGTTGCTCTAAGGAGTCTGTCCACAGATGCTGTCGCGCGATACTAAACTCGACCGTTGATTGTTGCACCACTAAACCACTGCCATTTAAATAACTCGCCACTCTCACTGGCGCAATGGCTAACGCGGCTATCGCTGCTGGCTCGACTGGCTTGGCACTTGGTGCTGCAACCTGATAATAACGTGTACCATTAACAGTGTTGCTGCATGCACTTAAGGTGATCAGCAAGACCAGTATGACAAGTAAATGTAGTTTCATTGTTGAGCTTTCCTTGGCTGCGGATCGGCATTATCACTGGCATTGATCAGTAAGGCATTACTTTGCTGATTCAACATTTTCAACACCGGTTGTAACTCTCTTAGTACCTGATCCATCATTTGCAAATTCATTCCCGCTCGTTCATAAGCGGTTGACCCTGGGCTTACCCCGGCTAACGCTTGGCGTAAGTCATTTAAGCTTTGCTGTAATTCACTCGGTAACTGCTGTAACTCAGGTTTGCTAACAAACTGCTGTAAGGTCGCTAATAATTGCTCACTGCTGGCTAGCATTTGCTCTGTTGCTGCCAAGGTTTGTTGGCCCTGCGTTAAGAATTCTTCTAATTGCAGATTATTGACTTTATCCAATGCCATCAGCACTTTTTGCTCAATGTTACTAAAACCGCTGCGCGCTGAAGGTAAGCTGGGATAGCCCGCTTGGCGACTTAACAACAACTGCTCGTTATATAACGCTTGCTGCCGACTGTCGGCTAATAGCTCGCTGTTGATATCCAAATCGACATAGAGTGCTCCCGTTAATAAATTACCGGTTTTTAATACGGCATGCAGGCCACGACTTACCGCCTGGCTAAGTTCATTACCCAATTGCGCTAAGGTGAGGTTTTCATAAAGCCGGCCGGCTTCAATTCTTAACAGAACAGGCACCCCTTGATTCAACGAAACTTCAAACGGTTTTTTCATCGCGAAAAAGAACGGTACACTGGTAACGGTACCCACTCGCACCCCTCTAAACTCAACCGGCGCACCGGCCTTTAAGCCGCGTACCGATTCATCAAAAAAGACCAGATACTCTACAAACTGATAATACATACCATCTTGGATGCTTTGTTTATCCGGAAACAACTGAAACTCGGTACCATTTTCGGCCGCGGCACCAACAGGCCAACCATCTAGCACATCAAAACTGACACCACCGCTCAGTAAGGTAGCGGCAGAGCCCACATCCACTGACAAACCTTCTGCCGATAAGTCGATAGACAAGCCACTACTCAGCCAAAACCGCACATTTTCAGTAACCAACACGTCAAAAGGTTGTTTGATATATAACTGATAATGCGTGCTGCGCGTGCTTAGTTCAAATTCGCTGCTTTCCACGGTGCCCACTTCATAGCCTCGGTATAACACCGGATCACCAATGGTTAAGCCGCCCGCATCAGAGGTTTGTAATTTTACACGCACGCCAGGTGCATCAGCTGAAGCAACGGGTGGGGTATTTAATAACGGATGGGTGAGCACCACCCGAGTCGCATCACCGGGTTGTAATTCAATATAAGAACCCGACATCAGGGTATTTAAGCCGGTTACACCACCTCGACCAATCTGAGGTTTTACCACCCAAAACTGTGACGCTTCGTTTAACAATGGCGTCACATTCGGTTTCATACGCGCTTTGATCATCACTTGACTAAGATCTTCACTCAATTCAACCGAGACCACCTGCCCAACATCGACATTACGATTCTTAATTTGGGTTTTACCGGCAACAATACCTTCCGCGTTTTCTGCCACGAGCAACAACATCGCGCCTTGTTGCTGAAAATGGTTATATAACATCCACAAACCAATGAGGATAGCGACGATAGGCACTACCCAAATCGGTGACCACTGCTTGATCGGACTTACCTCGGCCTGCACTAACTCTGCCTCTGTCACACATCTCTCCTTGTCTCAGCTTGCTGATCCCACAGCAAACGCGGATCAAAACTTATTGCCGCCAACATGGTAATCACCACCACTGCAGCAAATACTAACGCCCCCACTCCGGGATAGACGCTCATCAGCAAACCGAACCGTACCAAAGCTGCCAAAATGGCCACCACTAACACATCGACCATAGACCAGCGACCTACCCAATCCACCAATAAGTAAATTTGCGTGCTCATCTTACCTTGTCTGGCTGTGGGGTACTTTGTCAAATAGCATAACCAGAACATCACAATGATTTTCACTATGGGCACCACCACACTGGCTAACAATATCACAATCGCCACCGGATATTCGCCGTCTTGCCACATTAACAATAAACCACTAATGATGGTTGAATCGGTAACACTTCCAAAAGAGACCGTACGCATTATAGGTAACAAATTTGCCGGTATATACAAAATACAAGCCGCCAGCAAAAGTGCGAGTGTACGCTGCAAGCTCGCAGGATTGCGGGCATGCACTCTACTATGGCAGCGCGGACAATGCGTATGCTGCTCACGCATAATCGCGGTGCAACACTGGCATAATTTTAGCTGTTGGCTTAAACCACTTTGCCCGACTTTCGCCGCTACTGCCGGTTGCGGGCTCGGCGCAATCTTCGACCAGAGTTGATGGCGGTCGATCACCTGAAAAGTACGTAAATGAAATAAACAAAATAAACAAAAAGCCCAAAAGCTTGGACCCAGAGAAATATCGGCATCGGCAACCAACTTAACAAAGCTGATTAACAACCCCATCAAAAAGATGTCCACCATACTCCACGGCTTCAACATAAACAGCACGCGAGCCACCCAAATACGCGCTGGCAAACGGTAAACCATACCCAACTTTAAATAAATCACTGCCACCATACAAAATGCTGGAACCGCTTGAATAAATAACCAAACTAAGATTGCTAAGCTTTGGTGATACTCATTAAACAATACCGAAGACGCATCAAAAAAATGCATTTCGCTATGGTTACCGGCTAAGCCCATACTGACGAAAGGAAATAAATTCGCCATTAACAACATAAACAGCGCTGAAGCCGCATAAGAGACTGGACGTAAGATGGGCTGTGGCTGTCGTGCATCCAGCTGAGAATGACATCGGCGACAATGCGCTTCTTGTCCGGCTTGCAAACTGGGTAATTGTTGTAATAAATCACAATGCCGGCACAGCACCAATTCGTCGTTTGGCGCTGAAGCAGCAGAAAGAGATGGTGGAAGCGTTTGACCGTTAGCGATGGACACGAATGAATTTGCCCTCGAGGAACTATGTTGCTGTTATAGCATATTTTCGAAAATCAAACGACTAAATATCATGGTCACGGGTAGCGGCATTATTGCAAAACTATGGCGTTTCGCTTGACACCTTTATCTCTTAATATAAATGACTCAAAGTAACCGCAAATTTCATTTGCATCAGCCTGTAATTATTAACATTTTCGCCGTTGGCGAGATACTTTCTTTTGCGTCGCTAAAAGAAAGCATCCAAAGAAAATGCGCCCCCACTTCTGCTCGAAAGCCCGACTGCTCATGCGCTGTCCAAGGCGAAAACGTAACTCGCACGGCACTACCGTCGCCGCACTCAAACACCCGTTTTCTTAAAACCTTGGCCAACAATGATCAGTCGGCTCGCTCTAAGGGGACTAAAATCCGGAGCACGCTTTTTTCACAAGCTTCGGGGGCAGATACCAAGATTTTATTCCACAAGAAAAAACCTGTAATAAGATGATAGTATTTAACTTTTTCGCCGTTGGCGAGATACTTTCTTTTGCGTCGCCAAAAGAAAGTACCCAAAGAAAATGCGACCCCACTTCCGCTCGAAAGCCCGACTGCTCATGCGCTGTCCAAGGCGAAAACGTAACTCGCGCGGCGCTACCGTCGCCGCACTCAAACACCCGTTTTCTTAAAACCTTGGCCAACGATGATCAGTCGGCTCGCTCTAAGGGGGAGTTGCAGCAAGCTTCTGGGTCAGAGACAAGCATCTTGTTAAGTGCCGCTATCTTGGGTAAAAGTGAGCTAATGGGCTTACCAGTAAAACGGTTAACAGTACAAGGCCAAACAATAATGTGAAAGCTGAAACCTTTGATAATAACAACGCGATCCTGTCATCTGATTTTTTGTAAATAGCCGCTAAAGCAACTAATAAACAAATTGATACCACATAAGTAATCAGCGCCATTGAGCTTCCAATTGAAATCCCTTCCCCATTGCTTCCATAAAACTTATAAAGGCTCCAAAGTGCACTGGTTACACGCTCTGTTACTGCATATAGCTGGTAAAAACTGATCAGTAAGATCAGCAGAGCTAAAGAACGAAAGAGTAGTTTCATGGCCATATGTACATTATTTTGCAGGAGAAACCTGTAATAAGATGAAAGTAGTTAACTTTTTTGCTGTTGCCGTTTAGCTTGAGTAAGGGGTTAGGTATTGTTGTTTTCGTTGTACCGGGCGTTTATCTTCTCGATGGAGTTGATAACTAGCTGCTCCAGCACAGTTGTATCTAGATCGGAAAGGCGCTTAAAGTATAAACAGGATTTGGTCATACGGTGCTGGCCAAGCTTACAGAGCAGCGAGGCATGGGATGTATCTTCGCAGCTTAAATAGACAACAAGTTCTCGTCCTCTGATAGCGAAGCCGGTTAAACACATTTCTCCCGTTCTGCCACTCTCGTATTTGTACTTGTATGAGCCATAGCCGACGATGCTCGGGCCCCACATCTTCGGTGGCTGCCCTGTAATTTTCTTAAACATCGCCATTAGGGTTTCACAATCTGTCTTTTGGCTGTCGTTAGCACGTGTGGATATGTAGTCTGCAACACTGGCGTGAGTTGCCTTTGTCTTAAGTTCAGCCATTTTTATCGTTCCTCAGAGAATTTTTTGTAGCGCCTCACGCTCAAAATTAACGCGCTGCGGGTTGGTGTTCGACAGCCAGTGGCAGCAAGTGATGCGTATTGTTATCAGCTGAACTCACGTATTTGAATATGATTACCATCTGAGTCTGCTATGTTACATACCTTAAATATTGGATTAGACCATACACCTGCAAATGACTGACCGCCTAGCTGCTCGGCTTTCAATTTAGCGGCATTGAGATCATCGACTGCCATAAACAGCTTAATTGAATTGAAATCTGGTGTAGGCATTGTAGTTAGTGGAACATGGATAACGATATTAAAGCCGTCTTTAACCAGACTTACGAACTCTGACGTTTCCCGCGTCACGTTCATCAAAAACAACTCAGTATAAAATTTAGCAAGCGAATGAATATTATTAGAATATATTAAAGCGCCGTTTTTTGCCGGTCCCATCATTTCTATTCCTTATTACGCAAATGATGCAATACATTATAACGCTTAAATCAGCCGCCGTTTTGGGTGGCTGCATTCACTGATTAGGCGGTAAATAGCGCCTTGCATTTTTCTCACCCAGCGCCTTCGCAAAACGCTCATACACCCAAAGTGCAGAATGCCGCATAGCAGAACGCAAATTCTGATCCTGATTATGAGGTTCGTAGTCTCTTTTAACGCCATCCCACGGAAACACCTGAAATGCGTCCTTAACTATTCCGGCATCTAACGCAAAAAGGGTATGAGGGATTTTATAGGTGGATGCGGGTGAGTAGCGCTGATTCGCTCGTACTCTATCATAAACACTGACTTTTTCGGTTGAACCACGACCGTCAACGATAAGAATAGTGCCGGTTGCTTGATGCTTATCGAAGAATGCTTGCCATTCAGGGTTGTCAGAAATTTTCTCCTGAGTGAAGACGTCAGGACTAAAAATTACGAAAGTTAACAAAAAAATAAAAAATTTAATATTCACTATGCATCCAAGTGAGCCTAACGCCTTAATTAGCAAAAACATGTTGGCTAAATTGCAGCGGCGCAAAACCAAGCCAACGTAAATTTGCGCAATTCAAACCGCGAGTTAGAAATACCCTAAGACCAAACCGGAGGCCAGCCAAATAGCAATATACTTGCAAAAAACAAAGGGACTGAAATAGCCGTTAAAAAGTAACCATATATCATCGGTGAGCGATAAAGGTCACAAAATTTAATACCGGAGCTTGAATTGGATTCTTTATATAGTTTCTGTATTAAATACTTAGTGGTTGGCCAAGCTTTTACAAGATCACCGTTGCTCATAATGGTCGGGCTACCAGCGTGCTGCCATTGTTCCGGATGGTGCTTTTTCAACTTGATTAAAAACGTCCACTGTATAGCACTACCGATAACCAGCATTCCTAAAAAGTAAATTAGTGCTATAGCGGTTGGGTGTGTTATCGATTCCATTTTGTCCTCCTCAGCGCCAAATTCAGCGCAGAAAACTTAGCCGCGCTTTAACATCGCAGCTAGCTATAAAGTTGGCTTGTTATAACTAATCTTGTTGCAACTTACTGACTTCACGCTTTATAAAAAACCACATGAATAATCCCCAAAATAACCCACCAATTGGAAACAACACAAGCGCGAGAAATATACTTTCGTTAAAAGGTATGCTGTCGATAAAATGCATGATCGCTGACCACAGAATGGCTGTTGGCACTCCCCAGCCAAGCACACCGTGCTTTAAAACGTAAGACCATTTACCTTTTCTAACCAAAGCCTTTAGCTTTTCTGATTGGTGTGGGTGCATAAACTTAACCATTTAAAGTTTTAACGCACGTAGCACAAGCCGAAACCCGCGCAGCGTTTGAGGACCAGGCCACGCTTTTTGTTGCTGGAACAAAAATTAAGCAATTTTTTATAAACTTAGACACTGTACCATGTGGGTTTTGGCTCTTTTGAATTCCACCCCCAATCTTGTAATGTTTCAATGACGTGCTCACGGTCATATTTATCATAGTAACTTGGATTGAGCCCCGTTCCTTGAAAACCTTTAAGCTTAGAGGCTTCAAAACAAGCTTCTTCAGAGTCCTTGCGAGATGTAATGAGGGTACCGTTAGGTCCACCAAACTGAGGCAATAAGCCCGTAATTTGATATTCTTGACCATCAGAGCCGATAAATATGTATGGTGATATAAACAGTATCTCAAGGTCTTCAGCTGCATCCAACCAAGATTGTTGTGGACGATTAATAAGCGAACTCAACAACTTCACATTCTCATTGTCTGGTGCGTCAATATCTCTGTAGACCAAAAAGTCTACGAACCCACCTTCGTCAAAAGACACAACCCAACGCTCTGAAAAAGCGTCCACCTCAACATCAATGCATCCCATATGTTCGCGATATTCTATGCGAATTGGATATTTCTCTTCACTCATCAGAGCCAGAAAATCGAAAAGTTTCATCTTACCCCTATTGGCTTTTAACACCTGCCTAAGCGGCAATTACTAATCGGCTAAAATATTGAGCGCAGCGACAATAGCCCATTATTAATTGTCCGAGCTTGTGAGCGAATTGAGGCACTTGTTATGTGCCATTAATCCACTGTAATTCACAGTTGCTATAAATAACTGCAACTAGAGCTTTTTTGTTAGCTTCATTATTGTATTGCAACTCAATGAAACCCAAACTACTGTCACTATCTATTTCACGAGATAATTCATGGGAATATCGTAGGTTTACCAATTTATGTTCAAACATAAAACCATCGCTTGAAGCTTGGTGTTGTTTCGCGATGAAAACTCTGCTGATCATATCAACGGCTTCAGACTCAGGGATATTTAAACAATCCCTATTAGATTGCTGGACATAAAATGAAACAGCAAAAATAGATGTAAAGCATAGTAATATCACAAGTAAAATTTTAATCACACGCTTCAATATACGACTCCAAACTAGCTAAGGTACATAACGCAGCCAGCAGCGGCCGAAAAACCGCACAGCGGGTTTGAGGTCCAGCGACCAAAGGAAGCGTTGCTGACTGGCCTTGTTAAATTCAATTAGCTCTACAGCACTTTCTTTGCAGGCTGAGTAACTATCAAGTAAATGATATACCCAAGTATCGGAAAAAATACGACTGCTAAAGACCAACCAAACTTTGCACCACCGTGTGAACGGCTTGAGAGAATTACATGAATCAATGGCAAAACCATTATGAGTAACAAATGCCAAATACTTATCCCACCCATCATAAATTTAATCCTTTAATTAATTTGAACATTAAAATCTTTCTCAAGACCACTTTGAATTTAACAGCTTATTCGACGAAAAATTCCATATTTAAAAACGGACTTTTCAGCCTTTGTAAATTTCATGTTGATAACATTACATCGGTTTTGACCTGTTCACAATGAGTTATGGGTACAGAAGTTTTATTATTAGTGATAGATGCTGAAAAATCCGCCTATCGAGCACGATGCTCTCTCAATATGGCCTTTCTGTAATTTCAGTAAATAATATTTAGTAATATGCCTTTAAAAAGACCGCTTTGACACAATCTGCTTTTCAGTAAGCAAACACCACTCTAGATCTTATCCCCCTTAGAGCGAGCCGACTGATCATCGTTGGCCAAGGTTTTAAGAAAACGGGTGTTTGAGTGCGGCGACGAAGCATAGCGCGAGTTACGTTTTCGCCTTGGGCAACGCATGAGCAGTCGGGCTTTCGAGCGGAAGTGGGGTCGCATTTTCTTTGGATACTTTCTTTTGGCGACGCAAAAGAAAGTATCTCGCCAACGGCGAAAATGTTTAGCTAAGTAACAATATATGCTTTAAATTAAAAAAACCCGCTAAGGCATAAGCCGTAGCGGGTTCTTCGTATAGGGTGGACGCAGGAGGATAACAGGCGGCTATCCTGCCGCCTGCCCTACGGGTCGCACTAAAGTGCGCGCCAAGTTGTCAGGGGCTTTACTGCCCCTGATCCAAGGGCCTGCTTTGCAGTCCAAAATTGTTCCTGACAATTTTGTGCTTCCAGGCAAGTTTGTCGAACCTAACGGAGCTTCTCACCCGCCTGCGTCAGTTGGCATCACGTCAGAATAAAAAAACCCGCTAAGGCATAAGCCGTAGCGGGTTCTTTGTATATGGTGGACGCAGGAGGATTCGAACCTCCGACCGCTCGGTTCGTAGCCGAGTACTCTATCCAGCTGAGCTATGCGTCCAGGGTCAAGCAAGTTGTCTACACAATGATTAAAGTACTGTGTAAGGTACTGCCCAATTTAAGATGGTGGACGCAGGAGGATTCGAACCTCCGACCGCTCGGTTCGTAGCCGAGTACTCTATCCAGCTGAGCTATGCGTCCATCTTAAAAATGGCGGAGAAAGAGGGATTCGAACCCTCGATAGAGTTTCCCCTATACACCCTTAGCAGGGGTGCGCCTTCAGCCACTCGGCCATTTCTCCACTCTGTGTTGCGGCGTGTATATTAATGTCTCAGGAAAATATGTCAAACAATTTTTAGAGCAGATCAGTGTGTTTGCCGACCTTTTAAACAATTTGCTGGTTATTTAAGTCATCTTACAAGATAGAGTAAATAACCGGCTCTCGTTTAGGGTGTTTTGAACAATTACTCAGTCTCGCTAAAATTGCCACCGTTGGTGTCTTTTTCAGCTTGAATACGCATATAAATTTCTTCACGGTGTACAGAAATGTCTTTTGGTGCATTAACACCAATTCGTACTTGATTACCTTTAACGCCTAATACAGTTACAGTAACTTCATCACCGATCATTAGGGTCTCACCTACACGACGTGTCAGTATTAGCATTCTTTTGCTCCTTTGCCTGTCTATGGCAGTATTTGTTATTACTGCTTAATTTGCCGGTATGATAACCCAGCATTGTTCCTTTTAAAACGCTTCAATCAGCTTCATTATCGCTAAGCGGCATTAAAGCCGCTCTTTTATATACGAAAAAGCTAATTCTAAAACTTTTGGTAAGTTTTCAACGTCAGTTGCGCCCGCTTGTGCCATATCTGGCCGGCCACCCCCTTTGCCACCTAATTGGTTAGCAGCCCATGCGACTAACTGCCCAGCATGCACTTTGGCGGTTAAATCCGCACTGACCCCAGCAATTAAACTCACTTTACCCTCTTGCGAACTTGCTAATAAAATCACGGTCGAGCCGAGTTTATTTTTTAATTCGTCTAACAAAGTACGCAACGCTTTGCCATCTGTATCAGGTAATTGTTGAATAAGTACTTGTACACCGTTTAATTGCTGCACGTTATCGGTTAACGATGCGCCAGCATAACTGGCCAGTTTACCCTTTAACTGCTCAATTTCTTTCTCAAGCGACTTAGCGCGGTCTAAGCTTTGCTGCACCCGCTCGGTTAAACTAAAAGTATCACCTTTTAATAAAGCCGCCGCTTGCTGTGCTTGCGCTTCTAATTGCTGAATGTAGCTAATGGCCGCTGCGGCGCAAACCGCTTCAATACGTCGAACTCCCGAAGCAATACCGCCTTCACTGACAATTTTGAAAACACCAATATCACCCGTTCTGTTGACATGGGTACCACCACAAAGTTCGATAGAAAAATCACCCATGCTTAACACACGGACTTCTTCATCATACTTTTCACCGAATAACGCCATAGCGCCGGCGGTTTTCGCATCATCAATCGACATAATGCGCGTTTGTAAGGCTAAGTTTAATTGGATCTGCTGATTGACCAGCTGTTCAATCTGCTGCAACTCGGCGGCTTTCACCCCTTCAAAGTGTGAGAAGTCAAAGCGTAAGCGCTCTGGCCCCACTAAAGAGCCTTTTTGCGTGACATGCTCACCGAGCACTTGACGTAACGCGGCATGTAATAAGTGCGTTGCTGAGTGATTTTTGCGGATCGCATCACGCCGCGCTGTATCAATCTTGGCATCTAAACGCATACCCACTTGCAGTGGCTGTTCGGCTTTACCTTGGTGGGCAAAAGCTTTACCGATTTTAACGGTATCTTGTACCGAAAAAAGTACACCTGTACTGTTATCTAACGTACCGGTATCACCCACTTGGCCGCCCGACTCCGCATAAAAAGGGCTGCTATCTAAAATCACTAAACCGCTATCACCCGCGTCTAATTGCGATACGCTTTGGCCATCTTTTAGTATTTCAACGACAAGTGCACTGCCCGCTTCTGCGGTATAACCGGTAAATTCAGTCTGTTGGTTGGAGCTCACTTGTTGATTGTAATCCACACCGAAGTTGCTGGCTTGCTGTGCACGTTTACGTTGCTCGGCCATCGCGCTATCAAAGCCCGCTTGGTCAATCGTTAAGTTACGCTCACGTGCTACATCGTTGGTTAAATCGACAGGGAAACCATAGGTATCATATAACTTAAACACCAGCGAACCGGGAATTTCGCTGCTGGTTAACGCCGCCAATTCGTCGTCTAGGATCTGTAAACCACGCTCTAGGGTTTTACCAAACTGCTCTTCTTCCAAGCGTAACGCTTTTTCGATGATGGCTTGTTTTGTTAGCAACTCGGGGTAGGCTTCACCCATCTGCGCCGCTAATGCGGCCACTAATTTGTAGAAAAACGCGCCTTTCGCACCTAATTTATTACCATGGCGCACCGCACGACGAATAATCCGGCGTAGCACATAACCGCGGCCTTCGTTCGATGGCATCACGCCATCAATAATTAAGAAAGCACAACTACGAATGTGGTCGGCAATCACCCGCAACGACTTATCCGATAAATCGCTCGCGCCAGTAACCGCTGCAGCCGCGTTAATTAACGAGACAAAGGTATCCGTTTCATAGTTGCTGTGAACGTGTTGCAAAATAGCGGAGATACGTTCTAAGCCCATACCGGTGTCCACACTGGGTTTTGGCAGTGGCTGCATTTCACCGCTGGCTAAGCGGTTAAACTGCATAAAAACGATATTCCAAATTTCAATAAAACGATCGCCATCTTCTTCTGGTGAGCCTGGTGGGCCACCCCAAATATCTTCGCCGTGATCGTAGAAAATTTCAGTACAAGGACCGCATGGGCCAGTATCACCCATTGCCCAGAAGTTATCTGAAGCGTATGGCGCGCCTTTGTTATCACCAATGCGGATAATCCGTTCAGCTGGCACACCAATATCGTTAAGCCACAGATCATAGGCTTCATCATCGGTAGCATAAATGGTGACTAATAATTTGCTCTTCGGCAGTTGCACCACTTCGGTTAAAAACTCCCAAGCATAACGAATGGCGTCTTGCTTAAAGTAATCACCAAAACTGAAATTACCGAGCATTTCAAAAAAGGTATGATGACGTGCGGTATAACCGACGTTTTCTAAATCGTTGTGCTTACCCCCCGCCCTGACACAGCGCTGAGACGAAACCGCGCGCGTGTAGTTGCGTTGGTCTTGGCCTAAGAACACATCTTTAAACTGAACCATACCCGCATTGGTAAATAACAAGGTGGCATCGTTACCTGGGATCAAGGAACTGCTCGACACAATGCTGTGGCCTTTGCTGGCGAAGAAATCTAAAAAGGCTTGCCGTACTGCGGCAGATGTCATACTCATGAAAAATCCTGTTCAGTTGTTCGGTTATTCATTCTGGTCAAAGACCGCCCGGATTTGCTCGCTACTAAAGCCGCGACGCTGCAAAAAAGCCATACGTTTTGCTTTGTCTTTGTAATCAACAATGGCTTTTTCACCAAATTTCTTGTGATAGGCTTGGCGGGCGAGATCCCACCAGTCTATTTCTTCTGCGGCAATCGCCGTAGCGAGTTGCTGCTCGGTCAATTTGTGTTGACGACACTCTTGCAAAATATAGCGGTAACCATAGCCTTGGCGGCAGCGGTTACGCAATATCATTAATAAAAAACGATCTTCATTCAGGTAGTTTTCACTACTGCACCACTCGAGCACTACCGCTAATTCTTCGGCTGTGGCGCCCTTTTGCTGTAATTTAACAGAAAGCGCAGCCCGACTGTAATCTCGCCGACTTAAATAATTCAGTGCGGCTTGGCGTAATTCCCGCTGTCTATCTGCCGTCACACTTCTAATACGCCATCTTGTTGTGATTTAACTTGCAGCGCAAACAGCTCATTAAATGACAAGAAAAACGCAATATGTAACACCGGCATCACCACGATTAAGCCCAGGAAAAAGGTCGGAACTGTTAAGATAATCAGTAGCAAACTTAATAAACCAAAACTTACTAGGGCCGGAATGTTACGCCAGCAAGCGATAAAACTGGCTTGCAATATGGTAAAAATGCGCTGTTCTTTTAAAAAATAAGCAATCGCCACGGCATAAGCAAACAGCATAGCGGTGATCAGGGTGGCAATTAATAACAAGAGTAAAGACCAGCTATAGCCTGCAGCCACATCAGGGGATTCTTGTGCTAATTGCATGGTGGCAAATACATCAACACGAAATTGCGCTAACGGAATAGAAATTAAAAAGTTAAGCGCGGCAATCACTAATAAAATGCGCCGAGTGGCGGGTTCTTTAAACGGTTGGAATAACCAGTCGATACTGATTTTTTGTTGTTGCTGCACACCTAATACCGCACGGTAAAAACCGGCCGTAATAAAGGGGCTGGCTAACACCGCAATAATTAGGGTGATCTCGTGCAAACTTGCCAATACGCTTAACGCGAGGGTCAGTAAAATCATCTGCACAAAAACGATGGGATATTGCTTAAAAATGCCCCAGGCGTTTTTTAACCACGCTATCGAGGCAGCTGCGCTGACTCTGCGGATAATTAACTTTATTTGAAACGGCTTTTCCACAGGCTCTCCAAAACAACACCGCTACACCAACACTGGTGTAGCGGAAGTATGATACTGCAAAAGCCGATTAATTAAGAGACTGAATACCGGAAAAACTTCAGCTTTACTTGCCAGATTAACTTAAAGTTTAACGGATATTCGGGCCTAACCACATTTCTGCCGTTGCAAGGTCCCAGTCTTTGCGCTGCGCATAATCCGCTACCTGTTCGGCATCAATTTTACTCACCGCAAAATATTTACTATCCGGATGCGCAAAGTACCAACCACTGACTGCGGCACCAGGCCACATGGCATAGCTTTCCGTTAATTTCATGCCAATTTGCGCTTCCACATCCAGCAACTGAAACAGCGTGCCTTTTTCGGTGTGCTCTGGGCAGGCCGGATAACCTGGTGCGGGTCGGATCCCTTGATATAATTCACGAATTAACTTTTCATTATCCAAAGTTTCATCGGCGGCATAGCCCCAATACTGGCGGCGTACCTGCATATGTAAAAACTCGGCTAAGGCTTCTGCCAGTCGATCGGCCAAGGCTTTGGCCATGATGCTGTTATAATCGTCATGCACTTTGACAAATTCAGCAGCAAACTCATCTGCACCAAAACCTGAGGTAACCGCAAAAGCGCCAACATAATCGGCAATACCAGAGCCGACGGGGGCAATAAAGTCACTTAAACAGCAGTTTGGCGCATTATTACGCAGGGCTAATTGCTGTCGCAAACCGTGTAAACGGCAGCGCTCAGTTTGCCGACTGTCGTCGGTATAAATAATAATGTCGTCACCGTCACTATTAGCCGGAAAAAAACCAAAGGCGGCTTTGCCAGCAATGCGTTTTTGCTGGATCATCTTATCCATCAAGGCATTGGCGTCTTGATACACTTTTCGTGCTTCTAAGCCCACTTCGGGGTGATTTAAAATTGCCGGAAACTTGCCCGATAATTGCCACGTAAGAAAAAACGGTGTCCAATCAATATAGTCGCGTAATTGTTGTAAATCGACATCTTGCCAATAATGCACGCCCGGCTGCACCGGTGCTGGCGCCACCTTGGCTAAATCAAGTTTAAACTTATTCTCGCGTGCCGCGCTTAAACTGAGCATTTTCTCGCCTGGGCGACTACGCAGATGTTGCTCCACCGCGATACGATATTCTTCGGTTACACGCGCTAAATAAGGCGGTTTGGCGTCTGCACTGATTAACGATTGCACCACCGATACGCTACGAGAAGCATTCGGTACATACACCACGCCATGCTGGTAATGTGGTGCAATCTTCACTGCGGTATGCGCTTTAGAGGTAGTAGCGCCACCAATTAATAACGGAATAGTAAAACCTAAGCGCGTCATTTCTTTAGCCACATACACCATTTCATCAAGCGAGGGGGTGATCAGGCCCGACAAACCAATCACATCGACATTACGTTCTTTGGCAACCCGTAAAATCTCTGCGCACGAGACCATAACGCCTAAATCAATCACTTCAAAGTTATTACATTGCAGCACCACGCCCACAATGTTTTTGCCAATGTCGTGCACATCGCCTTTTACCGTGGCTAACAAGATTTTACCTTGCGCTTGGCCACCCGCTTTGTCTTGTTCAATATAAGGCTGCAAGTAGGCCACGGCTTTTTTCATCACCCGCGCCGATTTAACCACTTGAGGTAAAAACATCTTACCTTCACCGAACAAGTCACCCACCACGTTCATGCCGTCCATTAACGGCCCTTCAATCACGTGTAAGGGCTTTTCTGCTTGTTGCCGTGCTTCTTCAGTATCTAATTCAATAAAATCGGTAATGCCTTTAACTAACGCGTGTTCTAAGCGTTTACCTACTGGCAAACTGCGCCAAGCATCATCGACTTTTTCAGCCACACTGCCATCGCCTTTAAACTGGGCCGCCACATCCAATAAGCGCTCAGTCGCATCATCACGCCGATTTAAAATGACATCTTCTACCCGTTCGCGCAGCAGTAGCGGAATATCATCGTAAACGGTTAACTGACCCGCATTGACGATACCCATATCCATACCTGCGGCAACCGCATGGTATAAAAATACCGAGTGAATGGCTTCGCGCACGGCGTCATTGCCACGAAACGAGAACGACACATTCGACACACCACCAGAGATTTTGGCGTAAGGGCATAACCGTTTAATTTCACGCGTGGCTTCAATAAAGTCGACCGCGTAATTATTGTGCTCTTCAATACCGGTGGCGACCGCAAAAATATTCGGGTCAAAAATAATGTCTTCGGGTGGGAAGCCAACCTGCTCGGTCAAAATGTTATAAGCCCGTTGACATATTTCAACTTTGCGCTGCTGCGTGTCCGCTTGGCCTTTTTCATCAAACGCCATCACTACCACGGCTGCACCGTAGCGTCGCAATAAGCGTGCTTGCTTTAAGAACGGCGACTCACCTTCTTTTAATGAAATAGAGTTAACCACGGCTTTGCCTTGAATGCACTTTAAGGCCGCTTCGATCACTTCCCATTTAGACGAGTCAACCATAATCGGCACCCGAGAAATATCGGGTTCAGAAGCGAGCAAGGTTAAATAACGCACCATGGCGGCTTTGCTATCGAGCATCGCCTCGTCCATATTGATATCGATAATTTGCGCGCCATTTTCAACTTGCTGCCGTGCCACATCGAGCGCGGCTTCGTAATCGCCTTTTAAGATCAGTTTTTTAAAGCGTGCCGAACCGGTTACGTTGGTGCGCTCGCCAATATTGATAAATCGTGCTTGCTGTCGCATTACCACTCCACCGAAAAAGCTTCTAACCCAGCCAAATGAAAACTATGGTCGGGTGTTTTAGGTTGACGGGCAGGCAAACCCTTTACCGCTTGGCTGATTGCAGCGATATGTTCTGGCGTGGTGCCACAGCAACCGCCAACAATATTTAAGAAACCTTGCTGCGCCCAATCGGCAATTTCTGCCGCCATCTCGGTTGCGCCTAAATCATATTCGCCAAATTCATTGGGTAAACCGGCATTCGGGTGTACTGAGACAAAAGCCGAGGAAATACCAGACAGGGTTTCGACATAGGGCCGCAATAAATCTGGGCCTAAGGCACAGTTCAAACCAAAGCTTACGGGTTCAACGTGGGCTAACGAATGATAAAACGCTTCTGTAGTTTGCCCTGACAAGGTGCGACCAGAAGCGTCGGTAATAGTGCCCGAGATCATCACTGGTAAACTATAACCAAGCTCGTCGAACACCTGTAATACGGCAAAAGCTGCGGCCTTAGCATTTAACGTATCAAAAATCGTTTCCAGCATAATGATATCCGCCCCACCGTCAACTAATGCCAGCGTGGCTTCCATATAGGCGGTGACTAACTCATCAAAGCTAACGTTACGATAGCCGGGATCGTTCACATCAGGTGAAATAGATGCTGTACGGTTAGTGGGCCCTAACACACCAGCGACATAACGGGGTTTATGCGGTTCGGTTACTAAAAATTCGTCGCACACTTGTCGTGCTAAGGCTGCCGCTTCACGATTAATCCGCGCCGCCAGATGCGACATTTGGTAATCTGCCATCGCAATCGTCGTCGCATTAAAGGTATTGGTTTCTATAATGTCGGCGCCTGCTTGCAAATACTGACGATGAATATCGGCAATTAACGCCGGCTGTGTTAGCACGAGTAAGTCATTATTGCCTTTTAAATCCGATGGCCAATCGGCAAACTCGCTGCCGCGATAACCGGCTTCATCCAACGTTTGCTGCTGGATCATGGTGCCCATGGCGCCATCCAGAATAAAAATGCGTTGCTGTAGCTGCGCTCGTAGGGCAGCGGGTGTCAATTTGCTTCGATTCATTTAACTGTTCTGCCCAATTTGGTTAATATCAAAAGGCGTGGCTTGGTAAACATAGTAGTTTAACCAGTTACTGAATAATAAAAAGGCATGCGCCTGCCATAGCTTCTGCGGCCCTTGTAACGGGTCGTTATTACGATAGTAGTTTTCGGGTAACAAGGCACTAATGCCCGCAGCTAGGTCGCGTTTATACTCTTCATCGAGGGTAGTAAGATCATATTCTGGATGGCCAGTAACAAAGATCCGGTTACCCCGACTGTTCTGTAGCAAGTAAGCCCCTGTGGCATCGGCTTCAGCCAAAATATGTAAGTCGGCATGCTGCTGATATTTTTGGATTGGCACTTGCGCATAACGTGAATGCGGCACTAAAAATTGATCGTCAAAGCCACGCACTAAGGGGCTTAAAGGCTGCTTCACGTCTTGCCAATACACCCCTGATAACTTCTCACCGCGGATCTCACGTTGTAAGCCATAATAATGATACAAGGCCGCATGCGCTGCCCAACACAAAAATAAGGTGGAGGTCACATGGGTATCGGCCCAACGTAAAATCTCGCCAAACTGCTGCCAATAGGTAACATCTTCATAGTTAACAAGGCCTAAAGGCGCCCCGGTAATAATTAAACCATCGTAGTTTTGATCTTGCACATCAGAGAAATAACGATAAAAACAATTGAGATGGCTTTCTGAGGTATGCTTACTAACATGATCATCAATGCGCAATAACTCGATATCTAATTGTAGCGGGCTATTGGCCAATAAACGCAATAATTGGATTTCGGTAACGATTTTATTCGGCATCAAATTCAGGATGGCGATCCGTAATGGCCGAATGTCCTGCGAAGCAGCGCGGCTTTCTGTCATCACAAAGACGTTTTCTGCTGATAAAGCCTCTACCGCTGGCAACTGATCAATGACTTTTACTGGCATAAGCTACTCCGCTCACAGATTAATGGCTTACTGTGCTGAAAAAGCAGCTCAATGTCAACTTCTATACGTTTAGATGGCTAAATATGCGGCAATTCTTTGCTGTGCGTGCTGCGGTTGGGTTATTAGTCTATTTCGGCATTGGCCGTATGACCCTCTAATCAAGCTGTCACCTTGTGGAGAGATAATTTCTTTTGCATCGTTAAAAAATTACTCCAAGAAAATTCGATACCATTTTTGTGCATCCTCCAGCTCCAGCTGAAGCTTTAGGCAGCGTTTAACGTTTTCGCCCTTGGCGAGATACTTTCTTTTGCGTCGCCAAAAAAAAGTACCCAAAGAAAATGCGACCCCACTTCCGCTCGAAAGCCCGGCTGCTCATGCGTTGTCCAAGGCGAAAACGTAACTCGCGCGGCGCTACCGTCGCCGCACTCAAACACCCGTTTTCTTAAAACCTTGGCCAACGATGATCAGTCGGCTCGCTTCAAAGGGGGAGTTAATATTCTTAGCGGTATTCGCTTGACTGAACAGCTTGCTGACGATGACGGTTTTTAATGTTTAGTTTCTGACCGTCAAGGATCGGATTGAAGCTTGGCAAGTTAACAGCGAAGTAAACTTTGGCTGGAGACGTGTTTTTCAGGGATGAAAAAGAGGAGCGTACAGGGAGGTATTTACAGCGTGCTCCAGCCAAAGCTTTATGCAGCGCTAAACGTTTTCGGCCTTGGCGAAAATGTTTTTTAAAGTTGTGACATACCGACATGACAACCCAAGATCTATTTAAAACGAAATATGCGGTAATCTAAGGTGTTGCTTTACAATCAGACCACTGTTGATTGCAGCCCCGTCACTATTCTAGCACTGTTGAACAACAAACATTGAGTCCACGCCTGTGCTCTGCAACAATGTACCCTCTATTCAATAGCGAATAATGGGATCCTCGCCATGCGCGTTATACCTACTCACCTCCGCGCTTTGTTTTATCTTTGGCTTCTTAGCGGGCTATGGCCAACGTTTGCCGAAGCAGAGTGGCAGCGCCAGCCGTTTCAAACCATGGGCACGCAAGCCTATGTCGAGTTTTGGACTGACGATAACAGCCAAGGCCCCTTGCTGATCAGTGCCGTGCAAAACGAATTTGAACGCATTAATCAACTGATGAGCCCCTACCTTGAAAGCAGTGAGCTGAGCTTACTTAACCGCGATGCTAGCCAGCAAGCGGTCACCATCAGTGAAGAGTTTTACCAGTTGTTACAGCAAGCCGAACAGCTCGCCGAATTAAGCGCCGGGGCCTTTGACATTAGCTTTGCTTCGGTCGGGTTTAGCTATGATTATCGCCAGCATGTCAAACCCAGTATCGAGGATTTAGCCGCGCAGCGCAGTTTAATTAATTACCAGCATATTCAGCTGCTGGCCAATAACCAAGTACGCTTTGCTAAAGCCGGTGTCAAAATAGATTTAGGCGGTATCGCCAAAGGCTATGCGGTGGAAAGGTCTATTGCGTTACTGGCGCAAGCGGGCATTCAACATGCATTAGTTACCGCCGGCGGTGACACGCGCTTATTGGGTGATAAACGCGGTCGTCCTTGGTTAGTCGCCATTAAACACCCACGTAAATCTGACGATATCGTGGCGCAATTACCGCTTATTAATAGCGCCATTAGCACCTCAGGGGATTATGAGCGGTTCTTTATCGAAGATGGCGTGCGTTATCATCATATTTTAGATCCGAAAAGCGGTACAAGCCCTTCGGGTTTAATGAGTGTAACCGTGTTAGGCCCCGACACCACACGCACCGATGCACTGTCGACTACCTTATTTGTGCTAGGGCTTGAACGAGGTATGGCACTGATTGAGCAACAGGCAGACTATGAAGCCATTTTTATCAGCAGTGAGCATCAATTGTATTTTTCATCGGGTTTAGCGCGCTAGCCCCTAAGGTTAAACAAC
Source organism: Alishewanella maricola (assembly GCF_016343785.1). NCBI lineage: Bacteria > Pseudomonadati > Pseudomonadota > Gammaproteobacteria > Alteromonadales > Alteromonadaceae > Alishewanella > Alishewanella maricola. The sequence continues at coordinate 374,428 of NZ_JAEINI020000001.1, read as the reverse complement.
CCACCCCAGCGCCAGCGCAACGTGCTATATCAATTGCTCTGCGCCATTAAACGATAGGCGCAAACGCCGTTAAGCGATCTTGGCTGGCGGCATTACCTAAACCATGGAAAGGCGCGACCTCACTGAGTCGCCCTTGCTCACCATGCAAGGCTAAATAATTGAGCATCACCGTTTGCACTAATAAATTGACATTATTGGCCGCCATCGATGAGCCCGTTTCAACCGACGCATCAGGGCGCATAAAACCAATTTGCTGATGACGCGCTTGCTCGAGCGCCGTGCCCCCCAATAAACTGGGGCGACCATTCGGGTTATACACCAGCATAGCTGAGGCGGCGGTTGATGAGTTATCACCGGTCCACTCGCCTTTGCCACGGCCATTTACGCTGTCATCAATACGGCCATTACTAGCCACCGAACCATCAGAATACAGATAAATCATTAAAGGCTGATTACGTCTGGCGGCATATTCTAAACAAGCGCCAATACAGCGGCCTGCGCGCAAATCACGTAGCTCGCCAGTACCCCGCTCGCCGGTGTGATAATCATAGCCACCAATGGTTACGGTGCCAGCTCCAGCAAAACCATTGACCACCAGCTTCATCACCGACGCGGTTTTACGAAATTCGGCATCGCCGTTAAATTCAGCGCTGGTAAAAATACCGCTATTACCCACAATATCTGGATCGGCTGCGGGATCCAGGGTCGCAGGATTACCGAAACGGTCGGCCAAATCAGCGCTTTTCACATAACCACAACGCACCAACTCTTTAATGACCTGATCCCGACTTACCGCCGAGTTCACCCGCGCTAATTTGTTATCACTTAAACGCTGGATCGATTCCATAACGGCAACGGCATCGTTTTGATCAAGCAGGCCAAACAAGTCGCCAACATCGACTAAACCGGTAACATCACTAGGTCTGTCAATCTTGGTTGGCCGCCACTCTGGATTATAAAACTCAGCGGGTGCCATCGAGTTAGCGCCAGAATCCGAATTACGCGAGCCAATCAAAGGCATCAGCGAGCCGTTAGCACCGGCTTTGGCAATAGCATACATCGGATTATGGGGGTTATTACCCGTATCATTTTCTGAGCGAGAGGGGATCACCGCGCCATTGGTCATGGCTTGCGTAGCCATGGTGGTTCGCTCTAATATGCCGGCTAACAATTGTGAATCACTATGAAAAGCTAAGCCCAACTGCGTATTGACAAAACCACCGGCCGGATTGGCGGCATTCACTGCGCTGGGCACCATATCGGCGGGCAAACCTAATTTGCTATAGCCTTGGGTTGACAGAAAATCTAACTGCCCCCCCGCGCCCCCGACCAAAATATTAGAGCCTGCGATGTTGGCGCCACCGGCCAGATCAAAACAAATAAAGGGGATCTTCCCTGCACCTTCGACGTTGATACCGCATTGGTTTTTCAACATTTCCAGATCAGGCGACAAACTGGCGTAAGCTTTAGTGGGATTGGCAAATAAGCTAAATACCGAGCCCGTGGTTAAAATACCGGCGCCAATACTCATGCCGCAGGCAATAAAGTCGCGCCGGGTGACGGGCTTGCTATGACAGGCATGTAACAGCGGCGCATCCGGGTGTAAGGCTTTTTTCGATTTCATCAAGAGCTCCTTAATACACGAGCATTTGTGCGCTCGCCAGCACCGCAGTGCAGGCGGCTTTAGCAATGGTTTGAGTGCGCTGGCTATCACAACTGCCATGACATTGGCTTAACCTGTCAACTAGGTTATTTAGCTCTACTCGCGCATCGCTGTTAGCGATATCTGTGGCCGCTTGCAAAGGCATAAAACGCTGCAGTAGCGGCTCAATCAAGCTATCCCGATTTGCGGGGCTCAACGCTTCAGCAGGACTGGCATTAAAATCAATGGCCGGAAACCACGCACTGCGCAACGTCGAATTACTGATTGCCGCATTACAGTAAGCGATCCCTAACTGAGTAATAGCCATTTGCTGCGCTGAAATAAAGGTTTCGATATTCGGCGTTGCCGGTAACTGCCGCGCTATGGTTTGATAGGTATTGGCTACCGCAGGGTTCGCTTGTGACACCCCGGTAAGCTGACTCATGCTGGCATGGATTGCCGCAAACGGCCGGATGCCAATATCGCTGCTACTGGAACTTGCCATACTGACGTCTTGTTGCGGAAAGCTTGCCTTGCTGCGTACATTGCTAAAGGCGCCAATCTCGGCGAACGATAAGAAAAACTCATCGCTATTCGCGCCCGACTCAGCCGCAATAATCGTGCCTAAGGCCGATAAGGTGTGAGGCTCGGTCAACACCGTACCTGTCGGCACGTTAAAGCGTTGCTTGATCCACGCTTGACCACCACTGCTCTCTTTACCGTTAATCGCTAACGCCATGCCGCTGATCGTTACATCGGCAGGTAAAGCGGCACCGTCTAAATTAATCAGATAAGGCTGACTAAACAGGTAAGAGTAATTATCAAACTGCGCCACCTCAAACACGATGTAGCTTTGCGGCAAATCAATTAAGTGGCCTATGGCAAACGGCAAATAGAACTTCTGGCCAACGCCAATACTGAAGTTTTGAGTGATTTGTGCTGCACTAAGCGCACGGTTATGAATGGCCAGTAAACGCACACTGCCCTGCCACTGCCGACTGCCATCCGCCTCACTGCCCAGCATTAAGGCAAAACTGTCATCCCAGTTACTGATACTCGCCGCCTCGCGTCGCACACCACTGTCTTGGCCATTGATATAAATACGCTGGCCGTTAACCGGATCTTGCGTGAGCACCACATGCTGTAAACTGGCTTGCAGCAACTCATCGGCATCGGCGGTGCTCAGTGCCGGCTGCCCAGCAAAATTGCTTGCACTGCTGCGTAGTAAAAAATCATAGTTGTATTGGGTTTGCCCTAAGGTCAGGTTTCGGCTAATGGCACTGCCGGCATAACTAACTATGGCCGCAGGCCCTGCTTGCACCACGTTGGCGGGGATCAGCCAGGCTTCAATGCTGAGCTCTCCGGTTGCGCCAATCAACCGCGCCAATTTGGCACTGCTCTGGGTACTGGCTTGCGCCCGACCACTGTTAATTTGCAAGCCCCAGCCAGTTAACCAGTTAAAATCGCCCTGTAAGGTTAAATTGGCCGCAGGCTCAACGCCAGAAGTATCAAACGCTTGGCTACCTTGACCTTCTTTAAATTGATAAAACGCAATTTGGTTACTTTCATAACGCCCACCGCTAGAAGCCACAACGCCATCTTCAAGTCGCAAGGCTTTAGAGGGCACTAAGGTAGGATCCAGTTCCGCTAAGGGGACAGCTTCGGCAATTTTGGTAATGGCAGCTAGCATTTGCGCCGCATCATTCGCACAATCGGACCAGCAGTTATGAAACTCTCCTCCTAGCCTGGCCACTAGGCGGGATAATGCGGGCCGATCTAAATTAATTAAACTACGGCTTGCCTGATAAGCCGCACTGAGATCATTGGCAGCAAAAAAAGGCGCTTGCGCTACCGTCGCAGAAGGCGCGTGGCAATTGAGACAATACTGCCGCACCAAAGGATAAACTTCAGCGGCAAATAAGCCCGGGCTCTCGGGCAAGGCTTTACTGGCACCGGCATCTCGGATCACCGGGGCAACTAATCGAACCGCAACTTGCTCTGCTCCGCTGGTATTGCCCCAGTTGCGTAACCACTGCGTAATGGTGTCAGCACAGGCAGTATTACTGCTTAGCCAGCAATTATGGCCACCCGCAACTTTTTGCACCAGCAAGGATTGCGCCGGATCGGCTAAATTAACCAAGGGTAAGGCGGCAGTGTAAGCCAGGTTAATATCATCACGGCGCACAAAAAAGGGTGCGGTATTACCCGGTTGATGGCAACTGCCACAGCGGTTGTCTGCCACCAAGTTATCCCACAAATTGAGTTTAAACTGCTGAATATCGGTAGTTTGAGGTGCAGGGCCGTTATAGTTGTTGGTGTTATTTGGTAACGCTGGCGGCGGATTTTGCTCAACTTCTGCGCCACCACAACCGAGCAACAGCATGATGGCTAGTACTAGTAAGAAAATTCGCATGTTCACTCCCCCATACAATAGGTGGCGGTGTCGGCGAACACCTGCTTTAAGTTATAACCGCTTTGACTAAACCGGTCGCGGGTTTGTTGGATCAAGCTGACATCGGCCAGGCTTTCTGGTGGCCGCAAACAGGTGGTTTCGAACACTTTTTTCACCTGACACTGCGCAAACGCCACCGAATTGGCTAATTCTTGGCCTAAGCTTTTCGCGCCATAACCTTCACCCGGTAAGCTGTTATCCCAACCCAGTGCTTGATTGCGCCCTTCCCGCCAATAGTTTTGCCAAAAATCATCTTCGGTTTTGTAACCCAGCGGGAAATTCCCCGAGTTAATATGGTATTTCGGCTGCACGCGACTGCCGGTTTGATTATGACTACTGCCTGTAGGCTGATAAAACAAGCGACCATTTTCCCCCGTTTCATCGGTAAATTGATAATCGTAATAAGCAAAAGCTTGCGCCAGCGGATCCATCCCGGCATGGCAGGCAACACAGCGATTATGAAAAATTCGGCTATCGCCACCGGGGCTGCGACTGACATCTTGGCGGATCCGATCGGTAGGCGTACTGCCATCTTTCAATGGCTCTAAATCGGTGCACAGCTGGCTCATTAACGTAAAACGCAGCATGGCACGATTGGTCCCTAAATAGAAAAACGCTTTTGCGCCAGCGCGACTGGTCATCACACCGGCACTGGCCTCAGCGGGAATGCCCAGCAAACTGCTTTGCGAGCGCGGTTCCAAATACTGTTGTAAATCGACCCCTTGCTGATCTAACGCAGCGTAATGCGCATTGTTATTGGCGGCGTAAGGCGGTAAGCCTAAGCTGTCCGCGGCCACATACAGCACGTCGGTTTGCAAAATCTGCCGAAAATCGACGTTATCACGCACCAAACCAATAATGGTGGCACTGTAATCATTCAGCGGTTCAAAAATATCCAAATCACGGTTGGTGGCCGGCGAGGCAAACAACTTTAGTGTGGTGCGATAAAAGTCTGGATGCTGCATTGCCACATTCGCGGCAGCCTGGGCGTTACCCTGCTCCAGTAACGTGGTCATTTGCTGCAAGGTTGCCGCATCAGCTGGCACGCCAGCTAAGCGATCATGTAAGCGTTTGGCTTGCTCTAAAGCACCAGCCGAGGCGGTAGAACTGCAGAACAGCGCTAACAGTAAGCCGAGTAAAAACCGCTTAGTATAGCTTTGCATAGTTATCTCCTGCCCGCTTAATCGGGTAAAAATGCGATAGTCCACTGCGATCGGGTCGGCGCCACATCCGCTGCGCCAAAATTCACCGCTTGCAAGCGCAGTTGTAACTGCCGCTCCAATCGCTCGTCATTTAATTCACTTTCGATAATCGACACCTGCGCCAAACTGCCATCGGGGTTGATAATCAGCTCAAACACCACCTTGCCTTTTAACAAGGGGTTGGCGCGCAACGCACGGTTGTACAAGGTGTATAAGCTACTTTTATTCGCTTCTAGTATTTGGCGAATACTGGCTTCGCTACGCCCACCCTGCGCCGCTGCATCCGCATTACCTGCACTACGACTGGTGGTGCTTGATGCGGGTGCTGAGCTGGCTAAACCACGTAGCTCGGCATCAGCTACACGCACATTTTCGGCTTGCGCTAACTCAGCACGCGCAATATCCGAGCTCACTGCAACAGCCGCTTTCGCCGCTGTCTTCGCTAACACGGGGTTGGCGATGGTATCGGGCTCAGTTACCGCAGCACTTTGCTGTCCCTCGCGTTGTAATTGCGGTGCTTGGCGGTTAACCGTAAAGGTTTGCCTTAAGGCCGCTAACTCATCTTGCATGGCTAATAACCCCGCTTGCTGTGCGGTAGCGCGGGCTTGCTCTGGCGTAACCGGGCTGGCTTCAACGACTTTCGCTTCAGGCTTGGCTATCGGCTCAGGTTCGGGCTCGGGAAGCGGCTCGGGCTCAGGCAGTACAATCGGCTCAGGGGGGATAATTTCCCGCTGCTCCAGTACCACTCGTGCTAACTGTGGCGGTAACTGTTCTAACTGCGTACGACTGCGCTCAGGCACTTGATACAGCGGTATGGCAATCGACAACACCAGTAACAGCAGCAAGCCGGCAATCACCACCCGAGTAAAAACGGTATCTTCATCTTGCCAGCTCGCGTGCTGTTGCCAAGTCAGTGTGCTCATGGCGTTGCCTCCAACACCTTACTGCGCTGCTCAACGGCTAATGAAATATCGCGATACTCAGTGCCGGCACACATTGCCATTAAACGCCGCAGCACGGCATAGGGGGTGCTGGCATCAGCTAAAATGGTCAGCGGTCGCCCCAGTGCTTGCTGCTCTTCTGTGAGCGCAGCGGTGCGACCGGCTAAATAGTTCAGCTCTTGCTGCACCGCCTCGCTTAATTCCTTTTGCCATAATTCCGGCGCTTGTAGCCAATCACCGCGCCAGATAGCTTTGCCTTGAATTAACACGCCATTTGCCGTCACAGTGAGTAACACCTGCTCACGCGGTAACTGTTCTGACACCGATTGCGGCAAACTCATGTCTTTATTACTGGGTAATACCACCACATCGGACTGATTCACCATCAAGAAAAACACCAAGATGGTAAAAATATCCATCAACGCCACCAGGTTTAATTTTGAGCTTTGCGCCAGTCGTTTGTGTTGCTTGAGCATGCGTTTTGCACGAAATGATTGCTTCATTCTGTGACCTCGCTGGCGCCAGCGGGCAACTGCCCCAAGGAAATAACCGGAAACAACTCCGCATCAACCACCGAGGCGGCAACTACGGTTTTAAACGAGCGCACCGTGTCCATGGCACTGACTAGCGTTTGGTAATCTAAGTCTTCTGGTGCCAGTAAACGGATTTCACGTTTATCAATTTGTTGCTGCTGCCAAGTCAGTTTCAGATCTTGTAAAAATGCGGAGAGCGCCGCGAAGTCAGGTTCTGCGTCTGGCGTGTGGCTAAATTCCCGCAGTAACTGACCGGCCGGATAATTTAAGCGCAGCCGATCGCTTCGCAGCTCCAATTCCAGCACTTGCGGATCCTCTCGCTCTTGCTGCATTAACTGCTCAACTTGGGGCGGCAGTTGAATGCTCAGCACGCGGATCTGAGTAAACACTAAGCTCAGCAACAACACGGGCACCAACACAATCATCAGATTCATAAAGGAGGTGATGTCGAGCTCAGCGTCGTTTTGCTTAATTTTATGCTTTCTGATCATCCCGGCCACCCGTAAAACGTTGTCCGATACTGTTCATCAATTTGATGCCGGCCATCTCCATGGTGTCGACAATGCTAGCCGTTTTACTTTGTAATAATGCATGCACAAAGACCAACGGGATCGCGGTCATCAAACCGAAGGCGGTGGTGTTCATCGCCACCGAAATACTGGATGACAATAAGCTGGCTTTTTCAGAAGGATCGGCATTTGCTACCGCCGAAAAGGCAGCGATTAAACCCACAATGGTACCGAGTAAACCGAGTAAGGTGGCGACATTGGCTAGGGTGGCTAAAAACGGCGTGCGTTTTTGCAAACGCAGGCTGTATTCCAGTACCACTTCTTCCATGGCGTACTCCATATCTTCACGCCGATGTGATGACGATAAGCGATTGACACCGCTGGCGAGCATTAAACCTATGGCGGTTTGGCTCGATTCCGCTTGTGTTAAGATCGCTTGGGTATCGGCCGCGGCAATGGCCGGTTGTAACTGGCGATAAGCTTTTTGGTTATTGGCATACACGCCGCGTAAAAACCACCAACGCTCAATCGTAATGGCTATACCTAAAATCAAAATAAAGGCGATAGGGTAAATAAAATAGCCGCCTTCCTGCAAAAACCGCACTATGCTGTTAACGAAATCCATGCTGTAACCCTCTTAATTATTTTTAGTAGATACGGTATTGGCTGGTTGCTGTTGTAGCGACTGAGCCTCAATAAAACGCAGAAATTGCTGGCGATCCAGCGGCTGTATGGGTGCCGGTGGCACATCAAGCCCCGGCGCCGGAATACGAATTTGGGCAATACTGTCTTGCCATGGCAAGACATACAAGGTGCGCGGTTGCTCTTGGTTACCACTGATAGTGGTGCTGACATCAACCCGTACGCTCGCTGCCGCTTTGTTGGTTGCAGCAGCCGAGGGTTTAGGCTCTGGCAAGGCGCGGTTTTGTTGCTGCGCCAGTGTCGCACTCGACAGCAGCAATACACTTAGATAGGTGGCGGACATGAGATAATTCTTCATGTGTTACTCCTGTTGTGGCAGCAAACTCAGCCAAGCTTCAGCCAGCGGATCGCCGGTAAGTTGCTGATATTGCGTGTAGTGATAACGAGCCTGCTCGGGTTGCTGTAAATACAGCTCATACAAAAACCCCAGGTTTTTATGCGCATCTGCATAATCGGCCTGCTGGTTTAACGCCGCCAACCAATGCCGCTCGGCTTGTCGAAAATGCCCCGCCTGGCGCGCTATCACGCCAAGTAAATTGCTGGCTGCCACATAATCTGGCCGCAGTTCAAGCAGCTGGGTAAGCTGTAAACGTGCGGCTTCAGTCTGTGCTAATTGCCAATAGCACAGCGCCAAGTTGTAACGGATCCCTGCAGCGGCAGGGACGGCTTCAGCCAAAGGCTGCAATAATTGACTCGCGCCAGCGTAATCTTGTTGACGCATGAGTGTTTTTGCTTGCTGATAGCGCTCGGCTAAATCGGCAGTCAACGCTGGCCAAACCGTGGGGCTAGTTACCGCAGTTGCCGTGGCGTTGTGGGCCACAGCATTGGGTTCAGCTTGTACCTCTGTGGGGGCGCTAACACTGGGCTCGGTCACCGGCAGTAATGTTGAAATTGCAGCGCAATGGCTTAGCAATAACAACATGCCAAGCGCAGCACTGACACGGCGCAGCACTCGCCAAGGCTGAGCGAGGCTTTGTGCAACTAGGATGTTGCTACTGTGGTGTTTAATAAGCGTCATCGGCCAGCTCCAAGTACACTTCGGGTTTGCGATAACGCGCCGGCGATAATTCGGCTAACTTAGCAAAACTGGCGGCAACCCACTTATCGTATAGCGGCTGCGTCACCAAGGCGGCATTTTGCTGGTGAATTTCAATCGCCAACTCTTCAAACGGATAGGCTTGCTCTTCTAACAATAAATCATATTGCTCTAGCGCTAGCGCATCTAACCCCTTGGGCCGCTGCGAAGTTAACAAGGCACCGGCCATCTGTTGATACAAACTGGCCACCTGATATTGCGCTTGGCTGTAAAAGTCGGCGACTTGCCAGTCCATGCTCGTTTGCAGCTGCTCAATGGCCGTGGTCATGTGAGCTTGTTTTTTGCGTAAGTTATCGCGCAGCGGTTGTTGCAGCAGCACGGCTTCAAACAACCGGCTGTGATATAACCCTAGCTGTAATGCTGCATCGGCGGCCAAATAACGACTGCGCTCAGTGCCCTGAGCTTGTTGCTGCTCGGCACTGACGAGTTGCTGATACCAAAAATTACGCCGAGTCAGATCATTATCCGCTTGATACAATTGCACTAACACCGCCCGCGCTTCTTGCGCAGCTAAATGCGGCTCAGGATAGCGATTGGCATAATTGCGATAAGCTGACCGCGCGGCATCGCGGTTGCCAGCGCGTAAATAATAATCGGCGGCTTTAGCCAATATACGTTGTTGTTCAGATCCCTCAGCCAAGCGTTCAATTTGTGCACTGAGTAAATCGGCCGCTTGCTGCCAATCTTGTAACTGCTCATAGCTATTTAACAATGCCAAGCTAATCGCCGTTTGCTCGGTGCTATTTGGGTACTGCTGCTGATAAGCGAGCATTAACTCAATCGCCTCAGCCCAAGCTTGTTGCTCTAGCTGCAAACTGATTTGCTGATATGCCGCGCTTTGATGATATTCCGAAGTGGGTAACGCTAATAAGCGTTGCAAATGGGCTAACTGTGCGCCAACCGATAAATAGCCTAGCTGTGCTTGCTGATAAATCGCTGAGGCGCGCTGCGCCGTTAATAACTGCGTACGGTTGCGACCTAACTCGCTAGCATCGTTTTGATACAACGCCAGCAACGGTTCAATGCTTTGCTCTGCTGCGGCAAAGTCGTCTTGCGCTAATAGCGTTTGACTGACAATAAAACGCGCTTCATTTACTAAAGCTGGCTGGCTTAACTCTGGATGGGGCCATTCTGTTACGCGACGGGCGAAACTGGCGACTTCAGCAAAGGCTTTACGCTGATACTGATCGGTCAGTTGGTTTAAGGCAATTTGCTGTGCCGCAGGATGCCGGCTGTGCCAACGGACAAATTGGTTTTGCTCATGCCACCAAGCAGCCGACAGCTCGGATAAATCCTCACTGTTATTCATCTTGGCCGTGGTATAAATGCGCTCACTCAGTAATAAAGCGCGGTATGCCGCCTGCTCGGCACTGACATTGCGTGCGTTCAAATCAACCACGCCGTACCCCAGCTGCTGATAGAGTGCGAGCGCAGGTTTAGGCTGACCGCTTGCCGCTAACGATTCGGCCAATAAATAGCGCACATCATCGGGCCACAATAAACTGTCATCGACTTGTTCAGCAGCAACAAACGGCTGTATTACTAGCAATTGCTGCCAAAACGGCACCGCTTCTGCAAATAAACTCGCTTGCTCGGGCACTGCGGCTTGCTGGGCTAACTGATAACGTTGCCGGGCAAAATAATCGAGGTATTGCGCCAAGATGGGCGCTAAGTCTGCTTGCTCATGCGGTAGCGCTTTTTGCCAAAAGGCACTGGCGGGGCCAAATAAACTGACAAAGCTCAACTGTGCCTGCTCGGCAGCCGCAGCATCGGCCTGTGCTAAATGGTATTGCACAATCTTCAATTGCATCTGTGCTGCTTCTAATGCGAACGGCTGATAAGTAATAAATTGCCGATAGCTGTCAAGCGCCGCTTGCTGCAGATCTTTTTCAAATAAAAAGTCGGCCAAGCCCTGAAATAACTGCGCCTGAAACGCCAAGGGCCGACGTTCTGCCGCTTTATCTTGATAAGGCGTACGCTGCAACAAGGCTAATAAACTGCTCGCCTGCTCTTGATAACTCAGCGAAATACTTAAAATGCGTTGTAACTCTTGCTGCAGGCTTTGTTGTTCATCCAAGCTGTTTGGCTGCACAGTCATATCCAGCGCCAACAAGAAAGCTTCATCCGCTTGCGCATACTGCTGTAACTGAAAATGGCTCCAGCCACGCATATACAACGCATGCAGCTTTAGTTCCGTTTTAGCGACCCCCAATACTTGGTTAAAGGCTTTTAAGGCGGCGCTATAGTTAGCCTGACTGTAATCAATATCACCTATTCGAAACCATAACTCGGCAGCAAATTCGCTACGCGGGAACTGCTGTAATAAGCGTTGCATTTGCTGCTGTGCCGCCGCGTTGTCGCCACTTAAATCTAAGGCCCGAGCTAACTGATAGCGGATCAGTTCGTTATTCAGATCATCCGGATACGCTTGTAAAAGCTGTTGATACTGGGCAATTAAACTGGCCAAGGCTTGTTGCTCAGCGGCAGGAGGCAAAGCCATCCGCTCTAATTGTTGGGTATTCAGCTGCGACAGCCGATACAACACTTTTTGCCGTACATCGGCCGCCGGTGCGAGGGCTAATAACGATTGATAAACCTGTTGTAATTTATCGGCATTAACCGTTTCGGGTGGCTCAGTACTGAGTGGGGTATAAGGCATAAACTCACCCAGAGTGGGCCGACGCACCACTTTTTCAGTTGGCGTGCTGCAGGCTGTTAAGAGTGTCGTGGCGAGTACAGACAGTAGCAACCATGGCATTGGGTGACGCATCAGTTGGCCTCCTCGGTGCTCAGCAACACTTGCTCCATTAACCGCGCAATGGCTTGGGTGTTCAGTCGTTGTAAGGCCATCAGCTGCTCGCGCTCTGCTAAACGTTGTTGTTGTAACGCCTGATTCAAGGACCTCAATAATTGTTGTTGTTGTTCTGCCAGCAACACGCTAAAGCCTTGCTCATTAGCCATGCTTTGGGTTAATTGTTGCTGCTGCGCCAATAGCCGAGTGGTTTTACCCTCTAACGCGGCTAAGCGCTGAATACCGCTATCAATCTGCTGTAACTCAGCGGTTAGCTGTTGCTGCAACTGGGCTAACTGATAACTGCGCTCGGCACTATTTTGTTGATAGTGCCAGGTTAATAAGCCTTTAAGCCGCTGTAAGCGGGCATTTTCTGCGGTCATGTCGCGCCCATCTGCCGCTAACTGCTGAAGCCGGCTGCTGGCCCGCGTGAGCATGTGTTGGTGTTGGCTAAAAGCCTGCTCAGCATCGTTAAGCCACAACAATTGTGCCATCGGCTCGGTTTGCGCTTGGCGTATCGTCTCGGCTAAGGCAGCACTTTGTGCCTGCAAGCCTTGCTGTTTAGCCGTTAAACGGGGCAAAGCTTGAGTCAGTAATTGCTGTTGCTGTAACAGCTTGCTTTGCACCGCGTCAGTTAAATGCGCTAAACGCGCTAACCGTTGCTGCTGCTGTTGCTGCAACTGCGCCACGGCGTCTAATTGCCGGTTTAATTGATATAACGCGGACTGTTGGCGTAATTGATAAAACTGCCACGGCGTTAACGTATCTGGATTAGCCAATTGCTCCGCACTGACAGGCACCCGATAACCGGCATTAGCCGTTAATTGGCGTTGATAATATTGCTCAGCCCAGCGGTAAGCCGCTAGCGCCTGTTGCTGCTCAAAGGTGAGTTCCAGTTGCATACCGATTTGATGTGCTGCCAGCCAACTCGCTGGCGCCAAAGGGTAACGCGTAATTAATTGCTGCAATACGGCTAATAACACCGGGATCTGTCGGTTTTCGATCAACACATCACGGTATAGCGTCATAGCGGGTAAGGTGAGCACGCTATTGCTGGCAAAGCCGCGCAGCACTTGTTGCGCTTCGGCCCAGCGTTTTTCATCCACTAACAAACCGGCTTTTAGCAGCAATAAGTAATCGGCCAAGGCATCGCGTTCGACCCGATCATCACTGCCCATGGCGGTGCTTGGCTCGCGAAAGAGTTGCTGCCAAAAACTCATGGTGGTTGGCTTAGATAACGCGTTATTTAACCTCGCTAACAATTGTAATGCCTGTGCGCTTTTTTGCTGTTGGCGCAGCGCCAAGATATGGTTAATGACCACATAAGGTAATTCAGCTTGACCCGCCAATTGCTGAAACACTTTGTCATCAAAGGGGGTTATATTGGGCCAAGTTAACATCTGCTGCAATAAGGTCGCTTGCCCGGTTAACTGCAACAGCGGTGCAGAGAGCTTGGCAAAGTAAAAGCGCGCCTGCTCCGGTTGCTGTTGCTCAAATTGATATTGGCTAAATTGCAACAACGCCACGTTGCGTAACTCTTGAGGTAAAGCCCCACTGACCGTTTGCTCGGCTAGCAGTTGCTCTAATAATGCTGCCGTGGCCGCAGGCATGTCTAATTGCAAAAATAAGCCGGCTTGCAACAAACGAGCTTTGGCCGCGGGCTCGGGTGCCAAACTTAAATGCAACAGCGCTTGATAATCATCGTCGCGAAAAAAATGCCACGCTGCCAGCCGATACTGCTTTTCTGTTTGCAGTAAAGACTCGGTAGCCTGTGCACTCGGTGCGCTTAGCAGCAGCGTCAACAGCACACTGCAGCAGCTGAACAGGCGATAATTCAATTGCCAGACCATGCTTCAACACTAAAAGCAGGTTGGTAATTAGCCGAACTATCGCTAATTTTCAGCTCAAGTAGCACCGCATCATCTGCCTTAGTAAAGGTGTGGCTGATGGCTCGGCGATAATCACGCTTATCAGGGCCTTTACCCACAAACACCGCAGTTAAAGTATGTTCACCGGCGCGAATATTGCCTTTAAATAATGGCTGAATGGCGCCGCGCAATAACCCGGCGATTTCTTTTTCGGTATACAGATACGCCGTGACCGACTCATCGTTGAGTTTAAGCTGGACACTGTCTAACTGAAAAAACTGCCCCGCATCCACCGACAAAAATACCGCCAATTGTGTTTGTGCTGGAAACAATAATTCTTCTTCCAAAATGAACAATTCGCGATTCAAAGCAATCGCTTGTTGTTTTAATTGCTCAAGCTGTTGCTCTGCAGACTCTTGCGCCAGCAAAGGCATGGCAACCAACAGGCTTAGCAATAGGCTGGCAAACAGGAAAAAGCGCGGTCGGTGCAAGCTCATAAAACACCCTCGTTAAAAATAGACACTGAAAAACACCCGATAAACATTGGCGCTTAATTGATACAACGGCTCAGCACCGACGGCAGTATCGATTAGCGTAACATTTCGAAAGTTATTGTAATTAAAGCGGATATAATCCCACTCGATATTTAATTCGGGTTTAGCCGCCGGCCACCAAGCCCAACTCTCAAAGCGATAGCTGGCGCCCAATCCAAGGCTGAGATTATTAAAATCACTGAGCTCTTTGTCTCGCGCCATAAAGTTTTGCTGATTAGCAAACTCAAATAAATCCGCATAAAACGAGGCTTCGCCTTGCTGATACCAGCGAATATGGCTGTCGAGCACCCAGCGCTCACCCAGCGGATGCACGTACTCTAATTCCGCATCAAAGCCTGTAATATCCCAACTGTCGTTGTAATGACGCAGCGAAAAGGTCACGGCTGCGCGATACGGTAAGTAAAATTTATTGACTAAACCCACGGCAAAACTATTGCGCGTGTCGGGGTAAACTTCAAATTGATAACCATAGCCAAGTTCAGCCAAGGGATCGCGATAACGCACACTGCGATAGGGATTATTTAAAAAGCCTTGCTCCATATCGACGTCAACATTTAAGGCACTGATCCAGCGTTTACTGAGTACTTGGGTGATCCCCAAGCTATAACTGTAGCGGCGTAACTGCTCACTGAAGCTTGCATCGCCATTGCGACCAATGTCATCGTTGCCAATGCCGGCATTTAAACTCAGGGTTGTCATACCGCCAAAAGTATCGTGCGACACGCCAAAAGACAGTGATTTGGCGTTGTAATCATTCTCGTCACTTTGTGCGTAATTTATCGATAAAATACTGTTGCCGGTTAGGTAATCCATCCCTACTCGACTCTCAATGCGTGTCTCGCTGTAAGCTGAGGCCGTGGCCACCACATCTATCGAGGCTCCTGACACAGTATCGACATAATAAAAACCCGATACCGACACCTGGGTACCAATTTTGGTTCGTAACATCAATGCCGGACCATCAATGGAAACACCGCCGCCTTGGTAACTGTGCTGCATCAAATCAACGCGGTTATCAGGCAATACAGCACCGAAGCCAGCGGTGCTTAGCAACAATAACAAACCGCATAGCGCAGCCTTAATTACAGCCACAGCCGCCTCCACCACTGCCATCGGCACCTTTGGCTGCTTCACGTGAGTCACGCACATGCACACTGTGCTGCAAGGCAATAGGATGACGACTAAAAGCCATAATCGGGTCGGCTAATTCAGCGCGCTCATAGGGTTTAACCCATGGCTCAACACTGGCACAGCCCACCATACCCGCTAACGCCACAGCGACGAGCAACAGTTTAGTTGCGCAATAAGGTTTTAATATCGTTTTCATATTTTTGCTCATAGCCCGGTTTATAACCACGATGCACACTAAACACATCGCCATGTTGATTGATGATCACCGTAGTGGGCATCGCTTGTACTTGATAACGCTCTGATACGCTATTCTCGGTATCAAACAAGATGGGAAACTGTACTTGAGTTTTACTTAAATATTTTTGTGCCGCACGGCTATCCGCTTCAACATTCACGCCCCACACTTGCACCCCCAAAGGCCGATACTTGTTGGCAAGCTGATCTAATGCGGGCATTTCTTGTAGGCACGGGCTACACCAGCTGGCCCAAAAATTTAACACAATAATCTCGCCGCGTTGTTCAGCTAAACGTAGATTCACCCCCGTTAACGACTTAAGCGTAAAATCAGGTGCTTGTGCCGAATCGGTTGCATGCACCTTTGCGCTAACAGCGCAGTATGACAACACAGTTAACAACAGGCTTAATAACAGTGTGCGCATAGTCTTTCCTTATATTAAAAATACAGCGCAAGCCCCAGGCCTAACTGTAAGTTATGGGTGGTTTTGCTCTCGGCTAAGATCGTGGTTTCAAACACATAGTCGGTTACCTGTAAATCCAGCGCCAGCCAATCGGTCATATAGAGACGAAACTGACTCCCCAGCTTTACTGCAAAAACCTTGTCGCCCGCGAAATCAACATTACCGCCACCCGCAAAAATTGACCAACCCGTATTAAAGGCCCAGTTCCGACCTAAAAAAACTTGGCCTGGCAGCACCACGTAACCGAGCTCAGCACCGTAATAACGCCACTCGCGTTCGCTGTCAGTTAATAAGGGCGCCGCAGCGCCACTTAAGCGCTCGTAAGACGTTAACCCTGCTTTGGCTTGAGCAAACTCAGCATTAACATAAAAATCTTCATTGATATGGTAACCCAGTTGCAGCGCCACCAAACCGCTACTGCCAAAGTCTTCGATGGCGATAACACCCCCGCGCAGCGCTAGCACAACATTCTCGCTATCTAGCTTAGCGGGCGTCACCTGCGATTGCTCGATTTCTGGCTCAATCCGTGCCGTGCTGCTGTTTGCTTGCTGCGCGCAAACGAATGGACTTAGCCATAATAAACTGCTGACT
Source organism: Alishewanella maricola (assembly GCF_016343785.1). Taxonomy (NCBI): domain Bacteria; kingdom Pseudomonadati; phylum Pseudomonadota; class Gammaproteobacteria; order Alteromonadales; family Alteromonadaceae; genus Alishewanella; species Alishewanella maricola. The sequence continues at coordinate 357,718 of NZ_JAEINI020000001.1, read as the reverse complement.
AAAAGGCCAGCTTTAATCCGATTAACCATGTATTTGTCTCTTCGTTAATATCACGTTCGGTGCTAATTAAGCCACGCCGATAACGTAAATTGGCTTGTAAACGACGGGTTAGCGCATAATCAAGCCCTAATTCCATATTGGCCATGGGGCTATTACGCTCAGGCGTTTGTACCAAGATAGTTCGTGGTTGAGTTAACAACACACCACCACCTAAAGCAAAATAGGGCGACCAACGCCAGTGCGGCCAAGGGCTAACGCCCAATTGCACTAAAAACTGTTGACTGCTGGCCTGTTGACCACTGCCCTGCCCAGCACTGAGTTCAATAAAAATCACATCGGAGAAGTCATAACTGGCACTGAGTTGGTAGTAACTCGTACCGGCAAAATCACCTGCAGCCAGTCCTAACTGCCATGCACTCGGCGGCTGATCAACTTGCCATAGACTGGCCAAACTTTGCTCGCCCTCGGGCAAATACAGGTGCGCTAGAGCGGCACTGGCTAGCCATAATGTTTGTTGCCGATATTGCACGCGGATCCAGCCCCCGCGCTGTTTAAGTAATGTTAGCGCGTCACCTTTTAACACCACCTGCACTATCGGATACCCTCTACCAGGGCCGGTATGTAGCTCAACAAAATCTTGTTGCACCACCACTTGCTGCGCCTGCAACGGTAATAAAGCGAGCAGTAGGCTACAAAATAGCCCACAACCCATGTGCGTTAAAAAGCGCATCTAGGGTAGCTCCACTGCAAAAGGGGAATTGTAATATTGCGCGCCCATATCGAGCCACTGGCTAATCAATCTTAATTCGACTGGCGACAAATACCCCTGATGACGCCCGCCTGGGGCAAAGGTTTGGAAGAAACGGCTACTGCCCAGGGCATTTCCTGCCCGCAATAAGGGCGGGACATTGACCGTGATCATGACCGGGATCGGTTGCTCATTTTCATCCAAAATCAACTCGCCATTGGCATCTCGTAAAAATACTAAATTACCGTTGCCATCGACCGCTTGCACTAAACGGTCAACGAGCACCCCACCCAGCAATTCTTGCTCGTTATCATTACTCAGCAACTCTCGGTAACTGGTTAAATGAGCCGCTTGAATGTCCGAGGCTTGAGCCGTTAGCTCTAACTGCGCCGCAGGCAACCTAGCATTGCCTGCGGCATCGCTACGGCTATGACAGCTAACACAGCTGTTGTCTTGCAGCAGTTCGTTACTTACAGGGTCAAATTGGCGACGGTCACGTTGCCACAGGGGTTGTATGTGTGTGGGATAATCAATGCGCAAACGACAGGCCGCTTGCCAGCGTTCAAAGCAATCTAAGCCTACCGGTAAGGTAGTGGCGAGCTCACTAAAGTGATTTTGCTCTGGCGGATCCGGCTGACGGCGCGCGGGATCGGTCCATAGATCAGTATAGGCCAAGCCGGCACTTAACATAGGCTCGCCTAGCAAACGTGCCAGGGTTTGCGCCATGGTCTCACCGGCATTCGGCGGTAATTGCGGATTGGCATTGCTAAAAGCGCTACTGGCATTTTCTGGCCCCGGATTAATCGTCGGCCATTCGCCTGTTAAACGCCCGTGTGGCCGAGTATTGGTCGCACTATGGCAACCATTACAACGGAGTGTCTCGCCCGGCGCTAAGGTGATCCATTGCTGATGTTGCGCAGAGACGACCTGCCCTTCAGCATTCAGTAAGCTAAGCGCTAACGGCACATTGGCTGGTACTTTTACTCGTACCGAACCATCAGGTTGAACCGGTGTAATACCGACCAATTCACGCATCAACTGCCTGCGGTTTACCCCATAAGCAAAATTAGGCACCTCTCGCACCTCTTCTGGTGGAATGGGCACACCACGTATCAAGCTCACATAACGGATGGGGCGTTGTGCGGCACTGGTTTGCATTGGATCCGCCAATTGGCTAATGGGCAACACCGCTTCACCACCAATATCATAAACACTACGAATATCTAAAATCGCTTCGCCACGCTCTATCAGAGTAAGATCCGCGTCTGGGTTACTGGCTAAAAATGCGGGCCGCGGATACTGCTGCATCACCACCGCTTCAGTGAGCAACTGCTGCTCCGACCCTAATTTCACCGGCACTTGGGTTTGCTTCGCTAAATCGAATAACCATAATCCAAATAAAGGATCAGCCGCGGGGTAAGCACTAGCATCATCAACCTGCGCACAAGGCACGATTTGCTCATTCACTCTGACCCGACAAGGTGACCAACTGAGCAGATAACGCGATGAGCCATCTTGTAACGCAAAGACATTTTGCACTAAGCCGGCAGGCTCAGCGCGTAAGATATTATCAAAAGGCCAAGGGAGCAAGGCGGTCTGTGCCGGTAAGTTTAACTGTTGTTGATATAACGGCTGCGTGTTATCGCTGGCCAGTGTTAAGGCTATTTGCACGGGTAAGGCATTTAAGTGCGTTTGTTGGCGGTTTTTTAATAAGGTTGCGATCTCACCATCGGCCAGTAACAAGGGTTTGGCAAATTCCACCACTGTGTCATTCGGCCCGCTGCGATGCGAATGCCAACCATATAATAGCTGATTACTGGAGCCATCAGGGCGCATTTGATACCAATTAAACATATTACGGTCGCTTTGATTATCCCAGCGACTGTAAAGAATATGCCCATCGGCTTGCACCAATGGATACAAATCGTGACTTAAGTTAAAACTAATTTGGGTTATTTCGCTGCCGTCGGCATTCATCACATGCAGATTAAACGCCGGCCCCTGCAGATCTTCATGTAAAGCACTGTACTGGGGTTTAAATTCATCTAATAAAATTTGCCGGGCTTTTTGCTGACGAGTAGAGCTAAAGACGATGCGACCATCGGCTAACAGTGCAGGATTGATATCGTGTCCTTGCTCCGCAATAAGGGAATTACTGATGATCGGTGCTGCACTCTGTTCAGTCAGGCTATAACGCCACAGACTCCAAGTGGGTTGTAACTCCTCGGGCACATTTGGTAAGGCCGGCGGTCGTAATGCAAACAACAGGCTATTGCCGTCAGGCGATACCAGCAGATCTTTAACGTCATAGCCGCCATCAGGGAAATACTGAGCTAATATCGCTTGCTCTGCCGACTGCGCAAAAGCATTTTGTTTTAATATCAGCTGTGCACCAGGGCTAAATTGCTCTGGCGCAGTCAAATCGGTTTGGTAAGGATTGCCCGCATCGTCAAATAACGCGCGTTGCACAAAAATGAGGGGGAATTCTTGCACTACCGGATCGGCTGGCTCGTCTTGCACGCTAATATCGGCCTTACAGCTCATTAAGCCGAAAATACTCAGAAGCAGCAAAAGGGTGTGTTTAGTCATTATTGTTATTACCCGCCACCAACTGCGATGACTCTAGTGTATTGCAAAAAAACTGAACCAAAATAACGTTATTAGAGTAGCCTTGGCCCGTTAACAGAGCAATAGCTAATTTCAACGCCAAACGGCGGGCTTGGGTATTATTCCCGATAGTAGAAAAAGCGGTTTTGGTCGTGATTGCAACATCCTGCATTAGCTCAATAGTTTAGTGCGCTTACGCAAACCCGTCTTTTGCCCCTTGGCGGCAATTTAACTACGCATAAAAACAAAAAAACCAGCATCACTGCTGGTTTTTTCTAACTATAAAGTATTATAGGTCTGCTTCGAAATCAGCAGGTATTGATTCATCAATCACTTTTTCGCCCGGCTTTAACAACAAGCGCTCGCGCAGAATTTTCTCGATTTCATCCGCAATGGCTTTGTTTTCTTGCAAGTATTTCATGGCATTGGCCTTACCTTGGCCAATTTTGTTACCTTGATAAGCATACCAAGCACCGGCTTTATCGACGAGGTTTTGCTGCACACCTAAATCAATAAGCTCGCCTAGTTTGTTGATACCCGCACCATATTGAATAATAAATTCAGCTTGTTTAAACGGCGGCGCAACTTTGTTTTTTACCACTTTAACACGGGTTTCGTTACCAGTAATTTCATCACCGTCTTTTACTGAACCAATACGGCGAATATCCAAACGCACTGACGCGTAGAATTTTAAAGCATTACCACCGGTGGTGGTTTCTGGGTTACCGAACATCACACCAATCTTCATACGAATTTGGTTAATGAAGATACATAGGGTATTTGAACGTTTAATGTTACCGGTTAATTTACGTAAGGCTTGTGACATTAAACGGGCTTGTAAACCCATGTGGCTATCACCCATGTCGCCTTCAATTTCAGCTTTTGGCGTTAAGGCGGCTACCGAGTCGACAATAACAACGTCAACCGCAGCCGAGCGCACCAACATGTCACAAATTTCTAGTGCTTGTTCACCGGTGTCAGGTTGCGATACTAATAATTTATCGACATCAACACCCAGCTTTTTAGCGTAAATCGGATCTAAAGCATGCTCGGCATCGATAAAGGCACAGGTTTTGCCGTCTTTTTGTGCTTCAGCAATAACTTGTAAGGTTAACGTCGTTTTACCTGACGATTCAGGACCGTAGATCTCAACAATACGGCCATAAGGTAAACCGCCAATGCCAAGGGCAATATCTAGGCCTAAAGAGCCTGTTGATACTGCCGCAATATCCAGAGCGGTACTGTCACCTAGGCGCATAATAGAACCTTTACCAAACTGGCGTTCAATTTGAGTTAATGCGGCACTCAGGGCTTTTTGTTTGTTATCGTCCATCTCTTACTCCGGTAAAATCGGTCAGTTAGTAAACACTGTATGAGCATACAGTAGTAGAGTTTCAACTAGCTGTCAACAACAAGATGCTTTGCCGTAAGGCATGTTCAATGGCTTGCTGACGAACCTGCTGCCGATCGCCTTTAAAAACATGCTGTTGCGTGGTTATCGTGCCTTGTAAATAAAATCCAAAACACACTAATCCAACCGGCTTGCTGGCCGAGCCACCCCCCGGCCCCGCAATACCTGAAATGGCAATCGCCAATTCAGCGCCAGCAGCTTTGGCAGCACCGCTGGCCATTTCAGCTACGGTTTCAACACTCACTGCGCCATATTGTAGCAAGGTGGCACTGCGTACCGCTAACAATTGCTGCTTAGCTTTATTACTGTAAGTGACAAAACTACGATCAATATAAGCTGAACTTCCGGCGACAGCGGTTAGCCAATAAGCAACTCCGCCACCTGTACACGATTCTGCAGTGGTGATACTGTAGTTTTTCCGCAATAATAGCTGACCTAACTCACTGGCAAGGTCAAAACTTACTGATGCCTCTGTCATATATAATCCAACGGGACTCAATAACACCATTATGCCGTCAGACCAGAAACCGGAGCAAGCCTTAAGCGCTCATACGCCGATGATGCAACAATATCTGGCGTTGAAAAGTCAGCACCCTAGCATTTTATTGTTTTATCGGATGGGTGACTTCTACGAGCTATTTTTTGATGATGCGAAAAAGGCCTCAACCTTATTGGATATCTCGCTGACCAAAAGAGGCCAAAGCGCCGGTGAGCCAATCCCCATGGCCGGTGTACCCTATCACGCCGTAGAAGGCTATTTAGCGCGCTTAGTTCAGCTAGGTGAGTCGGTGGCAATTTGTGAGCAAGTTGGCGATCCCGCCACCAGCAAAGGGCCGGTCGATCGTAAAGTGGTACGCATTGTCACCCCTGGTACCGTTACTGATGAAGCCTTACTCAATGCGCAACACGACAATTTATTGTGTGCGATTAGTCACAGCCGGCAACATTTTGGTTTAGCGCAGCTGGATTTAAGCAGCGGCCGTTTTTTATTAAATCAAGTGGATAACCTTGATGATCTCGCCGCGTTATTGCAACGCTTAAACCCCGCAGAGTTGCTTTATCCGGAAGACTTTAACCAGCCACAGCTAATTGAACGCAAAGGCGCTCGGCGGCGGCCGATTTGGGAATTTGATTTGGCAACTGCCGAACGGGCTTTATGCCAACAATTTGGTACCCGCGATTTACGCAGCTTTGGCGTAGAAGACGCCCCAGTGGCGTTGATGGCCGCAGGCTGTTTAATGCAATATGTTAATGATACCCAACGGGCGCAACTGCCACATATCCGCAGTATCGCGTTAGAGCGGGCAGAAGATTATATTGTGCTTGATGCCGCCACTCGGCGAAATTTAGAACTCACCCAAACGCTCTCTGGGCAAACCGACAATACCCTAGCCAGTGTGCTGGATCATTGCCAAACGCCAATGGGCTCGCGTTTATTAAAACGCTGGATCCACGCCCCGCTGCGCGATCAACAGAAAATCAATTTACGGCTAGCGGCGGTAGCCGAGTTAACCGACGATTACGAAAGCCTGCAACCGCAGCTAAAACATATCGGTGACATAGAGCGGGTGATTGCCCGCTTGGCCTTAAAAAGCGCCAGACCACGCGATTTTGCCCGCTTGCGCCAAGCGTTAACGGCCTTGCCTAACTTGCAGCAGCAATTAACGCTCGCCCACAGCGATCTACTGCAGCGCCATGCACAGGCCAGTGCGCCGCTACCAGAATTGCTTGAGTTACTGCAACGAGCCATTGTTGAAACGCCCCCGGTGCTGATCCGCGATGGCGGTGTCATTGCCGATGGATACGATGCCGCCTTAGATGAATGGCGAGCCTTAGCTGAAGGCGCTACAGATTATTTAAGCCAATTAGAACAGCGCGAACGGGAACGCACCGGTATTAGCTCGCTGAAAGTGGGTTACAACCGAGTACACGGCTTTTATATTGAAACGGGTCGCAGTGCTGATAACAAAGTACCGGCTGATTATATTCGTCGCCAAACGCTAAAAAATAATGAGCGTTATATTATTCCAGAGCTAAAAGCCCATGAAGACAAGGTACTGGGTAGTCAAAGCAAAGCGTTAGCGCTGGAAAAACAGCTGTACGAACAACTCTTTGTACTGCTAAGCCCCTATTTAGCCCAATTACAACACCTCGCTGACGCCTTGGCCGAGCTCGATGTATTAGCCAGTTTGGCAGAATGCGCGGTACTGCATCAATATTGTCGGCCAGAGTTGAGTACAGACATCGGCATTCACTTGCAGCAAGCGCGGCATCCGGTTGTCGAACACGTATTAAGTGAACCCTTTATTGCAAACCCCCTACGATTAAATGCAGAACGGCGCATGTTAATGATTACCGGCCCCAATATGGGCGGTAAATCAACCTACATGCGGCAAACCGCACTTATTACGCTGATGGCCGCGATAGGCAGTTTTGTGCCTGCTGCCTCGGCGGTCATCGGCCCCGTTGATCGGATTTTTACCCGAATTGGCGCGTCTGATGATCTGGCTTCCGGGCGTTCAACCTTTATGGTTGAGATGACCGAAACAGCAACCATTTTGCATCATGCTACCGCTCAAAGCTTAGTGCTGATGGATGAAATTGGCCGGGGCACCAGTACCTATGATGGCTTAAGTTTAGCGTGGGCCTGTGCCGATTATTTAGCGAAAAAAATTAAAGCCTTAACGCTTTTTGCCACCCATTACTTTGAATTAACCGATTTAGCCGAACAGCTACCCGCCGTTGCGAATGTCCATTTGGATGCTGTAGAGCATGGTGAGCATATTGTGTTTATGCATAATGTGCAGGACGGTGCCGCCAGTAAGAGTTTTGGTTTGCAAGTGGCACAACTTGCCGGTGTACCCAAGGCCGTGATCCAACAAGCGAAACAAAAACTGCACCAACTGGAACTACAACCCAGTGTCGCCACAAAGCCGGCAACGGGCAGCGAAGCACAATTGCCGTTGTTAGAAGCAGAGCACCCGCTACTGGCGCAATTAAGACAGATCGATCCCGATGAGCTCAGCGCTCGTCAGGCGTTAGATTTACTCTATCAACTTAAAAAACAATTGGACGCCTAACGCGCTTAAGGGATCAAGATGCTATTAAAAGACATGAGTGTGTCTGCTATTGTTGCTGGCTTTGTTGCGGTATTAGTCGGTTTTGCCAGCTCAGTTGCCATCGTGTTTCAAGCCGCCGCTGCGGCCGGTGCCAGTAGCGAGATCATTGCCTCATGGTTGTTAGCCTTAGGTATTGGTATGGCGGCTACCTGTATTGGCCTATCTTGGTACTATAAAGCGCCGATTATTACCGCATGGTCAACACCTGGCGCCGCTTTATTAGCGGGCAGCCTGCAAGGACTGAGTATTGCCGAAGCCACCGGGGTGTTTATTTTTACTGCGGCATTGGGTTTAATCATTGGCTTAAGTGGCATGTTTGAACGCCTGACACGGCTGATCCCACCTTCATTAGCCAGCGCAATGTTGGCGGGGATCTTACTGCAATTTGGCTTTGCGATCTTTCAATCCATGCAAAGTGAAATGCTGCTGGTCACCATTATGTGTATCAGCTATGTGATTGCCAAAGCGACTGTGCCACGGTATGCCATTTTGCTAGTATTAGTGAGCGGCTTGGTTATTGTCATCGCCGGTGGGCAATTAGATTTGTCGCACTTAGAGCTTAGCATCACTCGCCCTGTTTGGGTGAGCCCTGAGTTCTCTCTCAGTGCCATGCTGGGTGTAGGCTTACCATTATTATTGGTAACAATGGCCTCCCAGAACATCCCCGGAGTGGCGGTGATCCGCGCCAGCGGTTATCAAACACCGGTGTCACCAATCATTGTTAGTACCTCACTCAGTACCTTATTACTGGCACCTTGGGGCGCGTTCTCGATTAATCTCGCCGCCATTACGGCTGCGATTTGCACCGGTACAGAAGCACACCCTGATACCAAGAAACGCTACATTGCCGGTATTGCCGCTGGTGTGTCTTATTTAATTGCGGGTTTAGCCGGCGCAACCGTAGTGGCGCTATTTGCCGCATTTCCGCAAACCATGATTGCCGCCTTAGCCGGTTTAGCCTTAATAAGCACTATTGCCAGTAATTTACAAACTACCACCGCCGACCCTGACTATCGCGAAGCGGCCGTGATCACCTTACTGGTAACGGCGTCAGGCATTAGTTTTTTTGATATTGCTGCGGCTTTTTGGGGATTGATAGCCGGTTTAATCACGGTGTTAGTACAAAAAATAGGACAGCGCTTCATCAGCACCTAAGACAACAGATAACAACTCGCGGTTAAATCGTGTTGAATTGGTTAAAACTGTAATGCACAAAGCAAGTTAGCAAGTTAGCAAGTTAGCAAGTTAGCAAGTTAGCAAGTTACGAGATTAAGAGCATGCTAAAAAGCATGTCGTTTTTTAAGATAAATAATCAGCCACAAGTCACTGCAAGACAGCGCTTAGTGAAGGACTAAGCGCAGCTGTTATCACCTTTATTCTTGAAACAGTGTTTCGATATTTAGCCCCTGATGCGTTACAATTTCACGCAACCGACGTAAAGCTTCAACCTGAATTTGCCGCACGCGTTCCCGCGTTAAACCAATTTCACGCCCTACATCTTCCAGCGTAGAAGGTTCATATCCCAGCAAACCAAAGCGTCGTGCTAATACTTCACGTTGTTTTGGGTTTAGCTCTTCCAGCCAAATCACCAGATGTTGTTTGATGTCTTGATCTTGCAATTCTAGCTCGGGGCCTAATTCTTTTTCATCAGCAATAACATCAAGCAGTTGTTTTTCTGAAGCGCCAGCCACTGGTACATCAACTGAAGTGATTTTTTCATTCAGCTTTAGCATTTTACGGACATCTTCAACTGGCTTATCTAACGAGGCAGCAATTTCTTCTGCGGTTGGTTCATGGTCTAGTCTTTGTGATAACTCACGCGCCGCACGTAAATAAATATTAAGCTCTTTCACCACATGAATAGGTAAACGGATCGTGCGCGTTTGATTCATAATGGCACGTTCGATGGTTTGACGGATCCACCAGGTAGCATAAGTTGAAAAGCGAAAACCCCGTTCAGGATCAAACTTCTCTACGGCTCGGATCAGGCCTAAATTGCCTTCTTCAATCAAATCTAGTAGGGCTAAACCACGATTAATATAACGACGGGCTATTTTTACCACTAAACGTAAGTTACTTTCGATCATGCGTTTGCGGGCGGCTTGATCACCTTTTAGCGATAGACGAGAAAAATACACTTCTTCTTCTGCGGATAACAATGGTGAAAAACCAATTTCACCCAAATAAATCTGTGTCGCATCCATGGACTTTTGACTGTCATCCCTGACGAAAATTTCGTCTAGAGTGCCTTCGTCTTGCGATAACTCCTGTAACTCCGCTTCAATATCTTCATCTTCAGCTAAGACATTTTCATCAATTAGTTCGTCATCTTTCGCATCAGTTATTTTGTGATCTTTACTTGTCATATCCACTTACCCCACACTTAATGACACACCATAGGTGCGCAATGCTTCCATGCAAAGGATTAATTATTATTATTTTTATTATTAGTTTTCACGGTTATCTCGGCAAATACCTTAACGGGTCAACCGATTGGCCACGAAATCTAATTTCAAAGTGTAACCGTGTATCTACCGCATCGGTATCACCCATTTCGGCTATTTGTTGCCCCGCTTTAACGTCTTGCCGTTCCTTAACCAAAAGCCGTTTATTGTGGGCATAAGCACTGAGGTAATCATCGTTGTGCTTGATGATAATTAAGTTGCCATAGCCTCGTAGCGCATTACCGGCATACACAACCTGACCATCAGCAGCGGCATTGATACGACTGCCCGCACTACCACCAATATCTACCCCTTTATTGCCCTGCTCAGCGGTTGAAAAACGCGCCAAAATGGGACCTTTTACAGGCCATTGCCAGCTTACTCGCCCAACGGCAGTACTTGCAGATTGAGTAATATTGACAGGTGACCTCTCTTGAACATACCCCTTTTGCGAGCTAGCTGCAACCGATTTTACGGTAGAGCTTTTGCTCGTGGTAGGCGTGACTGAACCTTTAATTTTGGCGGCGGTACCCGCTTGCAGTTGAATAATCTGCCCCGGATAAATGGTGTAAGGCGCTTTGATATTATTGCGTGCAGCGACAGTGCGAAAATCTTGTCCTGCCCGAAAAGCAATAGAATATAAGGTGTCACCACGTTGTACTTGGTAACTGCGGCCACTTAGGGTCTGTTGTTGGCGTAATTGATGTTGCTGTTTACGAATTTCCAGCGTGGTGACTGGCGCCGGAGTCGACGAACCGGCGCAGCCTGTTAACAACAGGACTGCAGCAATAGCTATCCAGCCAAAACCGTTCAGGGTTTCGGGCAGAGATAGTGTGCTAACTGCGCAAGACCTGACAATAATAGTTTACTCCTTGCTTTGGCCTACTACAGCATCGTCCGTTGCGGGTCGCTCAGGTTCAGCGCCCAACCACTTTTCAAGATTCAGTAGTGCCAGCATCACGAACACTGCACTGGTAAAACATAGCAATGCCAATAGCAAATCATTTTGACCAAACGCTATCGCATACCGGCTTGGTGAATACATAAACTCACCCGCTTGCCAAGGCCAAAGCCGATACATGGCGCCAACGACAACGCCCGTTAACAACGCCAGAGTGGCATCATGGTAGCGCTGCAATAACCACTTTAACACATGCGAAAAACTCAATAAGCCCAGAACGCAACCACTAGCAAACAACGCCAGCACCGAAAAATGTAACTCACGAATGGCTAATATCACGGGGGCATACATGCCCGAAATTAACAAAATAAAGCTACCAGAAATGCCGGGTAAAATCATGGCACAGATCGCCACGGCACCGGCGACAAAAAACATCCAACTAGAAGGTTGTAGATCAACTGGCGAGAGCATCCCGACAAAGACCGCTAGTACAATACCTAATGACGCTAACAAAGCACGACTAAGTGACCACTTAACTGAGCGTAACAAAAATGGTAACGCCGTTAAGATTAAGCCATTAAAAAAGGCCCACAAGGGTACTGGCCGATGCTCTAACAACCAACTGATCAGCGAGGCGAGGGAAAAAATACTGAGGAAAATCCCGGCAAACAAACACAACACAAAAGTGCCATCGATATGCCGCCACAATTGCTGAAATCGTCCTTTAAGTAACAACTGAAACGCCTGTACATTTATCGCGCTAATTGCGCCTAATAAACGTTCATAAATACCCAAAATAAACGCGAGTGTGCCGCCCGAAACGCCCGGCACTACATCCGCCGCCCCCATAGCGAGACCTTTGATCAGCCATTGCAGATACTTCATATACTTCCTGTTTGCACGTTGTGCTGGTTACGCCAGATCGCCTGGCACTAAGGGAACAAACCTTACGGTTTCAATATCTTGTTTTTGCCACTGTTCGCCGTTTCGCTGATAAACACGTAACACTTGTTGTTCCGCACCCACGGGGATCACCAAACGCCCGCCATCGGTTAATTGCTCTAACAAGGCTTGCGGCACATCCACCGGCGCAGCGGTTACAATAATGCTATCAAAGGGCCCTTTCGTCGGCCAGCCTAACCAGCCATCACCGTGCTTCATCGACACATTGTGTAAATCTTGCGCTTGTAAACGGCGCTTCGCTTGAAACTGTAACGATTTAATACGCTCGACACTGCAAACATGACTGAATAACCGAGCCAAAATGGCAGTTTGATAACCCGAGCCCGTACCAATTTCGAGTACTTTGCCGCAACTGCCGCCATGCAGCAACAGCTCGGTCATACGTGCCACAATATAAGGTTGCGAAATGGTTTGCCCCAAGCCAATCGGCAAGGCCGTATTCTCATAAGCTTTGTGTGCTAGCACTGGTTCAACAAAGAGGTGGCGCGGTGTTTGCGCGATAGCGCTCAGTACACGGGCATCAGTGATGCCATCAGCTTGAAGTTTTTGCGCTAACATCTGCGCACTACGTAAGGTAACGACTGCCATAATTACAATGGGATCCCCTCTAACCAATGTGCCAAGGTTTCCATACTTTTATAGGCAGACATATCAACATGTAATGGTGTGACTGAAGCATAACCATTTGCAATGGCATGAAAATCCGTGCCTTCACCAGCGTCTAATTCTGGCCCTAAAGAGCCGTACCAATAAATTTTTCGACCCCAAGGATCGGTTGAGCTACTCATGGTTTCGGCTTTATGCCGACGGCCAAGCCGCGTCACCTGAATACCTTTTAGTTCGTGCAAGGGAATGGCCGGCACATTGATATTCAAAATTTGATCAGCAGGTAACGGATGTGATTGTAATTTACGGATCACTTCAACGGTCACATGCGCCGCCGTAGCAAAATGCTGTTCTTCACGCCCGGCAAGCGACACGGCGATAGCCGGTAAGCCAAGGTGTCGGCCCTCTGTCGCGGCGGCTACGGTGCCAGAGTACAACACGTCATCCCCGAGGTTTGCCCCATGATTGATGCCGGCGACCACTAAATCGGGTGTGAAATCTAATAATTGGCTAATGGCTAAATGCACACAATCGGTCGGGGTGCCATTGACCGCAATAAAGCCGTTGTCTAAGGTTTGTGTGCGCAGCGGATTAAGTAAGGTCAACGAATTACTGGCACCACTACAGTTACGATCGGGTCCTACGGTAGTGACTTCAGCAATTTGTAATAATGCTTGCTGTAATACTTGAATACCACGGGCATGCACCCCGTCATCGTTACTCAGTAAAATGCGCATTTAACACTCCATTTGTACAAGATCGCGGGCAATGTCACGATAAGACACTAACTCTCGCAGGACACTCGTCGCAAAACACCCTGCAGGTAAAGCAAACTGCAAGGTCACCGTATCAGCTTCGACTGTAGCGCTGACCGACTCGGGGATCACGCGCATCGCCCGACGGCCAACTTGCACCCGCAGTAGCTCTAAACCGCTAACCCAGTGCTGCCAGGGGGCCAGTACCTGCTGTTCAAATAAAGCGGCGTCTGCACTGACTAACGCCTTACCCTCACCACATAAAGGTGCGGTGAGATGAATATCGGCGCTGTCGAGCCGCTGTTGCAACACCGCGTCGGGTTCAGTAACCGGAAATATCGAGCCAGATCCGTTTAGCTGCACCACATCCCCAGCCATTAATTGCTGAAAATGACCTTTTTGGATCCGCGCTGACAGAACCTGATTAAACAAAAAAGAGCGGCTTGCCGATAGTGCTAACCCCCGTAATTGCCGATCTGCGATACTTTCGCCCTGAAACAAACGCTCAGCAAGGTGTAAATTCCCGCCAGCCAGACCAAAACGTTGCTCACCATAATAATTAGGTACCCCAGCTTTCAGCAAAGGTAACTTGGCCATTAGCGCCGGTATATCAGATACTTGAGTTAAGCGTAAAGTAAAATGATTGCGCTTTAAAGCACCTAGGCGCAATTTACGGTAATGCCGTACCATCTGTAAGATGTTAGCGCCTTCAATTTGCCAGGTTTGCCAGTCCAGCTCTTGCTTGATGGGCCATTTAAAACAAAACCATTGCTGCGTGACCGCATGCCGATCTTTTAAACCCGCATAGCTAATATCGCGCACGCGTAAACCGGTTAAACGCGCCAGCTCGCGGGCAATAAACTGGGTATTTTGCCCGGTTTTCTCAATTTGCAGCAGAATATGTTCACCGGCACCGCTCGGTGTAAAATTAAGTTCTTCCACCACTAAAAAATCAGCAGCTGCCGCTCGAATAGCGGCGCGAATATGCGGTTGACCGTGCAAATAAGCTAACTCAGCTTGCGCAGGAAAAGACGGATGACTTAATGCGGATTCAGTATTCAGCATGAGGTTAATAACACCACGGCGGCAACCGCGATACCTTCTTTACGTCCGACAAAACCCAGTTGCTCGGTGGTGGTCGCTTTAACATTAACTTGTTCAGGCTGACACTGCAGATCGGTAGCAATACAGGCACACATATCGGCAATGTGCGGTGCCATCTTCGGTGCTTGCGCCATAATGGTAATATCCACATTACCAATCTGATAACCACGTTGCTGCACTTCATCCATTACTTTGCGGAGTAAAATGCGGCTATCAATACCTTTATACGCTGCATCGGTGTCAGGAAAATGCTTGCCAATATCACCGAGTGCTACTGCACCAAGTAAAGCATCGGCTAACGCATGCAGTACCACATCACCATCTGAATGTGCAACCAGTCCTTGGCTATAAGGAATTTTGATACCGCCCAGCGTCACTGGCCCCTCGCCACCAAAGGCATGTACATCGAAACCATGACCAATACGTATTGTCATTATTGATTTTGCTCCAAATAAAACGCTGCCAGCTGCAGATCGGCCGGCCGCGTAATTTTAAGATTATCACTGTGTCCTTCTACTAACAGAACCGGCTCATTTGCCCATTCCATAGCCGAGGCTTCATCTGTGATAACCACTTTGGCCGCTAACGCAGCTTGGATATTCGCTCTGAGTAAGGCCGTAGGAAAAAATTGTGGTGTAAGCGCATGCCAT
Source organism: Alishewanella maricola (assembly GCF_016343785.1). Lineage (NCBI taxonomy): Bacteria > Pseudomonadati > Pseudomonadota > Gammaproteobacteria > Alteromonadales > Alteromonadaceae > Alishewanella > Alishewanella maricola. Next base: position 342,410 of record NZ_JAEINI020000001.1, on the reverse strand, counting down.
AAATGCTCGCGCTCTACCGTAGCATTAATTAAGCTTTGACCACGTTTCATGGTATCACGGACTGGCGTTGCTAAAATACCACCATGCCCAACCTCAAGGCAGCGCTGGATCAGTAACTCGATATCTTGCGGACGCACTAAAGGTCGCGCAGCATCATGCACAAGTACCCAAGGCATTTTTTCAGCGTCTATCGCTAACAGCGCATTTAATACCGAGTGCACCCGCTCTGCACCACCATCAACCCGCACAATATTTTCAGCGGTTAAGCCGGTTGCGGCAAAATAGGGATCGTTTGGGCTTAGCGCTAAATATAACTGTTGCACGGCGCTAATGGCTAACACCGGTTTAACACTGTGCTCTAAAATGGTTTTGCCGTGTAAGCGCAAGTATTGCTTGGGTTTATCGGCTTGCATACGCTGGCCAACCCCAGCGGCGGGGATCACGGCGGCAATCGCCGGAAAAGATTTTAATGACATTACGGTGTCCGCGGTACTATCCGAAAAAAAACTTCATCTTCAGCAATCAGACCAAGCTCGTTGCGAGCTCGCTCTTCTATCGCTTCCAATCCCTGGCGTAAATCATCAACATCCGCCAACAACATACGATTACGCTTAATCAACTCCTGATTACTCGCTTGTTGAGTGGCTATTTCTTCCTGCTGACGCAGGTAATCTGTCACACTGAGCTGACCAAACCAAAGCCGGTGTTGTAAGGCCGCTAACACGATGAGCAACAGCACGATTAATATGCGCATAACTAAACCGTTATTTCTGTTTGAGCTTATTATGAAGCGTTAAATAGCTACTGCAAAGCTTTATATCAGCTGCTTTGCCCCAAATGTGGTCGAGCGAAATTACGCCAATTTAGGCGGCTAGCCAATAAAAGTTCACGCAAAGTGAGTAAACGCGGTTCTTTTTTTTGTAAGTTTAACCACTGATGGCCACAACAAGCGGCGGTCATAATGTTCTTGTCTGGTTTAAGTAAAAACAACTTACTGTTGTCCTCGGCTAAGGGCATACCACTAAACGAAAACCAACCATACTGATTACAATGCAAACGCTGCTCTGTTACATCCACTTCATCAACACTGTCTAACACGATATGTTCAAGGGTTTTATCTTCGCAGTAAAGCGGCACAATCAGACCAGGTTTCGCTGCTTTGCTGTAAAAAGCTAGGATCGGATCCGCCGCCTGTTTACTGGCCGGACAGCGTTTAAATTGTTTGCCATACCAAGAGGCATTTTGACTATCGAGCGCCAAATTAGCAGGATATTGCAAAATACTGCTCGCAGCACGTCGAATATAAAAAGGTAAACTGGCGATGCGTTTTGGCAACTGTGCTAATTCTGAGCTGGGGGTGGCCGCCAAACGAAATAGCTCACGCTCATACAAAGCATTACACAGCTCAGTATAAGTTTGATTGGCTGCAGTTGCTTGCCAAAAATGTGGTTGATTTTCGTGCATCATCGTCATGTAGCGATGTTAGCCAATAGCCTGATTATTGTAAAAGCCTAAATGCATCTGTTAAGCAGAAAAATCGCTCTGTAAGAAAAAACCTTCGCAGCAAAGCGCTTATCCGCCAGGCTATCGCTGCAGACTGGACGCTCGCGCCGAAAAACGGTAGTTTAAGCGCCAGTCACACCACCGTTAGCCATAGAATAGGTCCGATGAATCGTCGTCAATTTTTACGCACCGCCGCTTTTACCCCCTTGGTTGTCGTGCTGGGCAGCAAATTTGTTGCGACTTTACGGCATTACCCTCTGACCGATCTGCAACAACGTTTACGCGCAATGCAACCGGATCGACTCCGTAGTATGGGGAACTGGAATGTGAGTCAGATTTTTCAACATTGTGCGCAAAACCTACGTTACTCTATTGTGGGTTATCCACAGCATCACTCGGTATTACAAAAAAATATCGTGGGTAAATTAGCGCTAAATTTTTATGCCGCAATAGGCAGTATGCCAGCGGCGCAGGAGCAGCCGATTCCTGGCGCACCACCACTGGCAGTAGACGTTCCTAATGATGTGGCACTACATGAGTTAATGTTTGAATTACAGGAATTTATTAATTGGCAGGGCGAATTAGCCGCGCATTTTGCTTACGGTAGCCTCACCAAGGCGCAGTACTACAAAGTGCATGCGTTATTTTTAGAACAACACTTGCAGCAGATTGTCTCTCGCTAACTAGCGGAACGACAGATTAACTCGCCAGTGGTTATCTTAGCGTAACTCAATGGCTTTATCGCGGAGCTCGTATTCACTACTTGCTATACCGCGAGCAAACGGCTCACATTTTATCTGCACGCGGTAACCATAAAAGATATTATCTGCCGGATCAGGATGACCTTGTTTATTTAAGCGTAAAGTGACGGCATTCGGGCCATAAAAATGTTTCACATCTTCAGGATGATATTTTTGCCTTAAGGCATCAAGCTGCTCTGCGGCCACCACTAAACACTGCGGTGGTGTTTCAGCCAGCTGAGCTTGGGTTTGTAATACAATCCAGTACGCTTGTTGTTGCCGATTAAAATACACATTTAACAAGGTTTCACCGTCTGCCCCATTACGCTGTGCCTGACACTGTGTTTTCACACATTTAAATGCCGCTATACTGGTATCACTGCTCTCACTGCTCTCATCGCTGTGACTAAATTGATGTTTTAACAATCGTTCTACCGTGGCTTTACTCATATCAAGCTGTATGCCATTAATTTGCACTTGTGATAAATCAATCTCACTTAATGTTGGACTTGGTTTATTTTGCGCTGAGGTGATGCTGATGAAACCGGCACCTAATACTGCACAACATATCTGAATCAAAGCATGTCTTTTCATAGCAAACCTAAAAAGTTGTTAGATATATTGACTATAACGCAGCCATTGCGTTTCGGCGGGAAAATTTCAATAAAGCTGCAGCAGCTTTGATCTTCATCATATGTTATGCGTTAAGCACAATAAAGATGGTGCTCTGCCACAGCAGGGTGCATGCCGCAAGCAGTTATACCGGTAGCCTGGCGGCTACCGGGAAACAAAGCCTAAATTACTGGCCTTTGATTTCGCTACGGCCTTTGTAGGGGGCCTTGCTGCCTAACTCTTGTTCGATCCGCAGTAATTGATTGTACTTCGCAACGCGATCTGAACGACACAGTGAACCGGTCTTAATTTGACCGGCTGCGGTACCCACCGCTAAATCCGCAATAAAGGCATCTTCGGTTTCGCCGCTACGGTGTGAAATAACTGCAGTAAAGCCCGCGTCTTTAGCCATTTTGATAGCGGCTAAGGTTTCGGTTAACGAGCCAATTTGATTAAACTTAATCAAAATTGAGTTACCGATGCCCTGCTCAATACCGCGTGTCAGGATCTTGGTATTGGTGACAAACAGATCGTCACCAACTAATTGCACTTTAGTGCCAATTTTGTTGGTTAAATCTTTCCAGCCATCCCAATCACTTTCGTCTAAACCATCTTCAATAGAAACGATCGGATAACGCTGTGATAAACCGGCTAAGTAATCGTTGAAACCATAGGAATCAAAGCTTTTGTTCTCGCCGCTTAACACGTACTGACCGTTTTTATAAAATTCAGAGGCCGCACAATCTAAGGCTAACGTAATGTCTTTATCCATTTCGTAGCCGGCAGCTTTTACCGCTTCAACGATAACCGATAAAGCTTCTTCGTTAGATTTCAAATCAGGTGCAAAACCGCCTTCATCACCCACTGCAGTGTTTAAACCGCGTTTTTGCAGCTCTTTTTTCAAGCTATGGAAAATCTCAGCGCCCATGCGTAATGCTTCAGCAAAGGTTTTAGCGCCGACAGGCTGCACCATAAATTCTTGAATATCAACGTTATTGTCAGCATGCTCGCCACCGTTGATGATATTCATCATCGGTACTGGCATGCTGTAAACACCCGAAGTGCCATTTAAATCAGCAATGTGTTGATATAATGGGATCTTTTTATCGGCAGCGGCAGCACGCGCTACGGCCAGTGATACCGCTAAAATGGCGTTTGCGCCTAATTTTGATTTGGTTTCAGTACCGTCTAAATCGATCATGATCTGATCGATGTCAGCTTGTTGGTAAGCATTTTTGCCGACTAACGCTGCTTGGATCGGGCCATCAATATTGGCAACCGCTTTTAATACGCCCTTGCCCAAATAACGGCTTTTATCACCATCACGTAACTCTAAGGCTTCGCGTGAACCGGTTGAGGCGCCTGAGGGTGCACAACCGCGCCCCATTACACCACTGGTCAAATACACATCCGCTTCGACTGTCGGGTTACCACGTGAGTCTACGATTTCGCGAGCAATAATTTTTGCAATTTCTGACATAATTTAAGATCCCCTTGATAAAGACAAAAAAGCCGTGTTATCCAACACGGCTTGCTAAAGTTATACGCGCTGCTGTTTTTGGAACTTATGCGCAGCGGCAACAAAGCTTTGGAACAATGGATGGCCATCGCGCGGCGTCGAATTAAACTCCGGATGGAACTGTCCAGCCACAAACCAAGGATGATCGGGTATTTCAATCATCTCAACCAGCTGATTATCAGCTGATAAACCAGAAATCACCAAGCCGGCAGCTTCTAATTTTGGTCTTAAATTGTTATTCACTTCATAACGGTGGCGATGACGTTCTTGTATCACCGCTTGACCATAAATACTAAAGGCTTTGGTATCGGCAACCAAATTACAGTTTTGGCTACCCAAGCGCATGGTGCCGCCCAGGTCAGAGTCGTTAGTACGCACTTCAACTGAGCCATCTGCATCGCGCCATTCGGTGATCAAACCGACCACCGGATACGGTGTTTCTTTATTAAATTCAGTAGAGTGAGCTTCTGGCATACCCGCCACGTTACGCGCATATTCAATTAAAGCAACTTGCATACCTAAACAAATGCCCAAATAAGGTACTTTGTTTTCGCGAGCAAATTGCGCCGCTAAAATTTTACCTTCAACACCGCGCTCACCAAAGCCACCCGGTACTAAGATACCGTCTAAACCGCTTAATATTGCAGGGCCTTTGCTCTTAATATCTTGCGAGTCGATGTATTTAATATTAACGGTAACGCGATTTTTTAAACCGGCATGACCCAAAGCTTCATTCACCGATTTATACGCATCGGGTAACTCCACATACTTACCAACCATACCAATGGTGATCTCGCCCGTCGGGTTCGACTCTTGGTATAAAACCTGTTCCCATTCCGCTAAATCGGCTTCAGGTGCATCGATATGGAAACGGCGACAGACTAAATCGTCCAAGCCTTGTGATTTCAACAAAGCCGGAATTTGATAAATGCTTGAGACGTCTTTTAGCGAAATAACTGCTTTTTCTTCAACATTAGTAAACAGCGCTATTTTAGCCCGTTCGTTATTCGGGATCGCCCGATCGGAACGGCAAACCAGAATATCAGGTTGAATACCGATAGAACGCAGCTCTTTTACCGAGTGTTGAGTTGGCTTGGTTTTGATCTCGCCAGCCGTGCCTAAGTAAGGCACCAAGGTTAAATGCATAAACAAAGTGCGCTCACGACCCACTTCGGTACCCAGCTGACGAATAGCTTCTAAGAAAGGTAGCGATTCAATATCACCGACCGTACCGCCAATTTCGACAATGGCAATATCATAGCCATCGGCACCGGCAACCACGCGGTTTTTAATTTCGTTAGTGATATGCGGGATAACTTGAATGGTGGCACCTAAATAGTCACCACGACGCTCACGGCGCAATACGTCAGCGTAGATGCGGCCTTGCGTAAAGTTATTTAACTTCGTCATTTTAGTGCGAATAAAGCGCTCGTAGTGCCCCAAATCCAGATCCGTTTCCGCACCGTCTTCGGTAACGAAAACTTCACCATGTTGGATCGGGCTCATCGTGCCAGGATCGACGTTGATGTAAGGATCCAATTTCAGCAGAGTGACATTTAAACCACGCGCTTCCAGAATTGCCGCCAGCGATGCCGCAGCAATGCCTTTACCTAGAGATGAGACAACCCCACCCGTCACAAAAATATATCGTGTCGCCATAAGACCCCAGAAACGCAGTAATAGAAGATTTCGCCAAACAAAAAAAGCATTTAGCACCGATAAAACTATCGGTTGCTGTTAAAACAAGGGCTTAAAATGTTTGGTATCAGGACGGGAGGAAAGTATAGCAAAGGCCGAACAGCGGCTCAATCTAAAGCTGTGTTAGTCGTTAAATAATTGCACAACGTAAAACAGGTAAGACCAGCAAGTTGCAATGCAACAAGCAATCTGCATAACCCTTTACTTCAAGCCGGTAGTTAAGGGCGGTCATTACCGCCCTGTGCATGCCACTGGGCCGCCATTATGACGGTTGGCGCTTTACCTGCTGCCAAATCTGTTCCATTTCGTCCAAAGAGGCCTGTTCAGTGCTGCGGCCTTGCTCGGCAAGCGTTAGTTCGACCGCGCGAAAGCGCTTTTCAAACTTACTGTTCGCCGCACGTAAAACCGCCTCAGGATCCAGTTTATGCTTACGCACCACATTCACCAGCGCAAACATTAAGTCGCCGAGTTCTTCTGCTAGCTCGGCACTGCCCGGGGCGGTTTGTTCAACTTCTAAAATCTCTTCTTTGACTTTATTCCAGCAACCGCTAACATCCGGCCAATCAAAACCGACATTAGCACAGCGTTTTTGCAGCTTATAAGCACGGCTTAATGCTGGCATCGCTTGCGGAATATTATCCAGCACACTGTGTTGCCCGCTCTCTTTACGCTCCGTGCTTTTCAGGGCTTCCCAATTTTTTAGCACGGTGTCGGCATCTTCTGCACTGAGATTACCAAACACATGCGGATGGCGACGCTCTAATTTATCGCAAATGGCCGTGACACAATCTTCAAACTGAAAGCGACCTTCTTCTTTAGCTAACTGGGCATAAAACACCACTTGAAACAGCAAATCGCCTAATTCATCTTTCAGCTCATCAAAGCTATCACGCGCGATGGCATCAGCCACTTCATAGGCCTCTTCTAAAGTGTAGGGCACAATGCTGGCGTAGCTTTGCTTCAGATCCCACGGACAACCGCTAACAGGATCGCGTAATGCGGACATGATGCTTAACAAGCGTGAAATGGGTTCAGACACGGCTAACTCTTCTTATACTTAACGGCTTAATGATGAAAGCGTTTTGCTTCAATCACATCGTCTATTTGGCTAATTTTACTCAGCAGTTTATTTAACGAGTCCAAGTTGTACAGTTCCATCGTCATATTAATCACCGCGGTTTGCGCTTTAATATCCGAACTACTGCTCATACTGGTCACGTTGGCTTTTTCATTGGCCAAGATACTGGTGATATCGCGTAACAAGCCATTACGATCATTGGCCACAATCCGAATATCGACTTCGTAACCAGAGGCATACTTGTCGCCCCAAGTGGCATCAACCACCCGCTCTGGATGTGAATCCAATAAAGTTTTGAACTGATCGCAATCATCACGGTGAATCGCAATACCACGACCTTGCGTGATATAGCCAATAATGGCATCGCCTGGTAACGGCTGACAACAGCCCGCCATATGTGTTAGCAAATTACCCACACCTTGCACCACCACATCACTTTTCACTTTATTAGTGGGTAGCGGTTTGGTTTTTAAACGCGGATCAATCTCGGGTAATTCATGATTTGGGCTTTGGCTTTGAATAAAGTGGACCACTTGTGTCACTTTGATTTCACCACCGCCAATGCCCACTAATAGCTCGTCCATGCTATTGACATTAAAGCGTTGCAACACCTTGGTTGGCGCTTCAATCTGCAGGTTTAACCGATTCAATTCGGCATCGAGTAATTCGCGACCGGCTGACAAATTCTTATCACGATCCTGTAAGCGGAACCAATATTGTACCTTAGAGCGTGCCCGACTTGATTTTAAGTAGCCTAAATTAGGATTTAGCCAATCTCGGCTGGGGTTGGGCTCACGCCCCGTAAGAATTTCGACCTGATCACCGGTTTTTAATTGGTAGGTAAAAGGCACGATGCGCCCAGAAATTTTCGCGCCGATACAACGATGTCCAACATTAGAATGTACATAGTAAGCAAAATCTAACGGTGTCGAGCCCATCGGTAAATCAACAATATCGCCTTTGGGCGTAAAGACATAAACGCGATCTTCAATGACCTGAGTACGCAACTCTTCAGCCAAGTCGGTGCCATCGGCTAAATCTTCTTGCCATTGCAGTAACTTACGTAACCAGCTAATTTTTTCATCGTTCGCCACGGTTTTGCTGGCCGCGCCGCCCTCTTTGTAACGCCAATGCGCCGCGACACCCAACTCGGCATCTTCATGCATTTGCCGTGTACGGATCTGGATCTCGATCGGCCGCCCTTGTGGGCCTAGCACCACGGTATGAATGGATTGATAACCATTTTGTTTTGGCGTGGCGATGTAATCGTCGAACTCTTTGGGTAAATGTCGCCAATTGGTGTGCACTAACCCCAAAGACGCATAACAATCTTGCACACGCTCGGTCACAATCCGAACCGCTCTGATGTCATACAACTGTTCGAAAGACAGTTGCTTTTTCTGCATTTTCTTCCAAATGCTAAAAATGTGTTTCGGCCGCCCGTAAACTTCGGCTTGCACTTGCGCGTCGAGCATTTTTTGCCGAACCGCAGCCACAAAATCTTGCATATATTGTTCGCGATCTAAGCGTCGCTCTTCCAGTAAACTGGCCACCTGTTTATATGTGGTTGGATGCAAATAGCGAAACGCCAGATCTTCAAGTTCCCATTTTAATTGGCCAATACCTAAACGGTTGGCTAAGGGCGCAAAAATAGCATTAGTTTCTTTCGCCGCGAGAACACGCGTTTCTTCATCGGCATCTTTCACATCACGCAGATAGCAAATTTGTGCCGCTAATTTAATCACCACCGCGCGCACATCTTCTACCATGGCTAGCAACATGCGCCGTAAGTTATCCGCTTGTTGGCCATCCGCACCTTGCTTAACGCTGGTTGGGATAGTGCGGATCGCTTCCATTTGTTGCACTGCAGACAGCAGCAAGGCCACCGGAGCAGAAAAATTGGCTTCAATCTGCGCCAATTCCAGCAGGCCCGCCTCAAAAGCAGGAAATAACAAGGAGGCAAGCAGTGAGTCCTGATCCATTTTAAGATCAGCCAAAATCTCTACCATTTCCCAGCCGGTTCGCACCTCTAGCACATCGTCGTCTAGTTGTTGCTGTTTTAGCCAGGCTGCACATTCTAATAATGCACCAATCCTTTTTTCAGACAGCCCCAGTGAGCACAGCCATTCGACTGTCTCACCACCATGGTAGCCACTGCTGTGTGACTGGCGCACCCTAACCATGCTTTGTCCTCATTAAAATAAGTCGTTCCAGCTTATTGCACGTCACGAAAGTCAGCCAGATTGGCTAACGACTGAACAACGCCATCAATTCCAGATGACTCGTGTGGGGAAACATATCGATGCCAGCAATATTTTGCAACTGATAACCCGACTGTAACAACACTTTTGCATCGCGCGCAAAGGTCGCGGCATTGCACGATATGTACAATATCTGTGCCGGTTTTAGCTTAACCAGCTGTGGCATCGCGCCTTCGGCACCGGCTCGGGCAGGATCAAGCACGATCTTCTGGTAAATCGGGTTATTCCAGTCCGTTTTACCCCAAGCTAAATGCAAATCGGCTTGCCAAAACTGGGCGTTCGTAATGCCATTAAGTTGGGCATTCGCCGTGGCTTGCTGCACCATAGTGGCAAGTCCTTCAACACCATGCACCAATTTAGCGCGCTGCGCCAAGGCTAAACTAAAATTGCCCATACCTGCATACAAATCAAGAATATTATCCTCAGCATGCGGCTGCAACCATTGTAGCGCTAATGACACCATTTGCTGATTTAATTGCGGATTGACTTGAATAAAATCAGTTGCGGCAAAGGCCAACTCTAAACCTTGCTCGCTTAACCGATAACGCGGACTCGGCGCATTAGGCTGCCAGTTTGTTAACTGCCCTGCTTCGGCTTCACCCAGCCAAACCGCTTCAGGCCACGCCGTAACAAATAATTGTTGCTCAGCGGTGGTCAATGGCTTTGTGTGCCTCACAATTAAAAACACTTGCTGCTCAGCGGCAATCACTTCAACATGCGTGATCGCACTCGGCTCTGATAATTGTGGTACAACCTGTTGTAATACTGCAAAAATAGGCTGTAACTGCGGCTGCAGTACAGCACAGGTATTAATGGGCGTGAGGGTTTTGCTGGCACTTTCTCGAAAGCCAACCGTCAGCTGCTTGCGTTTACGATCAAACCAGACACCAATTCGCGCTTTACGCCGATAACCTTGATCGGGCCCCGTTAACAATGGCTGCCATGGCAACTCTCCTAAACCGGTTTGATGACGGATTAATTCATCTACACCTTGTTGTTTTAATTGTGCTTGCTCGGCACTGGCAACATGCTGCAATTGACAGCCACCACATAACTGATAATGCGGGCAAAAAGGCGTCACTCGCAATGGGCTGGCTTTAAGTACCCGCTCAACGCGCGCTTTAATAAAATGCGTTTTATCTTCAGTCACTTTAGCAAGCACCTGTTCGCCTGCTAAAGCACCGCTGACAAAAGCAATCTTCTGTTGCCAACGACCAATACCATTGACTTCATAATCGGTCGATTCCACTTGCAATTTTACTTGCTGGCCAAGGTGTTGCGATTTTTGTTTCGGTTTATAGAGCGTTACCATTCGATGCAGGTCTTATAGGCATTTAAAGGATCATGTGTCATTATGACATGGCTGAGCTTAATTGTAACAAGTGCCGTGCCCTGATGAAAAAAATTGGTCTACGTTTTTGGTTAATTCTTTGTAGTGTGCTACCCAGCTTGCTGGTGGGTATACTGCTGGCTAGCTATTTTAACCACCGGCAACAACAGGCCAGTGAATTACACTTGCATGAGCGTGCTGCCAATGTCGCCCTGATGTTGGCAATTAGCAGCCAACCCCTGTTACAACAACAGCCACTAAAAACCGTTCTGCCTTTGCTGGAACATGCTCATCGTTTAAATGCCCCCTTGATTACCAGTATTTCGTTATTTGATGCTGAGGGCCGTTTATTACTCACCAGCAATAGCCAACAAGATTTATCTACTCATGCGGTGCATCAACAAGCCACTAAGCCTTCGCAAATCCGCTTTTATTCGTCCCAACCACAATTAATTGTCTATCAGCCATTATTGCGCGATAACAATTTACTGGCAGAAGACCCTGGCTATTTGCTATTACAGTTTGACCAACAACATATTTTATTACAGCAACAATTAGGGGTGCTGCAAAGCGGCGCTTTAATTGCTTTAGTCTTGCTGCTCGCACTGGGTTTAACCCTATTTTTAATTCAAAAACTGCAACCTGAACTGCAACGCCTGAAACGGCAAATGCAGCAATTGATGGATGGACAATATCGACTGCGGCCTTATTTGTTAGGTGTTAGAGAGTTTGATAATTTTCAACAAGGCTTATTGAAATTAGCCGAACACCTGTCTCGGCTAGAGCAAGAAATGCAGCAAAATATCGAACAAGTAACTAGCGATTTACGACTGAGCATGGAGCAACTGGAGATCCAAAACATCCAGCTCGATTTTGCGAAACGCAAAGCGCTAGAAGACAACCGACAAAAGTCTGATTTTTTAGCCAAAATGAGCCATGAATTACGCACCCCGTTAAACGCCGTCATTGGCTTTACCCGGCAATTATTAAAAACCCCGCTGACTCACCATCAAAGTGACTATCTACAAACTATCCAGAAGTCAGCGAATAGCTTATTGAATTTGGTCAATGATGTTTTGGATTTTTCGCGGTTAGAAGAAGGCCGTATGTCGATTAATCCTGAGCCGTTTTCTCTGCGCGACGTGCTAAACGATACCATCGAATTATTAGTCAGCAACGCCTTTGATAAGCAATTAGAGTTGGTGTTATTGGTCGAGCCAGATTGCCCTGATGCCGTGGTAGCCGATCCGGCCCGATTAACTCAGGTATTGATGAATATTGCCGGTAATGCCATTAAATTTACTGAGCATGGCAGTATCATCATTCGGGTTAAAGCCACCAGTTTGAACGATGAACAAATTCAGCTACAAATTTCGGTTAAAGATACCGGTCGTGGCATCAGTGAAGATAAAAAACGTCATTTATTTGATGGCGTCACACCCCTTGAGCAAAGCGACCAACAAACCGGCTCTGGCTTAGGCTTGCTTATCTCGAAACGGTTAGTGCTAGCCATGCAAGGTACTATTGGCTTTGAAAGCAAGTTAGCCGAGGGGTCAACTTTTTGGTTTACCATTAAGTGCCAACGCCATCAATTGTCGGTTGCCGAAGCGTTACCACTAGAGTTGCTGGCTGAAAAAACCGTTTTGTATTTTGAACCACAGCAATATTCACGCGAGGCCACCTTACAACTGTTGAGCAGCTGGGGAATGGTGGTTACGGCCTGCGCCACCAAAGCGCAACTGCAACAAGCGCTCAGTAAGACTAAGGCTTATGATATCGGTTTATTAGGCCGTGCCGTTGCGATTAATCAAGTTAATGAAATTATTACGCTGGTGCAGCGCATTAAAGCACACTGTCAGCATGTCTATTTGTTGGTGAATACCTTATCACCCAACTTGCGTGAGGTATTGCTCAGCTCAGGCGCCAGCGCTTGTTTACCCAAGCCGGCTCATATGCGCAAATTAGCTTTAACCTTAGCTCAGCCCTATACCGACATTGCTCAAGCCAATGGCCAAAGTGAAGAGATGCTATCGCCGGGCTTAAAAGTGTTAACGGTCGACGATAACGAAGCCAATCTAAAACTGATTAATACGCTTTTACGTGAGCATGTGCATGTTCTGGATTCGGCTCGTGATGGTGCCGCCGCGTGGCAGAAATCGACGCAGCATGCCTACGATATTATCTTTATGGACATTAATATGCCGGTGATGGATGGCATCACGGCGTGTCAACGCATTCGACAAAGCTCGTTAAATGAGCGTACACCGATTATTGCTGTGACCGCACATGCGATGGATGGCGAGCGTACACGCTTAATCAATGCCGGCTTTAATGAATTTTTAACCAAACCGTTAGATGACAAAATGCTGTTGTTTACCTTGCAAGAGTATTGTCAGCTGCAAAAACATCAAGATACCCAGCAACAAGCCTTACAAGTGGTGCCTTTAATCGATTGGCCCATGGCGTTACAACGGGCGGCAGGTAAACCGGAATTAGCGCAAGAGATGCTGCTGATGTTGTTAAAAAGCTTACCGCAGTCTGAAAAACAAATTAACCAAGCGATTAGAGACAATGACCAACAAATGCTGCTGCATGCCTTACACAAACTGCATGGTGGATGTTGTTATACCGGTGTACCCAGGTTAAAAAATCTACTGGAAGCGCTTGAAACACAATTAAAACGCGGCGCCAATATCAAGCTATTAGAGCCGGAGTTATCTGAGTTAGACGATGTTATCCAACTGCTCTATGGCATCGATCCGTCGATGCCAGAGCCCTGAGCTTAAGATTCTAAAATGACCGTGGCACAAGCATAAGCCTGCTCATCACTAATACTGAGCCAAACTGCGGTAACGCCCTTCTCGGCAGCTAACACAGCGGCTTGCTCGGTTAAGGTTAACTCAGGCTTGCCCCAGACATCATTACGGATCTCAAAATGTTGAAATGAAATGCCACGACCAATACCGGTACCCAAGGCTTTTGCCGCGGCTTCTTTCGCGGCAAAACGTTTTGCAAAGTAACGCTCGGGTTGCCGATGATTTTGATATTGCTCTTGCTCAAACGGGGTTAACACCCGCAGCACTAATCGAGGGGTCTGCTGCAAACTTCGGGCAATGCGTTCTATCGCCACAATATCAGTACCTAGGCCGCGGATCGCCATTAACGACGTGCCTCCACCATCAGCCGTTTCATTTCGCTTACTGCTGGGCCTAAACCGCTAAAAATGGCGCGGGCAATAATGGCATGACCAATATTAAGCTCGTACATTTCAGGGATAGCCGCAATAGGCTGTACGTTATGATAATGCAAACCATGGCCCGCATTGACCGTTAACCCCAAAGAAGCCGCATAGGTTGCAGCCTCTTGAATACGCTTTAGTTCGGCTAACTGCTCCGCGGGATGCTTGGCTTCGGCATACTTACCCGTGTGGATCTCGATAAAGGGTGCGCCGACTTCGGCTGCGGCAGCAATTTGTTTTTTATCGGCATCAATAAACAGTGACACCAAAATATTATCTGCGGCAAGTTGCGCCACAGCATCACGCATTTGGCTTAATTTACCGGCAACTTCTAAACCGCCTTCGGTGGTCAATTCTTCACGCTTTTCTGGGACTAAACAGCAAAAATGCGGTTTCAGTTTAGCCGCAATGCCCAGCATTTCATCGGTCAGTGCCATTTCAAAATTGAGCCGTGTTGCGATGGTCTCGCGTAAAATAAACACATCGCGATCAATAATATGGCGGCGGTCTTCGCGCAAATGCACGGTAATGCCATCCGCACCGGCTTGCTCAGCCATCATTGCCGCGTGCACTGGCTCGGGATAATAAGTGCCACGTGCATTACGCACTGTTGCCACGTGATCAATATTGACACCCAAATAAATTGCCGTCATTTTTCTCTCCACTCTTTGGGTTACGCCTTATCGGACGAAGTAAATAATGCCCTGCTGGCTAAAGGTTTATTGCCCAGTAACGGGGCCAGTAATTGTCGAGTCAGTTGCTTAGCCACCGGTAATAGCCCAACAACATGCCATTGCTCTGCGGCCAGCGCTAGCAACATAGCACCAGGCCAGCCTTGCTGCACGGGCACCAAGCCTTGCTCTGACACGTAACTATAATGCTGATCGGCTTGCAAAGGTCGATCATAGCAGTCAGATGACCAGTCAGGTAATACGCCTAATTCGTCTAATAAGGCCAATTCAAATTGGCGCAACGCACTTTCTAAACCCGTTGCTTGTTGTTGTACCTGCACTAGCGCGGCTAATGCCTGTTGATATAAAGCAAATAAGTTATCTGATGGCTGATCAGCAGGCCATATACGACATATCAATTCATTGAGATACAGACCACTGAACAGCACCTTACCGCTTAATTGGCTGGCGGCACTGCTCTCTTCGAGCTGTTTTACCGTTTTTAAGTCACTGCGCCCGGTTAAACTAACCGAGAACAACTGAAAAGGTTGGAGTGCGCGATGCTGTTTGCCACTGCGTCGCCGCGCAACAGCGCTAATGCGCCCTTGCTCAGGTAACAACAGTGACAATAAAAGTTTATCTTCCTGAAAGGGACGGCTATGCAAAATATAGGCAGGCCAGAGCTTAGCGTCCATTGGCGAGCTTAATCTTCGCCGTAACCTAAGCTGCGCAGCGCTCGCTCATCATCTGCCCAACCCGATTTCACTTTAACCCAGACTTGCAAAAACACCGGCGCATCCAACATGTCCGCCATATCTAGCCGGGCTTCGGTGGCAATTTGCTTGATCCGCTCGCCTTTGTTACCAATGACCATTCGCTTCTGACTTTCGCGCTCAACCAGTACTAACGCTGCAATATGAAAGTGTTTTTCTTCCCATTTAAAGCGCTCGATCTCCACCGTAACGGCATAAGGTAATTCATCACCGAGAAAGCGCATCAGTTTTTCACGGACGATTTCCGCTGCCATAAAACGCTGCGAGCGATCGGTAATATAATCTTCTGGGAAAAAGAATTCGCAAGGCGGCAACTGGCGTTGTATCACTTTACGTAGAGCTTCAACATTATCGCCGGTTTCAGCAGATAACGGCACCACGTCTAAAAACGGTAACTGGCTACCCAACCACTGCAAATGGGGTAATAAATCTGATTTGTCTTTATACAAATCGACTTTGTTCACCACTAACACCACTGGTTTATTGGCCGCGATCAGTTTGTTCAGCACCATTTGATCATCATCGTGCCAACGCGTGCCTTCAACCACAAAAATCACACACTCAACGTCTTGAATTGATGACGAAGCCGCTTTGTTCATCAGGCGGTTAATCGCGCGTTTTTCTTCAATATGCAGGCCTGGGGTATCGACATAGACGGTTTGATACTGCTCTTGAGTATCAATACCGACAATACGATGACGTGTTGTTTGTGGCTTTTTTGAGGTAATACTGACTTTCTGACCCACTAATTTATTTAACAGGGTCGATTTACCGACATTCGGCCGCCCAACTATGGCCACCAAACCGGCAAAAGTCGTTGCTGCGTCGGGCTGTTGCTTATCTGTCATGTTTAATTTGTTCCAAAGCCAACTGAGCCGCATCCTGCTCAGCTTTGCGCCGAGATGAACCGGTCGCATTAATCGGGGGCATGCCTGGCACGGTGCAACGCACAGTGAAAGTTTGCTGATGAGCCTCACCCACGGTGGCAATCACATCGTAGGTAGGCAAGGGTTTACGTAACCCTTGTAAATATTCTTGCAGCAGGGTTTTCGAGTCTTTTTGCTGGCCTGGGGTAATCTCTTGTAAACGCTGTGCAAACCACAACATGATTTGCGCTTTACACGCTGCCATACCGCTATCTAAATAAATTGCCCCAATAATCGCTTCTAGCGCATCCGCTAAAATCGATTCTCGACGAAAACCACCACTTTTTAACTCACCTGGCCCTAAACGTAAAAACTCAGATAAGCCTAATTCTTGGGCAATAGAGGCTAAAGTGACCCCTTTTACCAGCGCCGAGCGCATGCGTGTTAAATCGCCTTCGCGGGTCTCTGGAAAACGCTCAAATAACGCTTCCGCAATGACCAGACCCAGTAAGGCATCACCTAGAAATTCTAACCGCTCGTTATGTTGTCCTTTACAACTGCGGTGGGTCAGCGCCTGCTCCAATAAGGCGGGTTGCTGAAACTCATAACTTAATTTGCGCATCAGCGGTGCTAACGGTTTATGCATAAAACACTCTTAATGGATCGGTCCTAGTCGTGCAAAACGTACACCAACCGGAACCCAACGCGGTAACCAGCTATTCGGGTCTTCGCTAAATTCAAAACTCATCCAGACAAATACCGCTTTACCAACCATGTTATCGGCAGGCACAAAGCCCCAAAACCGACTATCAACACTGTTGTCGCGATTATCACCTAGTACAAAATAGTGGCCTGCAGGTACAACAAACTCATCAATACCCGTACCTGGCTGACGATAGAAATCCTGTAGATTGTCTGGCAGCATCGGCGTTTGCAAAATATTGTGCGTTACCTGCCCCAGCGTTTCTTCATATCGGCGTTGTGGTAACGGCCCCATAAAGAACTCGGCTTCGGCTTGAAAGGTTAACGGGATCATTTCTAAATTGCCGCAGCCGCTGGTTTGACCTTCGCTACAAGCGCGTTGAATATACAATTGCTTTTGCTTATACACAATGCGATCGCCAGGCAAACCCACAACCCGCTTGATATAGTCTAAACGTGGATTAGGCGGATATTTAAATACCGCAACATCTCCACGCTCAGGCTGATTGTTTGACCACAGGGTTTTGCGCCAAACCGGATCTTTCACATCATAAGAAAACTTTTCTACCAAAATAAAATCACCGACCAATAAAGTCGGCATCATCGATCCTGACGGAATTTGAAACGGCTCGTATAAAAACGAGCGTAACAAGGTGATGCCCGCAACCACCGGTAAAATTGAAATAGCGGTTTCAACAATGGCCGGCTGTTTTAAAAAGTCCTGCTGCACCTGTTCTGGCAATACCGACTTCGATTGGGCATTGGCAAAAGCTAATTTTTGCTGCCGCTTCGGCGCGAGTAAAAACCGCTCTAATAACCAAGTAACGGTACATGCTAACGTCAGTAACACCAAAAATATTGCAAAATAACCAGCCATTAAGCTTCCTTAATCATGCGATCGGGGTTTATTTACCCACTTTTAAAATGGCCAAGAAGGCTTCTTGTGGCACTTCCACATTACCCACTTGTTTCATCCGTTTTTTACCGTCTTTTTGCTTTTGTAACAGCTTTTTCTTCCGGCTAATATCGCCCCCATAACATTTCGCTAATACGTTTTTGCGTAATTGTTTTACCGTAGTACGAGCAATAACATGGTTACCAATAGCTGCTTGAATGGCAATATCGAACATCTGCCGTGGGATCAGCTCTTTTAGCTTTTCCGCTAACTGCCGGCCTCGGCCTTGTGCAAAATCGATATGACTGATGATGGCCAGCGCATCTACCCGCTCGCCGTTAATCAGGATATCAACCCGCTGCATATTCGAGGTTTGGAAACGTTTGAAACTGTAATCCAATGACGCATAACCGCGACTGGTCGATTTTAAGCGGTCGAAGAAATCCATCACCACTTCGGCCATCGGCAGTTCGTAAACCACGGCGACTTGTCGACCATGGTAGCTCATATTAATTTGCGTACCGCGCTTTTCGATACAAAGGGTAATAACGTTACCTAAATACTCTTGCGGCACCAAGATATGCGCTTCAACGATAGGCTCACGGATCTCATCAATATCATTTACCGCAGGTAAATCGCTGGGGTTATCCACTAAAATGGTCTCGCCATTTTTGGTTACCACTTCATACACTACCGTTGGTGCTGTTGTAATCAGATCCAGATCGTATTCCCGCTCCAACCGCTCTTGAATGATTTCCATGTGCAACATACCCAGGAAACCGATCCGAAAGCCAAAGCCTAAAGCGCCTGAGTTTTCTGGTTCATAAAATAATGACGAGTCATTTAAGCTTAACTTAGCCAGCGCATCACGGAAGTCTTCATAATCATCGCTGGACACCGGGAAAACACCCGCATACACCTGCGGTTTAATCCGTTTAAAACCCGGTAAGGCTTTTTCAGCGCTGTTTTTTGCCAAGGTTAAGGTATCACCCACTGGGGCGCCCTTAATTTCTTTAATACCGGCAATCACAAAGCCTACTTCACCGGTTTTCAATTCGCCGGTATTGGTGGCTTTCGGGCTGAACACCCCGACTTTGTCTACTTCAAAGATTTGACCACTCGACATCACTTTGATTTTGTCTTTGGTTTTGATACTGCCGTGTTTTACCCGAACTAAGGAGACAACACCTTGGTAGGCGTCAAACCAAGAATCGATAATTAATGCTTGCGTCGGGGCATCCGGCTCACCTTCTGGGCAAGGAATTTTTTTAACGATGGTTTCTAACACATCCTTGATACCCAAACCGGTTTTAGCCGAACACTGCACCGCACCGAGGGCTTCAATACCAATAATATCTTCGATTTCTTCAGCTACCCGCTCCGGCTCTGCCTGTGGTAAGTCGATTTTATTCAGTACCGGGATAACTTCTAAATTCATGTCCAAGGCGGTATAGCAGTTGGCAACGGTTTGTGCCTCTACCCCTTGTCCGGCATCCACTACCAATAAGGCGCCTTCACAGGCAGCTAACGAACGGCTCACTTCATAAGTAAAGTCTACGTGGCCTGGCGTATCGATAAAGTTTAGCTGGTAAGTATTGCCATCATCTGCAGGATAATACAGCGTCACACTCTGTGCTTTGATGGTGATACCACGTTCACGCTCCAGATCCATGGAATCCAGCACTTGTTGCTGCATTTCACGATCACTTAAACCGCCACAATATTGGATCAGGCGATCGGATAAGGTAGATTTTCCGTGGTCAATGTGGGCAATAACTGAGAAATTTCTGATATGTTCAAGTTTAGGCATGGTATCCGCAAGAAACTAAGCGTATGGCCGCCGTCGCTGTCAGTAAATGACCAATAGCTTAAGACTAACCATACAGGTTATTAATAAAATTAGCGCGAATTGTACTCTATCCCGCGGCAGCTTGCTATGGTTGTTAAGCGTCAGTCGCTGCAGGGTTTAGCTTTATACTGGGCAGTACGTTTAAGATGATCACTTGCTCTTGCTGGCTTTGCAAAGACTGATTATAGCGCCGAGCTAAAGCAAAGCCGCTGGCCCCGCCGATCAGTGCGCCCAACATCAACCAGCCTTCAGCCGGTTGCCATAGGCTTTGCATGGTCACCACCACCACTAACATCAACACTAAGGGTAATAAATAGACGGCCAAGGCCGCTAACACTAAGCCTTGCTCGGCAACACCAATCGTCACTTGTTCACCGGGTAACAGCTGTAACGGAGTTTTGACAAAAAAGCGATTTTGGCGAGGTGTAAAGGTTTGCGCTACGATGCCAGTACCACAATCAGTACTGACATGACAGCTATGACAGGTCCCAGCCGGTGTGGTGTTTAACCAGACCCCATCGGATTCAATGGCTAATACGGTGGCAATTTCTTCAACCATGGGGCAGTTGGCTCATCATTAGCGCACCGCAGCGGCTAAACGCTTGGCCGTTTCAATGCTGATTGGTCCAATCACGGTCACATCCTGTTTAGCATCGGCTTGAACATAAATGGTGGTGGCGCCATCACGGTAAGCTTGAGTGGGTAACTGATGGCTATTCTGCACAAAAACCGACACTTGATGTAAGCCATCTGACAATAACCAGTAACTAAGAACATCAGGTTGTAACTGAGGCACTAACAATGGATCGTCGCTAATGCTAAAACCCTTCGGTAACCAGCTAAGTTGGTGCGGTTGCGAAGCCGGTTTGGCCACCACGGGCGGTGTCAGCGCAGGCAACTCAATTTCCAGCAATTGCGCTAAGGTATCGGGAAGTTCAGGAGTGATGCGTAAATGCGTGACCTGCCAAATCTCTAAAGCACGGTTTTTGTTATTGGGATGTTGTTCAGACAAGGTATCAATGCGCAGCGGAAAGCCGGTTTGCACATCGACCCACAGCCAATAATGATGCCGATTATCATCAATAGCAGATAGCCTTAATAGCTGGGCACTGCGACCGTCCATCAGCGAACTGCTGCCAGCGACCGCATCGTATAGGCTGCGAATCTTTTCGGGGCTTTGAAATAATAATGGCGGCAGTTCTTTAATACTGCTGCTTTGGGTCACGAGAGAAGGACGCTCGCTGAGTAAATAATACACTTTGTCGCTGCGTCTAACGATATCGACCCCATCGGCGTACATTGGGATCAGATGTTCAATTTCTTTATCACCCGAACGGCCATGCAACCAACGATAGGTCTCGGCTTGGCCGCCTTTAAGCACGACATAAGAAACGTCAAAATTGTGCTGTTTAACACTCTGCTGCACTTTATCAAATAAAGCCCAACCCGTTTCTTCGGCACTTGCCGGCTGACTACAACACAGCACGACTATACTACAGATGCCAAACAGCCATTTCATCATTATTGCTCGCGTTTTTCCTGTGTTGAGGTTTTGTTCGTTTGCGTTTCAGAAACTCGAATTTGCTGACGGTGTGCCTGTAATAACGCTTGCAGACGTTGCTGTTGCTCTAACATCGCTTGCTGCTCTTGCGCTTCAAAACGATTTTCAACAGACGTTTGACTTAAACTCACTGGCGTGGCAAAACCGGCAACGGGGCGAGTTTGTAACAGAGGCGTTGGCGCACTCAGTTGCTGTTCGAGCGGTTGCTGATATTGCTGCACACCAAATACCGCGACTAAAGCGACACTGGCGGCAATAGCACCATGTGCTGCCGGTTTAAACCATTCCGCATTCGCCGCCTGCCGTAAACCGTTTTTCATTTTCTGTAATAAACTGCTGCTGTTTTGCAATTGGTAAGTTGGCTCTTGTTCCAACATACTGGCCAAGTTATCGGCAAAATCCAGTGGTAAAACACTTTCGGCTTCGTTTCGAAGCACGGCACCAGCCAACTGATAGCGCTGCACGGTTTCCTGCAAATCAGGCTGCTGTAACAATTCTGACAGTTGCTCGGCAGTTAACGCGTGATTATCGGCGGCTTGTGACAGCCATTCTTGCTTTTCTGACAACATAAAGTTTCCTGTCAAATAGTCTATATCGGCTTAGGTATTACCCACTAAGGGTTTTAACTGAGCGTCTATGGCTTCGCGCGCCCGGAAAATACGACTACGTACTGTACCTATCGGACACTCCATAACTTCGGCAATCTCTTCGTAACTTAACCCTTCTAATTCACGTAGCGTAATTGCCGTACGTAACTCATCGGGTAATTTTTCTATGGTACCAAACACCACTTGGCGAATTTCCTCGGACAATAATAAATGTTCCGGAGAATCTTGTTCTTTTAGCGCATCACTACCTTCGTAGTATTCTGCATCCTCGGCATCAACATCGCTAGCCGGTGGCTTACGATTGTTTGATACCAGATAATTTTTGGCACTATTCACTGCTATTCGATACAACCAAGTGTAAAACGCACTCTCACCACGAAAACCGGGGATAGCTCGATAAGCTTTGATAAAGGCTTCTTGAGCGACATCAGCTACGTCACCATGGTTAGAGACATAACGTGAGATTAAGTTCGCGATCCTATGCTGATATTTTTTTACCAGCAGATTGAAAGCAGCTTTATCGCCTTGTTGTACACGCTGGACAATTTGCCAATCTAATTCTTGCTCGCTCATTCTTGAGCCTACCCCTGTAATACTTATTTAGGTGTTGTAAACGAATGGCGCCAGTCAAGCGTACTAACTATGACTGCAGGCTGAATAAATAGTTCTGTTTATTTTTATAAAAACGCTAGAATAACCTGAACATAGCGCAACAAATTATACCGCAGCCTGTTATTTTAGTCTGTTTTACCAAAGCCACTAACTGAGTTAAGTGTATCCTATGACACAACCCAATGAATATCTTTGTGACGTATTAATTATTGGTAGTGGCGCGGCGGGTTTGTCGCTAGCGCTGCAATTGGCGGATCACGCCAGCGTTATTGTTTTAAGTAAAGGGGCTTTACGCGAAGGCTCAACACTTTACGCGCAGGGCGGGATCGCCGCGGTGTTTGACGAAAATGACACCATCGCGTCGCATGTGAATGACACCCTGATTGCTGGTGCCGGTTTGTGCGAAGAAGAAGCGGTAAAATTTACCGCAGAACACGCTAAGCAAGCGATGGAGTGGTTAATCGCCCAAGGCGTCCCCTTTGATCAGTATCAAGATACTGATGGCAGCATGAAATACCATCTCACTCGGGAAGGTGGCCACAGTCATCGCCGCATCTTGCATGCAGCCGATGCCACTGGTAAAGCTGTACAAATCACGCTGGTTGATCAAGTTAAACGCCACCCAAATATTCGTTTGTTAGAAAACTACAACGCCATTGATTTGCTCACCGGCAAAAAACTCGGTCTTGATCTGGCACGTTGTTATGGTGCTTATGTTTGGAACAACCTTTTGGCTCGCGTTGAGACCATTCAAGCTAAAGCGGTGGCACTAGCTACCGGCGGCGCCAGTAAAGTGTATCTGTATACCAGCAATCCAGATGTGGCCAGTGGCGATGGCATTGCGATGGCTTGGCGTGCGGGTTGTCGGGTGGCCAATATGGAATTTAATCAATTTCACCCAACCAGTTTGTACCACCCTGCAGCACCGAATTTTTTAATTACCGAGGCCATGCGCGGCGAAGGAGCCTATTTAAAGCGCCCCGATGGCAGCCGGTTTATGCCTGATTTTGATGAGCGTGCAGAGTTAGCACCGCGAGATATTGTGGCTCGTGCGATCGATTTTGAAATGAAACGCCTTGGCGCTAACTCCGTGTTTTTAGATATTAGTCATCAAGACAAAGACTTTATTATTGAACACTTCCCCACTATTTACGCTAAATGCCTCAGTGTGGGTATTGATATTACCAAAGAGGCCATTCCGGTCGTTCCTGCTGCGCACTATACCTGCGGCGGCGTAATGACCAATTTGCATGGCCAAACAGACTTGCAAAATTTATACGCCATTGGCGAAGTGGCCTATACCGGTTTACACGGCGCAAACAGAATGGCGTCTAATTCGTTATTAGAATGTATTGTTTTTGCCCAAGCCGCTGCTCAACATATTTTAACGCAATTGCCTCAATCTCAAGCTACCCTAACGTTGCCCGCTTGGGACGATAGTCGAGTGAGTAATTCGGATGAAGAAGTAGTGATAACGCATAACTGGCACGAGTTGCGGTTATTTATGTGGGATTATGTGGGTATTGTACGCACCGATAAGCGACTTGAACGGGCACTGCATCGCGTAGAGTTACTCAAACAAGAAATCCACGATTATTACAGCCATTTTCGTATCAGCAATAATTTATTGGAATTACGTAATTTAGTGCAAGTAGCCGAGCTTATTATTCGCTGTGCCATGCAGCGTAAAGAAAGCCGGGGTTTACATTACAATTTGGATTACCCAAATATGCTAAGTGATAGTAAACCGAGTATTTTACAACCGCTGCGTTAAAGCGCCTCGTCAGCAACGCTGCGCCAGCGTTGCAATTGTACCCGTCTTGCCAGTGCTCGATAATCACTGGCAGACAATTGGTCGGCAAACAGATAACAGCGCTGCTGCTGGCCCATTTCGTCATACCAAAACAATTGCACAAACCAAGGGTTGAGCAGACAATTTGCGGCTAATTGCCCAGCGGGTAAAGCGCTTTGTTGCCAATGCAAAGCGCCATCTTGCTCAATATGTAAAATACCGCTAACACCGGGTGCAGCCCAGTATTGCAACATCAGATAAAAAAACGCTAGTAGCAGCAAGGCAGCGGGTAAATACCAGATCCCTTGCAGCGGTAAAGTGAGGACGATAGCGCCACCGAGCAAACTGATGGCCAGTAGCGCAATGCGTCGGAAACGCGAGGTTCTCAGATAAAAGCTAGACCCGGACACGATTGACGATTAACTCAACCATGGCTTGAATAGAGGCATCTTTTGAGTGCTGATGCCCCATGAACCAAGCGAATAAATCCGGATCATCACAGGCTAAGAGCCGTTCAAAATCGGCTTTTTGCTGGTCGTTTAATGCATCGTACCCTTCGTCGACGAAGGGGGCTAATAAAATATCTAACTCCAACATACCGCGACGACACGCCCAGCGCAGTTTTGGTTTACTCATTAAAGCGGTCATGTAGACTCCTCATTATTCTGCGACATTTGCAGTATCTTAACAAATATTGCGATCAGGGGTTGAGCTTTTGTGTCTTGCCCCAATCTATTTACTATTCACGTTTAAATGAACGCTCGCTATGCATACATCTTGGCTAACTGCAGAACAATACGCACAATTATCTACTCAGGTTCATGATGCTTATCTTGCTCCTTTACCTGCTTTTCAGGTATTGGCTATTAGCGGGCCTGATAACCGTAAATATCTACAAGGGCAAACGACCTGTGATATTGAAACCTTAACGGCGGACACTTTTTTACGCGGCGCACATTGTGATGCTAAAGGTAAAATGTGGGCGATATTTCAGTTGTTTGCCAAAGACGATGCGCTACTGATGGTCGCTTTTCGTGACGAACTGCAAGCCTCTGCCGCCCAACTGAAAAAATTTGGCGTGTTTTCCAAAGTAAGTTTTGACCAAACCACCGAACCTTATGCCGTGCTTGGTTTAGGCGGTTCGCAAGCAGAGCAACTTGTGACACAGTTAGGCTTTAGTCTGCCCGCGGCAGACGGTCAGGTTAGCCACGGACAACACGGCAGCTTATTACGCTTAGCTGCGGCGCATTT
The DNA here is from genome assembly GCF_016343785.1 of Alishewanella maricola. Taxonomy (NCBI): domain Bacteria; kingdom Pseudomonadati; phylum Pseudomonadota; class Gammaproteobacteria; order Alteromonadales; family Alteromonadaceae; genus Alishewanella; species Alishewanella maricola. Next base: position 316,851 of record NZ_JAEINI020000001.1, on the reverse strand, counting down.
TATGTTGGTGCTACCGCAAACGCAGGCGCAGCAACTTATGACGGCAGATTGGCCACTGGCTGCCCCAACGGTTTGGCTCAGAGCCCATATTTTGCAAGGGTTAGCTTATTTAGAACAACCACTAATTGGCGAAGCTGTGCCACAGATGCTTAACTTACAAGCGATTGATGCCATTAGCTTTACCAAAGGCTGCTATATCGGACAAGAAACGGTAGCCCGCTTGAAATACCGCGGTGGCAATAAAAGAGCCAGTTACATTTTACACGCAAACACCAACGAACTTCCGGTCGCAGGTACAGCAATAGAACTGCAACTGGAACAGAACTGGCGCCGGATTGGCCAAGTCATTAATGCGGTGAATATCAATGACCAACTTTGGTTGTTAGCACTGCTCCCGAATGATATAACACCGGCAGACACCTTGCGGTTAAGTGCTGAGCAGCCCGTTTTGCTGCAGCAGTTACCGCTACCTTATTCATTAAATTAAGAGGTTTGCATGACCATTTCTCAAGACAAAGTCGTCGCCATCCATTACACAGTAACAGATACTGCAGGTAACCAGCTTGACTCTTCTGCTGGCGGCGAACCTCTAGTCTTCCTGTTTGGCCATGGTGCATTGATCCCAGGTCTGGAACAAGCACTGATTGGCAAAAACAGTGGCGATAAATTTACGAGCAGCATTGCTGCTGCAGATGCTTACGGCGAGCGTCATGATCAACTAGTACAATCCGTACCGAAAAACATGTTTGAAGGTATGGATGTAGAAGTAGGCATGCGTTTTCGCGCATCCGGCCCGGATGGACGTGAACAGCCAGTCATTATTGTCGACGTCACAGAAGAAGAAGTCGTCGTTGATGGTAATCACCCACTCGCCGGCATTGAACTCAGTTTTGATGTTGAAGTTGTGTTAGTTCGTGATGCGACAGAGGAAGAACTGGCGCACGGCCATGTGCATGGTTTAGATGGACATGCTTCACACTAAGGCCTATTGATTTCATTGATAAAAAAAAACCGCAGTGACCGCTGCGGTTTTTTTATTGACCCTAAGCAAACATGCCAACTGAAAAATCATTGCTCTGAAGTAGTGCAACCTGCCGCATGAACTGCTTGACAGCCACCCCAAAGCCACATATTTTTAGCCATTGTTATTTTTCAGCCACTGAGCATATTATCCAGCTGATGAAAGATCGTATTAGTATTTCTATCTCTAGCATCAACGGCACCAAGCACTTTAGTATCGGTAAGATATTTAAGCGCAATGCTGTTATTGGCTTATGGCTTGTGCTGTTTTCAGTACTGATCACCGCGGCGGTGATTAACTATTTGCTGCATACGGTTGAACAAACCAAAACCGAGCAACAGCTACTGACCTCACAAACGAATGCTTTACAGCAACAACTGGCTCAGTTAAATGCCGCTCGCGAAACCCTAGAACACGAATTAACCCTTAAACAAGATCAGATGCTGCAAGTCAGCCAGCGTTTGGGTGAAATTGAACAGAATTTAGGTTTAGAGCAAGGTATCGACCAAAATTTAGAAGCTCGACTGGATATCGCCACCGTAAATGCCAGTGCAAGGATGGCCATGTTGCAGCTGGTACCCAATGGCTCACCACTTGATTTCGATAAACGTTCTTCTCGCTATGGCGTTCGTACCCACCCTATTTTAGGCAAGCGCAAGCATCATAATGGTATCGATCTCACAGCACCGAAAGGCACCGAAATTTATGCCCCTGCTGACGGAGTGGTAGAAGTGGTGCGTCGCAGCAATAGCGGTTATGGCAACTTATTAAAAATACGTCATGCTTTTGGTTTTGCCACGCTTTACGCTCATTTATCAGACTTTAATGTGGCAAGTGGCACCTTTGTCCACAAAGGCCAATTAATCGCTAAAGCAGGCAATACCGGCAGTTCTACCGCACCGCATTTACACTATGAAATTCATTTTCTTGACCGGTCACTTAATCCACAACACTTTATGGAATGGGATTCCGGTAATTTCGACCTGTTGTTCGAAAAAGAGAGGAGTATTAAATGGGATTCTTTGGTAACCATGTTGCAAACCAAGGCAAGCACACAATTACAACTGTCATCGCTGAGGGATGCGTCCTTAACGGCAACTGCCGAGTAAACAGTGATATGCAAATCGACGGCGAACTTGAAGGTAACGTCGAATGCAAAAGTACTGTCATCATCAGCTGTAGTGGTAAAGTTGTTGGCGAAATCACCGCTGACAAGGTGATGATAAATGGCTATTTCGATGGTCAAATCACCGCTAATATAGTTGAAATACTACCTCAAGGCAAAGCACATGGCGTGGTGTTCAGCGATAATCTGTGTATCGAACGGGGTGGCAGTTTTTTCGGCGAAACGCATGCCTCTAAACCTGGCCAACAAAATCTGCTGTTAACCGACGAATTGCAACCCAACAACGTTGCTGAACTTAGCCAAGCGAAATAACGCCTGTTTATGCTACACTATGCCCTTTACGTGCAGACAATGGGTCTGCGCCTAGTGCAGGATAGTTCCCTTGAGTGTTCAACTTAGTTTCAGCGCTTTTGCGCTTTCACCCGCCTTACTCGATACCTTAACCAGCTTGAATTATCATCAGCCTACGCCTGTGCAGGCACAAAGCCTACCAGCAATTTTAGCGGGTAAAGATGTGCTGGCTCAGGCCGCGACGGGCTCGGGTAAAACAGCCGCCTTTGCACTAGGCTTACTCAGCAATTTAGACGTTAAGCGTTTTCGGGTACAAAGTTTAGTGTTATGCCCCACACGTGAATTGGCTGAACAAGTCGCCACCGAAATTCGAACTTTGGCGCGCGGCATCCATAACATCAAAGTATTAACCTTATGTGGTGGTATTCCGGCCAAAGGACAAATTTTGTCTTTAGAACACGGTGCGCACATCATTGTGGGCACACCGGGTCGAGTGTTAGATCATTTACAACATGATCGTTTGAACCTAGAAGAACTGACGATGTTAGTGCTCGATGAAGCCGATCGGATGCTCGAGATGGGTTTTGCCGAAGACTTACAACAGATCATCGATGCTATGCCAGCACAGCGCCAACAACTGCTGTTTAGTGCCACCTTTGCGCCTGCCGTAAAGAAACTAGCAAACGAGCTGTTACACTCACCCCAAGAAGTGATTATTGATAGCCCTGCTACCAAAGCCAACATTAATCAGCAATTCTTTTTGCTAAGCCATAACCAAGAACGCAGCCAAGCCACGGTACGTTTAATTTTGGCTAAAGCACCGCAAAGCTGCGTTATTTTTGCCAATACCCGTAAAGAAGTGCAAAGCTTAGCCGAGCAATTAAAATATGCCGGTTTTAGTGTGGCTGCCTTACACGGTGATTTAGAGCAGCGCGAACGCGAACAACAACTGCTGCAATTTGCCAATGGCAGCTTACAATTGTTGGTGGCCACCGATGTGGCGGCACGCGGTTTAGATATCGAAAAGCTCGATCTGGTGATCAACTTTGAGCTGGCGCATGATACCGATACGCATATCCATAGAATTGGCCGCACCGGCCGTGCCGGCGAGCAAGGGGTCGCCTGCACGCTGTATACCACGCAAGACGGTAATAAAATTAGCCAACTTGAAGAGGCGCTGGGCCAAGAGATTAATCCTGAGCCCTTACCTGAAACCCGCAATAGCAAGCCGCTATTACCGTTAATGGCAACCATTGAAATTGACGGCGGTAAAAAACAAAAATTACGCCCGGCCGATATTGTGGGTGCGCTCACCCGTGATGATCAGATTGCTTTTGCCGATATTGGTAAAATTCAATTGCAGGATTTTCGGGCTTATGTGGCGGTAAAACGCAGCGCTTTAAAAGCCGCTTTGCAGCAATTAAACAACAGCCGCATCAAGGGCCGCAGTTTTCGGGCCTACCGTTTAGGTAACGATTAACTAGCCCTACTCAAAACCTTTATCACGGCGCAAGGCCTTAGTTTGGCCTTGCTGCTTCTTCTGCTGTAAGCGTTTTTGCTGGCTGCCATAACTCGGTTTGGTGGCAAAACGCTTCTTCGGGGTTTTACTGACACTGTGCACCAGCTCCACAAATTGCAATAATGCCAGCTCGCGGTTTTGCTCTTGGCTGCGGCTTTGCTGACATTTAATCAAAATTTTGCCGCTGGGTGTAATACGGTGATCAGACAATTGCAGCAAACGGCTTTTGTAGATCTCAGGTAAGCTGGAGTGGGCAATATCAAACTGCAGCAACACTGCCGTTGATACTTTGTTTACATGCTGGCCACCAGGGCCAGATGAGCGCACAAATTGCCAACTCAACTCATCATCTGCTACATGAACATTTGCATTAATCCTGATCACCGCTGCTCCTTAACGCTCCCAGTAAGCCTCTTCTAAGCTATCTTCGCGCTCAGGTAGGCCTTTAGACAAACGAGGAGCATTCTGTACTAAAATCTCATAGCTGACCCGATTGGCGTATTTACATAATTGTGCAAACGATGAATAAGCCAAGTATGACTCTTCGTGCTTGCTCGATAACGGCTGCACTTGTTTATGATAATGATTCGCCGCCATATCGTGTAATATGGCCGCTAAGGCCCCATCACCGGCGCCATTGGTATTTTTAATGCGCTCTGGACCGCCTAAATACGGATCAATGTGCGAATACACCTTCAAGGGGGCTTGGCAATTTTGCCGCAGCATCGGCCGACTAAACTCAAAGCGATTAAAATCTGCTAAGCTGGCCGATTTGATCGGGTTAGAACTTTCACGTTTCATACTTTCATCAGTATAACCGCACAAGTATAGCCCCTCAGCACCCGCGGTGATCAACACCATATCGGTGATCTCTAAAGCGGCTTGCGCTGCGCGTAGCGGATCAGCAAAGCCGGTTAACGCTTCGGCCTCTAATTCATTCATCGCCAGAACATTGACATATTTGCTAACGGTTTCAATGATTTGCTCGCGGTTTTCTTCCACCAAATGCCGTGTACCTAAGCTCATCACAACCGGTACTTGCTGCTCACTGGCATCCGACAACGCTTTAAGCATAGCTTGTTGAATGGGCTGATCAGTGGCGCGCAAGGGGTAAGCACTCACCACAAATGCTGCGGCACCTGCAATAATGTCAGTCGGGATATACTCAGGTGCCAACTGATCCATATCACTGGGATCGATAACAAAAGTACGTTCACCATCGGGCGTAATCATCGTGATACCACGGCCAATATCACCGGCAACACCTTGCAGGCGGTTCATATCCACTTTCGAGCTGGTATGACACACATAATGATAGGCTGGCGAACCCAGCGCGATATTGGCCGACATCACGCCGAGCAACACCGATTTATCATCGGCTAATACGGAGTAATTATGAATGGTATTACCAATAGTGCCACCGGCAAAATGATCCGAAATCGCTTGCTCCACCACCAACTCATGGTAGATCTCGTTGGCTTTTTCATGTGCGACTAAATTGGATAACCCTTTGGGAATATTATGTTTCGCGAGAAACTCATCACTGACACTGGCCACTACATCAACGATAGTTTGATCAAGCCCTACGATATACGTGTCCAACTCCGGCCGCACTTCAAAACTGGGCAGTTGTGGTTTAGGTTGGGATACTGGGAAGTAATGCTTTATTTTGCGCAGACCAGGAAATTTCATAGCGTTGGCTCAACTGAAAACAGGCCGGTATGTTAACAAAAATACCGGCAAAAAAGTAAGGTAATGTCAGCTGGCATCACGCAAAAACACCGGTTTATCCAAGCTGGATAACGTATCGCTGAAATAATAACCATCAAGGTCGAATTGTTGTAATTGTGTGGGTTCCTGTAATGCGTGCTGGATCACATAACGCGCCATCAGGCCACGCGCTTTTTTGGCATAAAAACTGATGATTTTGTATTGGCCATTTTTATAGTCTCGAAACTCAGGCGTAATAATGCGTGCTGATAAGTGTTTTTTATCGACCGCTTTAAAATACTCTTGTGAGGCTAAATTGAGTAATACATCACTGCCCAAAGCCGCCAGCTGCTGCTGTAAAGCCTTAGTCACTTCGGCCTGCCAAAAGGCATACAAATCTTTACCGCGCGGATTCGACAGTTTTGTGCCCATCTCAAGCCGATAAGCTTGCATCAAATCCAAGGGCCTTAATACACCATATAAACCGCTGAGAATACGCAAATGGTTTTGCGCATACCGTAGCTCGTCATCCGACAGACTATCTGCCGCTAAGCCCTGATACACATCACCATTGAACATAAATAACGCAGCTTTCGCATTGTCGGTATTAAACGGAGGTTGCCACTGCGCGAAGCGTGCCGCATTTAAACCGGCCAACTTATCACTAATATGCATTAACGATGACAAATCAGCTGGGGTTAACTGCTTACAAACCGTGGCTAATGCTTTGGCATCCTGTAATAAAGCAGGTTGGCTAAAACTCAGCTCACGCGCGACGGGGGTTAAATCTAAATCTTTGGCTGGCGATACCACCATCAACATAAAGACGGCTCCTATTTTGACAAAATGAGCGTTTATACTGCACAGCCGCTGTTTCAGACCTTGCAGACAACGATATAGCCCATTATGCTGTTTACTAACTCGATTGCAAAAGGAATCTGCATCAGCGTTACCACTCTGTCGCCCGCTGTATCTGGTTTTTGCTGACAGCCATCTTACGTTCGTTAAACTGCAACTAACGGCAGAGCCGCCTCGTTAAGGGCAGATCCCACATTAACCCTGTTTTTAGACAAACGGCTATTTTGTTGTTATTTTATTACAAGAATAGCCATTTAGACGTATACTTAAGCTAATTCCAACTAATAAGTGGTAAGTGAACAACATGAATGATCTTCTAAGCCAATTAAAAGCCGTCACCACCGTGGTCGTTGATAGCGGTGATCTAGGTGCTATTGAACAGTTTCGTCCGGTAGATGCCACCACCAATCCATCGTTATTATTAAATGCCAGTCAACTCGACTTTGCCAAGCCCATCTTAGCGGCAGCTATTGCCTATGCTAAAGCACAAACCAGTGACAAAGACGCGCAGTTAAGCTTAGCCAGTGATAAATTTGCGGTAGATATTGGCACGGCTATTAGTAAGTTAGTCCCTGGTCGCGTGTCTACCGAAGTCGATGCCAGATTGTCCTTTGATCGTGATGCAACCTTAACCAAGGCACGGCAATTAGTGGCCTTATACCAGCAAAACGGTGTCAGTCGTGAACGCATCTTAATTAAAATTGCCTCAACTTGGGAAGGGATCCAAGCGGCCAAAGTGCTTGAGCAAGAAGGCGTTCAGTGTAATTTAACCCTGTTATTCCACATGGCGCAGGCACGCGCTTGTGCCGAAGCCGGTGTGTTCCTGATTTCTCCCTTTGTTGGGCGTATACTAGACTGGTACAAAGCCAATACCAAACAAGACTACACTGCCGAAACCGATCCCGGTGTTTTATCGGTACGCGAAATCTACCGCTTCTTCAAAACCCATGGTTATAACACAGTAGTGATGGGTGCCAGCTTCCGCAATATTGGTGAAGTATTGGCGCTTGCCGGCTGTGACCGTTTAACCATCAGCCCAGGTTTGTTAGAAGAGCTGCAACAGCAGCAAGGCGAATTAACCGTACATTTGAAAAATGACGGCGCCACAGCGACGAAACCGGCAGCATTAACCGAAGAAGCCTTTCGCTGGGCACTCAACGAAGACGCCATGGCGACGGAAAAATTGGCCGAAGGGATCCGCAAATTTGCCGTGGATCAACGCAAACTCGAAGCATTACTCGCTGCCCAACTTTAACCTCTGATTTGTAGGAGATGACGCGATGTCGGTAACCCTTTCAGCTTTATTAAGCCCTTTAGCAGCGAAGCAGCAACCCCTGCGGCAATTATTTGCGGCAGAACCGGGCCGTGCTAAACGCTTTAGCACTAGCGCTTGTGGTATCTATTTAGATTATTCAAAAAATTTATTAGACGAGCAAAGTTGGCAAGCCTTGCAGCAATTAGCTACACAAAGCAAAATTCGTCAGCTTAGTAAACAAATGCAAGCCGGTGCGGCCATTAATAATACTGAACATCGCACCGTGTGGCATACGCGATTGCGCCAACAAGATTTGAGCAATTTACAGCTAGCCGGCGAAGATATTGGTGCAGCCATTACGGCTTGTCAGCAGCAAATGGCACAATTAATTGATGATTTACACGCACAGCGTTATATCGGCTATCAAGGTAAACCGATTACTGATTTAGTCTGGGTTGGCATTGGTGGCTCATTATTAGGCCCACAGATGGCCGTAGAAGCACTGACTCCCTATCATTGCAGCCCGGTGAACTTGCACTTCGCAGGTAATATCGACGGTGCGGTGGTGAGCGATATTACCAAAAAACTCGATCCTGCCACCACCCTCGTCGTGGTGGCGTCTAAGTCTTTTGGCACCGAAGAAACCAAACAAAACGCCTTGGCATTACGGCAGTGGTTTAACGACGCCGGTGCCGACAGTAACGCCATTGCTCATCACTTTTGGGCGACCTCGTCTAATGTTAAAGCGGCTGCCGAGTTTGGCATTATTGAGAAACATATTTTACCCATGTGGGATTGGGTTGGTGGTCGTTATTCATTATGGTCTGCCATTGGTTTACCCATTGCATTAATGATCGGCAATAGCGCTTTTAAAGAATTGCTAGCCGGTGCTGCCGCCATGGATGAGCACTTTTTTAATGCCCCCTTTAGTGAAAACTTGCCGGTTATTTTGGCATTGCTAGGCATTTGGTACATCAATGGTTTTGGTTGCCAAGCTCAAGCCTTATTGCCTTACAGTCATTATTTACGTTTATTGCCCTCTTATGTGCAACAACTGGATATGGAGAGTAATGGTAAGTCGGTTGACCGTCGCGGCCAACCACTACAAGACGCCACGGCACCGGTGATCTGGGGCGATGCAGGCACTAATGGCCAACATGCGTATCATCAATTGTTACATCAAAGCCAATTAAAAGTACCGGCTGATTTTATTCTGCCCTTACAGGTAAGCCACAGCTTTGCGGATCAACATCAACGCTTAGCGGCGCATTGTTTTGCGCAAACACAGGCGTTGATGCAGGGTAAAACGGAAGAGGAAGCCCTTGCCGAATGCTTAGCTGCAGGCATGACACAACAGGCCGCGGCAGAGCTGGCGCCACATAAAGTATCGCCGGGTAATAAGCCCAGCAACACCCTACTACTCGATGCTTTATCGCCTTATCACCTCGGCGCGTTAATCGCCATGTATGAGCATAAGGTGTTTTGTCAGGGGGCTATTTGGGAGCTGAACAGCTTTGATCAATGGGGCGTCGAGTTAGGTAAACAACTCTCAGGCCCCATTTATCAGGCGATCAGTGGTCAAGCTGACGGACAATTTGATTGCTCAACCGCCAGCTTAATAAAACGCTTTTTGCAAAAACCTTAGGCATACCACTAAGTTTACCAAGCTTATTATTATTTGATTAACGTAAAAAGGCTGCTTTCGCAGCCTTTTTTTTAGCTTGTCATCTTGTTGTCACTTTTTAGTTTTATTTTTAAACAAAATATGGTAGAACCTTTGTTGAAAATAACAACAAAATCAACATCAGATGAGGCCGTAATATGGAAAGCTTCGAAGACTTACTGAATATGTTGGAACGACCTGCTGCGAAGACACGTGTGGTCAAACGCAAATGGCGTGAAATTGAAGAGCTGAAAGAGCGTCAACGTCTCAAAAAGGAACTCTGTGACATAGATTGGACCATCGAACCTGAACTAGATACCATTGAATTATAAACAATAGGCCCGCTACTCTGTAGCGGGCCTATTGTTTTCATCACTGTGCTAGGATCGCATGCCAATTAATCGGCGTCTTACCCGCCGCTTTTAATAGGCTATTGGTCTGTAAAAAGTGACCACATCCGAAAAATCCTCGGTGCGCTGATAAAGGCGAAGGATGCGGCGCTGTTAAAATATGATGCCGCTGAGCATCAATCAACCGGGCTTTCTTTTGCGCATGACTGCCCCACAATAAAAACACCACCTGTTCAGAGTGAGCGGAAATTTGTTGGATAACAAAATCGGTAAACATCTCCCACCCAAGTTTCTGATGTGAATTCGGGCTATTCGCTTCCACAGTCAGCACCGTGTTCAGTAACAATACCCCTTGCTCAGCCCAGCGCTGTAAACAGCCTTGATCCGTGGCGGAAAAATCAGCATATTCCAGCGCCAGCTCTTTGTAGATATTACGTAGCGACGGCGGCACTTTTACCCCAGCTCTAACTGAAAAAGCCAAGCCATGTGCTTGATTTGGCCCGTGATAGGGATCCTGGCCTAAAATAACCACTTTTAGCTGTGCTAATGGCGTTAATTTAAACGCATTAAACACCTCATTACTCGGTGGATAAATCACCTTACCACTGGCTCGCGCTTGTTCAACCTGAGCCAGTAAGTCTAAAAAATAAGGCTGCTGTTTTTCAGCAGCCAACACATCGGCCCACAGCATTATTGAGCAGCCGTTTGCCGAATCACGTGCTCTAAGGCACTAAAGTCAGCAGGGATCTCTAAATTTAAGCCCGGCTCAGCGGCACATTTAGCTAAAATTGCCGGTAACGCGATTGGATTGCCAAGAATATTCTCGACCTGCTCTTTAAACTTGGCCGGATGCGCCGTACCTAAGAAGATCCCAAACTCACCCGGTTGTAAACTACGCTTTAACGCTTTATAAGCCACGGCCGCATGCGGCTCGCTTAAATAACCTTCTTGCGCCAATAAACGCATACCGACTTGCGTATCGTCTTCATCAACCATGGTCGCTTCAATATCACTGCGGCTTATCACACCTTGCGCTAGCAATGCTTCAACCCGCGGCCAATTGTTGGGGGCGCTGACATCCATAGCATTAGACAAGGTTGCACGGGTATCTTTTGGCTGCCATTCGCCATTTAACCAATAACGAGGCACCGTATCATTAAGATTGGTTGCAGCCACTAAGCGCTTGATCGGTAACCCCAAAGCTTTGGCAATTAAACCCGCCGTTAGGTTACCAAAGTTACCACTCGGCACCGCGATAACCACTTCTGAGCGTTTATCTACCGGTACTTGTGCCATAGCTTCAAAGTAATAACAAATTTGTGCAAACAAGCGGCTGATATTAATCGAGTTAGCCGAGTTGATATTAAATTCAGCAACCAGTGCTTTATGATCGAACACTTGTTTAACTAACGCTTGGCATTGATCAAAATCGCCTTCCACCGCTACGGTGGTAATATTTTCACCCAACGTAGTAAACAGTTTTTCTTGCAGCATGCTGATTTTACCCTTCGGATACAAAATCACCACTTGCACACCTGGTTGTTTAAAAAAGGCATGCGCCACGGCAGCCCCAGTATCACCCGAAGTGGCAGTCACAATCGTAGTATGTTGTTGCTGCTGCGCTTGCGCCAACGCTTGCGCCATAAAGCGCCCACCGAAATCTTTAAAAGCTAGCGTTGGGCCATGAAATAACTCTAGGCAATGCACTTGCTCGTTTACTGCAACCAGCGGTGCCGGAAAGGTAAAAGCCTGTGCAACCATCTGGTGTACTTGCTGCGGGCTGAGTTCATCACCAATCAGCGCAGATAAAATCTCCGCACTGCGCTGTACTAAGGGCAAACTCAGTAAATGCTCAATATCCAATTTGGGCCAACTGCTCGGGAAAAACAGCCCTTGTTGCTGCCCTAGCCCCTGGCGTACAGCTTGTAAAAAACTGACCTGCTCTGCAGGTACTTTTAAATTATTTAATTGCATGCTTGTTCCTCCAGCGCCCGCGCGCCTGTATTCGCCAGACGACACACTACGGTGAGCGCATCTTGATTTTTTGCATAATGGGTTTGCAGATATTGAGCCGTGAAATCAGCTACAGCGCTACTATTACATACGGCAAATAACGTTGGCCCTGCGCCAGAAATACCTAAATGCAACACCCCTGCGTCAGTGAGCGCTGCTCGCAATGCCGTTAATTCAGGTAATAGCGGCAAACGTGCCGGTTCAGCCACCAGATCTTGTAAAGCGGCCGCCGCATCAACGTCGTCGCTACTGTATAAGGCGCTAACAAAGCGACTTAAGGCACCTGCAAATTTAATGCTATGTGCTAACGAGAGTTGTTTTGGTAACACTTCACGCGCCGCTTTGGTGGATAACACGGTACCGGGGTAGCATAACACCACTTGCCAGTCTGCAAACCAAGGCAAACTGCGACAAATTGCCGGGCTATCCGGTAGCATTAATTGCAAGCCACCAAAATAAGAAGGCGCGACATTGTCATAATGCACACTACCACTGACGCCCCCTTCAGCAGTGGCCATCAGTTGTAGCAGTTCAGTTTGACTAAAGGGCTGACCGAAATAATCGTTAAATGCATAAAAAGCGACAACAATTGAGCAAGCACTAGAACCTAAACCGCTACCAACGGGTAGATTCTTATGTAAGTGTAATTGCAAGCGAGGTAGCGTTTTACCTAACGCTTCCTCAAAAGCATAAAAGGCTTGGCTTACTAAATTATCCGTGGTAGCTGCAGGTAATTGATGCACATAACGGCCACTGATGGTCAGCGATAAAGACTCCGCCTCGCCTAAGATATCTAATACATCGCCCAGCAAACTGCCATCTACTGGCGCAAAGGCTGCGCCAAGCAAATCGAAGCCGACCGACAAATTACCGGTCGATGCCGGAGCGTAATACCGTTTAATACTGTTTTTTTGCATTATTTATACCTGCTGCTGCCAACTTAGCGTGCGCATGATATCGCTAAACACCCCTGCCGACGTCACTGCGGCTCCGGCACCATAGCCCCGCAGCACAAACGGGATAGGTTGGTAATAACGACTTAACATCGATAAGGCGTTCTCACCGTCTTTCACTTTTGCTAAGGGATGATCAACCGCTAACGCTTTAATGGCCACCTTACATTTACCATCACGAATTTCACCAATGTAACGTAGCACCTGCCCTGCTGCTTTGGCTTCGGCTAAGCGCTTTGCAAAATGCTCGTCAAGGCTGGGTAAACGCGCCATAAAGTCATCGATACTGCCAATGGCATCAAAGTCGGCAGGTAATACAGACTCCACCTCGACATCACTTAAATCCAGCTGTAAACCCGATTCCCGCGCCATAATTAACAGCTTACGTGCGACATCCATACCCGATAAATCATCACGTGGATCCGGCTCAGTAAAGCCCAGCGCCTTGGCTTTGGCCGTCACGGTTGATAAAGCAACACCCGCTTCTAACTCACCAAAAATATAAGAGAGTGAACCGGATAAAATGCCTTCAAAGGCTAACAGTTCATCACCCGCGTTAATTAAACCTTGCAGAGTATCAATGACCGGTAAGCCAGCGCCTACAGTGGTTTCATATAAGAAGCGACGACGCTGTTGCTGGGCAACGGTCCGTAGCTTGTGATAATAGTCTAAACTGGCTGTGTTGGCTTTTTTGTTGGGTGTCACGACATGAAAACCTGCCGCCAGAAAATCAGCATACTGATCGGCAATTTGCTGTGAACTGGTGCAATCCACCAATACCGGGTTAATCAAATGCTGTTCTTGCACAAAACGATTTAACTCAGCCAAAGAGAAGGTTTGCTTGGCAGCCGGCAATTGTTGCTGCCATGACTCTAACGCAATGCCATCGCCGGCTAATAAAAGCTGCTTACTGTTGGCAATGCCGTACACCGTTAAGCGCACTTGTCGTTGTTGCAAAAACGCTTGTTGACGATGGATCTGAGCCAATAACTCACTACCAACCACACCACACCCCACCAAAAACACATCAATACTCGGGATATGGCTAAAGAAGTTTTCATGACACACTTTTACCGCACTTTGACAACTGCGTTGCTCTACCACCGCCGAGATTGAACGCTCACTGCTGTCTTGCGCTATCGCCACAACATTTACTCGGGCTTGCGCTAAAGAGGCAAAGAACTTCGCGGCAACGCCTTTATGTTGGCGCATGCCATCCCCCACCAAGCTGACAATGGCCATATCAGATTGAATGATTAACGGGCGTAATAATTTGGTTTGTAATTCGAGTTCAAATTCTTGTTCTAACGCGCGTTTAGCGGCCTGCAAATGTAATTGAGGCACACAAAAACTGATACTGAATTCAGACGAAGATTGTGTGATCAAACTGACCGAGATCTGTGAACGTGCCATGGAAGCGAAAATCCGGCTCGCCATGCCCACGACACCTTTCAAGCCAGGGCCGGAAACAGTAATTAACGCTAAATGCTCTAGGCTTGAGATCCCTTTCACTAAGGCTTCCCCATCACCGTCGTTATCGATACAGGTTCCGGGTGCACTTGGGTTCAACGTATTTTTGATATAACACGGTATTTGCACTCGCGCTAAGGGGCCGATGGTTTTCGGATGCAGTACTTTAGCACCAAAGTACGATAGCTCCATCGCTTCATCATACGACAAACGATCAATTAAGCGCGTCTGTTTTACTTGCCGGGGATCGGCACTGTAAACACCATCAACGTCAGTCCAGATTTCACAGGCACTGGCTCGGATCGCCGCAGCGACGACTGCAGCAGAGTAATCTGAACCGTTTCGCCCCAATAAAGCCGTTTCGCCTTGAGCGTTGCTTGAAACAAAACCCGCTAACACATAGATACTGGCGGGCAAACCGGCAAGGGCTTGTTGAAATTGTTGTGCCGTCGCTTCCACATCCGCGGTGGCATTTAAGAAATCACCATGGCTTTTCACTAATTTTACGGAGTCAAGTGATGCGGCATCTGCACCACGCGCTTGCAACAACGCTGTCATCAGCGCCACGCTAAATTGTTCACCCAAGCCCAGAATTTGCGCCTTGATATGATCGGGACAGAAGCGTAATAGGCTCATACCCTGTAATCGCAAACTTAATTGTTCAATTTGCTGGGTAATTAACTGTTGCACAACCTGTTGCTGTGCGGCACTGATACCCACCACATCTTGCAATAGTTGCTGATAACGTTGCTGTAACTGTTGCAGTAGCGCTTGAAAATCGGCACCCAAATAAGCCAGATCCGTTAATTCTACCAGCGTATTGGTCACCCCTTGTGGGGCCGATAAGACTAAACACACTTGTTCCGTCGTAGCTTGTTGCATCACGATCGTTGCCACTTCACTGAAGCGGGCAACTGACGCCAACGATGATCCACCAAATTTTAGCACCCTCATCTCTCTCTCCTCGCGCATTGTCGTCTTTCGTTGTTTTGCTATCGCAGACCCATCGCCATTATCGGCCAAAAAAAAACCCGAAACCTTTTGAGGTCACGGGCCTTTTTACAGACAACACACCGCCGACCTCCTACCCCGCAGGGTTGGTGGTGATAATAATCATGGTGAGTGTTGTCATTTTTATTTTCATGAACACACTATGCACGGACTTATAGACGTCTGTCAATCCTTTTTCTGATTTAACTGGCTATCGCTGCGGTATTCCAAATACTGACCTGATTTCGGCCTGCTCGTTTGGCTTGATACAGCGCTTGATCGGCTTGCAAGATCAGTTCATCTGCACTGTTCGACATTTGATGCAAACTCACGCCCGCACTAATTGTCACCCGCACTTTGGGTTCATGCTCGATAAAAGCCTGTTCTGATAATTGCAAACGGACCCGGTTAGCCACTTCTATTGCCCCATTTAAGGTGGTATCTGGCAGCACGACCGCAAAAGAGGCGCCACCGAAGCGTGCTAAGAGATCATTATCACGCAATAGCCCTGCACAATGACGCGCCAGCGACTGTAACAAGATATCTGCTGCTTTGTGGCCATATTGATCATTAAGGTGTTTAAACTGATCAATATCAAACATCATTAGCGATAAAGGCCGCTCATAGCGCTCGGCTCGTGCGATTTCTAACAGTAATTGTTGCTGCCAAAATTGCCGATTCATCAAGCCGGTAAGACTATCTTGGCGATCATGAATTTTTAATTGCTGCTGCGTCATTAATAATTTAGCGTGATAACGCGCTTGCTCGCTGGCATCTTGGATCCACAAGCACAGAAATTGTTCGTGAGTTTGAGGGTGACGTAAGGCAATAAGCGTGCAATTTTGCGCCATATACACTTGTGTTTGGTCCAGGTGTTGTTGGCGAGGAAACTTGAGTAAATACAAGCGCTGTTGCCAGCTAATCTGTTCGGTTTGTTGGCTAGTCAACACGCTCTGCATTTTCCGATTGAACCACGCTTTAGGCACTTCGGGAAACAAAGAAAAAAACGATTTGCCTACCAGCTCTCGCTCTGTCAATTCGCTATATCGGTAAATAAAGCTGTTGGCGTAACTGATTTGGCAATGCGAATTCAGTAACAGAACGCCACCAGGTAAATGTTGTACCATTGACACTAATATCGACGAGATCACACAGATTCCTCTTTTTACTGCCGATTGCTGACTATTTTGCTATAACTATTTTAAATCTTACGCTTATTCGTTATGGTAACAGTAATACATAACAATAAAACGATGATCAATCTTAGGGTGATACCATGCAGCAACCCAGCTTGTCAAAAAAGCTGCTGACAAAAGTCTTATCAGTCTATTTTATTTTGACGCTTGTGGTGACCGTTGGCCAGATCGTTGCTGAATATTACAACGCCAAAAATTATATTAATAACGAGCTAACCACCTTACAAAACACCTTCGCTGGCAGTTTGACGAGGGCGATTTGGGAGCTCAACACCCCACAAACCTTGAATATTGCCGACGGCTTGTTAGCCATCCCAACGATTGAAGGGATTATTGTGCGGGACGATAACGGCGCCATTATTACTCAATCTGGCCGTTATATTGATATTCAACAACGCTTTAGCAACCAATTGGTGAGTAAAGAAGTCAGCTTAAGTGAACAAGGCTCGGGTATTTTTGGATTTACCTTTCCGTTAATCTTTGAGTTTTCTGGCAGAACGAGCCAAGTGGGCGATGTCACGCTATTTTCCAGCCGCGATATTGTTATCGAACGTATCAAAGTGGGTTTATATTTCCTGATTGCCAACGCAATGCTAAAAACCACTTTTTTAATCATCTTATTTCTACTGGCGTTTCGCCGTTATCTGATTGAACCTTTGGCTGATTTAAGCCAACAAATTGAAGATTTAGAGCTCGACCAGTTAGATGGCAGCAAAGTCATTGTCGCAGAAGACCAAGGCGCTGAACTATCCTTTATGGCGAATGCGTTTAACCGGCTGCTGGCTCGGTTAAGCGACAATCAAGGCCAACTAAAACAAACACAGCAACAATTGCTGGTATCACATAATAAATTAGATCAACAAAACCTCTTATTAGAACAAGAAGTCGCGCGGAAAACCTCGGGGTTAAGTCAAGCGATGATGGATTTGCAACAACAAAAACAAGAATTACTGCATAAGAAACAAGCTCTACGTGAAGAGATCGAACAGCGCGTGCAAACAGAAAGTAACTTACTGCAAAAACAACGTGAGTTGCAGGAAACCATTGATAACTTAAACTTAGCGCAAGACCGGTTAGTGCAATCTGAAAAAATGGCGGCACTCGGCGGTTTAGTCGCTGGCATTACTCATGAAGTGAATACCCCCGTCGGGATCTGTGTTACGGCCACCAGCTTTTTAGATGAGCGTGTCAGCAAACTGAGCAGCGCTTATCAACAAAAACAGCTTACGCCCAAAATGCTCGAAGAATTCTTACAAGAAGCACAACAAAGTACTGCCTTATTACAATCAAATTTATCGCGAGCATCCGATCTGATTGCTAGCTTTAAACAAATCGCCGTGGATCAAGCCAGTGAAGCCACCCGCACCATCAATCTTTGCCACTATCTTAATGAAATTATTCGTTCATTACAGCCGCATTTTAAGAAAACCCAGTACCAAATTGAGGTGAACTGTGAAGAGAGCATTATCCTAGATTGCCCTGCCGGTGCCATTTCACAAATTATTACCAACCTGTTGATGAACTCATTGATCCATGGCTTTGAAGACCGAGAGCATGGGCTGATCCGCATTACCGTGCTAGACAACGAACACAATATTGACATCCATTATGCTGATGATGGTAAAGGGCTCGCGGCCGATCAGTTAGCGAAATTATTTCATCCGTTCTTCACCACCAAGCGCAATCAGGGTGGCAGCGGCTTAGGTACACATATCATCTACAACTTAGTACGCCAAACGCTAGGTGGCAGCATTGAGGTCAGCAGCCAACTGGGCGAAGGCTTGCATTATCATATTTGTTTTCCTAAAAAACTAAATAGATAGCGCCGCTTGAAGCAGGTTATACTGCCGGTCTTTGCTGTAAAATGAAGTAAGGTTTTTATGTGGTTTAAAAATATTCGGGTTTACAAACTCAGCGCTCCGCTGACAACAGATTTGGCCAGCCTTGAGCAAGCCTTCGCTGAATTTAAGTTCAGCCCTTGTACCGGTCAAGAAGCAGTGAAAAGTGGGTTTAGCTATCCTCTGCATAACAGTATTAAACAATATTGCCATCAACAGCAGCACCGCTGGTTTTTTGCGATTAAGCGCCAAGAAAAGATCCTGCCTGCTGCCGTGATCAATGAAGAATTACAACCCAAAATTGATGCTGCCGAGCAAGAACAAGGCCGCGCGTTAAGTCGCAAAGAAAAGCAGGCTTTAAAAGAAGAGCTTATCCATACTTTACTGCCGCGTGCTTTCAGTCGCTCTCAGCTGACTCAAGGTTATTATGATGCGCAAAAAAACTGGTTGGTCATTAATAGCAGCAGTGCGAGTAAAGCAGAAGATATCTTGGCTTTACTGCGCAAAGCCATTGGTTCTTTACCGGCTTTACCTTGGTTAGACAGTCATAAACTGAATAGTCAGTTGCAACAATGGTTAAAGCATGAAGATTTACCCAAGGGCTTTATGCCAGGGGCGGAAGTCGAGTTAAAAGCGCCCGATGAAGAAGGCGCCAAGGTGCGCTTTAGTAATCATTTACTCAGCGCCGATGAAGTGCAAACCCATTTACAAGATAAATTGGTTACGCGCATTAGCTTGCAACAAACCGAAGGTGTCTCATTAACCATCACTGATGATGGCAGTATCAAACAAGTCAAATACCCAGATAGCGTTATTGATCACAACGATGAACTGGGCTGGGATGATTTACCGGCGCGATTAGATGCTGATTTGTTATTGATGGCGGACAGTGTCAACAATGCCCTGCTCGCCATCAGCGAGCAGGTGAATAGCCATCCGGAAAGTTAAGATTTATTGAAACAGTTGCCGAATGTCTTGGTACAGGTTGGCAATTTGCGGTTGTTGCATAAACTCCGGTACCGACACCACTTGCTGCGTAACATAATGCGTTAGCAATTGGTGTTGTTCTTCAGTTGATTTGTAAAAACCGCGAGCTACGGCCGCTAAACGAATAAAATCAGTATAATCTAATTCTGGGCTGGCCTTGCAGACACGCCATGTTTTGGCTGCGCGCTGCAACTCGTCATCAAAACCCCAAGCCTTTAACACTTTGACACTTATATAAGGCGCCGCCTTGTCTATCACACTGGTTAAAAAAATCGGATGCCCAAATACTTCTGGATGCCGCTCGGCTTCGGTGATCACGGCAAGTGCCCCAATATTATGCACTAACGCACATAACGTCATCACATCTGCACTTAACGTACATTGCTTATTCACCGTTTGATAGGCTTTTAAGCAAGCCACCGCGATTGCCGCGACCTGCACATTGTCTTGCCATAATTTATCTAAATGCTGCTGTACTTGTTTATATTGCGATATGAATAACTGCTCTACCGCCATCGCGGTGGCAATATTTTTAATTTGGCTTAAACCAATTCGAGTAACTGCTTGGTTTAAGGTGCTCACCTTAATTGAACGCCCCATAAAGGCGCTGTTAGCGACTTTCATCAGCCGGGCTGCCAAAGAGGGATCTTGTGAAATAACTTCTGCCATTTGCGCAAGGCTTACGCTGGCATCATCGGCTCGTTGCCGAACTCGTAACGCAATTTCTGGCAAGGTCGGTAAGACCAAGCGGTCATTACGGATCTTGTCATCTAAAATAGTCAGTAATGCTTGTTGTGCACTCATACTGCGCAGTCTCTCGGTTAATCAATGAAAACTCGTTATAGGGCTTAATAGTGAGCACCCTCGGTTTAAGCCGATGCGACTACATTAAGCTTGCTCGATTATCTGCTGCATCTGTTGCAACATAACTTGCACCGCAGCCACATCTTGCTGTTTTGCTATTTTTTCTAATGCGTCGGCAAGTTGGGTGAGCTGTGGGTACCCCATACTGCCCGCACTGCCTTTTAAGCTATGGGCATCAAACTCTAAGCTAGACCAAGCCTGCTGCTGCAAAGCTAGCTCAAATTGCTGTAATAACGCCGGCAACTGCGCTTTAAAACGCGCTTTTAGCGCTTGCATTGCGGGATCTTGGGCTAAATGCTGTTCCAACTCCTGTAATTTGCTTGACGTTGTTTTAGCATAACGACGCAACAAGGACAAAAATTCTTTTTGCACAATAGGCTTGCCAAGTAATTCCTGACACCCCGCTAGACGATAACGCTCGGCATCCTCAGCCATCACATTAGCCGTCACTGCAATAATGGGGGTGTTCACGCCGGCCAGTCGGATCAATTGAGTGGCCTCTTCACCACCCATCACAGGCATTTGCATATCCATAAAGATCACATCAAAACGGCCGGCTAAAGCGCGCTCTACCGCTTGATGGCCATTACTGACCAATTCATGATGCACTCCCACTTTATCTAGCATTAACGCTAGCAGCAGTTGGTTATCCGGGTTATCTTCCGCCACCAGCGCATTAAGCTGCCACTGCGTTTCACGCTCGGTTAGCGGCTCAACAAGGGGTTCAACAGCCTCATATTGCTCAATCAGGTTCACTTTGTCGGCAACAGGCAACAGTAATTCAAAGCTACTGCCAATGCCCTTGACACTCTCGACCAAAATATCACCCGACATTTGCTCAATCAGCTTTTTCGAGATACACAGGCCTAAACCCGTTCCACCAAAATCGCGAGTAACGGTGGCATCGGCTTGCATAAAGGGCTGGAATAAACGCTGTTGCTCTTCGTTATTCATGCCAATGCCAGTGTCTTTTATTTTAATCGACAGCCGCGAATGTGCTGCATCATAACTGACCGCCAACAAGATCTTACCTTTACGGGTAAATTTCACGGCGTTACTGGTGAGATTTAATAACACCTGTCGAAGACGCAAGCTGTCCACATAAAGAGTTTGCGGTAACGGAAACTGAATGTGTAATTGACACTCTAGCCTCTTTTGGCGGGCTTGCTCCTTGGTCTGCTGATAAATTTCATTAAGCATCGCCAAGTAATCGACCTGGCTTAATTGCAGCTCTAATTTGTCAGCTTCAATTTTTGATAAATCCAAAATATCGTTGATTAAGCCAAGCAAATGTTCGCTACTGCGCAACACGCGCCGTAAATAATCCGAACGGGTTGCTTGTTCTGTTTCATTTAAGGCTTGCTCACTAAAACCAATAATCGCGGTCAGTGGTGTGCGGATCTCATGGCTCATGTTAGCTAAAAAAACACTTTTTAAACGGTTGGCTTGCTCGGCCACTTCACGCGCTAAAATTAATTCTTGGTTAGCTGATGCTAAATCGCTATTGGCCCGGGCGAGATCTTGAGTACGACGCAATACCTTATCTTCGAGTTGCTGTTTATAGATCGTTTCGCGTTCACGGTACACGCGTAACTGGCGCACCATCACATTAAAAGCCGCGAACATATCACCGAGTTCATCTTGCTTACGTATTTCAAGGAATGTAGCAAAATTCCCCCGGCCAACCGCCGTTTTGGCTGCCGTCAGTTGTTTTACCGGGTTAAACACCTGATAAATCAGTATTTGATGTATTAGAATAGGCACTGCGAAGATACAAAATAACGCGAACAACAATATATGCAATGGCCATTTTGAAAACTGGCTATACATCTCGTCTGCATCCACGCCGTAGATCAGCTGATACGAGCCCGCTAAGTTTTTACCGAGTAAAAGTTTCGGTTGGCCCAGCAATAAACTATCAATAAAATTAGTATGGTCAATGCTCTGCTGAATGATCCGATATTGACTGGGTGGGAAGGCACTCCCAATTAAAGATTGATTAGCGGCATACGCAATGGTGGCGGCACGATTAACCAATAAAGTGACACTATTGGCTGAAACAGGGTTATTCGCGACTTGGGCAAAGGGCTCGGCATCGAGTACCATCAAAATATAACCCCACACTTGCCGATTCGCGCGACTATCCGCAAGGTAAAGCTTTTTCACAATAAAGACCTGCAATTGACGATCTGCGCCATGTGGCGCGAGAAATACCGTTTGATCTTCGATCATTGCTTGCACTAAAGAAAAATATTCATTCCTAAAACGGCTAGGTACCGTCGAAACCACCTGTTGAAGTGGGTATATCACATCCTCATCGCCATTTAGCCGCAACAACTTGATTGATCGTAGCGTTTCATCTTGCGCAGCGACTTCTTGAAACAAGTTATCAACGGCCTGTTTATCTTCGGCGGAGCCCGTCTGTAAATACTGATTAAGGCGTTTTGAGATGGTGAGTAACGACAGCTTAGTCTGATTAACTCTTAAATAGTCATTGAGGTATTGTTGTTGGTCGTTTAAATGCTTTGAAACCTGCTGAAACAATTGTTGCTGTTTGACGGTGTTACTGTAGTGATATGCCAAATAGCCTAGCAGCGCTAAAGGTAAAATCAATAGCGGCAACATATAGATTAACAGTGTTTCCCGAAGCCTCATGCTGGCTTACGCCTATTATAATTGTTAATAACAATGGACTTATAGCATACTCAGCATTGCAGTCAGCGACAAGGGATCAGGCAGTTTTGACGACAAAAAGCAAATTTAGCTCGGTTAACGCAAGGTATGCTAGTCATGAACATGGCATAGCCTTGATTGGGCTAGATCGCATAGCGACCTAGCCCTGTACTTTAGATAATTTTATTATCTTGCCAAAACTTTTCTTTTTCTAAACGTTTTTGTCTTTTCTCACAAGGTTTATCGCAGTCACAAGCTTTATCGATGTTCAATTCACCTAAACCACCACAACTTCCGGCAAGTGACTTACGCTGTAATAAATAACCGCTGGCCATTGCCACAACTACAACTAAAAATAACCCAAAGGTCATTAAAAAAATGGTCATTGTTCACCTCAAGGTTGAGTTAAATAAGGTTTAAAAGCATCTGATATATGTTCCACAAAACCGGCATCCGTTTTTTCAATAATTAATGCAGCAAGCTGCTGCTGATTAGCAAACGCCAGTGCCTCACTTGCCGACATCACATTTAACGCTGTGGCATAGGCATCTGCCGTCATAGCGGAAGCATGCAGCACAGTGCTAGATACTGTTTTATGCTGGATCGGTTTACCCGTGCGCGGATCAATTAAATGCGAGTAACGAATACCGTCTTCCTCAAAGTAATTACGATAATCACCTGAGGTGGCTACCGCGATTTGGTTTACCGCCATAATGCGTTGTACCGCACGTTCATGGTCGATCGGTTTTTCAATGGCCACTCGCCAGTCACCATTAGGTTTTGCTGCACCTACACGCATTTCGCCACCAATATCCACCAAAAAGCGGGTAATGCCTTGCGCCAATAAGATTTCTGCTAATTGATCGACACCATAGCCCTTAGCTATCGTCGACAAATCAACACTCACCCGCGGATCGCTCTTTTGTAACTCAATGCCATTTAAACTGATTTTATCAATACCAACATGTTGGCGTATGGCTATTAACGCTTGCTCGTCAGGCGCATGTTCAATGCGACCTTGCGCACCAAAGCCCCATAATTCGACTAATGGCGCCACGGTAACATCAAGCACACCTTGCGTTTCGTGTCCGACACGAATGGCTTCGGCTATAACCAGTTGCGTACGGGGTGATAAGGTAAAGGGCTCACTGCTCTGTTGGCGATTAAAGCGCATTAATTCAGATTCTGGTCGATAGGTCGACATCAGATCGTTTAATAGCTCTAACTCGCTATCAAAGGTGGCTTGCAGCGCGGTCAGATCCGGCTCTTTGTCACTGTAAAATTTCACGACATAATAAGTGCCCATCGTTTTACCTTCCACTTTGTATTCTGGAAAGGTCTGCTGCGGTTGGCAAGCCGCAACCAATATAACGAACACTAATATTAGCAAGGGGCGAATAAATCGCATGTTCTGCTCCTGATAAAAATAAGGGGCGACTAAAAGTCACCCCTACTATTTTACCGCTTCACGCTTAGATTAACCACCAAAGTCATCTAATAGAATGTTGTCATCTTCTACGCCTAAGTCTTTCAGCATATTGATAACCGCTTTGTTCATCATTGGTGGACCACACATGTAGAATTCACAGTCTTCTGGTGCTTTGTGGCTCTTCAGGTAGTTTTCATAAATTACGTTATGGATAAAACCCGTATAGCCAGTCCAGTTATCTTCTGGTTGTGGATCAGATAACGCCACATGCCATTCAAAATTGTCGTTCTCAGCCGCTAGCATATCGAAATCTTCAACATAGAACATTTCTCGCTTCGAACGCGCACCGTACCAGAAACTGATCTTACGCTTGGTTTTTAAGCGGCGTAATTGGTCAAAGATATGTGAACGCATTGGCGCCATACCTGCACCACCGCCGATGAAGACCATTTCAGCTTCAGTGTCTTTGGCATAGAACTCACCAAAAGGCCCTGAAATCGTTACTTTGTCGCCTTCTTTCAAAGACCAAATAAACGATGACATTTTACCGCAAGGCAGCGTCAGGTTATTTGGTGGCGGCGTAGCAATACGCACGTTCAGCATGATAATGCCTTCTTCTTCTGGGTAGTTAGCCATTGAATAAGCACGAATAGTCGGCTCATCCACTTTTGACTCCAGTGTGAAGAATTTGAAACGTTCCCAATCACCACGGAATTGTGCAGGAACATCAAAATCTGCATATTTAACGTGATGCGCAGGCGCTTCAATTTGGATATAACCACCCGCACGGAAAGGTACTGATTCGCCATCAGGGATCTGCAGTTTCAGTTCTTTAATGAAAGTGGCTTTGTTATCGTTAGAAATAACCGAGCAATCCCATTTTTTAATACCGAAGATTTCTGCTTCTACTTCGATGTCCATGTCAGTTTTAACATTAACCTGACAAGACAAACGACAGCCTTCACGGGCCTGACCTTTAGTGATGTGACCCAGCTCGGTAGGTAAAATCTCACCACCGCCCTCGTGTACATGGACACGACACTGACCACAAGAACCACCGCCACCACAGGCTGATGACAAGAAGATACCGTTATCAGCTAAAACGCTTAATAACTTACCGCCTGCTTTTGTTTTAATTGCTTTGCTCGGATCACCGTTAACACTGATCGTGATATCGCCACTGGCAACCAGTTTTGATTTGGCCGCTAGAATAATAAATACTAGCGCCAGTACCACGACAGTGAACATGCCAACGCCAAGATAAATCTCTTGCATGGTGTTATTCCTCTACTGCTTATAGTTGAACGCCAGAGAAAGACATAAAGCCTAATCCCATTAAACCTACTACCAAGAAGGTAGAACCTAAACCGCGTAAACCGTCTGGGATATCAGCGTATTTCAGCTTCTCACGAACTGCGGCTAATACCGTTATCGCTAAAGCCCAACCTACACCACTTCCTAAACCGAACACGACGCTCTCACCGAAGGTATAATCACGTTCAACCATAAAGGCTACCGCACCAAAAATAGCGCAGTTAACGGTAATTAAAGGTAAGAAAATACCTAATGCGTTGTATAACGCAGGGAAGTACTTGTCTAAGATCATTTCTAGAATTTGCACCAGGGCAGCGATAACGCCTATGTAGGTCAAGAACCCTAAGAAACTCAGATCGGCATCTGGAAATCCCGCCCATGCTAACGCACCTGGCGCTAATAAAAGGTGGAAAACCAAGTTGTTCACAGGTACCGAAATACCCAGTACAACGATTACCGCAACACCTAAACCAAAAGCAGTTTTGATTTTTTGTGATACAGCAAGAAAGGTACACATCCCTAAGAAGAATGCTAATGCCAGGTTTTCAATAAATACGGCACGTACGAACAAGCTAATGTAATGTTCCATCAATCGCTCCTTATACCTTCTTCTCAATTTGCTCTGGGCGGTATGCACGTAATACCCAAATAAAAGCTGCAATAATGATGAAGGCGCTTGGTGGCATCAGTAGGATACCCATTGGCTGATACCAGCCACCTTCACTGATCAGAGGCATGATTTGTACGCCAAATACTGAACCTGAACCGCCTAACTCACGGATAAAGGCGACAACTAATAACACCACGCTATAACCTAAGCCGTTACCAATACCATCTAAGAAACTCATACCTGGAGTACTTTTCATGGCATAGGCTTCAGCGCGGCCCATAACGATACAGTTAGTGATAATCAAACCAACGAATACTGAAAGTTGCTTAGATAAATCATAAGCATAAGCTTTCAAGAACTGGTCAACAACGATTACCAATGAAGCAATAATGGTCATCTGCACGATGATACGTACGCTTGATGGAATGTGGTTACGGATACTCGAAATAAAGAAATTCGAAAAGGCCGTTACAAAGGTCAATGCCAAACACATTACTAATGCGGTGGTCATCTGAGTTGTTACCGCTAGCGCAGAACAAATACCGAGTACTTGTAAAGCGATAGGGTTATTGGCAAAAACCGGACCAAACAGGACGGTTTTAATTTCTTTAGCATTAGCCATTGGTTAAGGCTCCTTGACGCACTTTAGTTAAGAATGGGCCGAAGCCGTTCTCACCAATCCAAAAAGTGAAGGTATTTTGCACACCATTTGCCGTCAGCGTGGCACCTGACAAACCATCAACCTGATAATCAGACTGAGGGTCGGCATTACCTGGTTTCAAAATAGTCAACGCCAGCTGGCCAGCATCATTGGTTAATTTCTTACCCGTGAACTGTGCTTTCCAACGTGGGTTTTCTATTTCGCCACCTAAACCGGGTGTTTCACCTTGTTCATAGTAGTTTAAGCCGATAATCGTATTGCCATCGGTTTCGACTGCTAAGAAAGCATGCATCGTTGACCATAAGCCATAACCATGCACCGGTAACACCACGGCTTTTAAATTACGATTGTCATCGTAAGTTAACCAAATAGGTGCTTGCTCTGAAATACGACGGATAGAAGCCACATCTTCGCTTTGCGCCAGTGCTTCACCTTCCTTCAGGTTTTTACGGTAGTCATAAGCCTCAGCACAAGCGGTATCGCAACTTGCGTCAATCTCACCGGTCTTTAAATTAACCAGACGCGTTTCAACGTGCTTGCTAAACAGCTCGGCAACCTTAGCTGCAGGTGCTGAACCTTCGATTAAACCTACACTGCGCAGGATGTTAATTTGCGAGTCTAACTTTTTGTTGGCTTGCTGCGTTGGACGCAACTGCACAGCGGCAGTTGCCACCACGATGGCACAAACTAAACATAAAGAAACTACTACAATCAGCGTCTTGCTGATGCTGTCATTATTACTAGACATTACGTGCCAGCCTCCGCTTGATGTTGCTCTGAGCCACGAAGAAATCGAATAAAGGTGCAAACAAGTTAGCAAACAAGATTGCCAACATCATCCCTTCTGGATAAGCCGGGTTAACCACTCGGATCATCACCACCATAAACCCAATCAAAATACCGTAAGCCCATTTACCTTGGTTAGTAAACGAGGCAGATACTGGGTCTGTGGCCATAAAGAACATACCGATGGCAAAACCACCTAACACTAAATGCCAATGCCATGGCATCGCAAATAGCGGGTTGCTGTTTGAACCTATAGCATTAAACAAATAGCTGGTTAATACCATACCGACCATGACACCCAGCACGATACGCCAAGAAGCAATACGGAAGTAAATTAACGCTAAACCACCAACTAATAACGCCAGTACTGAGGTTTCACCGACTGAACCAGGGATAAAGCCCAGGAACGCATCCCACCACAGCTGGGTATTTGCCGCGTAATCTAGTTCACCAGAAGACGCTTTGCTTAACCAAGTCGCACCTGAGTAACCGTCGGCTACAGTCCATACCGCATCACCAGAGATTTGCGCTGGGTAAGCGAAGAACAAGAACGCACGACCGGCTAAAGCAGGGTTTAAGAAGTTACGGCCAGTACCACCAAACACTTCTTTTGCCACTACGATACCGAAGGTAATACCAAGCGCCACTTGCCATAAAGGAATGGTTGCAGGCAGGATTAAAGCAAACAGGATTGAGCTAACAAAGAAACCTTCGTTGACTTCATGTTTACGCACTGAGGCGAATAAGACTTCCCAAAAACCACCTACCACGAAGGTAACAGCATAAATAGGTAAGAACCAGACCGCGCCATAGAACATCTTAGCGCCCCAGCCTGAGGTGGCCGTTAACTCTCCGCCTAAGGCAGAGTAAATGGCAACCTGCCAAGTATCAGGAGTACTAAAGCCTTGTGCTAATGCCAAACTGGCCTGATGGCCAATGTTGTACATACCGAAGAATAACGCTGGAAATAATGCCAGCCAAACGAAAATCATAATACGCTTCAGGTCAATACTGTCACGGACATGAGTACCGTTTTTAGTCACTAAACCTGGCGTATAAAGTACGGTCGCCACTGCTTCATACAGTGCGTACCACTTTTCGTGTTTTCCGCCTTTTTCAAATTGCGGTTCAATGCGCTCTAAAAAATGCTTTAAGCTCATGATTAGCCTTCCTTCTGGATGGTAGTCAAGCAGTTGCGTAGAATAGTGCCGTAGTCATATTTACCTGGGCATACGTAAGTACACAAAGCTAAATCTTCTTCGTCTAATTCTAAACAACCTAATGTTTGTGCCCCGTCAGTGTCGCCAGAAACCAAATCGCGCAACAATAATGTTGGCAGGATATCTAACGGCATTACCCGCTCGTAGTTACCAATAGGTACCATGGCACGTGAAGAGCCATTCGTGGTTGTGGTCAGATTGAACAGTTTTTTAGGGTTAAGGTGGCCAAGGTAAGCACGGGTAACTGAGTGTTTTTCAGCGCCAGGTACAATCCAGCCAAACAATAACTTTTCAAAGCCTTCGGTTAATACCGAAACCTGATTGTGGAAGCGACCAATATAACCATGAACGCCCTGTGCGGTAGTACCTGCCAGTACTGAGCCTGAAATGATACGGTTTTGACCTTCGTTAAGTTCACCGGCAGTCAGTTCAGTAGTTGAAGCGCCCAGCAAGGTTTTCACCAAACGTGGATTTTTCACTACAGGACCGGCCAATGAAATCACCCGCTCACTGTGTAATTGCCCCGTTGTAAATAATTTACCAATGGCAATAACGTCTTGATACCCAAGGTGCCAAACGACTTTTTTCGCACTGGCTGCATCGAGTAAATGAATATGCGTGCCCACTAACCCAGCAGGGTGTGGACCATCAAATTCGGCTACAGTGACCTGAGAGACGCTAGGAATAGCCACACCGGCTTTTTTACTCAGGTAGGTTTTACCTTCAGTTAAACGTGAAACCACCGTTAAACCATGAGTAAACGCGTCGGCATCAGCATTAATGACCACAGCAGGATCGGCTGCTAATGGATTGGTATCCATCGCATTAACAAAGATGGCACGTGGCGTACTATCAATGGCAGGAGAACGGGAAAACGGCCGCGTACGCAGCGCTACCCACAATCCTGAGTCGATCAAGTTTTGTTTAACCTGCTCTACTGACAAACTGGCCAATTGCTCGACAGAGTAAGAGGTAAATTGTTCAGCCGCATCGCCGCTAGCTGCAATCACAACAGATTGCAAAACTCGTTTAGCGCCACGATTGATTTCTTTAACCGTACCCGCGATTGGGGCAGTAAACTTAACGCCAGGGTTTTTCTTGTCTTCGAAAAGCACCTGACCTTTTTTTACTGTATCGCCCACTTCGACCGCCATGGTCGGACGCATACCAACATACTCTTCACCTAAAACGGCGACAGTTGTGATGGCATTGCCCGCACTGATCTCTTGTTTAGGACTGCCTGCAAGGGGAATGTCCAAGCCTTTTTTGAGTTTTATCATACGTACTTGCACTACTATTTTGGGAAGAAACAGGGCCTAGTTTTTCAGCTGCTGAGCGGCAGCACACCTGGTTGAACAATTTAGCAAATTACAACTGCGCAAAACTTAACCAGATACACGTATTAAAGTGACGGATTCTAGCATTAATACCAGCTTGTATCCATGGTAATACCAAAAATTATCCATGTTGTATTGTACAGCAAAGTTGCTGTATCAAACGTATAAAAACCGCCTTGCGACGGTTTATTCAGCTGAGTCAATACGACTAATTGATTAGATTCTGTAACAGCACTAAGGCTTCAACATCAGCGGTATAATCAACGTGCTGGTAACCGAAACCAAACAGCCGTAAAAATTCATTGTGGTACCCCACATAGTCAGTCAGGGTATCAATGTTTTCGGTGGTCACTTGTTGCCATAAGTCTTTTACGGTTTGCTGTACATGATCGCTTAATTCTTTTCCATCCATGCGTAAACGACCGGCTTCATCAAGTGTCGGTGTAGCGCTATATAAACCCTGACGGAACAAGCCATTAATTTGCTCAATACAACCTTCATGGGTGCCTTCTTCTTTCATCACGCGGTACAGCAAGGAAATATACAACGGCATGATCGGAATGGCGGAGCTGGCTTGCGTGACTAAAGCTTTTAACGACGCCACATAGGCTTTGCCTTTTTTGCTGGCTAAGCTCGCCGTAATGGCCGCAGCGGCCCGGTCAAGATCTTCTTTGGCTTTACCAATAGTCGCCTTGCCGTAGATAGGCCACGTTAATTCTTTACCAATATAGGTATAAGCCACGGTCTGACAATTATCGGCTAACACACCGGCCGCATCTAATTGGCTTAACCAACGTTCCCAATCTTCGCCACCCATCACTTTAACGGTGTTAAAGATCTCTTCATCGTTTGCTGGCTCTACTGACACCTCTTCAATTTCTCGTTTAGAGGTATTGAGGTTTTTTGCGGTGTAAGATTGGCCAATCGGTTTTAATACCGAGCTAAACACTTCACCCGTAACAGGATCTTTACGCCGAGGGGCTGCTAAACTGTAGACAACCAGATCAATTTTGCCCATTTCACTACGAATGGTTTCAATTGCTTGCGCTTTTAATTCATCGGTAAAAGCATCACCGTTTAAATGTTTGTTCCAAACACCCGCGGCATTCGCTGCAGCTTCAAAAGCGGCGGTGTTATACCAACCCGCAGAACCGGTTTTATTGTCACTCGGGGCTTTTTCGAAAAAGATACCCAGGGTATTGGCACCCGAACCGAAAGCGGCGGTAATTCTTGAGGCTAAACCATAGCCCGTTGAAGCACCAATCACTAGCACGTTTTTCGGGCCATTTGTCACGGCCCCTTGCGCTTTTACATAAGCAATTTGTTCATTTACATGTTCTGCACAGCCAACTGGGTGTGCATTAGTACAGATAAAACCACGAATTTTAGGTTGAATAACCATAAAGAGTCCTGCTGTTGTCTTGAGTAAAGTAGCGCTAGTGTAAAACTTTAACGCAAAAAACAGGTCGGATCAGCTAATATTGATCATGACGAGGCTTTATCTGCTTTGCTACCACCGAAACATTTAGGCGAAGCTGGAGGTTTTTCTGCGTAGTATTCATACCATTCTGAAGGGGTATAAGTATGTAACGCTAAAGCGTGAATTTTCTCTGCCAGCTCTTCCGCGACGATGGCATTAACCGCACGATGCCGCTGTAACAGGCGCATGCCGTTAAAAGCAGGCGTGACGATGACAACTTTAAAATGAGACTCTGAACCTGCGGGCACATTATGATTGGCACTTTCGTTAACCACATCAAGAAATACGGGATTAAAAGCATCCAATAATTTTTGCTCTATTGCAGTATGTATTAGCATTGCCGTTCTGCTCCTTTGGGTGTCCTTTAATGCATTTTAGCTAAGGCCGTGACGTTTGTCCTGCTCAAGGTAAGTGCGAAGCGTTAAATCATCGCTAAACCAATAAGCATAAAGCTAAAATAAATTTTTTTATGCTAACGTAATACTACACTAGCGATAATTCGAGCTACGCCAGAGGGATTGCTGTTGTCGCTACCTGCTGGGCGTGTCAAAATGCCAGCCTTACTATTGAGATGAAGTGGTTATGAATACGCAGTTTACGCTTGGTTCTATCAGTCTTACCTTACATCGTTGGCCTTTAGCGCAGCCGAATCATAGTCTCCAAGCCTGGGATGCCGCAGACGAACTGATTCTCACTCAAGCTCTACCTTTACTTTCTGATTTAACGCAGCGTTTAGCCAAGCCGTCTAAAGTGTTGATCATTAATGATGCCTTTGGTGCTTTATCCTGTGGGCTGGGTGCCGGTTCGCAGGTATTAATGCAAGATTCTGTGCTTGCACAGCTGGCGTGTCGTTATAACCGTACCCAAAATCACTTGGATAATACGAACATCACAGAATTATCCAGCCTTGATGCCTTACCATACGCCCCTGATCTGGTGCTATTAAAAGTGCCACAAAACCACAGTTATTTAGCCCATATCCTCACCGCACTAAGCCAAGTGATGACCCAAGAAACGCAACTGGTGGTGGCGGCCAAAGCAAAAGATATTACCAAGCAAGTACTGGCACTTTTTAGCCATTATATTGGGCCCACCCAGGCGTCACTGACTGAAAAAAAATGTCGGTATATTCAAAGCCAATGGCAGGCGGATGCCACTCAGCGCGACGCCCCTGCCGCCATGCGTTGGCCACTTGATAATAGCCACTTTACCATGGTTAACTATGCCAATGTGTTCGCGCGAGAAAAACTCGATATTGGCGCCCGTTTGTTTTTAGCGCATTTACCCAAAGTGGCACCTGGCAGTCGTGTCATTGATTTGGGCTGTGGCAATGGCGTATTGAGTTTACAGTTGTTAGCGCAACAACCGGATTGCAAACTGATTTTAACCGATGAATCCTATTTGGCGATCGCCTCGGCACAAGCCACCATTAGCGAAAACCTGCCTGAACGACTTGGCGATTGTCAATTTGTTGCCGATGACTGCCTAACGCAACAAGCAGAGCACAGTGCAGACTGGATTATTTGTAATCCGCCTTTTCATCAGCAAAATGCCGTCACGACCCATGTGGCAAGCCAAATGTTTCGTGATGCGAAACGTGTCTTAAAAACCGGCGGACGACTGCGTATTGTTGCCAATCGCCACTTGCCTTATAAGCTGCAGTTAGAAAAGTTATTTGGACATTGCCAGCAATTAGCGGCTAACCCAAAATTTGTTATTTTAGAGTCCATCAAAAGGAGTTAATAATGCGTTATTTATCGCTGGTATTGCTGCTACTCGTTGCCGGTTGTGCCACCAAGGTACCGTCGTTTATCGTGGCACCACAAATTTTTTGGCCACAAACAACTGAACTCAGCGGGCGTCAATTTAGTTTTGCAGTGGTCGATTTGCGTCCAAGAACGCACAGTTTAACCATTCAGCAGGGGGGGAATGAAAATAACTATCGAACCTCCAATGATGTTCGTTTTCAGTTAGAAAAAACCGTGGCGGCTGCCTTAACCGAGCAAGGCGCAAACTTACTTGGCCAGCAAGGCACGCAATTAAAAATTCAAATTAACCAATTACAAGCGAACGTTCAACAACGGCCGCTTGATCACCTAGTGACCAATCAAGTTGCGCTAACCATCTTTATCCAACGTGATGATGGTAGCTTTACTAAATCCTATGCCGGTGATAGCAGCTATACCGCTCCTTTTAAAGTCGATTTAGCTGCGGTAGAACGTGAACTACGTATTCTAACTGAGCAAGTGTTAAACCAATTACTGCAAGATCCTACCTGGAAATCTGAGCTGAACTAAAGGAGCATTTATGAAACAACTTATGTTTATCATGTTACTGCTGTGCGGCGTTTCGGCGCACGCGGGGCAATTTATGCAACCTGATAACTTGTTTCCTAAAGTGAAATTTATGACCTCACATGGCGATATCGTGGTGGAATTAGATCGCAGCCGCGCGCCACTGAGCGTCAATAATTTTTTAAGCTATGTTAAAAAAAACGCTTACAACAATACGATATTCCATCGGCTTGTGCCGGGTTTTGTATTGCAAGGGGGGGGCTATACCCCCGATTACAAAGAGATTGACACGCTAAAGCCGGTCTTTAACGAGTCAGGCAATGGCCTAAAAAATCAACTCGGCTCCATCGCGATGGCACGCTTAAACGATCCGCATAGTGCGGTTAGTCAATTCTATTTCAATCTGGAAGATAACAGCAGTTTAGATCCGGGCAGTCGTTGGGGCTATGCCGTATTTGGGCAAGTGGTTTCCGGTATGGAAGTACTCGAGAAAATCCAAAATGTTGAGACTGAAATCAATCAGCAAAACGGCTGGAGCGATGTTCCGGTAGAGCCGGTGATACTAAAAATGGTCATTCTGCTCCCACAAGAGTAATTTTGACTATACTTCGGTAAAGGCTTTTTGGCGGAACTGAAGTATGGCCACTCATTTTACTGATGAAAAATCTCGGCAATTGGTGTTTTATGCCTCGCGTTTTTTGCGCGGCCAATTGCCACATCATGAATTACATTTGTTTATCTGGGATACCTTAGAAGAATGGGCGGCTTTGCAACAGCGCCCTACTACCCCCCCTCACCCGCAAGAACGTGTATTTTGGTATTTGCTGCATCAGCTGGAATTTTGGCCTGAACAGCAGCTATTGCATAACAAAAGATTGAAGCGCAACTTACAACTTTGCCTCGGCTTTATCGTCGGTAAAGCTCAAAGACCGCTCAATTGTGTGGGCTTAAGGCCCTAAACCGAAAATCTGCATTAAAAACCGTTACTTTTCAAATTCATGCTCTTTGCTGTGAGCTGCGTGTCTGTTAAGGTTTGCCTTCAGATAATTCAGGATGGGCCAGATGACACTCGGTAAACAACAAGGCGCAGCGCAAAGCTGGCGGCAAACGCTGCAAAGCTATCAAGATATCCGCCTGCTTTTCATCTTTTTCATGGGTTGTGCCTCTGGTTTTCCTTGGGTATTAATTGGCTCAAATATGAGTGGATGGCTAAGTGATGCGGGCCTGTCTCGCACGGCCATTGGTTATTTTGGCTCAGTGTTTATTGTCTATGCCTTAAATTTTTTATGGGCGCCTTTACTTGACCGCGTCAAACTACCGCTGCTTTATGCCTGGCTAGGTATGCGCCGTAGTTGGATCCTACTGATGCAAAGTATTATGTTATGCGCCACTATCGCCATTGCTTTTACCGAACCCAGCCAAAGCCTGTTGCTGACTTCGCTGCTTGCAATGGCCATTGCGCTGTCATCAGCCACTCAGGATGTGGCCATTGATGCCTATCGAATTGAAATGATCGGTGATGATAAAGTGCGAGTCGCACCAGCCGCGGCCATGGGAGTAATTGGTTGGTGGACCGGTTATTCCTTACCCGGCTACTTGGCTTTTGCCAATGCCGATCAATATGGTTGGCCTGCCGTGTATTTGGGTATGGCGTTAGTAATAGTGCTATTAATGTTCTTTACCTTAATCAGTAAAGAACCCCTGAATCAACGTGATCTATTGCAGCAGCAAGCGGCCGCTCGTCATAGCGCGGCAGTCGGCAAGCAAGTTGCCCGCCCTTATCTGATTTGGTTAACCGTAACCGTGCTAGAGCCCTTTTTGGACTTCTTTCGCCGCAACGGTTGGCAGTTATCGTTGGCCATCCTCAGTTTTGTGTTTTTATTTAAAGTGGGTGAAGCGTTCTTAGGCCGCATGTCAGTGCCATTTTATAAAGAAATTGGTTTTTCAAATGAGCAAATTGCCGAATACTCTAAATTGGTTGGTTGGTTTGCCACCATTGTCTTTACCCTAATCGGTAGTGCCATCAATATTCGTTTTGGTATTGTGCGCGGCTTATTTATTGGCGGCATCGCCATGGCTGCCAGTAATTTGATGTTTGCTTGGATCGCCTTAGTCGGGCCAAAACCCGAGTTATTTATTGCCGCTATTTTAGTCGATAACTTTACCGCTGCTTTTTCCACCGTCGCCTTTGTATCTTTCTTAACCTGGCTAACCGGCCGCGCTTTTACTGCTACCCAATACGCACTGCTCGCCTCTTTGGGTAATCTGGGTCGTACCACCTTAGCTTCTTTTAGTGGTGAAATGGTAGATTTACTGGGGGGGAATTGGGCGTTGTTTTTTGTTTTCACCTCGTTAATGGTGATCCCCGGTTTATTGCTGTTATTGTGGGTAGGTAAACGACTACAGCAACGTGAACAAACGCAACAATAAAGCATTAAAAAAGCCGCTTATCACGCCATGTTTATCCCACAAACATAACACGAAGAGCGGCTTTTGAAGTTGTTGTACTGGCTAGCCGTTAGTTAACTGCAGTAAACCTTCGGCAGGATCAACCTCAAGCGCTTGGCAATAACGCACAAACTCGACGACATCCAATCTACGTTCTTGATTTTCAACCTTACCAATAAAGGAATGCGGTGTGCCTAATAACTCAGACAAACTGCGCATAGTGTGACCTTTCTCTTGTCGTTGTCGTTTTAACCAAACACAAAGCCGTTTATTTTCATCAGAAATGACACTTTTCGTACCTTTCATTTTTTTTATTCTCCGAGCGTGTTACGCTTTTATTTATTATAGTTTATGCGCTCCTTGCAATATTGGGTTGTTGTGGTCTTGCTTGACTAACACGGATGTGACTAGTAACTAATATCATAGGTTGCGATAAGCGTACAGATTTTCAGGTTAAAAAATCAGGCGGTTAACAAGATTAATACGTTTTAAAAATATGAGCGTAAATGAGTATCTTTTTGAATATCGGCAGCGCAAAGCGCCATGAGGAAACAATGGTTAGATTAGTCTTCTTGTTACCATTATTAATGAGTTTAGGTTGGTATTTGTTCTTACGCAACTACGGCATTCCCTTAAAACAAGGCCTGCGGGGCTTTATCTATATCGGGGCATTTAACGCTATTATCGCATTAGTGTTGTGGGCGTTAATTCTCATCACCAATCGTTAAGCACCCTAAAACACGGTATCTGTGTTAAAACAGATACCGCTACATTGTTCAGGGTGAGAAGCTTACGCCAGAGCAGCGTAAAGTATGAGCGGGTTATACCGAAAAAGAAGAACCACAACCACAGGTTGTCGTTGCGTTCGGATTTTGCACAATAAA
Organism: Alishewanella maricola; assembly: GCF_016343785.1. NCBI lineage: Bacteria > Pseudomonadati > Pseudomonadota > Gammaproteobacteria > Alteromonadales > Alteromonadaceae > Alishewanella > Alishewanella maricola. The sequence continues at coordinate 279,611 of NZ_JAEINI020000001.1, read as the reverse complement.
ACGGCTGCCTTGTAAGCCTTCGGTGTAGTCAACCACCCCACCCATCAAGTACTGTAAACTCATCGGGTCAACAACCATGGCCACGCCTTGCTTTTCAATTAACAAGTCGCCTTCATTCACTTTTTCATCGAAGGTAAAGCCATATTGAAAACCTGAGCAACCACCGCCGGTGATATAAACCCGCAGCTTTAAGTCCGGATTTTCTTCTTCACTGACTAGGGTAGCGACTTTACGCGCAGCCGCATCGGTAAACTCTATAGGGATCTGTAATTCAGACATGGTGGCTCCAACCAGCATAACAACGGCGGCAATTATCTAATACCTGACTAATTTATTCAAGTATTAGGCGCAAGTGAGCGATAATAGTTCAGTACGTGCGAATGCCGCGACCGACACGCGCTGACCAACAGCACGCCAGTACTCATTTATGCCGCAACTATGTTAAACTTCGTTTAATTTAATCCACTTAGCATGAATTATCCTATGCGGCGCTGGCAAGATCACCTCCCCGCCTTACAACGGCGACTGGCTCTCCCCCAAACCTCGCTTCAGTTGTGCTTACTCGGCATGCTCGGCGGGTTAATTGCTGCGTTATTAATTATCTGCTTTCGTTTAGCTATTATCGGTATTCAAGGCTTTTTTCTAGAGCATACTGATGACTTTGCCAGTATCGATGCTGAATTACGCTGGTTATTACCCTTAGGTGGTGCGGCTTGTATTGGCTTAATCGCGCTGTTTACCGGTTATAAACACTATCGCCTTGGCATCCCATTTGTGATCCACCGCATCAAAACCGCTTACGGGGTTATGCCCTTTCGCAATACGCTTAGTCAGTTCTTTGGTGGGGTGGTCGCGCTCGCCAGTGGCTTTTCGGTGGGTCGGGAAGGCCCATCCGTGCATCTTGGTGCCTATGGTGCGAGCACCGTTGGCCGTTATTTAAAACTACCCTATAACAGCGTGCGTATTTTGGCAGGGTGTGGCATTGCAGCCGGGATTTCAGCCTCGTTTAATACGCCATTGGCGGCGATGATTTTTGTGATGGAAGTGGTACTGCGTGAATATCGCATCCATGTGTTTATACCTATTATGCTGGCTTCGGTGGTGGGTGCTATGGCCACCCAACTGGTTTTTGGCACCGACCGTGAACTCGCGGCATTAGATATTATTAGTCTTAGTGTTTGGCATTTTCCATATTTAATTCTTTGTGGCGTTATCTTTGGTGCGGTTGCTTGGTTTTTTAATAGCAACATGATGCGCTTATTAACGCTGTTTAAAAAGTGGCCCTTATTATTGCGCCTTGCTTTGGCCGGCATGGTAACGGCGTTAGTGGGTTATCTGATCCCTGAGGCCATGGGCGCAGAAACGGGCGCTATCCAATTTGCTATTAATAGCCCTACTGCCATCCATCTCCTGTTATTGATTTTAGCCGGCAAAATGATTTTAACGTTGTTTGCCATTGGCTTAGGTGTGCCTGGTGGCATCATTGGCCCGGTTTTTGGTATCGGCGTTGTATTAGGTACCATTTTAGCCATCGTACCGGCGCTGATTGTTGATAACAGCAGTAATGCCGGTACTTATGCGGTTTTAGGTATGGCGGGAATGATGGCGGCGACGCTGCATGCCCCCTTAGCCGCCTTGGTGGCCGTGTTAGAGTTAGCCGCGAACCAACATATTATCTTGCCGGCCATGTTGGTTATCGTTACCGCCTATGTCACGACGGTGCAATTTTTTAATAATAAATCGATTTTCTTGATGCAACTCGACTTTATGCAGTTGCCGTATAAATTATCGCCCGCAGATGATGTGCTGCAAAAAGTGGGGGTATTAGCCGTCATCAGCCAAGAATATCAAGTGTTAGATAATCCCGATGAACAGACGGTTTTAGCCAGTCTCGACACGCTTCAACCGCCCACACAATTAATCATTAAACGCCAAACCAGCGATAGCCTGCAATTTTTTACTGCACAATACGACATCAGTCTAACGCTCACTGGTGAAAGTGCCGTGCAATACACGTCTATTCAAGGTTTATCGCATCAAAGTACCATGGCAGAGGTATTTGCTATTTTAGAAGACGAACGCGAAGGGCTGGTTTACATTTATCAAGACGACCCAGCTCATCCGATCGGTATTATCCGCTGGGACCAACTGCGGGCACTTTTAACTAAACAGAATAACTTACTATGACCCTGATCCTTGTTTACAAAGCTTTACACCTGTTTTTTATGGTCGCCTGGTTTGCCGGTATTTTCTATTTGCCGCGCTTATTTGTTTATCACGCTGAAACGCAAAGCACCGATTGCGATAAGACTTTTAAAGTGATGGAGCGGCGGTTACTGTTTTTCGTTACTCCCTTTGCCTTACTTACCTTGGTTTTCGGCCTGTTATTAATTGGCAGCTATGGAAGCGCATGGTTTGCCGCGAGTCGCTGGCTACATTATAAATTGCTGTTAGTTATCCTGCTGTACCTCTATCACGGCTATTGTTTTAAGCTATTGGCCGATTTTAAACATAACCGCAATACACGCAGCGCACGTTTTTATCGGATTTTTAATGAAGCACCGGTGCTGATCCTGTTGGCAATAATTCTGCTGGCGGTATTAAAGCCGATATAAATAGCACTAACTTTTCCGTATAATGAAGCCAGTTTGGCCTCTGGGTCTCTTCCATTCGCTATCCGAAATAAGTGAGCACGCACTATGAGCTTTAAAGGTCAGCATATCCTGTCGGTTAAACAATTTGACCGCGACAGTATCCAATATGTGTTTGATATTGCCCGCAAGATGTCCCCTTATGCCAGCAGAAAAAAACGGACTAAGGTACTCGATGGCGCTATTTTGGGTAATCTGTTTTTTGAACCGAGCACCCGTACTCGGGTAAGCTTTGGTTGTGCTTTTAACCTGCTAGGCGGTGAAGTGCGCGAAACCACGGGCATGGAATCGTCAGCCTTGTCTAAAGGTGAGTCGTTATACGATACCGCACGAGTGATCAGCAGTTACAGTGATGTTATCGCGATGCGCCATCCGCAAGCCGGCTCTGTGGCAGAGTTTGCTGAAGGTAGCCGTGTGCCGGTATTAAACGGTGGCGACGGCGCCAACGAACACCCTACTCAGGCCTTATTAGATCTGTTTACCATTGAACGTGAACTAACCGCCTCTGGCCAGAGTATTGACGGTATGCATATTGCCATGGTGGGTGATTTAAAGTTTGGCCGTACCGTGCACTCGTTGTCTAAACTACTTAGTTTGTACAAAAACTTACAAATTACCCTGATTTCGCCACAAGAATTAGCCATGCCTGATGAGGTGGTGAGCAGCTTAGAAAACGCCGGCCATCGTTTGACTATCAGCGACAAACTCGAAGGCAATTTGAACGCCGACATCGTCTATCAAACACGGATCCAAGAGGAACGTTTTCCGTCGAAAGCCGAAGCCAATTTATACCGTGGTAAGTTTCGCTTAAACCAAGAAATCTATACGCGGCACTGTAAATCGAACACCGTGATTATGCATCCTTTACCCCGAGATTCACGACAAGAAGCCAATGAGTTAGATAATGATCTTAACCTCAATCCTAACTTGGCTATTTTTCGCCAGGCCGATAATGGCATCTTAGTCCGGATGGCGCTGTTTGCGTTAACCCTGGGGGTCGAAAACGTGATCCAAGATTATGAATGCGCTGTGCCTTGGTATAGCAACAAATAACTGACAGGAATCCGATAATGTCCATCTCTTCAGAACTCTTCAGCCGCGCACAACACACGATCCCCGGTGGTGTAAACTCACCGGTTCGTGCCTTTAAAAGTGTCGGTGGCGAACCTTTTTTCGTTGCTCGTGCTGATGGCGCCTATTTATTTGATGTCGATGGCAAACGCTACATCGATTACATCGGCTCTTGGGGCCCGATGCTATTAGGCCACAATAACCCGGTGATCCGCCAAGCGGTCATTGATGCTGCGGCACATGGTTTAAGTTTTGGTGCTCCTTGCCCAGCCGAAGTCACCATGGCAGAAACCGTCGCAAAACTGGTCCCAAGCATGGAAATGCTGCGGATGGTCAGCTCTGGCACCGAAGCCACCATGAGCGCGATCCGTTTAGCTCGGGGCTACACGGGCCGTGATACCATTGTAAAGTTTGAAGGCTGTTACCATGGCCATGCAGACTCGCTGCTGGTTAAAGCAGGTTCAGGGGCGCTGACTTTAGGTGTTCCCAACTCCCCTGGCGTGCCAGCCGATTTTGCCAAATATACTCTGACCTGTGAATTTAACAATTTGGCGCAGATCCAACAGTTATTCGCAGCACAAGGTAGCGAAATTGCTTGTATCATCGTCGAACCGGTTGCCGGCAATATGAACTGTATTCCGCCAGAGCCAGGATTTTTAGAAGGCTTACGGCAGCTTTGTGATGACTACGGCAGCGTCTTGATTTTTGATGAAGTGATGACCGGCTTTCGGGTCGCCTTAGGCGGCGCTCAAGCCTATTATGGCGTAAAGCCAGATCTGACCACCTTGGGTAAAATCATTGGTGGTGGCATGCCAGTTGGCGCTTTTGGTGGTAAGAAAGCCATTATGCAGCATATCGCGCCACTGGGCCCTGTTTATCAAGCGGGTACCTTATCAGGCAATCCGATTGCCATGGCGGCAGGCTTAGCCGCCATGCAAGAAATCAGCAAGCCTGGCGTATACGAAGCATTGACCGAGAAAACCAGCCGTTTAATTACCGGGTTAGCTCAAGCGGCGGCGCAACATGGCGTGCCAATGAGTTTTAACCAAGTCGGTGGCATGTTTGGTATGTTTTTTACCAACGAAGGCCGCGTCAGTAATTATCAGCAAGCAACTCGTTGTGATATTGCTGCGTTTAAACAGTTTTTCCATGGCATGTTAGAACAAGGCATTTACTTAGCGCCTTCGGCTTATGAAGCCGGTTTTTTATCATTAGCACATACTGATGATGATTTAGCCGAAACCATTAGCGCAGCGGCTAAAACGTTTGCCGCACTGTAATTAAGCGGTAACGCCAATAAGGGCGCGCCTGGCTGGTGCGCCCTTTTTTATCGGTTAATCACACTGATTTAATGCTAATACGCTGTCTTGATGGGCCGGCAATAACCAACTATTCGGGCAATACTCAGGGACGGGTAAACCGCTTTGCGTCGAAAAACGTTGCCATTCTACTTGTTCGGGCATATACCGAATTAAATTATGGGTGCCTTGTTGTTTAAAATAATCGGTAAACACCCTTAAAGCGCCGCTACCCCCGGTTAAATTAGTCGATTTGTTATCATCTCGCCCCAGCCAAACGGTCACCAATCGATCTTGATCAAAACCGCTAAACCAACTGTCCCGATAATCACTCGAGGTGCCGGTTTTACCCGCAAACGTAGGTTGTGGCCAGGTGCGCGCTAAAGATTGCGCGGTGCCCGTTAAGGTTGATTCGATCATCGCATAATGCAATAAATAAACATCTGCGGCAGGATAACGCACGCTCGGGGTCAAATTACGTTGATACACTACCGCACCATTTTGATCGGTGACCGCCTGTACCGTGGCCAAGCTTTGATGAACACCATTATTGGCGATGGTTTGATAAAGCTGACTGACTTCATAAGGTGAGAGTTCTAACGAGCCTAACAAGGCAGATGGGTATAAGGTAATATTACGCTCTAAGCCCAAACGGCGCAGGGCTTCTTGCAATTTAGGCATACCCAGTTGTAAGCCCAACCGCACCGTTGGCACATTTAATGAATCAGCCAAAGCGCGCATGAGAGAGACATTACCGCGAAATGTCTTATCAAAGTTCTGCGGTTGCCAATCTTGATTATTACTGCGTAAGCTCAGCGGGCTGTCGTCGAGCATGCTACCAAGGGTGTAGCGACCCCGTTGTGCCAAAGCTTCTAAATAAATGGCCGGTTTAATTAAACTGCCAATAGGCCGCCGCGCTTCCAGTGCACGGTTAAAACCCGCATACCCCGCAGTTTTACCACCTACCAAGGCTTGAACAGCGCCCCGTTGATAATCCACCACCAGCATCGCGGCTTCTAGCTCTTTATCCATAGCCGGAACCAGCTGAGTCACCGTGCGCTCGGCTTGGGTTTGCGCCATCGGATCCAAATAAGTAAACACTTTAATGCCACTGTGCATCAGATTGCTGTCCAGCGCTAATTGCCGTAATTCACGTTTCACGGCATCCATATAAGCCGGGAAGTTGGCATTTAAGTATTGCCCTCTTGCCACCACTTCTACCGGCCGAGTTAACGCCTGCTCGTAAGCACGTTGATCTAATAAATGTTGCTCAAACATCAGCCGCAGCACTAAGTCTCTCCGCTGCTTAGCACGCTCTGGAAACCGGCGTGGATCGTAGTAACCTGGGCCTTTAACAATGCCAATTAACAAGGCGTACTGATCGGCACTCAGTTCAGTGAGCGGTTTACCAAAATAAAAACGGCTGCCTAAACCAAAACCGTGCACCGCCGTGGCATGATTTTGCCCAAGGTAAATCTCATTTAGGTAAGCCTCAAGGATCTGATCCTTACTAAAACGATAATCGAGCACTAAGGCAATCATCGCTTCGTTAACCTTGCGCAGCAGCGTGCGATCCTGCGTTAAATACATATTCTTGGCTAACTGCTGGGTCAGCGTCGAGCCGCCCTGCACGGTGCGCCCCGCCGTAATATTGACCCACAAGGCACGTAATACCGATAACGGCGATACGCCACGATGTTGATAAAAATCGCGATCTTCTACCAGCAATAGCGTTTCTTTCAGCAAGCTTGGCACCCACTCTAAGCGCACTAATTCACGATCTTCTTGGTGGGGTGACACCAAATGCTCGATTAATTGCGGCTCAAGGCGTGCCATGCTTAATGATGACTTTTGTTGCAGCAATGCACTGATGCCACTGCGATTAAACTCGACACTAAAACGTGAAGCGGCTTGAGTGCCATCGACAAAGGTAAAACTACGGCGAAAAATCTCTACGGTGTTGCCACTGGTGCGAAATTGTCCTGGCCCAGACACTGCATTTACGCGTTGGTATTGCAGCTGCTCCAGCTCTTGCACCAACTGTTTCTGTGTCAGGTATTTGCCAGGAAACAGCTCTAAGCTGCGGCCATAAATTTGTGCTGGCACTTGCCATTTTTGCCCTGAAAAGGTGCTGGTGATCTTACTGTCGAGATATATAAAATACAAAAACAGCCCTAGAAATCCTGCCAAAGCGAGCTTTAAAGAGGTTATCCAAATCAATCGCCACCAGCGAGCTGGCCGAGCGGAGGTGGGCACTTTTTTACGAGTTCGAGTCATAGCGCATCGCTTTTTTGGTTTTAGTCGTCGGTAAGGCTTTCGCAGGATCGTCCGGCCAAAAATGTTTCGGATATCGGCCTTTCATTTCTTTTTTTACTTCATGCCAGCCTTGCTGCCAAAAACTGGCCAAGTCACGGGTAATTTGTAGTGGTTGTCGGCCAGGCGATAGCAAGGTCACACTTAACGCCAATTTACCATCGAGCACTTGCGGCGTGGTTAGTTGACCATACATTTCCTGAACCCTTACTGAAAAACCCGGCCCGCCAGGTAAGCAATAATCAATCGCCACCCGGCTGTGTGCCGGCGTGGTAAAAAACTCGGGTAAGCATTGATTCAGTTGTTGCTGCTGGCTATAACTAAGTTGCTGCCAGAGAAGATCATACAGGGGTAATTGCGCTAGCTGATTAACTTTATTGATATCCGCTAAATAAGGCCCTAACCAGCTCGTCATATTCGTGGTCAGCCCTGACAGACTGAGATCAGGCAAGCCAGCATACTGGTGTTGCGTTAACAAGGCGACACGCTGTTGTAGCTGCTGACAGCGCGCATTAAAGGGTAATATCGCAATACCTTTTTTCGCTAAGTAAGCTAACCAAGCTTGTTGCTTTTCAGCGGCAGTAAGCTGCAAGGGTTGCGGCCGCCGCTGCAGCACAATTTCACCAAACAGACGTTGCGACTCACTATAAAAGCCCGCTTGCTTTTCATCCCAGCCGGTATGAGGCTGCCATGCTAGCGCGGGCCAATCCTCCAGAATATCAGGCAGCGCAATGGCTACCGCTTGTTGCATCCGGTTGCTTTGCGCTGTTTGTGTAATACTCACGGCCACCACTAAATCTTGCTGCTGTAACGGATGGTTGGCGGGAAAACTGGCGCCTACGCCATTGGCTAAAAAATAACCCTGGCCACGGCGCTGTGCTAACCGATCTGGAAATGCTCGTAACAATAAAACGGGTAACAAACCAAGCGGCAAGCTGGTATATTTTTTAGCAGCCAATCGCTTAGCAAATACTTCGGCTTGTTGATAACGCCGCTGCTCTTGCGCTGGACGTTCTGCTAAGCGCTGCACTTGGCGGTAAAGATCCTCTTGCAAATCGCGGCTATCTTCTAGCAAGGCGGCCAACAAAGCGGCTAGCCAAAGCGCACCGGGTTGAGTGGTCTCTAACGTTTTGGCGTGCTGTAACATACTGGCTAAACGTATATCGGTGCCAAATTGATAAAGTGTTTGACCATAAGCCGTGATTTGCCCACGCTGATCCAGCACTTCAAGTTGTTGCAACAGGGCTGTTGCCGCCGCTAAGTTTGCTGATTGTGGCGAGGTTAACCAGTTTAGGTCTGCCGGTTGGCAACCCCAAACGGCAATCTCTAAACGTAAGCTGGTTAACTCGCTGATCTCAATTTCTGCAGGTTCAAAAGCCGTTCGCCGCTGCCATTGTTCAGCACTGTCTAAGCGATAACACCAACCTTCGCCAAGTCGTCCAGCTCGACCGGCTCGTTGTATTGCCGCTGCTTGGCTAATGGCAACCGTATCTAAGCGCGTCAGGCCACTGCGAGCATGATAACTGGCACGTCTTGCGACACCACTGTCGACCACCACATGAATGCCTTCAATGGTTAAACTGGTTTCCGCTAAATTCGTAGCCAATACTATTTTATAATGCCCTGTCGCCGGAGCGGCTATTGCGGCTTGTTGTGCCGCCAAACTCATACTGCCCAACAGTGGCAATACGCGCAGATTTGCCGCTAAGTCTTGCTGAGCTAACCACTGCGCAGCCTGATTAATTTCTGCTTGGCCGGGTAAAAAGACCAAAACACTACTTTGATGACGCCAAAAGCCCTGCAGAGCTAAGCGGGCACTTTGCAGCGCGATGGGCTCTTTATTCAACGGTTGATAAACGATATTTACCGGATAACTGCGCCCTTCGCTTTGCAATACTGGTGCCTGTAAATAGCGGGCCAGCATACTGGTGTCCAAGGTCGCCGACATCACTAAGATACGCAGCTGCTCGTTCAGTTGTTGTACTTCAAGCGCCAGCGCTAAACCAAAGTCAGCATGCAAAGAGCGTTCGTGAAACTCATCAAAAATCAGGATATCGACACTACTCAGCTCAGGGTCTTGCTGAATTTTCCGCGTTAAAATACCTTCGGTGACAATAAGCAGCCGAGTTTCAGCGCAATATTGGCTGTCTTGGCGAATTTGATACCCCACCGTCTGTCCAACGGGCTCATTCAGTTGGGCGGCGAGATAACTGGCGATGGTGCGCGCGGCTAAGCGCCGTGGCTCAAGCAATAGCAGCCGCTTACCTGCAAAAGCGGGGTGCTTGAGCAAATACAATGGTAAAAAAGTCGATTTGCCGGCACCTGGTGGCGCCGACAAAATAACCTTAGGCTCATGCTGCAGTAGCTGACAGAGCCTGGGCATAATCTCGTTTACAGGTAACACCAACCGCTACTCAGCACGGATCGCAGAAATGCGGCCAGGGTGACAAGTTAAATTACGCCGATAATTCATGTAACAACATAGCCGCGATTGTGCGGATCCCTTGACCCGTTGCACCCACGGCTAAAAAGCCATTAGCGCTATCACGATAGGCTGCCGCTAAATCAAAGTGCAACCAACCTTGGCCATTATTTGGCACAAAGCGACTTAAGAAACCGGCTGCATTACTGGCACCACCGGCGCCACCGCCTTTTACTGGCCGGCTGTTAGCGGTATCGGCAAAGGCCGACGGACACTGTTGCTGATGCCAAGGCTCTAAAGGCAGTTGCCACAGTAACTCTTGTTGCTGCTCGGCATAACTTAGCGCGCGTTGTGCTAAGGGTTTATCTAATGCAAACAGGGCATTGTATTCTGAGCCAACCGCCGTTACGGCTGCACCGGTTAACGTCGCCGCATCAATAATTAACGGCGCACCACTTTCCGCTGCCATTTGTAAGCCATCGGCCAAGACTAAACGCCCTTCAGCATCGGTATTAACAATTTCGACTGTGGTGCCATTTTTATAAGTAATAATATCGCCCAATTTGTAAGCATGACCACTGATCAAGTTTTCAGCACAGCACAAAATCAGTTTAACCCGCTGGGTTAAGCCCTGCAAAATAGCCAAGGCTAACGCCGCGGTCACCGTAGCGGCACCGCCCATATCACATTTCATGTGCAACATGCCTTCGGTCGCTTTGATCGAATAACCACCACTGTCAAAGGTAATACCTTTACCGACCAAGGCAGCCGCCACCGGAGTATCCGCTTTACCGCTGGGGTTAAAATCCAGTTCTAACATTGCGGGCGCTCGCACGCTACCGCGACCTACTTGATAAATACCATGCCAGCCTTCGCTGACTAATTGCTCACCACTGATCACGCGATAGCTCACTTTAGCAGTGCCAGCCACTTCTTCAATAAAGGCAGCGGCTTGTGCGGCTAACTTCTCTGGTGATAATTGCTCAGGGGTTTGATTAATTAACGCTTTAGCAAACTGAAAACAACGCGCTTGTTGCTCTAACCGTGTGACTGTGGCGCTATCACCGGTAAAGTGCACGCCACCTTGGCGCTTGGCATTCACAAAACCTTGATAAAATGCCCACTGTAATTCCAGCGGCCACTCACCGCTTAATTGCAACGACGTTACACCTAAGCCATCAAGCATCCGAGCGGCTCTTTGCACGTTACGGCGCTCTTGACCTGCGCTAAGATGAATTTGATAACCTTGCTCACTGGGGCTAATTAACGCATTAGCGCCAAACTGGGCCGCGGCGGGTTGCTGTTGCAAACTGATGTGAAGTACTGAACTGTTTGAATTCATTCTTAGCTCCGAAAATAAAAGGGCAAAGTAAGCCATCTGCTGGCTGATGGCGTATTGTAGCACACTGCAGTACTTTGCTAACGGCAGTGCGCTTAACAAATAACGCAAAATAAGTGTTTATTATTACTCACTTGAGCGAAAGTCAATGCAGACTTATCGAAAATAAGTGACGGCAAGGCGGTCTGTCTGTATACTTCCGCGGTTTTTTATTAGTGATTGCGGTAGCGGTGATATTCTGCTATCTATAGCCGCCAGCTTTTTGGCTTGGTGGGATTGTACAGGAGAGAATCATGCCAGTAGGCAATAACAATAAATCCCTTGGGCTATTAGCGCTAGCGGGCGTAGTTCCCTATGAAGCAGCGGTCGGGGAAGAGTACATGAACCCGAAGCAGTTGGAACATTTCCGGAAAATTCTGGATGCATGGCGCCAACAACTTCGTGAAGAAGTGGATCGCACTAAAACACATATGGCTGATGAAGCAGCCAATTTTCCTGATCCAGTGGATCGTGCAGCTCAAGAAGAAGAATTCAGTTTAGAATTACGCGCACGGGATCGTGAACGTAAGTTGCTGAAGAAAATTGAAAAAACGTTACAAAAGATTGAAAATGACGACTTTGGTTTCTGTGATACCTGCGGTATCGAAATCGGTATAAAACGGTTAGAAGCACGTCCTACTGCTGATCAATGTATTGATTGTAAGACGCTGGCTGAAATCAAAGAGAAGCAACTCGGCGGTTAACGCTGCGGCAACCTCAGTGTCAGTGCATCTTGCAACGCAAACGGCCGGTTATCGCGGCCGTTTTGCTCCCTCCCCCTCGGGGCCATTACATTTTGGCTCACTTGTGGCGGCTGTTGGTAGTTATCTTCAAGCAAAAAGTCAGCACGGCCAATGGCTGTTACGTATCGAAGATATTGATACGCCTCGCATGCAAGCCAATGCCGATAGCGACATTATGCGCACCCTAGAAAGCTTTGGTTTATGCTGGGATGGCCCGGTTATTTATCAAAGCCAACGGTTGGATCGCTATCAAGACGTATTTAATCAACTCCAGCAACAAGGCTTGTTGTACGGTTGCCAATGTTCACGCAAAGCAATCCAAGCCGCCGGCGGCCTCTATAACGGGCGCTGTGCCGCTAAACAATTGACGACACCGCCTTTAGCCTGGCGTCTGCGTGCGGCAGATGTGGATTGTCATTTCCATGATCAGGTGTTTGGTAACCAGCGTATCGATGCCGCCTTAGCTGCAGAAGATTATATCGTTAAGCGCCGTGATGGGTTATTTAGTTATCAACTGGTGGTGGTGATTGATGATCAGGATCAACAGGTCAGCGAAGTGATCCGAGGGGCCGATTTACTCAGTATGACTCCCAGGCAACAACATTTGTTTCAATTGCTGGGGCAAACCGCGCCACTTTACGGCCATTTACCCCTAGCCGTTACCGCGCCGGGGCAAAAACTGAGTAAACAAAACCATGCAAGCGCCCTCGCTCATTGGCCAAATCATCACAGTTTAACGGCGGCATTACGTTTGCTAGGCCATGCCCCGCCTGATGAACTGCGGCAAGCGCCAGTAACGGAAATACTTGCTTGGGCTACCCAGCACTGGCAGCTGGCGAAAGTACCAAAACAACTCGAAATTCGCTGTGCAGATTTTGCGTAATTTGCGCGACATTCACTCAGCGTAATTAAAATACAGAGAGTGTTGCCTTGCATTCTCATTTTCTGCAGATTCAGGTATGATACGCCGGTTTTTTCGGCTCAAAACAGCCCGTTCGTTTCCATTGAGGAGAAACACCATTATTTCGCGCGTGATTGACTTTTGCCGTCGTACCCTTGGCGCAAAAAATACCGAAACCGTAACGACCGAGCCAGTGGCTGCCGTTGCAAAAACTGCCGTCTCTAGCTTACCGCCGATGCGGGTTATTGGCCGTGATCAACACTCGATTTCTCGCAAAGACATCAGCCCGAATGCGCTGAAGGTACTTTATCGTCTAAAAGACGCTGGCTTTGAGGCATATTTGGTTGGCGGGTGTATCCGCGATTTATTGATTGGTTTAAAACCAAAAGATTTTGATGTGGTAACCAATGCTCGCCCAGAAGAAATTAAACAGGTCTTTCGTAACTGCCGCTTAATTGGCCGCCGCTTTCGCTTAGCGCATGTGGTTTTTGGCCGTGAAGTCATCGAAGTAGCAACGTTTCGTGGCCACCATAGCGGTGCCGAAGACGATGAAAATGTCAACAAAATCGCAAGCTTAAGCGATCATGGGCAGATCCTGCGGGATAATGTCTATGGCACCATCGAAGAAGATGCTGAACGTCGTGACTTCACTGTTAACGCGCTGTATTACTCGATCAAAGATTTTACTATTTACGATTTTGCCGAGGGCATGCAAAGCATCGCTAATCGCAATATCGAATTAATTGGCGATCCAGACGTTCGTTACCGTGAAGATCCGGTGCGAATTTTACGCGCCATACGTTTTGCCACCAAACTGAATATGCAATTGGCGGCGAAGACGGCTGCGCCGATCCCGCAATTAGCGGTATTGCTGAAAAACATTCCGGCACCACGCTTGTTTGATGAACTGGTAAAAATGTGGTTAGCCGGAAAAGGTTTCGATAACTTCATGCTGATGCGTGAATTAAAAGTGCTGAAGCAATTGTTGCCACAGTTAGAAAAACTGCTGAAACAAGAGCCTGAAGGCAAAGCCTTTCAGCTGATCACCCGAGCGTTACAAGATACGGATCAACGTGTAGCGCAAGATAAACCGGTGACTCCCGCCTTTATTTTTGCAGCATTACTCTGGTACCCGGTTGAAGTACGCGCTCAAACTTTACTCATTGAAAGCGGTTTAAACGAGAACGACGCTTTTAGTATCGCCATGACCGAAATATTGGATGATGTGCAGCGCAATATTGCCATTCCTAAACGCTTTAGCCTAGCCATGCGTGACATCTGGCTGTTACAAGGTCGCCTGACGAAGCGCGCAGGTCGACGTGCTTACAAGCTTATGGAACAAACCAAGTTTCGTGGTGCCTATGATTTTCTGGTACTGCGAGCAGCGGCCGAGGGCGGCGATTTGCCTGAATTAGCGCAGTGGTGGGAACAATTTCAGTTTACCGACGAAGCGAATCGATTAGAGTTAATTCAGCAATTGGGCCGCGCAGGACAAGAAAGACCGAAGCGTCGGCGTAATTACAAACGTAAACCGAGCCATGATTAAGCAGACAGAATTATGCTATATCGGCTTGGGAGCGAATCTCACAGAGCCCGTCGCCCAGTTACAGCGAGCGGTAGCAGCATTAGCGCAACTGCCTGCTTGCCAACTGTTGCACGTATCGCGTTTTTACAGTTCTAAGCCGATGGGGCCGCAAGACCAGCCTGACTATGTCAATGCGGTGGCGGCCTTAAATACCGAACTTAGTGCACAGCAATTACTGCAGGCTTTGCAACAGATTGAGCTGGAACAAGGTCGGCAGCGTAAAGCCGAACGCTGGGGGCCGCGCACTCTCGATCTGGATATATTATTATTCGGGCAACAGCAGATTGATACCCCCAACCTAACCGTGCCGCATTACGGTATGACAAAACGCGAATTTGTGCTGTACCCATTAGCAGAGATTGCGCCGAACTTAGTATTACCCGACGGCACTGCCCTATCGCAATGGCTTAGCGCCGTGCCGTTAAATGGCTTGCAACCGCTGCAACTTGCCGCTCAAGGTACTTTGTGCGAAGGTGCACCCTCAGACAATTAGTCGGATACGATGATATGGCGAAGATAACCACCGCAGTCTTACAAAAAATGAAACAACAAGCCGATAAAATCAGCATGTTGACCGCTTACGATGCTAGCTTTGCTAAACTGTTTGCTGAGCAAGGCGTTGATGTTCTGCTGATAGGTGATTCTCTCGGTATGGTGTTACAAGGCCATAGCGATACCCTGCCTGTGACTGTCCAAGATATCGCTTACCATACTCGCGCTGTGCGTGCAGGTGCGCCAGAAGCTTTCGTTATCGCTGATATGCCTTTTATGAGTTACGGCAGTACCGAGCAAGCGTTGCAAAGCGTTGTACCCTTGATGCAAGCAGGCGCGAATATGGTCAAGCTAGAGGGCGGTGACTTTTTATTACCCACCATTACCGCCTTAACTGAGCGCGGAGTACCGGTGTGTGGTCACTTAGGGCTAACACCGCAATCTGTACATATTTTGGGAGGGTATAAAGTACAGGGTAAAACGGCAGAGAAAGCCGATGCCATGCTGCGTCAAGCTTTAGCCTTAGAAGCTGCAGGGGCACAATTATTAGTACTGGAGTGCATTCCAACACCACTGGCACAGCGGATCACCGCAGCTCTGACTATCCCGGTAATTGGCATTGGAGCCGGTAATGTTACCGATGGCCAAGTGCTGGTGATGCATGATCTCTTAGGTATTAGCAGTGGTTACATCCCGAAATTTTCTAAAAATTATTTAGCCCAAACGGGCGAGATCCGCAGCGCCATTGCCAGCTATGTCAGTGAAGTCAAATCCGGCGTTTTTCCAAGCCAAGAGCACAGTTTTAATTAAATGAATATTCTGCAATCTGTTAATGAGCTGCGCAGCCAAATTCTGCGCTGGCGACAAGCGGGACAAAGCATCGCTTTTGTGCCGACGATGGGTAATCTGCATGCTGGCCATCTAAAATTAGTTGATGTTGCGAAGCAACAAGCCGATCAAGTGATCTGCAGCATCTTTGTTAATCCCATGCAGTTTGGTAAAAACGAAGATTTGGCCAGCTATCCTCGCACTTTAGAGGATGATATTGCTGGTTTAACACAGCACGGCGCCGCCGCTTTGTTTACCCCCACTCCTGAGATCATGTACCCTCGCGGTTTAGACGTACAAAGTTATGTTGAAGTGCCTTTACTCGGCGATCTGCATTGTGGCGCCAGCCGTGCCGGGCATTTTCGCGGTGTCAGTACCGTCGTCAGTAAGCTATTTAATTTAGTGCAACCCGATGTCGCTTGTTTTGGTCAAAAAGACTATCAACAGCTGGCGATTATCCGGCAAATGGTCACCGACTTGTCTTTTCCTATTCGAATCATTGGTGTGCCTACTGAGCGCGCTGCCGATGGCTTAGCCTTAAGTTCGCGAAACGGCTATTTAAGCGCAAGCCAGCGCCAGCAAGCGCCGGCGCTATATCAGATTTTACAGCAAGTAAAAGCGGCCATCTTGGCCGGCCAGCATGATTATCGGGCACTTGAGCGCCAAGCCAAAGCCGACTTAACTGAAGCGGGTTTTCGTCCTGATTATTTTGATATTAGCCATCAACACACCTTGGCACTGGCAGAGCACGCCACCGAGCCGAAAGTGATCTTAGCGGCTGCAGCGCTTGGCACGACCCGATTGATTGATAATCTGGAAGTTTAAGCAGTGCAGTTGTATTTGGGCTGCCCCATGTGGGCCAATCCGCAGTGGAAAGGCAGCCTGTACCCTGATGAAACGCCCCAACACGCTTTTTTAGCCCAATATGCCGCCGTGTTTAACACGGTGGAAGGCAATACCAGTTTTTATGCCGATCCAGATGCCAAAACAATAGCACGCTGGGCCTCGCTGTTACCTGCAGACTTTCGCTTACAATTAAAAGTCCCTTCGCGGCTGTCACATCAGTTACACAGTGATAATACCGCTGAACTGCAAGCCTGGTGGCAATTGCTCAGCCCGCTTCATCCTTTACTAGGTATGGTCCATTTACAACTGCCTGCTAGCACAGGCCCAGCTAATCTCGACTGGCTGACGCAACAACTGGATATCTTAAGGCCGTTAACCCCCATTTGTGTTGAGGTTCGCCATCCCGCTTTTTTTGACAAAGGCGAAGCAGAAGTGCAGTTAAATCGCCTACTGAGCCACTATCAAACCGAGCGCGTAGTGTTAGATAGCCGAGCGCTATTTTCCGTTCCCGCTAATAGCCCTGCACTGCTGGATGCACAGCAAAAGAAACCACGCTTACCGGTGCATGCCATTTGTTTAACTGAAACACCCGTGATGCGCTTTATTGGTTGTGCTGACACCAGTATTAACCAGCATTATTATCAACCTTGGCTAACTAAAATTGCCAGCTGGCTGCGTGCAGGTAAAACACCCTATTGCTATTTCCATACCCCTGACAATCAGGGGGCACCTGCGTTAGCTCGGCAATTTACCCGTGATTTACAACATCAACTGCCTGAGCTCCAACACGCAGTACTTGCCCCCTGGCCAGGCGAGCAGCGCGATCAATTAGCCTTATGGTAGCGCTATTTGCTTTTACTGATAACTCTTCCTAACCTTTAAATAAGCTCACTCTCTGGCTTGCACTGGTTTTGCCACAAAACAACGCAAGCATAATGTAGATCAAACCGCTGTTAACGCAATACCTGTACTATAACAGAGTTGATGTTAAGCATTATGCCGCAGCTAACGCCTGACAAGCTTTACTCGATGCTGCTGAGCTGTATGAGTGTTGTGTCGGCTACAGCGGGTAAAAGCCATTACTAACTTGCCGCCATACTCAATAAGCATAGCCTTAGCGTATCGTATTTATTAAACAACATAAGGATATGATCTTGTTTGCAGTACTTTTCGGCGTCAGTCGCGCAAACTTTCTTACTTTAACGCTAGTGTGTGTGTTACTGGCTGCTACGGCAGGCTGGCAAATGGTGGCCATGTCAACATGGCAAAACTACCTACTGGTGACCTTAATTGCGCTCAGTGCTCATATCAGCGTCAATGCCTTTAATGAATACTTTGATTTTAAATCGGGGCTCGATTTTTTAACCCAGCGAACGCCATTTAGTGGTGGCAGTGGTACCTTAGTAAACCACCCTGAAGCCAGTAGTATTGCGCTGAAACTGGCGATTATTTCGTTATGTGTGGTCATTTTTGCCGGTCTTTATCTGAGCTTTCAGCAAAACTGGCAATTACTGTTGATTGGTATCCCCGGTGTGCTGATTATTTATGCTTATACTCAGCATTTGAATAAAAACGCATTAGCCTGCTTATTGGCACCCGGTTTTGGCTTTGGCTTACTGATGACACTGGGCGCCTTTTGGGTGTTTGCTGGGGGCTTAACCGCCGGTGCTTGGGTACTGGCGATGATTATCAGTTTGTTAGTCAGTAATTTACTGCTACTAAATCAATTTCCAGATGTTGAAGCGGATCGTCAAGTCGGCCGAAACCATCTGCCCATCGTTATTGGTCGCCGACGCAGTGCCATGGTGTTTACTGCTTTATTGCTAGCCAGTTATGGCTTATTGATCATAGCCGTTGTTATGCAATTACTACCCTGGCAAACCTTGCTAGGCTTACTCAGTTTACCCTTATTGCTGAAGTTACTGCCGGGCATTTTTAAGTATGCCGACCAACCGACCGAACTTAGCCCCTTTCTTGGGATAAACGTCATACTTTGCCATGTGTATCCCTTGTTACTTTGTGCCGGCCTCGCTTGGGCGGCAGTTTAAACACTCGCACACTTTTAAGGATTTTAGATGCAGGTACTAGAAACGGATATCGCCATCATAGGTGGGGGTGGCGCGGGGTTAAGAGCGGCGATCGCTGCAGCAGAAGCCGACCCGGCTTGTCGAATCACCCTGTTATCTAAAGTGTATCCCATGCGATCACATACCGTTGCTGCCGAAGGAGGTGCCGCCGCAGTAACCTTGGCGCAAGACAGTATGCAAGGTCACTTTGAGGACACTGTTACGGGTGGCGATTGGTTAGCAGACCAAGATGTGGTTGAGTATTTTGTGCAACATGCCTATGAAGAATTAGTTAATTTAGAACATTGGGGGTGCCCTTGGAGCCGACGCGAGGATGGCAGTATTCAAGTCAGACGCTTTGGCGGCATGAAAACCGAGCGAACTTGGTTCGCCGCAGATAAAACCGGTTTTCATATTTTACATACGTTGTTTCAAACATCTTTTAAATACCCGAATATTCAGCGTTTAGATGAGTTTTTTGTTTTAGATTTATTAGTACATGAGCAACAGATAGTTGGTGTACTTGCCATACAACTCAACACGGGCGAACTGTATCAGATCCATGCCAAAAGCGTCATTCTGGCAACAGGGGGCGCTGGCCGAGTATTTCACCACAACACCAATGGTGGCATTGTTACGGGTGATGGTATGGCACTGGCCTATCGGCATGGTGTCGCGCTGCGCGATATGGAGTTTGTGCAATACCATCCAACCGGTTTGCCCGGCTCTGGCATCTTAATTACCGAGGCATGCCGTGGTGAAGGTGGCATTTTACTCAATCGTGACGGCTACCGTTACCTGCAGGATTATGGCCTAGGCCCTCAAACTCCGCTGGGTAAGCCGGAAAATAAATGCATGGAGCTGGGCCCGCGCGATAAATTATCGCAAGCCTTTTGGCACGAACAGCAGCAGGGCCGAACGGGTGATTGTCAGGGGCATGCGGTTGTCTATTTAGATTTGCGCCATTTAGGCGAACGCCATCTGCAACAACGACTGCCCTTTATTTGTGAATTAGCTAAGGCTTATGTCAATGTCGATCCCGCAAAAGCCTTAATACCGATCAGACCGGCCGTGCACTACACCATGGGGGGTATTTTAACTGATGCCCAATGCCAAACCAGTATCGCCGGTTTATTTGCCGTCGGCGAATGTGCCTCTGTGGGGCTGCACGGGGCCAACCGCTTGGGATCTAACTCTTTAAGCGAATTACTGGTGTTTGGCCATGTTGCCGGTAAGCAAGCGGCCAGCTTTGCTAAAACGGCAAAGGCCGCTGCTCGCACTAAACTGGATCAGTACTGCCAGCAGCAACAGCAACAGTTACAAGCCAAACTCGGCGTAAAAAGCGCCGACAGTGTCGCCGCAATTCGCCATGAGATGACACTGGCAATGGAACAAGGTTGTGGCATCTATCGTGATACTGCGGGTATGCAACAATGTTTAGCTACTCTGGCGCACTTGCAGCAACGTTATCAACAGGTGTTCGTCAGCGACCACAGTAAGGTCTTTAATACTGAGTTAATTCAACATTATGAGCTGGGCTTCGGCTTAGATGTGGCCAACGCTATGGTCAGCAGTGCATTGGCACGGCAAGAGTCTCGAGGCGCTCATCAGCGGATCGATGAAGGTATGCAACAGCGTGATGATGAGCGCTTCCTACAACATAGCCTAGCCCAGTTAACCGAGCAAGGTGCCGCCAGTATTCATTATCAGTCCGTACGTATCACTCAGAGCAAACCGGCGGTCAGACGTTATGGTGCAGAGCCTAGCCAACAGGAGCAGCGTTAATGCAGAAAACACTGGTGATTCAACGCTACAACCCAGAGCAAGATCACAAACCGCATCCGCAGCATTTCACTGTACCCTGCGATGACAGCACTTCGGTGCTCGATGCATTGTTGTATATTCAGCAGCAACTGGATCCAACGCTGGCTTTTCGATGGTCTTGCCGCATGGCTATTTGTGGCTCCTGTGGCGTGATGGTCAATGGCATACCGAAGCTTGGCTGTAAAACGTTTCTGCGTGATTATAAAGATGACATCACGCTGGAAGCCTTAGCACACTTTGCCACCGAAAAAGATCTGATTTCTGATATGTCAGTGTTTTTAACCCATTTGCAGGCAGTCAAACCTTACCTCATTAACCACGACACCCACTTACAGCCGCATCAGCAAACACCAAAACAGCTGGCGAAGTATGCTCAGTTTTCCAACTGCATTAATTGTGGTTTATGTTATTCCGCTTGTCCGCAATTTGGTTTAAACCCAGCGTTTTTAGGCCCCGCCGCGCTGACTTTAGCGCAGCGTTATAATCTCGATAGTCGCGATCAGGGAAAAGCACAGCGCATGCCGCAGCTTAACGGTAAAAATGGCGTCTGGGGATGTACCTTTGTCGGCTTTTGCTCGGATGTCTGCCCAAAACAACTCGATCCGGCCGCTGCCGTCAATCAGGGTAAAGTAGCGTCTGCTGCGGACTTTGTGATTGGTATCTTTAAACCTTAGGAGCGCATCATGTCAGAACCCCGTCAGGTTAACCAAGCTTATCAGAGTCAACTGCGGCGCAATTGGTGGTTAAAGCATGGCTACTATCAACGTTATATGCTGCGTGAAGCAACCGTTTTACCCTTATTGTTTTTTTGTGGTTGCCTGCTAACCGGCCTGTACAGTTTGCAACATAGCGAACAAAGCTGGTTGAATTGGCTTGCCTTTATGGCCACCCCTTGGGTGATTGGCCTAAACCTTTTGACCTTTTTTGCTAGTTTGTTTCATGCCAAAACCTTTTTTGAATTGTTCCCTCGGGTGTTACCCATTTTGCCAGCGCCGTTAATGATTGCAGGGCAATGGCTTGGCACACTCAGCGTGACGTTATTACTCGCATTGTTATTAGGGGGTGTGCTATGACGCAACCGGCCCGTTCTGATGAACCGATTTGGTGGGCTTTATTTAGTGCCGGCGGTGTGTGTTTTGCCGTGCTGATCCCAGGGGTAATTCTTACCCTCGCGATTGCCTATCCTTTGGGATTATTACCGGAAAACGCTTTAGATTATGCAAAAATACGCCAGTGGCTCTTTAGCGATTATTGGGGATTAGCAGGCTTAGTGCTGGTGGGCGCAGGGCTGTGTTTGCCGCTGTTTCATGCCATGCACCGCGTGCATCATGGTATGCATGACTTAATGCTCAGAGCGGGCGGCTGGGGTAAAGTGCTCTGCTATGGTAGCGCCAGCTTGTTAAGTGTGCTGGCGCTGTATTTTTGGTATTTAGGCCTAAGTGCAAGCTAACCCCCCCTGACGCCGCAGCGTCAGAGTCAGGATTAAGCTAAGATATCAGCAGCAAATTGGCGTAATTTGGGATAAAAGTCTTTGTCTAATTGCGCCAACTGATCTTGTTCCACTAAGACCTCACGCAGAATCTCTTCTGTGGTAAGGGGGTTCGCCAGTACCACGCGAAAGACGATTGTTTCTTGTCGATCATAGCGCACAGGAGTTAACCGGGTACGAGAGACAAAAGATTTCCCCTCTTCCCGCTGCCGTTTTTGAATAAACTGCGTTAAACCATTTAACAGCTCGTTGATACGGCGGCGTTGCTCAGGCGTGCCATGCGCCAGCGCTTTTTGCACCTGCGCGGGAACATAGCGATAGGTCAAAATGCACAGTTCAGGCTCAGTGATCAGCTCAAAATCAATATTATGGCTAATCAGCGTGGCAAAGTACTTGGCTTTTTCGATACTGCGTTCAATTAAGATCTGATAGCCTTTATAGCCAATCACTTGCAAACACGCGTGCACCAGCATTGCCATGCCCGGCCTAGACCCTTCTAAGGTTTGGCTGCCGAGATCTTTCGAGCCCTTACGCAAAATATATTCAGCATGATGCTCAATCGCATTCGCCGCAGACGGATGCTTAAACACCACCATGCCCGCGCCCATTGGTACATACATTTGTTTATGCGCATCAATGGTCACCGAGTCGGCGCGCTCTATGCCCGCAAGCAGGGTTCGGTGCTTAGCCGAAAATAACGTCGCACCGCCCCAGGCCGCATCAACATGGAAATGACACTGATATTCTGCGGCCAGATCGGCCAATTTATCTAACGGATCCACGTTACCGGTTTCTGTTGCACCGGCCACTCCGACAATCGCTAACACTTTAATCTGCTTTTGCTGTAGCTCGTTCAACACCCGGCGCATCTCGGTAATATCGGCTTTGTTATTCGCGTCAGTTTTTATCGAAATAACCGAATCACGGCCAATGCCAAGTACATCAGCCGCTTTACCTAACGAGTAATGCCCCCGCTCAGACACGACAATTGCTAAACCTTGATAACCGTAATGCTGCATCGCGCGGAATAAGCCCTCTTTTGCAATACCTTTAAAATCACCCTCAGCTTTCAGTAGTTTGTTACGCGCAATCCATAATGCGGTAATGTTGGCAATGGTGCCGCCAGAACAAAACGCGCCGAGCGAGTGATTGGCACTGTGCATCCATTTTTTATAGAACCCTTCGCGCTCGCCGTACACTAAATGGTGCATCATGCCGAGTACTTGCCGCTCTAATGGCGTAAAGGCTTTAGAGGTTTCAATCTTCACCAAGTTTTGATTAAGCCCTACCATCATTTTCGACAGCGGCAACACAAAATAGGGTAAGGCTGACGTCATATGGCCAATAAAGCTGGGCGCTGCTGTATGCACAGAGTGTGCAACCAGCTTTTGCATAATGCTTTCGGTATAGTCAGAGACAAAACTGGGTTGTTCTGGGATCTGGTATGCCTGAAAATCCCGCTCGATTTGCCATAGCGGTTTTTCGACAGCAACAATGCTCTCGTTTAAAAAACCAGCCAAATTCTGCGACAAATTCTGCTCAATAATACTCAGTGTCGAGTCCGGTGCTTCCGGTACAGTAAAGATCCGCCACAACGCTTCTTCCGAGGCGGTTGCTTGGCGTTTTGTTTGGTCATTCATGCCTGTCAGTACCTTGCTGCATTCGATTAACCCTAGGTTGGTTTATACACCAACCTGGAGTGTTATGGTTGCAACCATTAAATGTCTGCAAAAATCATATCCCTGTATCCGGGATTTAGTATTTAGCTACGCAAACCTATACCTTTGTTAATAAGATACATGGCATAACTGAATAAAACGATAATAAATCCTAAAACTACTGCTAGCGCTAACCACAGACTGACGTCTGAATACCCTAAGAAACCATAGCGAAAGGCGTTAACCATATACACTATTGGATTTAAAGCAGCAACTTTTTGCCAAAAACCAGGCAATAACGACAACGAGTAAAACACCCCACCCAAATAGGTTAATGGCGTTAAGACAAAGGTGGGGATGATACTAATATCATCAAAGGTTTTCGCATACACCGCGTTGATTAAGCCACCTAAAGCAAACAGCATAGACGTTAAAATCACCGTAACAATAATGATCGCCAAATTATGAATTTGGATCGTTACAAAAAACAACGACAAGATGGTTACGATTAAACCGACCAACATGCCACGCGCCATTCCACCGCCAATATAACCCAGCACGATGATAAAATTTGGCACTGGCGCAACTAATAACTCTTCGACATTACGTTGAAACTTCGCACTAAAAAACGATGAGGCAACATTAGTGTAAGAATTGGTGATCACCGACATCATAATTAGGCCAGGTACAATAAACTCCATATAGCTAAAGCCATTCATCTGACCAATACGTGAGCCAATCAAGCTACCAAAAATAACAAAATACAAACTCATGGTAATGGCGGGTGGCACCAAGGTTTGCACCCAGATCCGCATAAAGCGGGTAATTTCTTTATTTAAAATACTTTGTAATGCAATCAAGTACTGGCTTCTCATACTGCCACCTCCCGACCATGCTCTACTAAAGTGACAAACAACTCTTCTAAACGATTCGCTTTATTGCGCATCGATAGCACTTTGACGTCTTGTGCACTGAGTTGGCTAAAGATAGGGTTTAAGCCTTGCGATTTTTCTACATCCACTTCAATACTTTGTTCATCCAACTGTCGCCAAACAAAGTCGGTTAATTGTAAATTTGCAGGCAACTGTGCCACATCGAATATAAAGGTTTCTTTGCCTAGCTTGGCCAGCAATGCCTTCATGGTGGTGTTTTCAACAATATTGCCTTTATCAATAATGGCAATATTGCGACAGAGCATTTCGGCTTCTTCTAAATAATGCGTGGTCAGAATAATGGTGACACCTTGCTGATTAATGGTTTTTAGGAACTCCCACATCGAGCGGCGTAATTCGATATCCACGCCAGCGGTAGGTTCATCTAATATCAATAGTTTAGGCTCATGCATTAGCGCTCGCGCTATCATCAAACGCCGCTTCATACCACCGGATAACTCACGCGCCGGCGCCGACCGTTTTTCCCACAAACCAAGCTGCCCGAGGTACTTTTCGGCGCGTTTTAACGCCACCGTTTTCGGTACGCCATAATAACCTGCTTGATTGATCACAATCTGTAACACCGTTTCAAACTGGTTAAAGTTAAATTCTTGCGGTACCAACCCTAAGCAACTTTTCGCTGCTTCTAACTGTGTATCGATATCGAAGCCAAACACCCGCACCTTACCTTGCGTTTTATTCACCAACGAACTGATCACACCAATAGTGGTGCTTTTACCTGCGCCATTCGGGCCAAGTAAGGCAAAGAAATCACCCTGCTTAACTTGCAAATCAATGCCTGACAACGCCACCGTGCCGCTGCCATAAATTTTATGCAGATCTGAAATATCCAGTGCAATTTCCAATGTTAACTCCTCTTTGAATACTTAGTTACCACCGTAGCCCCAACGCGCGACTAATTGCTGCGACAAACCCAGCTGGTCGAGAATACGTGCTACCATAAAATCCACTAAATCGCTGATCTGCTGTGGTTGATGATAAAAGCCTGGTGCGGCAGGCATAATACAAACCCCTAGCCGACTCAGCTTTAACATGTTTTCTAAATGGATGGCACTGAGTGGGCTTTCTCGCACCACTAAAATTAACTTACCGCCCTCTTTAATAACGACATCGGCGGCGCGCTCTATCAAGTTATCACTGGCACCTTGAGCAATCGCTGACAGACTCCCGGTTGAGCAGGGACACACCACCATCTGCCGCGGTGCGGCCGAGCCGGACGCGACTGGTGAAAACCAGTCATCTTTGCCGTACACCTTGAGTAGTTCAGCGTCACATTGAAAATGTTGCTGTAATTGCGCAGCACAGCGCTCAGCGGCGGCGGGTAACTTAATATCATGTTCGGTAGCAAAGACCACGCGCGCCGCACTAGAAATCAGCAAGTGCACTTTGACCTGTTGCTTTAACAACAATTCTAATAAGCGCCAGCCATAAGGCGCACCTGATGCACCGGTAAAGGCTAAGGTGATTTCTGTTGGGGATTGATTCATTAAGTGTTCCATTTATCTGTGAGGGCAGTCAGTAGTTTCTGATGAATCCCGCCGAAGCCGCCATTACTCATAATGACAATGCTGTCACCGGGTTGAGCGGTTGCCACTAAACGCGTCAATAATTCATCAATATCGTAACTCACACTGGCCGGGCCATGAAGCCGCGCAACCAATTCACTCATCGACCAGCCGGCATTGCGTGGTTCAAACAGTAACACTTCATCGGCACTGAGTAACGCTTGCGGTAACGCGGCTTGATGTACGCCCAGTCGCATGGTGTTCGAGCGTGGTTCAAGTACGGCTATGATACGTTGCTGGCCCACTTTGGCACGTAAACCTTTTAAGGTCGTTTCAATCGCCGTGGGGTGATGTGCAAAATCATCATAGATAGCAATATTACCCGGTGTCCCTTTTAATTCCATACGGCGCTTCGGCGCAATAAAACGGGCTAAAGCTTCAATACTGACGGCAACCGGCACGCCCGCATGGCGAGCCGCGGCAATGGCCATCATACCGTTATCGACATTATGCTGGCCGGTTAGCTGCCAAGTGACGCTACCTTGCAACTGTTGTTGCCAAAACACCTGAAATGCCGAACCATCCGCTTCCGTTAACGCGACTCGCCAATCGGTACCATACGCTTCGCGTTGACTCCAGCAACCTAAGGCGAGTGTTTGCGCTACGGCCGGTACACCTTCCGGCGACACCACTAAACCTGAAGCCGGTACAGTGCGCAACAGATGATGAAATTGCCGTTGAATGGCGGCCAAATCTGGGAAAATATCCGCATGATCATATTCAAGGTTGTTAATCACTAAGGTGCGTGGCCGGTAATGCACAAACTTCGAGCGTTTATCAAAAAACGCCGTGTCATATTCGTCGGCTTCAATTACAAAAAACGGCGCATCGCCTAAACGGGCAGAGCAATCGAAGTTTTGTGGCACACCACCAATTAAGAAGCCCGGTTTTAAACCGGCATACTCGAGGATCCAAGCTAACATACTTGCGGTAGTGGTTTTACCATGCGTGCCGGCGACGGCAATCACCCAACGCTGCTGCAAGAGTTGCTCGGATAACCATTGCGGCCCTGAGCTATAAGCTAAGCCGTGTTCTAATACATACTCCACCGCAGGGTTGCCGCGAGACAGCGCATTACCAATAATCACCAAGTCAGGTGCAGGTTCCAACTGGGCAGGATCGTAACCTTGCGTTAAACTGATGCCAAGTTGTTGCAGTTGCGTGCTCATTGGCGGGTAAACATTGAGATCGGAGCCGGTGACGTGATGTCCCAAGGCTTTCGCTAATGCGGCGATGCCCCCCATAAAGGTGCCACAAATACCTAAAATATGAATATGCATATATCTTTTCTCTTAACAATCGCCGGCTATTGTAACAAATGCAGATAAAGCTGCGATGAAAACTGCAATTTAAGGAAAACTTCTTTAAAATAACTATTGCTGTTAACAGCAAACCTCTGACCCGATAAGAAAAGGACCTACTATAATGCGTCGCATCTCCCCCGTACTGCAACAAGATGGCGTGGATCCAGACCTGATCTCGCTTTTGAAGACTATTCTCGCTGCCTGTCGTGAAATTGCCTTTCGGGTAAGTCAAGGTGAACTGGCCGGTGTTTTAGGATCAACCCTGGCCGAAAATGTCCAAGGCGAAACACAAAAAAAACTCGATATTATCGCCAACGAATTACTCAAAGAAATTATCTTAGAGACCGGTGTTGTCAAAGCGATTAGCTCTGAAGAAGAAGACACCATAGTACCGGGTAACCCTAATGGGCGTTACTTAGTCACGTTTGATCCGCTCGACGGCTCATCTAACACCGATATTAACAGCCTACTCGGCACTATTTTCTCAATTCTTCCCGCTGATGCAGCAAAAGAGGCTGATGATGCCAGTCAATTTTTACAACCCGGTACGGCACAAGTTGCCGCAGGTTATGTGCTCTACGGTCCGTCGACCATGTTAGCGCTAACGACCGGTAAAGGCACGCGTCTGTACACCTTGGATAAAACCTATGGCGGCTTCTTATTAACCGAAGACACGGCGACTATTCCTAAATACACCGCCGAATTTGCAATTAATATGTCAAACCAACGTTTTTGGCAGCCTGCTATGCAGGAATATATGGCCGATTTACTAAAAGGCAAGGAAGGGCCTCGTGGTAAAAACTTTAATATGCGCTGGATCGCCGCGATGGTCGGTGATGTACATCGCGTATTGTGCCGTGGCGGCATCTTTATGTATCCACGCGATAACAAAGACCCGAGCAAGCCCGATAAACTGCGTTTAATGTACGAAGCTAACCCGATGAGCTTTTTAGTAGAGCAAGCCGGTGGGGCAAGTTCAACCGGCTATGAACGTATTATGGATATCGTGCCCACCGATATTCACCAGCGTGTGGCCGTCATTTTAGGCTCAAAACATGAGGTCGAGACCTGTGTAAGCTATCATGCTAAGCAGCCCAACTAAGACCAATAACTTATAGCGAATTTTACGGGTGTCATTATAATGTCGCCCAGCCATTAACCAGAGGACCAAGCGATGAGCTTAAGCGATGTAGCTGCAGGTAAAAACCTGCCAGACGAAATTAACGTAATTATTGAAATTCCAGCTAATGCTGACCCGATTAAATACGAAGTCGATAAAGATACTGGCACGGTATGGGTTGACCGCTTTATGTCGACCCCGATGTTCTACCCTTGTAACTATGGTTTCGTTAACCAAACCTTATCGTTAGATGGGGACCCAGTTGACGTTTTAGTGCCAACACCTTATCCATTAGTACCAGGTGCGGTAATCAAGTGTCGTCCGGTTGCCGTTCTGCATATGGAAGATGAAGCAGGCCAAGATGCCAAAGTATTAGCGGTTCCAGTCAGTAAACTGACGAAGCTGTATGATCATATCCATGATGTGAATGACGTGCCTGAACTGCTGAAAAAACAAATTCAGCACTTCTTTGAACGTTACAAAGAACTGGAAAGCGGTAAGTGGGTAAAAGTAACAGGTTGGGGTGATGTTGCTGCCGCCAAAGCCGAGATCATGACCTCATTTGAACGCGCGAGCAAGTAACCTCATTACGCCATAAGCCAGCATCATTGGCTTATGGCGTTTAACTGCATTAATTTTCTGCTAAATAAGCCATTAATTCAGCATGTGGCAGTGGTTTAGCGAAGAAATAACCTTGAACTTCATCACACTGCATTTGAGTAATCACCGCCAACTGCTCTGCCGTTTCTACGCCTTCAGCAATGGTTTGTAAGCCAATACGCTTACCTAAATTGATAATGGTTTCAGCAATTAAGCCACCATCTTGCTGATCAATTGCATTAATGAAAGCCCTGTCTACTTTAATGCGATCCAACGGTAATTGTTGTAAATAACTTAACGACGAAAAGCCGATACCAAAATCATCTATCGCGACCTTAATACCAAAGCTTTTCAGCTTTTGTAATGCACTGATCACCCTATTCGGTTCGTCCATCACCACCGATTCGGTGATTTCCAGTTCTAACAGATGTGGCGCAACCTGATAACGCTGTATGGTTTCGATAACCGAAGGCACAAACTGTGCTGAACGAAATTGTGGCATCGACACATTTACGGCAATTCGCAGATTAGTATAACCGACCTCAGCTAAGCGCTTTAATTGCTGACAAGCCTGTTCTAGCACCCATAAACCAATATCCACAATCAACCCTGAATACTCCGCCAATGGAATAAACACGGCCGGTGAAATATATTGATTTGGCTGGTGTGGCCATCGTAATAAGGCTTCCATCCCAACTACTTTTTGCGTTTTGATACACAGTTGTGGCTGATACCATAACTCCAATTTGTCTAGGGCAAAGTCGGCTCTGAGCTTACGCAACATGTTTAAGCGATTACTGACTTCATCCTCCATCGAAGGCTCATAATATTGATGATTCACCCCCAAAGTCTTTTTGGCTTTATTCAGCGCAATATAAACATGCTTCATAATAACCATGCCCTGCTCACCCGAGTCGCGTAAACGACAAATACCATAGGTAGAATTAACTTGCAGGCTATGCTCAAACGCTTGAAATGGCGAACTAAAAACCGCTTTTAACCGCGTGGGGGTTAACTGGTCTTCTGGGCCCACTAAGGCGAAGACATCCGCCCCCACCCGGCCCAACTGACAGCTAATGCCAAAATGTTCGATCAAGCGCAGCGTAACAGCAACCAACAGTTCATTACCCACCTCTTGACCCAGGCCATCATTCACATCTGAGAAATGATCAATATCCACCAGTACGGCAACCATATTGTCAGGTTCAAACCGTCGCGTATCCTGCAAGATTTGAATAAACTCATTACGATTTGGCGTTTTGGTTAACGGGTCAATATAGGCCGCATGTCTTAATTGTTGGAATAAAGCGACATTCTCATAACCAATCGAGATATTGGTTAAAAATACTTCGATAAGTTGCTGATCCGCGGTATCAATAGGCCGATTGGTTTCAATATAAACGGCGGCATTGTGTTTCTCGTTGCCTAAATATAAAACGGTGTCACGTTCCGAGAAGATATGCCGTTTACTCAATAGACACAGATTAATTTGCTCAACAATCCGTTTATTCTCTAAGCGTTCTAATTGGCATTTAATGTAAGGCGCGTAATGCCCAGCCGCACCCAATACATAAATACGATCACTTGCCGAGCCGTCATCTTCAATCTGCGCACACAAAACACCTTCAGCGTGCAAGCCAATTAACGAAGAAATTTGCGTGACCACGCCTTCAGAGAATTCGTGTAATGAATGCTGTTCCAGCAAATTGGCACCGGCACTGATGATTTTTTGTAAACCAAGGCGATTTTGATTAATGGTTTTAATTTGCTGATAGGAACGAATGGAAGAAATAATCGAGGTAACCAGTTTACTGCGGGTCAGTTCTGTTTTCGTTTTGTAGTCGTTGATATCGTATTCTTTGATAACACTTTCTTCAGGCGCATAACCTGGCTGACCGGTGCGCAAGACAATACGTAACTCATCCATACGCAATTCGTCTCGAATACGCCGCACAACCTGTAAACCGGCGTCATCGGTCTCCATCACCACATCGAGTAAAACCAACGCTGTATCAGGCTGTTTCAGTAAAAAATCGATGGCTTGCTGTCCGGAGAAGGCATGATGAAATTGCAAACGCTTACCTAGCACGATCAAATCATTCAGCGCCAGTTTGGTTACGGTGTGGATTTCTTCATCGTCATCGACGATCAACAGATGCCAAACGTCGAGTTCATGCAACGGTGTAGTCGGCGCATGTTCATCGTCTGCTAAAAACAGAAATCCTTCATCTGCGTTATTTTGTATCATCGGCCAACCTTTATATTAACGTCCTGCTAATTTAACCGCTTCCTAACTGCAAAGGGCGTGCTGCTAATCCCCTAATAGGTATGCGCATAGCTTAGATTTTTAATGTAGCTGATAATGCGCTAACAGTGCTGCAAATTTACTCGGTTCTAACGGCTTTAACAAGATATCATCCATACCTGCTTTTTTAAATTCGGCAATTTCTGCCGGTAACGCATGCGCGGTAAACGCTAATATGGGTGTATGTTGATATCCGGGTAAAGCTCGCAACTGTTTCGCTACTTCGATACCCGACATATCAGGCAAACGAATATCTAATAAAATCATATCAAATTGCTGATGCAAGCACAGCTGTAACACCTGCTTACCGGTTAACGCTGAAGCGAGCTGCACAGGTTTGTTTTGCAGCAGGATATTAATAAAAGCTTGGTTCGTTTCATTGTCGTCGACCACTAATAAACTTTTATGCCGCTGGCTTTTTAACACCTCGACAGCGTGTTGCTGTAGCATCATTAAACTAAATTCTGAACTCGCTATGCAAGGCAATAGTGCTTGCCAATGCGATAACGTTAACTCTGGAGCAAAAGCTTGTATGTTAATACTGGCTTGATAAGAGGAAATTAATTGCTGCCACGCTTCATTGGGTTGTTCTGCCGGCAAAAACATTAATAACCGCTGTGGCGCTGTCTGCTCTAATTTGCGTTTTAACTCGGAAAAATGACTGCAAGCACTTACCTGCACCGCTTGGCTAGCTAAGCCTGCTAAACGACCCTGTAGCCTGTCGCTATCTTGATCAAACACCAGTAAGCGATCGACCGGACTACTAAAGGTCACCCCTTGAAGCGCAACCGGAAAACGCAAGCGAATACTTGAGCCGAGCCCTTCTAATGATTGCACCTGTAACTCAGCCTGTAACAACTTAGCCATCAATTGTAATAGGGTTACATCCACATCGCGCCATTGCCAGTTTGACGATTTGGCCTGGCTGATATGCTCAATAATATGCGCAGGTAAACCATTGCCATCACAGCTCAGATGCAGCAGCAGATGAGGCTGCGCTGTGGCTTCTAAGGTCACTCGGCACAAAATACGCTGAGTATTCTCAGAGCGTACCGCCAACAACAACATCGCTTGTAAACTGGCTTGTAGCACTTCCTCGTCTAACAATACATCAAAATTTATATTATCTGGGCCTTCTACCCAATCAATACTGGTTCCTTGAGCCAGGATCTTATGCAAAGCACCAAACTGTTGCGGTAACCAATGCACCAGCGATAACGGATCTTTTTTTAAACTACGCGGATTAAACTGAAAGAGACCATACAAAAAATGCAACCGCAATAACGTTTGAAACACTGCCACTGATAATTGCTCTTGTCGCTGCCACAGTAATTTACAGTGCTGTAACCAAGCTGACATTTGTTGGCGCAGTATGTCAGCCTGCTCGGTCAAGACGCTGCTTTGTTGTTGTTGGGCTGTACATTGCTGCTGCAAAAATTGCTGCTGTTGCGCCGCATTCTCTAACTGCTGTTGCAAACTCAGTTGCTGTTGCTCTGCCTGTACACGCCAGTCAAGTAACGCCCGTACATCAGACGGCACATTCGACAGCCCACGGGTTTCGGTATCAACGGCGGTCAGGCGATCTAGCCATAAGTTACGTTGTTGTTGCCAAAGATAGACCAGCCATAACGTTAGCATAAAAAACACAGTAAAAATTAACCCACTAATACTCAGAGGTAACAGCACTGACGGCCAAGTTTCGGCGGTTTCAGGTAGGATTAATAGAAAAGCATCGGGCGTTTTAAAATGATCAAATTGGCCTGACGCGGCAGACCAAATCATCAACGGTTGTAAAGCCACACGACCTTGCTCAGTTTGTAACAACTGATATTGCCGACTTTGCGTTTCAATTTTAGATGGTAATGCGGTCAAAGCGCCGGTGCTGGCTAATTGTATGCCATCAGATTGATAGACGCCGAGTGCGGCAATCGGTAGTAAGGCGCTGAACTGTAATTCATTAAGATGGGAACTAAGTTGCTCAGCCGACGTTTGTAATAACAAGGGTTTTAAACTGATTTTTAACAGATCGGCATATTGCTGCAGCTGGCGCTGCGCCTGTTGATCAGCAACGCGGACTTGCCAGCTAAATAAGACGGCCGCCAACATAAGGCAGGCGGCGACATAGATAAGCGTAAGATTTCGGAAAAGCTGCGTCAACATTGTGCTCTTTAAGCATAATAAAGACGGTTACTATATGACTTAAGGCTAATAGTAACAAGTCAAACCAGAATACTTAGGCTTTTTTAACTAAAAGTGCAATTCTACGCCGGCAAAAGCGCCTTTAAATTGTAAATCGGCGTACAAATCATCGATATCATCCAAACGTAAATCGACTGTGCGATAACCCACTTTCAAGCGAAGATCTATCAGCAGATTGTCAACCAGCTGGTAGCCAATTCCCGCTTGAGCATCATATAAATGACTGTCTTGCCAGCGCGTAGCATTCGCCGTTGCAAATACATCTAACCCCGTACCAAGGATACCAATACGCGTATCGACATACAGCATCGGCACCACTTGGTTAATATCTTGAATCGTTCCAACGGAAGCTGAACGGGCTACGGCATAGCCTTTTAAATGTTTCGCAGTGACACCTAAATCTAGGGTGATTAAGCCATTATCTAACACTTCATAATACAAGACATAATCCGTACTGCTGAGATCCAGCTCAGTGGCTATGTTAGTACCTTGAATGTAATTGACGCCACCAAAAGTAAAAGTGCTATTGAGCAGTGTATTACCTTGTGTTTCCAAGGTTTGATATTGAATACGCAAATTAGGCAGTAGCGGCAACGGGTGCTCTAACGCCAAGTAAAAAGATTGCTGAGATGCATCTTCAAAGTTAAAGGCCTGTGTTTGCTCAGAATTAGCGAAACCACCATTCACTTGAGTTTGCCAGTAATCGGCACCGGCATAGAGACCTAATACGGTATCTGCTTGCACTGTCGTGCTGAGCAACAACAATGAACCTATTACACCCACACACTTTTTCATTTTACTATCCTTGTATTAACAACTCTGACAAATCAATTAATGCCGCATTAGCGCGTGAAATATAATTAGCCATCACTAAACTATGATTGGCCAGCACCCCAAAACCACTCCCGTTTAACACCATAGGGCTCCAAATCGGTTGCTGTGTCGCTTCCAGTTCGCGAATAATTTGCTGCAAACTGACCATGGCATTACGACGTTCTAATACATCAGCAAAATCAACCTCAATCGCCCGCAGGTATTGTAATAACGCCCAGGTCGCACCACGGGCTTCGTAAAATTCATCATCCAATTTCCACCAACTGGTTTTTAACCACTGTTTTTCGGGGGTCGTTGTTGATTGACGTGCGGCAGCATCACCCGCTAAATCCGTATTTAAACGCTCTTGCCCTACACTTGCGCTTAAGCGTTGCGAATAACTGCCCAAGCGCTTTTCAACGTTTTTTAGCCAGTCGCGTAAATTATCCGCGCGAGCATAAAACTGGCTATCGTTCTGTTTTGGATCCATTAAAGCTTGCCGATACATATAAAACTGTTCAATTGCTTTACGGTATTCTGATTCGGCGCTGGGTAACATCCAGCTTTGATGATCAATATTTAATTGCGGCTGCGCCACTTTAAGAAATGCATTTTCGGCCGATTGGGATTGCGAACGGCTGAAATCTTTACGCAGTGCTAGCGCTAGATCACGTGACATTTCTAGTACACCAAATTCCCATGCTGGCATATTGTCTAGCAAGCTAAAAGGCGGTAAGACATCATTTGCCATATAACCGCCCGGCTTGTTTAACAGAGTTTCACTTACTTGAATTAAAGCGGTAGTGGTACTGTAGCCAGCAACACGCTGCTGCTCAGTGCTAATGCTGTTTGTTGCAGTAGCGGGTAACACCATGGCAGGTTCTCGACTAACCCACCAACTGAGCATCCAAAACAACAATAACAAGATAATGGCAGACCAACTGCCAATCATAGATTTATTCATGGTTTCTCCTATCGGCGTGGCATGGCCACTAACGGGAATGCAAACTGTAACTGGCTTCCGTCTTTAAATTGAAGAGTGACCGGTACCGTTTCACCAATCACCAGCGGTTGCGTTGGCGTAAACATCATCATATGCAAACCGCCTGGGGCAAAAATCAAGCGCGCACCGGCATCGACTTCAATGCTAGCTACTTCAACCATGCGCATCATGCCATCTTGTTCGATATGTTGGTGTAGTTCAATTACCTCAAAAGCGGGACTACTGGCAGAGACTAACTCAATGGATTTTGTTGAGTCATTTTGCAATTGAAAGTAACCTGCTGTTACCGTGCGACCGGGCAAGGGCGCACGCACTTCTGCTTGGGTTAACTGCAGTTCAGCTGCACTTAATGCCGCACTGGCTAAACACAAAGCACTGCAACACATGAAGAAAAAATATCGCATCTTACTGATCCTTGCTGGTTTGACCTGCCTTTATCTTACACCAAAACCACTACAGCGACAGTGTAAATCCGGTTTTGATCCGTGCAGCTTGCTCAATCGTTGGCGTTTTTTTGCGACGAGGCTTGCTAAAGCGCCACACCACTAAAGCCGGTAACATGCCTAAAATAAAGCCAAGTAACGGCATAATGTAAATCAACAGCAGAGTATCATGTTGAAATAACATCATTTGCCACCTGCCTTATGATTAAACAGGCGGTTTAACGGATTTAAGAATGGCATAGACGGCTCCTTGCTTAAGCATCATCCTAGAATCAGGAACATGCCTAAGTTGTTTCAAGTGCCGTGCCAGTAAACAGCAAAACCATAAGGCTATGAATTATATATAAAAAAATAAAGTCAGCGAAATGCTAAGGTGATTACTCGATAGCTGAAAATAAAAAAAGTGGCGAAAATCACCACTTTTTTAAGATTTAGCTTACTCAGGTACTTTGGCCAAAGCCGCTTCAAGTAAGGTCGGAGTCGCGCTGCTGAGATGGCCTTGCTCACTGAGTAAACGTCGCCACTGACGTGCTCCCGGTAAGCCCTGAAATAGCCCGAGCATATGCCTAGCGATATGCCAAAACCGCGCACCTTGCTGCATCTGCTGCTCTATATAAGGTAACATCTGCCGCACGAGTTGATGCTGCGAAAGTACTGGATGCGCATCGCCATATAGCTGCGCATCCACTTCGCTCAACATGTAAGGGTTAGTGTAGGCTTCTCGCCCAATCATCACACCATCAAGTTGTTTTAAATGTGTCGCGGCCTCAGCTAAAGTTTTAATACCGCCGTTAATACTGATATCTAAAGCCGGGAAATCCTGTTTTAACTGATAAACTCGACCATAATTAAGCGGTGGAACTTCACGATTCTCTTTTGGGCTTAAGCCCTTTAACCACGCTTTACGCGCATGGATAACAAACTGCTGACACCCCGCATCCGCCACAATTTGCACAAAATCTTGTAAAAATTGATATTCATCTGAATCATCAATACCAATACGTGTTTTTACTGTAATAGGAATCGCAACCTTATCTTGCATGGCTTTCACACAATCAGCTACTAGTTGTGGCTGTGCCATAAGACAGGCGCCAAACATACCGTTTTGCACGCGATCTGATGGGCAACCAACATTAATATTGATTGCATCATAACCACGCTGTTCCGCCAGTTTAGCGCAAGTGGCCATATCTTTTGGAACAGAGCCGCCTAATTGCAATACCAACGGATGTTCTTGTTCGTTATAGCCAAGGTAATCGCCTTTACCGTGAATAATGGCACCGGTAGTGACCATTTCGGTGTACAACACTGCATGCTGGCTCATTAAACGATGAAAATAACGACAATGCTGATCGGTCCAATCGAGCATGGGGGCAACAGAGAGTCGTTGCGGTAACAGTTTTAGCGTCAAAGCAGGAAGTCCTCTTAACAGAGCAATTAGGCATGTACCAAATAGCTAGTGAGTTTTTTCACCATAGGCAGTACCAATAACAAGGTAGGAAAAGCAATTACCCAAGACAAACCCCAAGCGGATAACCAGCCAGAAAAGGTAAATGCAGGCCACCCCAGACTACTTAGCGTACTCACCAAGGACACAATACAGGTCATCATAATAGATAATAACAAGGGCATAACCAGCCCTGCCGTTTTCGCGGGTAATCGAGGCATAAAATTTTTATTTATCTCTACAAACGAGTGAATGACTCACCAATAAAACCGTTGGCAATTATACCAAAAACCTAAGCAGAAAGCAGTTGTTGTCAGCAAGCATATAACATTAGCTAGCAACATGCTCAAGCTGGCAGTGTGCAAGCAATATGGTACACTGACAACAGAAATGGAGTGGAGACTAAGTATGTCAACTGAGAGTTTAGTGTCACGAGCCAAAGCCATCTGTGTGCAAAATGGCGCGCGCTTTACCGCGATCCGGGAAAAGGTCTTTCGTTTAATGGCCGAAAACCAAGGGGGCCAAGGTGCTTATGATTTATTAGAGCAGTTAAAACAAAGTGAACCCGCCGCGAAACCGGCAACTATCTATCGCGCTTTAGAGTTTCTGACAGAACAAGGTTTTATCCACAAAATTGAATCTAGCAACGCCTTCATGTTGTGTCATCATTTTGAAAAACACCACCCTGCACAGTTACTGATTTGCGAAGTGTGTGGCAATGTTACCGAATTGCACTCTAGCGCTTTGCAAACCGAATTTAGCCGTCAAGCGGCCCTGCAAGGATTTGATATTCACCATCAAACCATCGAAGCAAGAGGTAAGTGTCGGAATTGCCGTGAAAATTAAGTATCTTGCGAGTAATCATGCTTGTATTACACTAAAAAAACTTCTAGGCTTAGTATTGCGTGTTAGGCGAACGCTTGTATAAACCCCAAAGGCATTTACATGAATGTTGAATACGTAAACCCATTTTTGTCCTCTTTGGTCAATGTGTTATCGACAATGGCCAATACCAAAATTGTGCCTGGACAGCCTCGCATTAAAAAGAATGAAATTGCAAATGGCGATGTCTCTGGTTTAATTGGCATGGTTGGCCCCACCATGAAGGGGTCTTTTTCGGTTAGCTTTGATGAGTCGTTAGCCATTGAAATTATGTTTCGGATGCTAGGCGAGCGGCCAACAAAAATAGATGCCGATGTTACTGATATGGTCGGTGAGATCACGAACATGGTTACCGGCGGCGCTAAGCGGATGTTAGGTGAAAAAGGCTACGAATTTACCATGGCAACACCGATTGTTGTTTCTGGCAAAAGCCACACTATTACTCATCGCTGCGATGGCCCAACGATCTTAATGCCGTTCACTTCAGACTTTGGCAAAGTGCACATTGAAGTGACCTTTGATAAATAGCTCGAACGCTAAAACGGCTGGGCTCTCTCAGCCGTTATCACCTAAATACTGATATTGCACGCGTGGTGTAATATTACACAGCAATTCATAAGCGATAGTTTCTGCCTGAGCAGCCACTCGTTCTATCGCTAGTTCGGGCCCCCACAACACTGCTTCATCACCAATCTTATCTTTGCAGAAATGACCTAAATCAACGGTAATCATATCCATCGATACCCTACCTGCTAAAGGCACTTCACGGCCATTTAGCCACACCGGCGTGCCATTGGCTGCATGCCGGGGATAGCCATCACCATAACCCACCGCGATCACGCCGATAAAAGTATCTGTTTTTGCTCGCCAAAGCCCAGCATAACCGACAGTGTCACCTGCCTTAACCTTACGGATAGCAATTAAACGGCTACTTAAACGCATCACAGGCTGCAATTGATGATCCGCCCCCTGTTTACCAACAAAAGGTGAAATACCATGCAGCATTAAGCCGGGTCTAACCCATTGGCCATGCGTGGCAGGCCAGGCTAAAATTGCCGCAGAATTGGCTAAACTGTGTTGCTCGGCTTTATCGGCACACAGCTGTTGAAATAATGCGAGCTGCTTCGAAGTGGTTGCTGAATCAAGTTCATCAGCGCAACTAAAATGACTCATCAAACGAATGCCGGGCAACACATTAGAGCATTGCCACAAACGTCGATACACATTATCAACTTCAGCTGGGTCAATGCCCAAACGGTGCATACCCGTATCAATTTTCAGCCAAACCTTTAATTGGCCTTCTAACGGGGTCTGCTCTAAGGCTTGCAGTTGCAGCTCGTTATGAACAATAGTTTGCAGGTTATTGGCTAATAATAAGGGTAACTCTGCCGCCTCGTAAAACCCTTCTAACAACACTATGGGTTTAACAATACCCGCGGTTCGCAAAGCGAGTGCCTCATCAATCCGCGCTACGGCAAAAGCATCAGCGGCAGTCAGTTTTTGTGCCACCTTCACTAAACCATGACCATAGGCATTGGCTTTTAATACTGCGAGCACCTGACTGTCTGGCGCTAATTGCTTCACCCGCTGTAAATTCTGTTGTAACGCCAGCAGATCGATCTGCGCAACAGGACGCCGACTCATTAATACTCGTCCTCAAAACGAGCACTGCCGGCATAATTATCAAAGCGCGAGTAATGGCCATGAAAGGTTAAGCGCACTTTGCCGATGGGGCCATTCCGCTGTTTACCGATGATGATTTCCGCCAAACCTTTATCTTGGCTTTCATCGTTGTACACTTCATCTCGGTAAATAAACATAATCAAGTCGGCATCTTGCTCAATAGAGCCCGATTCACGTAGGTCTGAGTTTACCGGTCTTTTATCTGCCCGCTGCTCTAACGAGCGGTTTAACTGCGACAAGGCTACCACCGGCACTTTTAATTCTTTGGCCAGCGCTTTTAATGAACGAGAGATTTCAGCAATTTCTAAGGTGCGGTTTTCTGACATACCTGGCACCGTCATTAACTGCAGATAGTCGACCATGATCATACTCAGGCCACCGTGCTCTCGGGCAATGCGTCGTGCCCGCGAACGCACTTCTGTTGGGGTTAAACCTGATGCATCATCAATATACATTTTGCCTTTGCTGTTTAGTAACTCAATGGCGGATGATAAGCGTGCCCAATCTTCATCTTCTAATTGGCCGGTGCGTACCTTAGTTTGATTGATCCGGCCCAACGAGGCCAACATCCGCATCATGATTTGGTCGGCGGGCATCTCTAAGCTGAAAATTAATACTGGCTTATCACTGGTAATCGCAGCATGTTCACACAGGTTCATCGCAAAGGTGGTTTTACCCATCGATGGACGTGCCGCCACGATAATTAAATCGGAAGGCTGCAAACCATTGGTCATTTTATCTAAATCGGTGTAACCCGAAGAAAGCCCCGTCACACCCGTTTGCGGGCTACGGTATAACGCATCGATTTTATCAATGGTCTTCGCCAAGATATTATTAATTGGCTCAGGACCTTCATTAGCATTGGCGCGTTGCTCGGCAATTTTAAACACTTTGGTTTCGGCAAAGTCGAGCAATTCGGCACTGGTACGCCCTTGCGTATCATAGCCGGCATCGGCAATATCATGCGCGACTGAGATCATGTCGCGCACCACAGCACGCTCACGGACGATCTCCGCATAGGCCATAATGTTGGCGGCACTGGGCGTGTTTTTAGCTATTTCGCCCAAGTAGGCAAAACCACCAATATCATCTAATTGTTGATTGGCTTCTAAGGCTTCTGAAACAGTAATTAAGTCTATCGGCTGATTGGCTTCAGCTAAGCGTGACATCGCACTGAAAATAAAACGGTGCGAGCGTAAATAGAAGTCTTGCTCCACCACTTTTTCTGAGACGCGATCCCAGGCTTCATTGTCTAACATCATGCCACCAAGCACAGACTGTTCAGCTTCAATAGAATGCGGCGGCATCTTTATGGCGGCGACTTGCTTATCTTTTACGTTACTCATAGGGTGTTCAAACTGCCGAGGGGGAAATAACAGAATACTGTCTGTCATGCTAACCTGCAGCGCGCAGAAGTCAAAGTAAAGTCTGAAAAAATCTTAGGGTAATGCGGGGTGTAATTCAGAGTAAAATAGCAAGTTGGAACGAGGAGTAGAGGAAAGCACACCGCCGCAGGGCAGTGTGCTTAATGCCTTAGGCTTCAGCGATCACAACAACTTTGATTGTTGCGATAACTTCAGCGTGTAACTGCAGATCGATTTCGAACTCGCCAGTTTCACGTAAAGTACCGTTTGGTAATTTAACTTCAGCTTTAGAAACAGCAACACCGGCTTCAGTGATCGCATCAGCGATATCACGAGTACCGATAGAACCGAACAGCTTGCCTTCGTCACCCGCTTTAGAAGCGATAGTCACTTCTGCAAGCTCAGTGATTTTTGCTGCACGCTCAGTTGCCGCAGCTAAATCAGTGGCCAATTTGGCTTCTAATTCAGCACGACGTGCTTCAAATTTCTCAATGTTAGCCTGAGTTGCTGGCACTGCTTTACCCTGTGGGAATAAGAAGTTGCGAGCATAACCAGACTTAACAGTTACATTGTCACCTAAACCACCAAGGTTCGAGACTTTGTCTAA
Organism: Alishewanella maricola; assembly: GCF_016343785.1. Lineage (NCBI taxonomy): Bacteria > Pseudomonadati > Pseudomonadota > Gammaproteobacteria > Alteromonadales > Alteromonadaceae > Alishewanella > Alishewanella maricola. The sequence continues at coordinate 237,758 of NZ_JAEINI020000001.1, read as the reverse complement.
CAAAATAATTTGCATTGTCTATACCCCTCTGTATTAGCTGTGTGAGTCGCTGTATGGTAACAGGGCCAGGTAACGCGCACGCTTAATAGCGCGAGCTAACTGACGCTGATATTTAGCGCTAGTGCCAGTAATACGGCTAGGTACGATCTTGCCGCTTTCAGTAACGTAGTTCTTCAGAACGGCGGTATCTTTGTAATCAATCTCTACAGTGCCTTCTGCAGAAAAACGGCAGAATTTACGGCGACGGAAAAAACGTGACATTTGTCTGTCTCCTAACTTAATTGTTCAATCTGTTGCGCATGCAGGACCAGTTTAGCCTGACCACTGCGATTCTGATGTCGGTTTAAAAAACCTGCCACCCGAACCTGATTGCCCAACGTCAAATGCTGAGCTTGTTGCTGTAACACGGTACCGCTAAGAACAACCTGCATTCGCACATAAGCTTGCCGGTTTAACCCCGACTCTTGTTGCATACTGCGGTGTTCTAAGGTTAATACAGTGTGCGGAATACCCGCCGGACTCTCACTGCGTTCAGGGTGCCGACATATGGCGCCACTAAGCACAAAGTAATTGTCCATTAACAACTTACTCGTCGTTTGCTACTTGCTCTTCAGATTCACGAGGAGCACGATCACGGCGCTCATCACGTACCTTTGCCATTGGTGATGGCTCGATTACTGCACCATTAGTGCGCATAACCAGGTTACGTAAAACAGCGTCGTTGTAGCGGAAGTTAGTTTCCAGCTCATCGATCACAGTCTGTGGTGCTTCCACGTTCATTAACACATAGTGTGCTTTATGTAACTTTTGGATTGGGTAAGCCAGTTGACGACGACCCCAATCTTCAAGACGGTGGATAGTACCGCCAGCTTCTTTGATCGAACCAGTGTAACGTTCAATCATACCAGGCACTTGTTCACTCTGATCAGGGTGAACCATAAAAACGATTTCGTAATGACGCATTGTAGCTCCTTACGGTTAGTAAGCCTCGGGGGAACTCGGCCGGGTTCTCATAAAGGCAAGGAACGTGAGTTGAATGGCCGAAGGTCGCGTATTTTACGGAGTTAGCGGATAAATAACAAGCATTGATATGAGCATGACCAAAATACTTCAGAAAAACCCCGTTCGCAGTCGCCGCACGGGGTTATTTCAAAGGTCAAAACCGATTAAAGCGTGTTTACGGGTAGCACTTTACAACGTGCCGCAGTGAGCAAAGCGCTGTTACCCGAAGCGGGATGTTGGATCAGGCAGCCTCGTACTGACTTCAGTAAAACAAACCGATAAGCCGGCAAGGCATGCCGGCCATCTAAAGGGTTACCCTTAGCATCTAAGGGCATCCGCTGGCTAATATACAGTTCAGCTTGCTGCATAAAGACATCATCGGCCAGTATTACTGAGTTTCCCCCCACGATGTCGGTTATAAAGGCTGACAGCTGTTGTTTTAAGACGGCATCAACAGCCTCCTCTAGTACCGCTGGCTCAGCCGCTCGACTTAACTGGCAACCACTTAACATCAGCACTAAAGATGCACCGATTAACAGCAGGCGTTTCACGGTTGTTGCTCCGCAGGTGCCAGCTCAGTAATCACTTTGTTGTGCAAGATAACATCACGATAGCGAGGATCTAACAGCGGCATACCACCGCTCAAAGAGGCTTCGCCAGTCGTCGATTGTACGTTGCTCGTCGCACTGGCTTGGCCTACGGCCAACGGTGGACAACTGTTATTTTGAGCATAATATAACGCCGCAGAAAGTAAGCGTTCACTGGGATCGCCCAGCGGTTTACTGAAATCATCATTCAAAGCACAGCCTTTCACGTCGGCCGCAAACACTGGGTTATTTTTAGGAATGAATCCATCCGCATATTCGCCAAAGCCTTGCGCATTGACGCCGGTAAACTGAATAGTAAAGTAGGTTGTACCGCAGTTATCTGTTGGATAAAAACCGTAAGGCTTACCACAGGTCTTATTACCGACCAAGATCACCTCGACGTTGATGCCTCGCAAACCGTTGATCAGCGCTTCACTAGCAGAGCAAGTGTTACCGGTACTTAAAATAAATACCCGGCTTAAATTTAAAGAAGGCAAGTCGGTGTTAGTCAGTCGATTACCTTCGTAATCGATTACTTTAGAATAAAACGGGATTGGCGCTAAGCTCGCCCCCGTGATCGGATTCGTGTTGGGATACTTATCATTAAAGATAGTTCGTTCAAAAAACTGGTTTTGAATAATCGCAGGCCCCGTAACCATATAGCCAAGCTGTGAAGCTAAAGCTAACAAACCACCGCCGTTGTAGCGTAGGTCAATGACCAAATCTTTGACGTTAGCACTAGCAAATTGCTGTACCGCACTGATCAACTGCGGCTGAGCAGGTGCGATATGCGTATTAAACTGCATATAACCCACTTTACCGGTTGGTGTGTCTAGTACCGCCACATTTTGTACTGCCGAAGTACTGACATTCGCCGAGGTCATGCTGACCGTTTTACGAGTGCCATCGACCGCAGTAAACACAAAGTTAAAGGTTAAACCCGTTTCTGATGGAAAAAGCGCGCGGTTGAGTAAATCGACCCCGGCTTCAGAATTATCATTCACAAAGTCAACACCATTGATACTGACCAATTGATCACCGCGCGCTAAGCCGGCGTTTCGCGCCGGAGAATTAGGCTCGGTATAAGCAATGGTGATAGAGCGAGGTGGGCTATTTCGGCCAAAAGACCATTTAATACCGTAACCTGCGGTCACGCCCGCTTGGGTTTGTTGTTGATATTCAGCGGTGACTTCGGTGAAATGAAAATTGTCTTTAGGGGATCCCGAATCGGTCAATTGCTCGGTTCTGAGCAAGTCGAAATAGTTAGCGACCGAAAAAGGCGCAGGATCACGATCCGCGACTTCTCGATACCATAAATAACTGTTATTGGTCCAAGAACGCAGCCACATTTTTTCATGCATACTGCTACCCGCACGATCGGGATAGGCTTCGTTACTGAACGGATCAATACCGCTTCGAGGTGTCTGGCAATAGTTTTTTAAGGTGCTTTCGGCAGGATATTGACCCGCGATCCACGTGGGTGGGGTAACACCGCTGCCGCCGCCTGAGCCAGAACCGCCACCGCTGGTAGGGGTTGAACTACCACCGCCTCCGCCGCCACAAGCCGTTAAACTTAAAGCAGCGCAAGACATCAGTATAGCTGTTGCAATAATTTTGCGATCCATAAACAAACCCTCGATTTAGCACCATAAAACCGACAAAGATAAATTTACCAAAACTTAACATGGCTATTTAGCGTTATCAAGTGTGTTTACGCTAAGTGAGGGCGCTAGGATCGGCTAAGCCCGGTTATTGAGCACGTTGACGTACCGCTTCAAATAAACAAATACCCGTCGCAACCGAAACATTTAAGCTAGAAACACTGCCAAACATCGGAATTTTTACCAATACATCACAGGTTTCCCGCGTTAAACGGCGCAGTCCCTCCCCCTCAGCGCCTAACACTAAGGCTAATGGCCCTTGCAAATCAGCTTGATAGACTAAGGTTTCTGTTTCGCCAGCCGTACCCACTACCCATACCCCAGCTTCTTGCAGTTGACGTAAAGTACGCGCTAAGTTAGTCACAGTAATAAAAGGCACGCTTTCAGCGGCGCCGCAGGCCACTTTTCGAACCACTGAGGTGAGCTTAACAGAGCGATCTTTAGGCGCAATCACCGCATGCACACCGGCGGCATCAGCACTGCGCAAAATAGCGCCTAAATTGTGTGGATCGGTGACACCGTCTAACACTAATAAAAACGGTTTAGTTTGGCTATCTAACAAGGCGGCCAGATCAGCTTCATTGCCACCACTGCTTAAACGCGCTTTAGCCACAATACCTTGATGCTGACCACCCGTCATATCATCTAAAGTGCGGCGATTGCAGAACTGGATAGAAATGCCTGCTTGCCGCGCTTGTTGCAACAACGGTTGCATTCTTTTGTCTTCGCGATCTTTTAACGCGAAAATTTCTAATACATCGGCTGGCGTACGTTCTAATATCGCGCTAACCGCGTGAAAACCAAATACAACATCATTACTCATGTTTATCGTCACTCATCTAGCCTTACGGCCTTTATTTCTTTTTGGCACGCCGTGGCTTTTTCGCCGCCGTGGCTTTGGCTTTTACGGTTTTTTTCGCGGCCGCCGCTTTAGGCTTTTTCGCTTTGCTACCGGTGTTTTGCATTTTCGCTTCAAAGGCAGCATTACGGCTGGCTTTCACTTTACGACCTGACACCTTCGTATGCTCAACGCCCACCATGGCTAAATCAATTTTTCGCGCTTCAAGGTTAACGGCAACCACTTTCACTTGCACCAGATCGCCCATACGATAACTGACACCAGAGTGTTCACCGGTTAAGACTTGGCGCTCTGCATCAAACCGATAGTAATCGTTGTTTAACGACGTAACATGCACCAAACCTTCGATATACAAATCGCTTAAGCGCACAAATAAACCAAAGTTAGTAACCGTTGATACCACACCGGCAAACTCACTGCCTAAATGATCTTGCATGTATTCACACTTTAGCCAATCGGCGACTTCACGCGTTGCATCATCCGCACGGCGTTCTGTCATCGAACATTGTTCACCTAAGGGCGCAATTTCTTTTTCAGTGTAGGCTTTTGGCCCCGTCACCGGTTGTTGCTGTTTGGCTAATAACGCCTTAATGGCGCGATGCAATACCAGATCCGGGTAACGGCGTATCGGTGAAGTGAAGTGCGCATACGCTTCCAGCGCTAACCCAAAGTGACCTTGGTTATCCCCTTGATAAACAGCTTGCTTCATCGAACGCAGCATCGTCATTTCGATCAACTCGCGATCGGGACGATCAGCTAACGCGGCTAAGGTGGTGGTTAACTCTAATGGCGTGGGTTCAGCTGATAAATTGGCTTCGATACCCAATTCGGCTAAAAAGCGCCGGAAATTAGCAAAACGATCACTATCGGGGCGTTCATGTACGCGGAATAACGCATGCGCTTCATGCTTTTCAATAAAGCGGGCAGACGCCACGTTCGCCATGATCATACATTCTTCAATAATCTTGTGCGCTTCGTTACGATGCACCGGCACAATCTGTTCAATCTTGCGATGGCTATTAAAGATAAAGCGCGTTTCAACCGTTTCGAATTCAATAGCGCCTCGCTGTGCACGAACTTTAGCAAGCTTTTTATACAAGCTGTACAGCGTTTCTAAATTGGTCAGTTGCTCAGCATATTCCTGCCTTAACTTGGCATCGCCCTGTAAAATGGCGTGTACTTTATTATAAGTAAAACGCGCCGCTGAATGCATGACCGCTTCATAAAATTGGTAGCTTTCTAATTTACCTTGACTGCTAATTTGCATTTCACAGACTAAGCACAGTCGATCAGTATGCGGGTTCAGTGAACACAAACCATTTGAAAGTGCTTCTGGTAACATCGGCACCACATGGTCAGGGAAATACACCGAGTTACCACGCTCTAAGGCACTGTGATCAAGTGCAGTACCAAATTTCACATAGGCACTGACATCGGCAATGGCAACCCAAAGCGTCCAGCCGCCATTATCTTTGGCTTTGGCATAAACCGCATCATCAAAATCACGAGCATCTTCACCATCAATCGTCACTAAAGGCAGTGCCGTTAAATCAATACGCCCTTGCTTAGCGGCAGCAGGAACTTCTTCGCCATATTCGGCCACTTGGGCTAATACTGCGTCAGAGAAAACATGCGGAATTTGATGATTACGAATAGCGACTTCGATTTCCATACCCGGCGCCATATGCTCGCCCAGTACTTCAATTACGCGACCCGTTGCACTAACCCGTTTCGAGGGCCGCTGGCTAATTTCAACCAAGACAACTTGGCCATGTCGTGCCGCGCCCTGCTGGCCATCAGGAATAATGATATCCTGACAGATCCTTGCATCATCGGGTACCACCACACAGATGGCAGAATCTTTGTAATAGCGGCCAACAATGGGCTCGCTGCGGGGCTCAAGCACGCGTACCACGCGCGCTTCCACTTTATCTTTGCTTTTGATGGTGGTGGCCGTCGCCAACACCAAGTCACCGGGGATCACCCGCTGCATTTCATGAAAAGGCAGATACCAATCAGGGCCGCCTTGTTCTAATTTGATAAAACCAAAACCGTCACGGTGACCAATCACGGTGCCCTTGACCAAATCCATGTGTTCAACCAAGCCATAACGCTTGCTCTTAGTGAACAACAATTGACCATCACGCTCCATCGCCCGTAAACGCTTTTTCAGGGCAAAAATGGCATCATCATCCGTTAAGGCTAATTCAGAGACGAGTTCTTCAAAGTAGGCAGGTTGTTGCCGTTTCTCAATATGCTCGAGAATAAATTCACGGCTGGGGATAGGGTTCTCGTATTTTTCTTGCTCACGCGCAAGATGCGGATCATTTACCGTCATTAATTAAACTTAGTTTTCCTTTTAATACTATTCAGTGTAACAGCTTGGCAAGAAAATAGGATGACTTTCATTTGACAGGCCGTTCGGCATTCGCAACCACTCTGGCAGGCATTTTTTCTGCCAGACGTTGCTTTAACTTAGTTAGTTTAGCATGAACCGCAGGATCTGCGGTAATAGCATGATGTAACCAGCGATAACTCTGCTCAAAATCGGTAGGGCTACCCTGCCCTGCGACCAAGATTTCAGCTAAACGGATCTTGGCATTAAGATTGCCCACCGCAGCGGCTTCGCGCAAATAAATAATCGCTTTGTTTAGGTCTTTTTGCACAAAGCGGCCAATATGATAATAACGGCCAATTTGCTCTAAACCTTCTGGTAAGCCTTGTGCCGCAGCTTGTAACATAAAATCCCAGCCCCGCTCTACATCGCGCGGCACACAAACGCCGTAGGCTAACATGTCACCAAATAAAAACTGGTAAGATGGCAATTTCATAATATCGGCGCGGGCTTCAATATCGCGCACGAGCTGGCAATCATCGGCTTTCACCCGTTGTAAATGCGCATTACGCTTTATCAGCGTTAATAACTCATCTTGTGAATACAATTCGACTGCTTGCAACTCTTGTGCTTGAGCCGTGGTGTTCAGTAATAAGCCCACCAACAGTGTTCCAATCAATAACTTATGCATAGTGTCAATTAACCGTAATAGAGGCGGCAAAAATGCCTAAATGCTAATTATTAAGCAAAAATTAGACCAGCTCATAAAATCACCACCCTATGCAGCCTAGTACATCGCAAAAAATGCCATGTCAAAGCGACAGGGGCTGAGCGGCGAGCAAAAAAAACGCTACTCTAAGGTAGCGTTCTTCAATGCAAAACCAAGGCTTAATTGAAGGGATGCTTCAATACGATAGTTTGCACGCGATCCGGACCCGTTGAAATAATATCAATTGGCACACCGGTCAACTCTTCTAAGCGCGCAATGTAGTTACGGGCAGCTTGCGGTAATGCCGATAACTGCTGTACACCAAAGGTGCTTTCTGACCAGCCAGGCATTTCTTCTAATACCGGCGTTACCTGCTCATAACCTTCAGCAGCATAAGGAGGTGTTTGTAACACTGAACCATCGGGTTGGCGATAGCCGACACAGATTTTCACGGTTTCAAGGCCATCCATCACATCCAGCTTGGTTAAACAGAAACCTGAAATACTGTTTAACTGAACTGCACGGCGCACAGCAACGGCATCAAACCAACCACAACGACGTTTACGACCTGTAGTCGCACCAAACTCGTGGCCTTTAACACCAAGGTGTTCGCCGATGGCGCAATCTAACTCGGTTGGGAACGGACCTGAACCCACACGTGTCGTGTAAGCTTTCACAATACCCAGAACATAATCTAAGTAACGCGGGCCAAAACCACAACCCGTAGCAACACCGCCCGCCGTAGTATTAGAAGAAGTGACATAGGGATAAGTACCGTGATCAATGTCTAATAAAGTGCCTTGAGCACCTTCAAACATGATCTCATCACCATTTTTGCGCGCTTGATCTAATAACTCAGTCACATCAACAACCAGCGATTTTAATAAATCAGCCATGGCTAAGGCGTTATCTAAGGTGGTTTGATAATCAACCGCATCAACTTTGTAATATTCGGTCAGCGTAAAGTTATGCAGATCCATCACTGTTTTCAGCTTTTCAGCAAACAAAGTAGGATTGAACAAGTCACCGACTCGTAAACCGCGACGGGCAACTTTATCTTCGTAAGCTGGGCCAATACCGCGACCTGTAGTACCGATAGGTTTATCGCCACGCGCAACTTCGCGCGCCACATCTAAGGCAACATGAAATGGCAGAATAAGAGGACAAGCTTCACTGATTAACAAGCGCTCTTTAACCGGAACACCACGCTGCTCTAGCATGGTCATCTCTTTTAAAAAGGCTTCTGGCGATAACACCACACCATTACCAATGACACATTTTACGTTACTACGTAAAATACCTGACGGGATAAGATGTAATACAGTTTTTTCACCGTCTATCACCAAGGTATGACCGGCATTGTGGCCGCCCTGATAACGCACCACATAACTGGCTTTATCGGTTAATAAATCAACAATCTTACCTTTACCTTCGTCACCCCATTGAGTGCCGAGCACAACGACGTTTTTGGCCATGGTTCCCACATCACACAAAAAATTAGGCGTGAATTTTAGCAAATTGACTGACAAGTTTCAGCCGTCCAGACGAAAAAAAGGCCAAATTTTTATTTGGCCTGAATAACTTGTTTATTTACAGTGCTTTAAGGCATGATAAATCAAACTGCTCGAGATTTTGATACAGGGCAAAACCAAAACGTAGCCGATCCCCACGAAAATCTGTTTCAATTTTGTGCTGTTTTAGCAAACCTGCCAGCTCTGCTACCTGACTACTGCTGCCTAATCGAAATGTAAAAAAGTGGCCATGATGCGCCTGATTGTGCATAAGCAAGTGCTCACGATTTAATAGCGGATGCTGTAACTGATCTAGCAACTGTAAGAAGCCCTGCTGTAATTGCTGCACATAACGATGCATGCGTCCTACCGTAATACCTTGCTGCTTATAAAGCAGTAGCGCCGCTTCTAATCGGTACAAGGCCGTGAAGTCCATCGTGGCACCGGCAAAGCGATAACCATCTTCACTGTATAACACCAACGCCGATTTGTCGGCGGCTAAGGTGCCAAACTCGGCAAACCAACCGGTATAAAGCGGTCGTTGTTCACTGCCCGCAGGCACTGCCATAAAACAGCACCCCTCACCACCTTGCGCATATTTATAACTGCCTGAAATATAAAAAATCCGCTCAGCAATCGTAGATAAGTCTGTCGGCAAAGCCATAAAGCCGTGATAACCATCAATTGCAATCATCGCCTCAGTAACGGCAGCCAATTGCTTTACAAAGTGGCTCAAATCAGCAATCGCATAACCTGAATTAAAGAAGACCTGACTGCAAAACACCATATCGTGGCCACCTTTTGCGGCCGCCTCAATAAAGCGCTGCTCAAAGCTAGCAAAAGGTTCAGTGGCAATCACCTCGACTTCAACACTCTCCCACTCGGCTAAACGTTTAACTTGCCGTTGAAAGCTATAAAACTCGCTGTCAGTAGTCAGAATTTTTAAGGGTTTTTGCCAATCGAAACAACTGAGTAAACGCATCACTAATTCATGGGTGTTAGGTGCAAATACTAGTTGTTCGGGCAACGGCAAATTCAGTACATCGGCAATTAATTGCTGGGTATACGGGATCTTAGTACCAAAAATGTAATGCCATTTTTGGTCAACTAAGCGGGCACTGTCATCCCAATAAGCGAGGGTTGCAGCGCGGGTCACATCAGGCCAGTAATGATGTGAATGACAGGCAAAATGTTGAGTACCTTGGTTCGCTTGTAAAAAATGCGAAAAAAACTGTTGATACATAATTGACCCCTAACGTGTATAAACGCGCTGCCGCTTTAGTTGAACAAAAGGCCCTTTCGGGCCTTTAAATGTTACGCAATATGTGTGGCTAAAGTAGCACAGCCATTAGTTTTGCGGCTCTTCAGTACGCATGTATTTGAAGAACTCGTTATCTGGTTGCACAACCAGGATATCGCTCTTCGAATTAAAGCTATTCCGATAAGCCTCTAAACTACGTACAAAAGAATAGAACTCGGCATTCTTGTTGTACATATCTGCATAGACCTTCGCTGCGACTGCATCGCCTTCACCTCGCACTGAACGAGAATTACGTTCTGCATCCGCGATCATGACCGTGACACGCGCATCGACATCAGCACGAATGATTTCAGCTTGCTCACGACCACGAGCACGGTGCTCATCGGCTACCGCTTTACGCTCAGCGCGCATCCGCGCAAAGATCGAATCGCTGATTTCAGTCGGTAAGTTAATTTGCTTAACTCGCACATCGATGACTTCAATGCCTAATTCATTTGCTGCTTGCGCGGCTTGTGATAGTGCACTTTGCATTAACTGGGTACGTTCACCTGAAACGATCTCTTGGATCGTTCTGGCACCGAACTCAGTACGTAAGCCGTTATTGATGTACTGTTTTAACAACACTTCAGCTTGAGACTTTATGCCACCCGTAGATAAGAAATAAGCACCAAAATCTTTGATACGCCATTTCACATAGCTATCAACTAATAAGTCTTTTTTCTCTGCGGTAACAAAACGGTCAGCCTGATCATCCAAGGTTTGGATACGCGAATCTAACAACCGCACCACTTGAATAAAAGGAATTTTGAACTGTAAACCCGGTTCATAAACGCGCACCTGGTTTTCAGCATCACGTTGGATCTTACCGAATTGAATCACGATCGCACGCTCACCTTCAGGCACTACAAACAGCGCTGAAGTGGCAACGATACCAAGCACGACGGCAATGGCAATAATAAAATTCTTCATTGGCGCTTATCTCCCACTTCCGGTTCGAGGCGAACTAGCGCGACTGGTTTCAGGGAACACTGGCGCGGTCGACACATCTTGGCTATTGCGCGCAGGTAATGGCGTCACGGCTTTACCTTGCGTTGCAGCTGCACCTTGATTTATCAACTTATCTAGCGGCAGATACATCAGGTTGTTGCTGTTTTTAACATCAACCAAAATTTTAGAGGTATTCGAGTACACGTATTCCATGGTCTCTAAATACATCCGATCACGTGTAACCTTAGGTGCAGCGAGATACTGCGGCAGTAATTGTTCAAAGCGTGACACTTCACCTTGAGCCCGTAATACGATTTGTTGCTTGTATGCTTCAGCTTCTTGCATCACCCGATTGACCTGACCACGAGCACGCGGTTCAATCTCACGAGCATAAGCGGTTGCTTCTTGCACAAAACGCTCTTGATCTTCTTGCGCTTTAATCGCGTCATCGAAGGCGTCACGCACTTCTTCTGGCGGTCTAGCATCGCGGAAGTTAACATCTACTAAGGTTAAACCCATGTTGTAAGGGTCGATGATGCTTTCTAACTCGATCCGCGTATCTTGACGAACCACTTCACGACCACGCGTTAACACATCATCCATAATAGAGTGACCGATAACAAAACGTAGCGCCGCATCGGTGGCTTCGCGCAAACTACTGTCGGCATCAACCACAGAGAACAAGTATTGGCGAGCATTGAAGATACGATATTGCACTTCAAAGGTCACTCGAACCAAATTTTGATCTTGCGTTAGCATAAAGCCATCTGCACGTAATGAACGTACTTCTTGGGTGTTCACTGGTGTTACAGTATCAATAAAAGTAGGTTTCCAGTGAATACCCGCGCCCACTTCTTCATGATATTGGCCGAAGCGTAAAATCACACCACGTTCTGCATCTTTAATGGTGTAAAAACCACTTAAAGCCCAAACCGCAATCGCAACAATTAACACCACTATCATCAAGATAGAGCTGCCACCGCTACCTGCGTTGCCAGAGCCACCGCCTTTACCACCAAAAACTCCGCCTAGTTTTTTACCTAAATTGCGGAATACTTCATCTAAATCGGGCGGGCCTTGATCACGACCGCCTTGTTTCCAAGGGTCGTTATTCTTGCCGTTATTGCCCGGCTCGTTCCAAGCCATGCTTAACTCCATTACCGTAAGTTGTCATTAAGGGTTAATGTATCAAAAAAGTGTCTAGCTGACGATATAGTTTTCGAGTTGCTGCTCACTTTGTTTTAACAAACGAGCCCACTGTGCTGCCGACAGCTGAATTTTTAACTGGCAACGGCCATCACTCAAAAAGGTTTCCTCTAACACAGCTTGCAGTTGATAAAGCCGTGCTCGCCAATTACCCGCCTCTGGCGGTAATAATAAGGTTAATTGCAAATGTTGTTGCGACAATAACATCGCTAAAGCTTGCTCAAGTAAGTCGAGCCCCACGCCGGCTAATGCCGATAGATAAACGGCAACCGGTAAACCGTCATCGTTGTATTCTATACGGGGCTGCTGGCCTAATTGGTCAATTTTGTTGAAAACCAATAACTGTGGCACATCTGCTGCGTCAATTTCTTGCAACACCAATTGAACCTGACGCATATTCTCGTCGCGCCGAGCGTCTGCCGCATCAATCACGTGCAATTGAATATCAGCATCCCGTGTTTCTTGTAAGGTTGATTTAAACGCAGCCACCAGATCATGCGGTAAATGGCGGATAAATCCTACTGTGTCAGCCAGAATCGCTTCACCAAAATTCGGCAAGTTAATTTTACGTAAGGTAGGATCCAGTGTCGCAAAAAGCTGATCAGCAGCATACACACTGGCACTGGTTAGCCGATTAAACAGCGTCGACTTACCGGCATTGGTGTAACCTACAATCGACAGCACAGGTTGTTCAGAACGTTGTCTAGCCCGCCGCCCTTGCTCCCGCTGCCGTGACATTTTTTGCAAACGCTGTTTTAACGCTTTAACCCGCTCACGCAATAAGCGTCGATCGCTTTCAAGCTGCGTTTCACCCGGCCCGCGTAAACCAATACCACCCTTTTGCCGTTCGTTGTCAAAACCACGGATCAGACGCGAAGCAAGATGCTGTAATTGGGCCAGTTCGACTTGCAGCTTACCTTCGTAGGTGCGAGCCCGCTGCGCAAAAATATCGAGGATCAAGCTGGTGCGATCAATTACTCGAACCTGACAATGTCTTTCTAGGTTGCGAGTTTGGCCAGGCGACAGCTCGTGATTAAAAATCACCACAGTGGCCGCGAGTTCTTCTACCAGCGCAGCCAATTCATCTGCTTTGCCGGTGCCAATAAAAAACTTTGCATCTGGCGCAGGCCGATTGCTTGAGAGGATTTGCAAGGTGGCAACGCCCGCAGACGACACCAACATCTGCAATTCTTGCAAATCTTCAGTTGACGCTTCCTGCGGAAAATTAACGTGCACTAATACGGCTTGTTCTGCAAGCTCAGAGAGTTCAAACAAGCGCTGCTACTCCGCTAATTATTCCGTTTCCTCGTCGTCATCACCTTGGCTACCGTGAGCAACCATAGTGTTAACCGCACGAGCAGGTACAACGGTAGAAATAGCGTGTTTATACACCATCTGACTTACCGTGTTTTTCAGCAAAATGACGAATTGGTCAAATGATTCAACCTGACCCTGTAATTTAATCCCATTCACCAAATAAATTGATACAGGAATACGTTCCCGTCTTAAGGTGTTCAAAAATGGGTCTTGTAAAGATTGCCCCTTTGCCATGTCGCGCTTTCCTTTTTTATTAATTAGGCTTTATATTGGTATTATTATTTTTATTTCAAGTTGTTAAACCTGAAATATTTGCTGCCTCTGTTAGCTTAGCGAAGAAATGACAGCTTGCAAGTTTTCCTCAAGTTTCACTTCACTTTTTAACCAATGTAATTCTGGCCAACTGCGCAGCCAAGTTAATTGGCGCTTCGCTAATTGCCGCGTTGCAGCAATGCCTTGAGCTTCCATCTCCTGATAAGTAAGCTTTCCAGCGATATAATCCCACATTTGCCGATAACCAACGCATCTTATTGATGGTAAATCAGCGTGTAAATCTGTGCGCTGTGTTAACGCACGCACTTCCTGCTCAAAACCTTGCGCTAACATTTGCTCGAAGCGTAATGCTATACGTTGATGTAATACCGCACGATCGGTCGGCGCAATGGCAAATTGGTGCACTTTATACGGAAAAGGTTCAGGTTTTTCCGCAGTTAATTCCGTTAAGCTGCGCCCGGTTAAGCGATAAACTTCTAAAGCACGATTAATCCGCTGTGGATCATTCGGATGGATCCGTTGTGCGGCTGCAGGATCCACGGCTGCAAGCTGTTGATGCAAATAAGACCAGCCATGTTCGGCCGCTTCAGCTTCCAGTGTAGCACGAATGGCCTTGTCAGCAGCGGGTAGCTCCGAAATCCCTTGGAGTAAGGCTTTAAAATACAACATGGTACCGCCGACTAAAATCGGCACATTGCCACGCTGCTGGATCTGCGCAATCAACTGTAACGCATCAGCACGAAAATCGGCTGCAGAATAACTTTCTGCCGGATCGCGAATATCTAACAAAAAATGTGGGGCTTGCGCCAACTCTGCAGGGGTGGGCTTAGCCGTGCCAATATCCATACCGCGATAGACTAAAGCGCTGTCTACGCTAATCAGCTCTGCGTTAACCAGTTGTTGCTTTAAAGCGATAGCTAAAGCGGTTTTGCCCGACGCCGTGGGGCCCATTAAACAAATGACCGGTAAATCAGTGGGCATCGTTAGCCTTCCGTATTTGCAGCGTTGCCGCATCAAAACTGAGCGCCAGCGCCCGGCGTTGCGCTTTGCTCAGTGCTGCGGGATACACACCTAACAATAAATCGGCTTGTAAAAAGCCTTGGCGCAACAACACATCGAGTAATGCTTCGGCTAAGCCGTCAGTTTGCACAGTAATTAGTGTAGACAAAAACTCACCGAACCATTGGCCTATTGCCGTGTGTCTTAGCCAAATGGGCACTGCGCGAATAATCACCGTGCGATCTTTTAACAGTAAATCGAAACCTAAAGCCGAAAAGTTGTCAGCCGCCGCGAGCAAGGGTTCAAATTCAGCCGACGCCACGGTTAAGCGCACCGGTAATAATAATGGGGCACTTTGTACCTTTAACTGCCACTGAATAGCAATACTGGCGGGCAAATCAACCATAAATAATTGCTCAGCCTCCTGACAAAGTGCAAACCGATTCTCTAACAAAAAGTAATGCGGTGTAGGGCTGGCAACTTGCTCAGTCGCGGCTTGCAACGTTGCTGCCTGATAATTGATTTGCGCTCGTACTGAAGCCACAGCAGGTTTAGCAGCTACGCTGTCATGAACAGCACGCGCCGTGACACGGCCTTGTTGCGGCTGATACAACGGCGCTTTCGTATATCCCGTTGCAGCATGTCGCGTGGCATAAGCGGCTTGTGCCGCTGCTGAGTTTGGCTGCGGCGATGCGACCTGCGTTTGCGAAGTAGTCATGCTAGGTGATTCAGCCGCTAAAGCAGGCTTAGGCTCGCTGTCTTGCCCTTGCGTTAAGGCATCGGCTAAAGCACTCACCACAAAATCATGCACCAAACGTGCTTGATGAAAACGGACTTCGTGTTTAGCGGGGTGCACATTGACATCCACGTCGTTAGCCGGCAGCTCTAGATAAAGTACAAAAGCCGGTTGTAGTTCAGCGGCTAACCAGTCACCGTAGGCTTGTCGGATCGCATGATTTAACAATTTATCGCGCATCATACGACCATTCACATAACTGTATTGGCCGCTACTGACCGCTTGGCAGGCCATCGCCGGTAAAATCCAACCACTGAGTTTGATCTCACCATATTGATTTTCAATCCACAGTGCTTGCTCAGCAAAGTTACGACCACAGATCAGCGCTAAGCGTTTTTGCTTGGCCGCAGCCGTATCAGCAACCGGTAAACGACGCACCACTTGGCCGTTATGGCTCAGTTGCCATGCCACATCAAAACGACTTAAGGCTAAGCGTTTGATTAACTCATCAATATGCGTAAATTCGGTTTTATCGCTTCTTAAAAAACGCCGACGAGCTGGGGTGTTAAAAAATAAATCAACCACGTCGATGCTCGTGCCATCGGGATGGGCGGCAGGTCGCAATTCTACTGCCATATCGCGGCCTTCAGCACTGGCTTGCCAAGCAGCGGCTTGCTGCGCCGGTTTTGATGTGAGGGTTAAACGCGCCACTGAACTGATACTGGCTAGCGCTTCACCGCGAAAGCCTAAACTCTCAATCTGTTCCAGATCCGCTAAGCTGCTAATTTTACTGGTGGCATGTCGACTTAGCGCCAGCACTAATTCCGCTTCAGCGATGCCCACACCATTATCGCGGATCCGGATCAGCTTGCTGCCACCCTTTTCTAATTCAATATCTATTTGAGTGGCTTGCGCATCCAAACTGTTTTCAACCAATTCTTTTACGACGGAGGCGGGGCGTTCCACCACCTCACCAGCCGCAATTTGGTTAGCTAATTGCGCGGGTAATAATTGAATGGGCATATTAGGGGATCCGCAACACCTGACCAATGCGAATGCTGTCGTTACGCAGTTCGTTATGGCGGCGTAACTCGTCTAGTGACACATTATAACGCTGTGCTAATAACGATAAAGACTCCCCTGCTTGCACGCGGTGCTCTTTCGAACGACGCTGCGCAAATAACGAATCGGCTGGAGGCGATAACTCAAAGTGACGGCGCAAACCATTAAATAATGACTGCACTAATTTTTGCTGATGCGAACTACTGCGCAATAAACGCTCTTCTTGCGGGTTAGAAATAAAACCGACTTCAACTAAGATGGACGGAATATCCGGCGCGCGCAACACCCCTAAGCTAGCAGCTTGCGGCTCTTTTTTGTGGAGAGTCGTCACTTTGCCCAATTCAGACAAGACCTGGTTAGCCACTTGATGTGCCGTTACCATCGAATGATTCATTGATAAATCGAGTACCGTTTGCGCTAAATAGCGCTCATTGGCCGAGTCTTTAATCACTTCCGCAACACCGCCTAACAACTCACCGTGTCGCTCCGTTTGCTCTAGCATGCGACCGACCTCTGAGGTCGCTCGACGTAACGATAACACCCATACTGAAGCCCCTTTAGGCTGAGGTGAAGTAAAGGCGTCCGCGTGAATGGATACTAACAAATCTGCTTGCATACGCCGCGCAATATCAGTGCGGCTATTCACATGCACATAGTAATCACCGGTCCGCACCATGGTGGCTTTCATACCGGGCTCACGGTTAATGGTTTCCAGTAATTGCTTGGCAATAGGCAGGGTTAAGTTTTTTTCATAAATGCCGCTGGGGCCAATGGAACCGGGGTCTTCACCACCGTGTCCGGCATCGATAGCAATGATGATATCGCGAGCGGCACGCACCGTCGCAGGAATCGCCTGGCGACTACTGGCGGTGTTTGCGCTGCTGTTCGTCACAGGGCGAGTCTCAACCGGCGCGCTACTGGCACTGCTGCTACTGGCTTTACTATCGGGTAAATCCACCACCAAACGATGGCCATAAGGCGGTGTCGGGGTCAGTGCAAAAATCGTCGGTTTAACTGCGCTGCTTAAATCGAGCACAATGCGCATGGTGTTTTTAGTGCCACTGCTGCGAATATCTCGGATCAGCGGGGCTTCACCGCTGATCGCTGGCAGTGTGGTCGCGCCCGTGACGCGACTTAAGTCAATGACTAAGCGTTCTGGGTTTTCTAAGGTGAAATATTTATATTCTGGGGCAGCAGCCAAATCAAATACCACGCGGGTATTGTCTGGCGAGGGCCAAATACGAATATTCTGCACCTGATTACTGGCAAACGCCACCGCACTTTGCAGTAACAGACAATACAAGATGAGATGAGCAAGCAGCGCGTTAGTTTTTTTCATTATCCGTCAATGCTGTCAATAAAGTTTGAACATGTGCGTTATGCGCCGTGATAACCAAATGACGCGAAGTGGCATCCAGCGAAAAAGCCAGCGTTAAATCAGGTTCAGGCAAACAGCCAAAACCACGTTCAGGCCATTCAATTAAACATAGGCTATCAGCATTAAAATAATCTCTGATCCCCATAAATTCCAGTTCTTCTGCATCATGTAACCGATACAAATCAAAATGATAAACTTGTAGGCCTAGCAAATCATAGGGTTCAACTAAGGTATAAGTTGGGCTTTTTACTTTACCCGAGTGGCCTAAGCTTTGAATTAAACCTCGAGAAAAAGTGGTTTTGCCCGCGCCTAAAGGCCCTTGCAGAAACAGAACTAAACCACCGTGCAGTTGCGCCGCCAGTTTTGCCGCGAACGCTGCCGTTTGCGCTTCGCTATCAATTTGTACCTTAAGTTCTACCACAGTAATAACTCAACACCCATCTTTAATTGCCGTTGGCTATGTTAACAAACTTGTAGGGCATGCAGGAAGAAAAACCGCTCAAGCGTGTGGTCAGACTGAGTAAATTGCTTCAAGTTCCCGCTAGTTAGCCACTTATAGCCATCGAGGTGAAGTCTAAATGCCAAAAGACCACTGACAATTTATGTTAAAGTAGCGCCTAGAAAAGCGCGATATGACAAATACAGAGTTCAGTATGGAAAAACAGCAGCTAGCAGATCAAATTAAACAATGGGCCGCTGAATTAGGTTTTCAGGCCTGTGGTATTACTAAACCTGACTTAGCTGAGCATGAAGCGCACTTACAGCAATGGTTAGACGCTGGCTTCCATGGTGAAATGCATTATATGGCGCAACACGGCATGTTGCGTGCCAGACCCACTGAATTACAACCCGGTACGCTCAGTGTCATTAGCGTACGCCTAGATTATTTACCGCAGCAAGCAGGTTTTGCCACTAACTTAGCCGATCCTAACTTGGCCTATATCAGCCGTTATGCGCTGGGGCGAGATTATCATAAATTAATGCGCCAACGTTTAAAGCAACTGGGCCAGAAGATTGCCACACTCAGTGCTGAATTAGCCGGCCGCCCTTTTGTCGACTCGGCACCCATTTTAGAACGGCCTTTAGCACAAAAAGCCGGTATAGGCTGGGTTGGCAAGCATAGCTTGGTGTTAGCCGAGCAAGCCGGTTCGTGGTTTTTCCTTGGCGAATTACTGGTGAATCTCGATTTGCCCATCGACACGCCACACAACGGCGATTGCGGTAGCTGCGTGGCTTGCATAACCAGTTGCCCAACTGGTGCCATAGTGGCGCCTTATGTTGTTGATGCCCGCCGCTGTATCTCGTATCTCACTATTGAATTAGCCGATGCGATCCCTGAACAGTTTCGAGCGCAAATCGGCAATCGTATTTATGGCTGTGATGATTGCCAATTAGTCTGCCCGATAAATCGAGCCGCGCCATTGAGTCAGGAAAGCGATTTTCAACGTCGTCCACACTGGCAAGATCAGTCACTGTTAGCACTTTTTCAATGGGATGAGGCGACCTTTTTGCAGTTAACCGAAGGCAGCGCCATTAGGCGGATTGGCTTTGAACGCTGGCTACGAAACATTGCCGTTGCGCTGGGCAATGCGCCTTATGACCCTGCTATTAGTGAGATATTACAGCAACGGTTGGCTGACGCCAGTGAGTTAGTAAAAGAGCATATTCGCTGGGCGCTAGCACAGCAAAAACAAAAAAGCTGGCAACAAGCCAATTTATTACCAAGAAGTACCGAACGTTTAGTACGGATTATTCAGAAGGGTCTGCCGCGAGATAGTTAAACTGATTAACAGGCCGCTCTGCTCGTCGTGCTGCCGCCTGCTCGACAATTTCCGTTTTTCGTTGCTCATTAGCCTGATGCCATTCGGTAATTTCAGCCAATAAACGGCCACATCCCAAACAGCAGTCGTGTTGGTCTAGACAGCAGTTTCTAACACATGGGGAGAGCGCCATTGCAAATCCTTAGCACTGTGTCTCAACATAACATTTTGCTAAGAATTGTTGTCTAAAAAAAGATATTTGGCAATATCGCAGATTCAGAAAAGCGAAAAGCAGCCACTAGGGCTGCTTTTCTAATTTGGAGCGAGTTACGAGATTCGAACTCGTGACCTCGACCTTGGCAAGGTAGCGCTCTACCAACTGAGCTAAACTCGCATCATGCTTGCAACCGAAGTTGCTTACTGATGGCGCGCATTTTACAAAACTGGCCAATCGATGCAAGCATTTTTTTAAGGAATTCGAAAAAAATGTGTGCGATAGGTCACTAATTCAGCAATTGACTCACGAATGTCGTCCATCGCCAAGTGGCTGTTGGTTTTTTGTACGTGTTTAATCACTTCAGGCGCCCAGCGTTTCGCTAACTCTTTTATCGTGCTGACATCGACATTTCGATAATGAAAGAAGCTTTCGAACTCAGGCGCATATTCTGCCAAAAAACGCCGGTCTTGCCCTATACTATTGCCACACATCGGCGATTTACCCGGGCTAACATAGCGACTTAAAAAGGCCAGTGTTTGCTCAACCGCGTCGGCTAGCGTGACGTCACTGGCACGACAACGAGCCGTTAAGCCACTCTTACCGTGTTGCTCAACACACCAAGGGTTCATATTCGCCAACACATCATCCGCGGTTTTAATGGCAAAGACCGGACCTTCGGCTAAGATATTTAACTCGCTGTCCGTCACAATAGTGGCCATCTCTAAAATAACATCGGTTTTTGGTTCCAGCCCCGTCATTTCTAAATCAAGCCAAACCAAGTTGCTATCATTCACTGTCATAATTATTCAGTACCTTTCTGAAGTGAGTGGGCTGAAACGTTTGCTGCTTTGTTACAACCCAGATTGCAGGTATGATACACGTCCTAAGCTTAACAGTAATAGCATCCTTTACAGAAAAACGGTAACCAGTGACCAAGAAAAAACATCTAACACAGCGCCAGCACGATCGAATTGCCAAAAATGAGCAGCGACGTTTACAACGTAATGCTAAAAAAGGTGCCGTCGACTGGGATGAACAACTCTTATTAGCGCCTGAGCCAGGTTTGGTACTCAGTCGCTTTGGTCAGCATGCCGACGTTGAAGATGCCCAAGGTAAGGTGATCCGTTGCAGTATGCGGCGCACCATCAGTTCGGTGGTTACGGGCGACACCGTAATATGGCGGCGCAGCACCCAGGCTACTGGCAGTATTGATGGCGTGATTGAAGCAGTCGAAGAACGCCGTTCGGTTTTGTTACGTCCTGATTTCTATGACGGCCTAAAACCTGTGGCAGCCAATATTGACCTGATGATTATTGTCTCTGCCATTCTTCCGGCATTGTCTTTTAATATTATTGACCGCTATTTAGTCGCGGCAGAGATGACCGGCATTAAACCCTTGCTCGTCATTAATAAAGCCGATTTACTCGATGAGACCGCGCAAGCAGAATTAGAACAGCAACTTGCACTTTATCGCCAACTCAATTACACCTGTTTGCTATTAAGCGCCAACAGCGGCCAGGGTATGAGTACACTGCAAGAGTATATTCACAGTGGTACCAGTATTTTTGTTGGTCAATCTGGCGTGGGTAAGTCGTCGTTGATGAATGCATTGATGCCAGGTTTGGCGGCAGTAACGCGTGAAGTGTCAACGCTTTCAGGGCTGGGACAGCACACTACAACCGTATCGCGGTTATATCATTTGCCAGAAGGTGGTGAACTGATCGACTCGCCAGGGATCCGCGAATTTGCTTTATGGCACTTATCACCTGAAGAAGTAACGCAAGGTTTTATTGAATTTCGACCTTGGCTGGGGCGCTGTAAATTCCGCGACTGTAAACATATCACAGACCCCGGCTGCGCCATTCAACATGCCGTAGCTGAAAACGCGATCAGCCAAGAACGTTACGACAGTTATTTAAAAATCCTGACCAGCATGACGCAGGATAAACCGAATCATTTTTAATTTTAAGAGTATCGACCCGCTATGGATAAACTAAAAATCACCCTGCAATATATGCTACCAAAGCATTTAATTTCCCGCTTAGTGGGTAAATTGGCCGCTGCCCGTTTAGGCTTTATCAGCCATGCGCTGATTAAACTGTTTATCAAAGCCTATAACATCAACATGCAGGAAGCTAAATTTGAACGCGCCAGTGACTATGCCAGTTTTAATGAGTTTTTTACTCGGCCGTTAAAAGACGGTATTCGCCCGCTGGACAGCGATCCGGCGATTATCGCCCATCCAGTGGACGGCGCCATTAGCCAGCTGGGTGAAATTGTCTCAGGCCAACTGGTGCAAGCTAAAAACCATAACTACAGCTTACAAAGCTTATTAGGGGGTAAAGAACAAACCGCCGCGCCTTTCTTAGGTGGTGAATTTGCGACCATTTACTTAGCACCGAAAGACTATCACCGTATTCATATGCC
This sequence comes from Alishewanella maricola, assembly GCF_016343785.1. NCBI lineage: Bacteria > Pseudomonadati > Pseudomonadota > Gammaproteobacteria > Alteromonadales > Alteromonadaceae > Alishewanella > Alishewanella maricola. The sequence continues at coordinate 215,471 of NZ_JAEINI020000001.1, read as the reverse complement.
GGTAACTGGCGTATTACGTGAAATGATCTACGTGCCCGGCGAGTTGTTTTCGGTTAATCCATTAACGGCTGAAAACGTGCCTGATTTATTTGCCCGTAACGAACGCGTGGTAACGATTTTTGATACCGAGTTTGGCCCAATGGCCTTGGTATTAGTCGGTGCTACGATCGTTGCTAGCATTGAAACCGTCTGGGCCGGTACCGTCACGCCACCAGCGGGCAGCAGTATTTTCCGTTGGAATTATCCGGCGAGCGGTTTAAACAGTGTTCGTTTAGAAAAAGGCGCCGAAATGGGCCGCTTTAAACTCGGCTCAACGGTTATCTTAGCTTTCCCTGCTGGCAAAGTTGCATTTTTAGCCGATCAGCAACCCGGCACCGTCACTCGCATGGGTACGCCATTTGCTAACATAACCTAAACAGTCATACCTGAGCAGGATATACGGATGTCCTGCTCTTCTCTTCTTTCTCGTCACAACGCCCTTTTTCACTGCCTCCTCAGCTAAACCTCTCTAATCTTGGCTATTTACTTTCAGTTGCCCCGTCAAGCTGATGAAAAAAATCCGCAACCGGCCCTTTATCTGCAGTAAACTAAGTAAAAAGAGTTTTTAAGGAATGAGTATGCAAATCATCGCGCATCGTGGTGCCAGTGGTGAGTATCCAGAAAATACACTATTGGCGATTGAGCAAGCGATAGCTCAAGGCGCAGATGCTATTGAGATAGATGTGTTTGCACTGCAAGGTGAGTTGATCGTTATCCATGATCATCATGTGGCACGCACCACGAATGGGCAAGGCAGCTTATATCAGTTTTCTTTAGCCCAATTACAGCAGCTTGATGCCGGGCGCGGTGAGCGCGTACCGACACTGTGGCAAGTATTACAACAATTACAGCCATCTAAAGTCTGGTTAAATATTGAGTTAAAAGGCGCAGATACTGCCGAACCCTTAGTTAAGTTACTGCAGCGCGCCGAGCAAGAATTGGCTTTCGATTGCCAACGCTTGCTGATTTCTTCGTTTAATCACCATTTACTGCATACCATTAAACGCACGCAACCTAGTTTAAAACTGGGGGCGTTAACGGCCAGCTTACCGCTTGATTATGCGGCTTTTGCAGAGCAACTAGGGGCTTACTCGGTGCATTGTGATGTTAGCTTTACTAACCAAGCGTTTGTCGATGACGCCAAAACCCGTGGCTTAAAAGTCTATGTGTATACCGTGGATCAAGCCGATGATATTGCGCGGCTGCAGCACTATGGCGTAGATGGGATCTTTAGCAATTATCCGGCGCGCAGCCGACAGCGCCTTTCAGCGTCAAACTAAACGGCGCAAAAAGCAGTAAATCGTCAGAAACAAAAATCCCGCCGTAGCGGGATTTTAAAGATGCGTTTGCAGAATTAAGACGGTTGATGTTCGTCTTCGCAGCTATTGCAACTGTTACATAAGCGCATATTCATAACATGCGCTGACACCACTAAGGTGGCACCGACAATCAAAATAAGGTGTTCGTATTCGCTACCCCAAGCACCACGTTGCCAATAAATAAAACCACCTAAAAACAACGCATAAAATGGGTAAAGTTTACGATGATAACGATGAAAACCCACAAATAACGTGAAGAAACCTAAGGCCATGGTCAGCAGTAACACTATGCCTTCAAACGCATGGTTGTGGCCGGCAGTTAAACCTAACAAAGGTAGGATAGGCAGAATGACAGGTAGCATAATGCAATGAATGGCACATAACGATGTGACCATTATTCCTACCTTATCAAACAACACTCTCGCTTTGGCAATCACTGCGATATCCTTAAAACACGAAATCATATAAAAGATATAGTATAACAAAACATTTTATAATGGAATGGCTCGGCACAAATTATCTCTGTTTTGGACTCTGCTACCACAGCCTTTATGGCATAATAGCTCGCTAATTTTAATGATTTGAAAAGATGCGTTATGGATACTCTACTGGAACAACTGGATGACAATCTAAAAGAGCTTTATCGTAAAGCCCTCGATGCCGATGCACTGCTAGAGCAATTGCAACAAGAGGGTAAGGCTAATCATCAGGCGGTATTTGCTAAAGAAGCAGGATTTAGTGCGCAAAGTAATCGTTTTATGCCTTACTTAGCTGAAACTGCAGAACACATCGCGGCGATGCGGCAAAGCCAGCAATTCAATACCGCAACTTTAGAGCGTGTGGTTCGACAACTCAAACTGTTACACAAAACCTTGGCTGAGTTTCGACACATCATCAAATAACAAAAAAGGGGTAACCGCTTAGCCGTTACCCCTTTCACACATGGTTTGTGATTGACTACCGATACCGGTACTAGTCATTCAAAGCAGGCTTTACCGTTTTCTTAAACCAGTCTTCCAGCATTTTATGCTCAAATTCAAATTCTTTACGCGAATTGGCTCGGCCTAAGCGCTGCAAAAAGCCCATATCACGCTCCTTTACCTCGCCACTTAACACCGTCTGACCACTGGCATCGAGTAATTGGTGTGTAAAGCGAATAGCAGGCGAATGAATATCTTTAACAATGCGTAAAGCTTGACCGGCTGGCCCAGCAAAATAGTCAACATCACCCGCTAAATCAATATCGGTTACCGTGACTTGCCATTTATATCCGGCTGGCATTTCTGCGGCCAACTCGTTAAAGGAGTCAGTAAATGCCGCGACCACTCTTTCAGAATAGCGACTACGGGTATCATTAGTCGGCCTTACATCAGTAAAACCTTTGGGATCATCAAAGTTTAGTGTTAGCTCGGCTGCTGCGACACTAAGCCCTGACCACGCTAGCAGCGTCATTGCTAATATACTGTTACGCATTTTAACCTCCTCGAATAACTGATGAGTTATTACAACATTTAAAAGGTATAGGCTAAGTTAGCTTTATGCAAGCTGAACACAGCAACTGACAAACGGTATGCTGTTGCTTAACCGCATAAAATGGCCACACAAACTGACACTCCGCCTAAATAAAAGCGCTTCTCTTCATTCGAGCAAGCGTATCGCTCTGTAATTAGGCCACACTTTGACATGGTTACAGCCTCTTTCAAAGTTGGCTGCCAACACCTGACTTTACTTAATTACTATGCCACAGCGCTGCTAAGCACTAAATAATTCACCATCTGATGATCAAGTGAAAAGGATGGCCGAGCATATCCATGCAAAACACTATCCGATGCCAATACCTGTAATACCTACCAGCAAGCAAGAAAAAGAACAACTGTATTCACAGCGCGATGTGGCCAGTACGCTATTGCTGCGAGTGAATATAAAGTGTTGTCACTTTAAGGTGCTTTACGTTCAACCATGATCAACGGGTTGATCACCAACGAGTATACTGCGGAGCCTTTGCTAAGTAGCGACTAACCGCTTTGCCAATCAAGGTGATGCCATCACCGCCATTCACCGTGTTCCCCGCGCTGATGTTCATTACCCAGCAAGCACTGCCTGATGCAGGCTTGCGAGGTTACGCCTACTTACTTTTTAACAATAAAAGTACCGGCTTCTACTTCAGCCAATGTGGGTAATGCAGCCATTGCACCAATAGTGGCACAGACCAAACCACTCACTTTACCGGCAAAAGCCACGAAATCGGCAATTTGCTCACGATAAAAATGGTCGCCAGCCGCCGTTTTCGACATCTTAAACAATACCGCACCAATAAAAGAGTCACCCGCCCCTGTGGTGTCGATGGCGGTTATTTCATAAGCTGGCACTAAAGTCTGCTGCCCCAGATGTGAAATTAAACAGCCTTTAGGGCCCAAAGTAACCAGTACAATCTTCACGCCTAAATCATGAAAGTACTGACAGCCTTTTTGCATATCGGTTTCATTACTTAACAACACTAATTCGTCATCGCTTACTTTAACGATATCGGCCAGCGCAAAATAGTGCTCGCACTTAGCTTTGAATTCTTCTTCACGGTTTTGCCAAAGGCCAATTCTAAAATTGGGATCAAAACAAATGATATTACCCTTACGTTTAGCGGCAGTGGCCAAACGTAAATAACTGGCGCTAAGTTCGCCACCCAGTAAAGCCGTGGCTGAACCTAAATGTACAATGGCATCATCGGTTAATTGCTCAATTGCTGCATCGCTCAGGCACAGTTGCTCATCGGCACCGCGGTTAAACGCAAATTCACGCTCACCGTTATCCGCTAATGACACAAAAGCAAAAGTGGTCGACATCGGTAATGTCGACACAAAATCCGTGTTCACATGATAAGCTTTAATTTCTTCAGTTAAATACTGACCATAAGGATCGTTACCCACGGCCGCTACCAACGAAACATCCGCACCTAATTTACCAATACAGGCCGCCACATTCGCCGGCGCACCACCTGATTTTTTCACGTAATTTACGCCGTTAACTAAGCCTGCGTTCGTATCTGTACAAACAAAGTCAATTAACATTTCGCCGATGCACACAACTTTCATTTCGCTTCCTTTTATTAGGTTATTTACTGGATGCTTCGTTACAATTCAATTTAAACATCAATAAGTTAGATTTTTAGCTCGACTTTTTCCTACTGCGCCACAAGGCGTTTATTATAACAGAAGCCGTACAAAATTACGGCGAAAAACAGCATAAATATAATAGCGTTCAGCATTTTGAGTGTGGTGTAAAAAGAGCCAATAACCGTGATGTTTTAAGCAAAACCTCAGCTTAAAACACCTGCATTTAGGACTAAATGGGCAGGCTAAATGGGCCGAAAACACAAGAAAACAAAACCTATTTAGGGCAATACAATGGTTTTCATACAGATAATTAGCAGCTAAATGGAAAACCATATCAAGCGTGATGTAAATTTAAATCATTACAATGCGACTTAAAGCAGTGAATTTACCGATAAAAAAACCCGTAAAGCAGCGCTTTACGGGTTTTTAACACATCGAAAAAAGATGCTTGGGCAGATGTCGGGTAAGGAACAAGCATTACTGCTTGTCCCTCCCCTAAGAACCGTACGTGCGAGTTTCCCTGCATACGGCTCAAGCCTTTATAAGTCAGTACCTAAGTACCGACCAGCGACGTGAAAACCGATTGACCAACTGAAGTAAACACACTATCTTATTCCAGTTTCGACGATCTTAATCCCTTGTTGGAGGAAGTGGCGGACTCGGGCCATATCCGTTTCTTAGCCTGATGATGTTTTCAAGACAAGCTGAAAAGCTAGTTAGATAACACCTCGCCGGGTACTTCCGCGGGAAACCGTGAATTTTACCCAAACTTCAACCCCAACCTGTAAGGAGCTAAGATGAAAATCGAGTTGAAAGTCGAAATAGACCCAGTTTTAATCATCATCGTGCTGAAAATTGTTATGATGTTGCTGTAACTGTAAGTCGGTGGCGGGGGCAGAGGCGCCCCTCAGCCATTCCAAAACCTAAACAACATTATCAATAACACCTACAGCAAGTTTCCTTTTTTAATTAACTCAAGTAGTGTCGTTACCAGTTAAGTATTTTCCAGTGTCAGACGAAAAATAATATTGCCGTCAGTGACGCTAGTTGCAGTCAAACCACTTAGTTCAGCCACATATTTAGCATTTGAACCCGCCGTATAAACTTCTGAACCATCTATTCGATAGATAAGTTTTCCGCCTTTACGCACAAATTCATCACAGTCAACAACTCCTTCTTCTCCACCAGCAAAATACACGTGATACCGCGAGCCTTCTTTGAAAATGTTATTCATACAAACAATATCCCTATTTTGTTAAACACATCTCAATCTAGCACACTACTATGCAATTGCCTGTGACAATTAGGGTGCAACAACACTAAGTTATCCATTTCATCACTGCCACCTTTCACCCTTTCCACAATATGATGAATATTCCATCCTGTTTCTTTGGTGATCTTGTGACGGCAAATAGGACAACATTTCTGCTGTCTGAGCCAAAGTATCAGCAACCTACGTTGACCTTGCATTGAGTCACGCCAAGCTCGCTCTAGGCGCTGCTCAAAGTATTCCTCAAACGCCAAGTCATAGGGATTAGCTTCTCCTTTGATCTTAGTGTGTCGCTTTATCGCAGTATCATTGGTGTATACCAGCCGTTTAGTAAAGCCATCGACTGTCATACCTGAAAACACCCAATTTCGTGGACCTGCTGTTTTAAAGTATTTAGCTTTAATCCAGCGTTTCTGACGATTTTGATGTCGCCTACGGCACCACTGCCAGAGTAGTTTCCAAACCCGATAATCCACGTAGTTAAAAGTCTCCTTCGCCACAATGTGGCTATGGTAGTTAGCCCATCCTCGAAGAACAGGATTAAGCAGGCTTATCAGCGTTGCCGCCTTTACCGTCTTGTTACTTTTAACAATATCGCGAACCTTCTGAAGCATATTACGCAAGTTCTTACGGCTCGGCTTTATCAGCAATTTGCCATTGTATTTACGTACGTTTTGCCCCAGAAAATCAAACCCTTCATCAATATGCGTTAACACCGTTTTTTCTGGCGATAGCGTTAACCCGCGTTCGGCCATAAAGGCTTCTACCACAGGTTTAACTTCGTTGACCAACAGCTCTTTCGAGATACCAGTGATAATGAAGTCATCCGCATAGCGCACATAATTGACCTTGGTCTTGTAGCTGGCTTTGGTGTTCTTCTTCCCAAAATGGGATTCAAGCACTGCTTCCAAACCATCAAGTGCCATATTGGCCAATACAGGAGAAATAATTCCTCCTTGAGGCGTTCCCGCATCCGTTGGGTTTAACCTACCGGACTCCATAAAGCCTGCTTTCAACCATCGACTGAGCACTTGTTTGTCCAAAGGTATATTGGCAAGTAACCAATCATGGCTGATATTATCGAAGCACCCTTTGATATCGCCTTCCAGCACCCACTCCGAGGAGCTTTTACGACTCAGATTGACAAAACATTGCTCAATCGCATCGTGGGTTGAACGCATAGGACGAAATCCGTAGCTATTTCGATCGGCGGTTGTTTCCGACACTGGCTCCAAAGCTAGCAGATATAGCGCCTGCATAGCCCTATCGAGCATGGTTGGAATACCTAAAGGCCGACGTTTACCGTTAGCTTTAGGGATATAAATCCGCCTTAACGGTTTTGGCTTGTAGCCTTGCCGTTTCAATCGAAATACCGCCTGCCACTTAGTTTCAGGTGTACTCCATAACTCCCCATCGACACCGGGCGTCCTTTTGCCTCGGTTCTCAGTTACTCGTTTGACTGCCATTACTTTGCCAGCAAACGAGCGTACCAACATACGTTGCAAAGCCTTAACCTTGCGCCATTGTTGTTGCTTAGTCGCCTTCGCGATCCGTACTTGTAGCTCTCGCACCTGACGTTCAGCGGCATACCAATCAATGGTGTGCCAGCTGTTCGCTGGATGGGAGAACGCAGGTACAACTAATGCTGCACTCATCTTGCTTTTCTCCTGTTATCAATTGATCTAACAGAAAAAAAAGACAATCCTCCCCTAATGGGAAGAAATTGTTTCATTCCCATTAGGATCAGTTTATAAGACAGCTTTACACGTCTTTCACACGATTAAAGACCAGTTAGAAGTGGGCACTGTTTCCAGTTAAGGCATTTCGCCTCTATCCAAATCATTACAATTTGGCATTCGCTTTTTCTAACCTCCTATACCCGCTTATTCAACAGCTCGCCTTACGGTCTGCCTGCCCATTCACAGTAAATGAAGTGGCAAATAATCGGGCTTACCGAGTTCCATTGAAGTTACATGAGCAACTTAGATTCTGCCTATCCACCGACGGCCTTGTGACGACGTATTCCCAGATGTAAAAGGAATAACCAGCCGCATACCTTTTGGTTAGAGCGTATCAACAATCTTTCGCTCTTTGCGGTTGACGGTGTTTAACAGCAGTTCACATACGTTAACCTTATTGCCCAGCCTAGCCCTCAACCTGTTTATTGTTAACAAGTTATACCCACTCTCACGAGTAAAGCACTGCTCACGCAGAGGTACATTGTCAGGAAGCTTCGCACCATGTCGTTACCAACATCGCACTATCCCTAGGCTACTAACAGTCGCATGTTAGGTCTCACTTACTTGTTTAATGGAACAAGTCGAGACAATAACTTCAACAGCTGACACCGGAAGATCACTCCAGTAATCATTTGACACATGGAACAGGTAATCGAATAAAACAATCATAAGTACACAGGCAGGTTAATTAGACCCGCTAGAGTATTCATTGAATTGCTTTCTTAATTGGGAAGACACACTACGAGGATGGCGGAACGCCTTGCGGGCAGATATTAATCGCCCTTCTTTTTCCCGACTGCATAACTAGTCGACTAAAGTTTGTAGTTGTCTATTACGTGTTGTCGGCAGACTTGCGTCGCCGTTTTTCTTTAACCAATTGTATATAAACACAATTGCGCGACATCTTCAAGGAAGATTCCGGCAATCGGTTTATGCATACCGATTACCGGTGTCGACTACTAGTTTTGCAGGTGTGTAAGCAAGCACTTGTTAGTGCTTGCTTACGGTGTAGCCTGCTAGGTTAGTGACCTACACGACTCTCGTCGCACTACATCATGCCGCCCATGCCACCCATGCCGCCCATATCAGGCATTGCAGGCGCATCATCTTTTGGTAATTCAGTTACCATGGCTTCGGTGGTGATCATCAGTGAACCTACAGAAGCAGCAAACTGCAGTGCAGAACGCGTTACTTTAGTTGGGTCAAGGATACCCATTTCTAGCATGTCGCCATAAACATCAGTCGCGGCATTGTAACCGTAGTTACCTGTACCTTCTTTCACTTTGTTTACAACCACTGACGGCTCTTCACCGGCGTTAGAAACGATTTGACGCAGTGGTGCTTCCATTGCGCGTAGCGCAATTTTGATACCGTGCGTTTGATCTTCGTTTGCGCCAGTCATGCCTACTAAAGAAGCAGCTACGCGCACTAAAGCTACACCACCGCCAGGCACTACGCCTTCTTCTACTGCTGCGCGAGTTGCATGCAGCGCATCTTCAACACGGTGCTTTTTCTCTTTCATTTCGATTTCAGTCGCCGCACCGACTTTGATTACCGCTACACCGCCAGCTAGTTTCGCCAGACGCTCTTGCAGTTTCTCTTTATCGTAGTCAGAAGTGGCTTCTTCGATTTGCTGACGAATTTGCTTCACACGACCATCGATAGCCGCCTGATCACCGGCACCATCAATAATAGTGGTGTTATCTTTCGTGATAACCACGCGCTTAGCAGTACCTAAATCTTCCAGCGTGGCTTTTTCTAGCTCCATACCGATTTCTTCAGAAATCACAGTACCGCCAGTCAGTGTAGCAATGTCTTGTAACATGGCTTTACGACGATCGCCGAAACCTGGGGCTTTAACCGCAGAGATTTTCACGATGCCGCGCATGTTATTGACCACTAAAGTCGCTAAGGCTTCGCCTTCAACGTCTTCTGCAATAATTAACAATGGCTTGCCTGATTTTGCTACACCTTCTAATACCGGTAGTAATTCACGGATATTCGAAATTTTCTTATCAACAGCTAAGATGTAAGGGTTATCCAGTTCAACCTGGCCCGCTTCTTGGTTGTTGATGAAGTAAGGAGACAAGTAACCACGGTCGAATTGCATACCTTCAACCACGTCTAACTCGTTGTTCAGGCCTTGACCTTCTTCAACGGTGATCACGCCTTCTTTGCCTACTTTGTCCATAGCTTCGGCAATAATGTTACCGATTTCTTCGTCAGAGTTAGCAGAAATAGTCCCTACTTGCGCAATCGCTTTGCTGTCGGCACAAGGCTGAGAAAGTTTTTTCAGCTCTTCAACGGCAGCAATAACCGCTTTGTCGATACCGCGTTTTAAATCCATTGGATTCATGCCAGCAGCAACGGCTTTAACACCTTCGTTGATGATGTTTTGCGCTAGTACCGTTGCGGTAGTAGTACCGTCACCGGCTTCGTCATTGGCTTTAGATGCGACTTCTTTCACCATCTGTGCACCCATATTCTCGAACTTGTCTTCTAGCTCGATTTCTTTGGCAACAGAAACACCGTCTTTAGTGATAACAGGTGAACCGAATGACTTATCTAAAATAACATTACGGCCTTTTGGGCCTAAGGTAACGCGTACCGCGTTAGCCAGAATATTTACGCCTTTCAGCATTTTATTGCGAGCTTCGTCGCCAAAACGTACGTCTTTTGCAGCCATGTTGTATATCCTCAAATGCGATTAATAATTGATCAGAGAAGTGTGAAAATTAATCCAGAATGACACCTAAGATGTTGTCTTCTTTGGTGATAACATATTCCTGACCATCAATTTTTTCTGTGCGCTCTACATAAGCACCGAACAATACTTTGTCGCCAACTTTTACTTCTAGTGGCTTAACGTTACCGTTATCTAAGATACGACCATTGCCAACTGCAACGACTTCACCACGGGTAGATTTTTCGGCAGAAGCCCCGGTCAGCACGATGCCGCCAGCTGATTTGCTTTCAGCTTCGGTACGTTTGATGATGACACGATCATGTAATGGACGAATATTCATGCTCTATCTCCTAAAGCGAGTTTTATGTTTAACAAGGGTGTTAAATTGTGTGTTCGCTATATGGGGCGCTGACGAAAAAATTCCAAGGGCTGTTGTAAAAAAACCTGCATTTTTTTAAGGTCGCTTTCGCTTATAATCACTTTTCATTGTGCTTCAGATTGGGAACCGACGATGACGCCCTATTTATTGATTCTCTGTAATTGCCCTGATGACAGCAGCGCACAGCGCATCACCGAAAGCTTACTGTCCCAGCAGTTAGTCGCTTGTATCAATCGATTGCCGGATATTCGTTCCAGTTACCGCTGGCAAGGCCAAATTGAGCACAGTGTGGAAATACAATTGCAGTTAAAAGCACCAGCCGTTAACTTTACCGCAATAGAACAAGCCATCTTGGCCATTCACCCGTACACTGTGCCAGAAATTATTGCTTTACCGCTGACTCGGCTGCATGCACCCTACGGTCAATGGATAAATGAGGTAACCCTAGGTGATCATTAAACGTTTTTATTTTTTGCTTTTAAGTTTGGTTCTTACCCTAACCTTAACGGGCTTTGCCCAAGCACAACAAAGCAACGCACTAGCGAACAACAATTCGGTATTAAATAGCCTACTGCAAGCGCAGCCGCAATTTCTGCCAGTTGAACAAGCCTTTGTGTTGGATTACCGGCAACAAGATGGCGCTTTATTACTGAATTGGACTATCGCTGATGGCTACTACATGTATCGCGATAAATTTAAACTCGGCGGCGTAGCCGTCAGTTTTTCACACCCCAGCTACCCTGCCAGCATGACCATTGAAGACGAGTTCTTTGGCAAAACCGAGGTGTATTACCATCAATTGCAATTAAAGATCCCGTTAAGCGATATTGATGAAGACGCCATTTTTCGTGTGCAATATATGGGCTGCGCTGAAGCTGGTTTTTGTTATCCACCGAAAAGTGTTGAAATTCCTTTACAGCAATTCGATGCCATAGCCGAAGCAACCACTGCGAATGCCACTTCAGCGCCAGTGTCTAGCCAATATGATTTACTAGACCGCTTAACTGAAGGCTCATTACTGGCTATCCTTGGCGTGTTTTTCTTACTGGGCCTGGGGCTTTCTTTTACCCCTTGCGTTTTTCCAATGTACCCTATTTTAAGCGGTATCATTGTTGGCCAAGGTCAACAACTTTCAACCCGCCGCGCTTTTAGACTGTCGATGTCTTATGTGCAAGGTATGGCAATTACCTACTCCTTATTGGGTTTGGTCGTAGCCAGCTTAGGCGTTAAATTTCAAGCGTGGTTACAACACCCAGCTATTTTAATCGTCGCCTCAGTCATTTTTGTGTTATTAGCCTTAGCGATGTTTGGTGTTTTCAACTTACAGTTGCCTGCGCGCTGGCAAGAAAAAGTAGCAGGTATCAGCAATAAGCAACAAGGCGGCTCGTTAAAAGGGGCTTTTGTGATGGGTGCGTTATCAGGCCTAATTGCCTCGCCCTGCACCACAGCGCCGCTTTCAGCTGCACTCTTGTATGTGGCACAAAGCGGCGACTTAATGATTGGCGCAGTGACCCTCTATGTACTGAGTTTAGGTATGGGTTTGCCTTTGTTGTTACTAGGTACTTCAGGCGGGAGATTATTACCAAAAGCCGGCAATTGGATGAATGCCGTTAAAAATATCTTTGGCTTTTTGTTACTGGCCGTACCGCTTATTTTATTAGAACGTTTTTTACCTTTTAGCACCATATTAGTGTTGGGCACATTACTGACTCTTGCTCTGGTGTTTTATCTATACCGGTTAATTTTTACGTTAGAGAATATCAGCGGTAAAGCGATGATCGCGGTTGTAATCCAACTGTTGGTGCTAAGCGCGTTCTGGCTCAATTTACAAAACTGGAATCCAACTAAAGCTAATGAAACGCCTGCAAACTCGCAACAACTGTCGACGGAAGTATTAAGCGCTTTGGAAACTATTGAATCAGAAACCGCTAAACAACTGATAAAACTTGCCCTAAACCAGCAATTAACATTAGCGGATGACCTTGTTAACTCCCCGTCAGTATCTGCAGAATCAAAAAATGCGCTGGGCTTTATTGAAATAGAAACCGCAGAAGAGCTGGCCGAACAATTAAAACTGGCGGCTGCGGCGGGGCAATACACCATGGTTGATCTGTATGCGGAGTGGTGTGTCGCCTGCAAAGAGTTTGAGCAACTGACCTTCCCCAAACCTGAAGTGACGGCGTTAACGTCACAAATGCGCTTGATTAAAATTGATGTCACCACGATGTCACGTGCCGACGCAGCATTATTGGATAGCTACCAAGTACTCGGTTTACCCACCTTGTTGTTCTTTGCTCCTGATGGCACGGAACTAACCCAAAGCCGTGTTACGGGCTTTCAAGCTGCAGCGCCTTTTGCCGCGCATTTAAATAGCATCATCAATTAATGTCTGTCGGCGAACGATAGCGTTCGCCGCAACTTGCAAAACTGACGTTGCGGGCATCGCTCGCAACAGACATCCAGACAGCCACTGGCTGATAAGACCAGTATTTTGCTGCCATTTGCTGCGATTTCACTATAATAAGGCAGGTAACTGCCAGTTGGCTCTCGACAACCAGACCGGTTTCGCCCTAAAGTGCTGCATTAACTTCAGCAAACAAGGCGTTTGTTGGTGGTAGCAGCATTTTATAAGTGGATAGGGAAAGATGGCAGCAACTTTGCGCATATTACTGTTAAATGGCCCAAATTTAAATATGTTGGGCGTTCGTGAGCCGGCCACCTATGGTGCTGCCAGCTTAGCGGATATTGTTAGCGCACTGCAGCAACAAGCTGCTTCTTTAGATGTGCAATTACAAGCCCTGCAATCTAATGCAGAGCATGAATTAATCAACGCCATCCAGCAAAGCTATCAACAGCAAGATTTTATTATTATTAACCCAGGTGCTTATACCCATACCAGCATTGCACTGCGCGATGCGTTGTTAGCGGTTGCGATCCCTTTTATCGAAGTACACTTATCTAATGTACATGCGCGGGAAAGCTTTCGGCATCACTCTTATTTATCCGATATTGCCCGAGGCGTGATCTGCGGCCTCGGCGCTAAAGGCTATCACTATGCTTTAGACGCGGCAGTATCTTATTTACATTCACATAATCAAACCTAACTCAATCAGGCGAAAGACATGGATATTAGAAAAATTAAAAAATTAATTGAATTGCTGGAAGAGTCTGGCATTTCTGAATTAGAAATTACTGAAGGCGAAGAATCGGTACGCATCAGTCGCCATGGCCCCGCACAACATTATGCGCCACAACCTATGCATTATGCGCCAGCGCCAATGCAGGCGCCTGCTGCAGCTGCAGCGCCTGCGGCAGCCGCGGCAGCCGCAGTGGAAGCAAAACCGGTAGTCACGGGTCATGTTATGAAATCACCGATGGTGGGTTCTTTCTATCGTGCTGCATCGCCAACGTCGAAAAATTTCGTGGAAGTGGGTCAAGCCGTTAAAGTGGGTGACACCTTATGTATTGTTGAAGCCATGAAGATGATGAACCAAATCCAAGCAGATAAAGCGGGTGTGGTAAAAGAAATCTTGGTTGAAAACGGCGAGCCGGTTGAATTTGACCAGCCAATTTTTATTATCGAATAACATTAAGGCTGACTAATGTTAGAAAAAGTCCTGATAGCCAACCGAGGCGAAATTGCCCTACGCATTTTGCGTGCGTGCAAAGAACTCGGTATCAAAACGGTAGCAGTACACTCTACTGTTGACCGTAATTTAAAACACGTGTTGTTAGCTGACGAAACCATTTGTATTGGCCCAGCACCTTCACCGCAAAGCTACTTAAATATACCCGCATTAATTGCGGCTGCTGAAGTGACTAATGCGCAAGCGATCCACCCAGGCTATGGTTTCTTGGCTGAACGCGCTGATTTTGCGCAACAAGTTGAAGAAAGCGGCTTAGTGTTTATCGGTCCACATCCGGATTCTATCCGCCTAATGGGTGACAAAGTGTCAGCCATTGAAGCGATGAAAAAAGCCGGCGTGCCATGCGTGCCGGGCTCTGATGGTGCGGTAGGCGATGACGCTGCTGTTAACATGAAGATTGCGAAGCGCATCGGGTATCCGATTATCGTTAAAGCGGCTGGCGGCGGCGGTGGTCGTGGTATGCGAGTGGTGCGTACTGAAGAAGAATTAGTCAGCTCTATCGAGATGACGAAAGCCGAAGCGAAAGCCGCTTTTGGTAATGACATGGTGTATATGGAGAAATTCCTGGAAAACCCACGTCATATCGAAATTCAAGTTTTAGCTGATGGCCAAGGTAACGCCATCCACTTAGGTGAGCGTGACTGTTCAATGCAGCGTCGCCACCAAAAAGTGGTAGAAGAAGCGCCAGCGCCGGGTATTACCCCTGAACTGCGTGCCTTTATCGGTGGCCGATGTGTCGATGCCTGTAAAGTGATGAATTACCGTGGCGCCGGTACTTTTGAGTTCTTATTTGAAAATGGTGAATTCTTCTTTATCGAGATGAACACCCGTATTCAAGTAGAGCACCCGGTTACCGAAATGATTAGCGGTGTCGACTTAATTAAAGAACAACTGCGTGTTGCCTCGGGTATGCCATTGACCATCAAGCAAGAAGACATCGTTATCCGTGGCCATGCCATTGAGTGTCGCATCAATGCTGAAGATCCAGTGAGCTTTATCCCATCACCGGGTAAGATCACGCGTTTCCATCCACCGGGTGGTAATGGTATTCGCTGGGACTCGCACATCTATGCTGATTACACGGTACCACCAAACTATGATTCGATGGTCGGTAAGTTAATCACCTACGGTGAGACCCGTGATATCGCTCTGGCGCGGATGCGCAATGCCTTAGACGAGTTATTAGTGGAAGGTATCAAAACCAACATTCCATTGCATAAAGACATTATGCGCGATGCCGGTTTCTGTAAAGGCGGTACCAATATCCATTATCTGGAAAAGAAATTGGGTATTAAATAACAGCGTTTTACTCACGTGAAACTGAAAAGGGCCCGCAGGCCCTTTTTCTTTTGGCATTAATTGGATCTCTGCTGGTTGCTGGCGCTATAATAAGCGCCTTTTTTCGCTTGTAGAGAACCGCTATGCCTTGGATCCAATTACGCGTCACGACCACTGAAAAGAAAGCCGAACAGGTCAGCGACATGCTAATGAGCTGGGGGGCGCAGGCGGTCACCTTTCTGGATGCGCAAGACACACCGATCTACGAGCCGATGCCAGGTGAAGTGATTTATTGGGCCAATACCGTGGTGATGGGGCTATTCGATGCCGAACACCCGATGCAAAAAGTGATTGCGCAGCTTGAAAGCACTGCATTATTTAAAGAAGGCGTCAGCTACAAGCTAGAACAGTTAGAAGATAAAGACTGGGAACGCGAATGGATGGATAACTTTCATCCGATCAAATTTGGCGAGCGGCTATGGGTATGCCCTAGCTGGCGCCCCATCCCTGATCCTGCTGCGGTTAATGTAATGCTAGACCCTGGCTTAGCTTTTGGTACCGGCACTCACCCCACGACCGCACTGTGCATGCAATGGCTTGACGCACACATAAGCCATGGTCAAACCGTGGTCGACTTTGGTTGCGGCTCGGGTATTTTAGGTATTGCAGCGTTAAAACTGGGTGCCAGCCGTGTTATTGGCGTGGATATCGACCCACAAGCTATTATGGCTTCACGCGCCAACGCGGAACGTAACGATGTGCTGAATCAAATAGAATTGTACTTACCTAAAGATCAGCCACAACTTCAAGCCGATGTGGTGGTAGCCAACATTTTAGCCGGTCCTTTGGCTGAACTCTCTAGTATTATCAGTGCCTATGTAAAACCGGGGGGCTTATTGGCACTCTCGGGCATCTTGCAAAGCCAAGCACAAAGTGTGATCGATGCCTATGCCGCTGAGTTTACTTTTGACCCCATTGCCGAACAGGAAGAATGGGTACGTTTAAGCGCCAGAAAAAACGTTTAATTCAGCGTCTATTCAGCCAGGCTTTGGAATTTTGGGTTGGTGATAAAAACAACAGCAACTCAATTATCTTTTTAGCGACATCAGCACTGGCGCTAACATAAGCTTGAGAAAACACGGATTTTCAGCCTTTTAGGGAATGTCAATCCCTGAAAGGTCAAAAAAAAGCAGGTTTTGTTTAAATAATAACCTTTGCTTTAGTGACAAAAATCCGTAAACTTAGCGCCCCTTGGAGGTAGAGCCTTGGATTCAGTGGTGCGCATAGGTCCATATCAGTTAGCGAATAAGGTAGTTTGTGCTCCGATGGCTGGAGTAACCGATCACACTTTTCGTGAGCTTTGTCGGCGTTTCGGTGCAGCTTTAGCTGTGTCAGAAATGCTGTCGAGCAATCCGCTGGTCTGGCAGAGTGAAAAATCACAGAATCGTATGGGCCATCGTCAGGAGTCTGGGATCCGTTCGGTGCAAATTGCCGGCAGTGATCCTGAACAAATGGCGGCAGCAGCCCGTTATAATGTCGAGATTGGCGCACATATTATCGACATTAATATGGGATGCCCTGCCAAGAAGGTAAATAAAAAACTGGCTGGGTCTGCTTTATTGCAGTACCCCGAGTTGGTTGAACAGATTATCCAAGCGGTGGTTAACGCTGTTGACGTTCCTGTAACGTTAAAAATCCGTACAGGTTGGGATCCGGATAATCGCAATGGCGTGCAAATTGCGCGTATTGCTGAAGATAATGGCATACAGGCACTCGCGGTACATGGTCGTACCAAAGCTTGTATGTATAAAGGAGAAGCTGAGTACGACACTATTGCCGCAATTAAGCAGCAGGTATCGATACCAGTAATGGCGAATGGTGATATTACCACCCCGGAAAAAGCACGTTTTGTGCTGGACTACACCGGAGCTGACGCCGTGATGATTGGCCGTGCAGCTCAAGGTCGACCATGGATTTTTCGGGAAGTAGTACATTATTTGGCAACAGGACAGAAATTAGCCGCACCTTCAGTTTCAGAAGTGCAGCAAATCCTGTTGGAGCATGTGCAAGGCTTACACCAATTGTATGGTGAACACGCCGGTGCTCGTATCGCCCGCAAACATGTCGGATGGTACTTGGCAGAACATGATCCACAAGGAGTTTTTCGCAGTGAATTCAATGGCATTGAGCTGGCATTAACGCAGCTTGATGCATTAAATGACTATTTTCATAAACTAGCAGCCACCTAACGTAAAAGAGAAAAAGCAATGTTTAATTCGAACGTTACTTCGCCATTTATTACTAACGCCCACGTACAAACTCAGGAAAAGCCACAGGCTTTATCTAACGCCGCGCAAAAAGCCGTTGCTAACTATCTGCAACAGTTAAACGGCCAAGATGTTAACGACCTGTACGAGCTGGTTTTATCTGAATTAGAACGCCCGCTACTGGAAGAAGTGATGAAATATACCCGCGGCAATCAAACACGCGCCGCTAACTTAATGGGTATCAACCGCGGTACGCTGCGTAAGAAACTTAAACAATACGGCATGTCGTAATGCCCCGCAGGGTTCGGCCCTGCTACCAAGCACCTTCGGGTGCTTTTTTATTAGCTGGAACAGGGTAAAACTTCGCTGCTAAGCTCTGTTCCAGCCCGGCTTACGCCATGTCACTCTTTCTTTTAGCTACAACGAGATAATCCTGATGAGCACACTTCGTCCTGTCCGCCGCGCCCTTTTGAGCGTATCTGATAAAACCGGTATTGTTGAATTCGCCAAGGCACTCAGCGCCATGCAAGTAGAGATTTTATCTACCGGTGGCACAGCTAAATTATTAGCCGAGCAAGGTATTGCCGTAATTGAAGTTTCTGATTACACCGGCCACCCTGAAATTATGGATGGTCGTGTTAAAACGCTACACCCGAAAATTCATGGTGGTATTTTAGCGCGCCGTGGCATCGATGAAGCTGTGATGACGGCAAATAACATCGGTCCTATCGATTTAGTTGTCGTGAACCTTTACCCATTCGCTAACACCGTAGCCAAAGCGGATTGCTCATTGGCGGATGCAATTGAGAATATCGATATCGGTGGCCCAACCATGGTGCGTGCGGCCGCTAAAAATCATCAAGACGTGACAATTATTGTCAATGCTCACGATTACGCGATGGTACTGGCTGAAATGCAAGCACATGACGGTGCCACCACTCATGCTACGCGCTTTAGTTTAGCTATCAGCGCCTTTGAACATACCGCACAATATGATGGCATGATCGCCAATTACTTCGGCACCATGTTACCGGCATATGACACGCCCACCGCGCCGGCGAGCAAGTTCCCTCGCACCTATAATAGCCAATTCGTGAAAAAACAAGATTTACGTTACGGCGAAAACAG
Organism: Alishewanella maricola; assembly: GCF_016343785.1. NCBI lineage: Bacteria > Pseudomonadati > Pseudomonadota > Gammaproteobacteria > Alteromonadales > Alteromonadaceae > Alishewanella > Alishewanella maricola. The sequence continues at coordinate 196,609 of NZ_JAEINI020000001.1, read as the reverse complement.
CCATCAAACGGCGGCGTTTTATGTACAAGCCGGCGCCAATGAAGCATCGGTTGCCAGCGCCACACAATTGCAAGGTAAGGCCCTGTCTTACAACAATATTGCCGACACCGATGCCGCTTTAGAGTGTGTAAAAGAATTCGCCGAACCGGCCTGTGTGATCGTTAAGCACGCCAACCCTTGTGGTGTGGCTATTGGTGAAAACATTCTGGCGGCTTATAACCGCGCTTATGCAACCGATCCTACCTCAGCGTTTGGCGGCATTATCGCCTTTAACCGCGAGTTAGATGACACCACGGCGAAAGAAATCGTTAGTCGTCAATTTGTCGAAGTGATTATTGCCCCTAGCGCCACCGCTGCTGCGGTCGCGGTTGTTGCCACTAAGCCGAATGTACGCTTATTAGTCTGTGGCGAATTTGCTGCCGCCAGTGCTGCCGTGGATATCAAGCAAGTCAACGGTGGCATCTTATTGCAAGACCGCGATCAAGCTACTGTAACAGCGGCTGATTTAAAGGTAGTGAGTCAGCGCCAGCCCACCGAACAAGAGTTAAAAGATTTATTGTTCTGCTGGAAAGTCGCCAAGTTTGTGAAATCGAATGCCATTGTTTATGTGAAAGACAGCATGACCATTGGCGTCGGCGCCGGCCAAATGAGCCGCGTTTACAGCGCAAAAATCGCAGGCATCAAAGCCGCGGACGAAAACTTAGAAGTCAAAGGCTCTGTCATGGCCTCTGATGCCTTCTTCCCGTTCCGCGACGGTATTGATGCTGCCGCTGCTGCTGGTATTACTGCGGTGATCCAGCCAGGTGGTTCAATGCGCGATGCCGAGGTCATTGCCGCCGCAGATGAGCACGGTATGGCTATGGTGTTTACCGGCGTTCGCCATTTCCGTCACTAAACATCTGCTTTAACTGTAAAAAGGCCGCATAGCGGCCTTTTCTATTACAAAGTCACGATCAGTTTCCAGCCAGCGTAAAATCACCTGATAAAATGGGCTTTAAATCATCCGTCGCGCGGTTGTAAACATAGACCCAAGCAGTAACCGCTGCACCATTTTGCAGGGTGACGGGTTGTTTAAGTCGCAGATATTCAGTGGGACTAGCAAAACCAGGGCCGCACTCTTCATAGGCATCCAGCTCTGTGAGTAAATTTGCAGCTTTCGCTAGCTGATAAACTTCACCAACAACCTGCCAAGCGGGGTCGTTACTTGGCACGGCACCGGGGTAATAATCGACCAAATACAGCTTAGCCTGCAAACCACCCAGCCCGACGAGGCTGGCATATTGCTGCAGTAACTGATAGCAACGATTGCCAGCTGCCCGACGCGGCGCATGTTGGCGCAGCGTGCCATAGACAAATAAATATTCTGCCATGAACAAAGCCCAGATTAACAGTAGCCTGCTATTTTTACATAAATTTAGCCTGAACTGCCCCTTCCAGCGCAAAGCTATTTCTCATGGCGCCGCAAACAAGCCAGCTTACCGCTGTGGTGTGGCAAATCCGCTAAGCAATTGGCTGATAAAAGCCGATATCTGCCTGACGCCACAACAACAAGCGCTGATTGGTGACTATGCTTCTTTAGTTAAGCAGTGGCGTTATCCCAACTTAGCCCCATTGGGCACCGGGCTGTCTACTGATACCAGCACGATAGCACCATCTTCTCTGGCAAAACCGGTAACCAAACACTCTGACTGCATAGGGCCGATTTGCTTAGCTGGAAAATTTACCACTGCCATGACCTGCTTACCCAATAATTGCGCTTTACTATATAAGCTAGTGATCTGGGCACTGGATTTTTTGATACCAATGTCGCTGCCAAAATCTAATTGCAGTTTATAGGCGGGTTTTCGGGCCTCAGGAAAATCGTCTACAGCGATAATGGTGCCTACCCGAAGTTCTACTTTGGCAAAGTCTTGCCAGCTGATGGTTTCCATTACACCCTCTGCGTTAAGCTGCTATGCTAATCAAATTAAAGTAAACCGGAGAACGCCATGGCGCAATGGTTAAATGCGACGATAGCGGAAACAATTCACTGGACCGGAAATTTATTCAGCTTAAAAGCCAAGACCGGGCCACTCCCTTTTATTGCCGGTCAGTTTGTCAGACTGGCCATTGATGGCCCTGAAGGAAGGATTCAGCGCGCTTATTCACTGGTTAACCCACCTGACAGCGAATATCAGGAGTTTTTAGTCAGCACCGTTGCCGATGGCTTGTTATCGCCATTATTACAGCAATTAACGCCTGGCGATACGCTGGGAATTAGTCAGCCGGCTACTGGTTTTTTTATTCTGGATGAAGTACCTGACGGCGACAACTTGTGGCTGATTGCCACTGGCACCGGCATAGGCCCCTATTTATCGATGCTAGCCACCGCTGAACCTTATCAGCGCTTCGCCCATATTATTCTAGTACACAGTGTCAGCAACGCAGCCGATTTAACCTATAAAGACCTGATAGCCAGCTTTGTGGCAAAGAATCCCGAGCAGTTACACTATCAGCCGATCGTTACCCGCGAAACCTACCCTGGTGCCCTGCAAGATAGGATACCCAAATTAATAAACAGCCAGCAGTTACAACAACAGTGCGGTCAGTTGCTAAACCCAAAATCACAGGTAATGCTTTGTGGTAACCCACAAATGATTACCGACACTAAAGCCTTATTGGAAGGCATGGGTTTAACCAAAAACCTGCGGCGTAACCCCGGCAATATTACAGTTGAGCAGTATTGGAAATAATGTTGCCTTGGCTTTGATAACGTTTTGAGCGTAACGCCGTTAAAAAATGCCGGCCAAAGATCGTAATATACCGTTATGCAAAGAGGGTTCGGCTTCTTCCCACGTTAAATTGGCTTTATTGGCAAAGCCTAGCAACTTCACCTGATACTTACGCCGATCGGTATGTTGCTCCCAGAGCAATTCTAACTGGCCACTATCCCCTTGCCATAAGCGCTGTTCGCTTTGGTCCAGCACAAGCTCATCGCTGTCTGGGGCAATTCGCTCGGCAATTTGAATATCGGCTAACAAGGTAAAGTATTTATCTTTCACCAACTGATTACCAACATATTCTGCGCCTACAATCACCGCAACCACGGCTAAAGCACGCACCACATCTTTGGTATCAATATCAGTAGAAAAGCCGGCATCGGCATAAACTACACCAGGGCCAGACGCGCGACGGCGCGTTGCCGGCGTGTTATTGGCAACAACACTGCTACCCGGGCGCATAAACTCGGCAATTTGTTGCTCACTCATGCCGTATTGTTCACGAAGCACTTGCTGCGGTGGTTGGTTTAATACGGTACGAATATTGACCTGCAACCAATACTGCGCAGCACTGGGGGCATTGACTAACTGATAACCGCGGGCGGTCAACAACGACGCCACATCGCGCATGAGTGGCCGTTGATACTCCGCCGCCGTTTGGCGGATATCTAAAAATACCGTGCGTAATTCGGCTTCAACCGGATCCAAATAAATGGTTTCGCTCATGCGCATTTGCACATCAAGCTTGCCCTTACTCACGGAGGTATGCAGCGCGCCGCAGCCGGATAACAGCAGTAAACCGCTTAAGATCGCGCCTTTGTAAAGCAACGACATTTAGAATAGCCCAGCTAAAGCACGCGCGACGCCATCGGTTAACGGCTGTGCCGCGGTTTCCCATTTTAGGTTTGCTTGATTAGCTGAACTGACAATGCGTGTTTGATATTTACGCATATTGGTTTGCTGAGAATAACTAGACCGAGTACTGCCACTATCACCTTGCAACAACGTATGTTCAGAACGCTCTTGTACTTGGCCAGCAAATCTCTCCATAATTTGGATATCGGTGATCACGCTGTAATAAACATCTTGTACCATGGCATCCACTACCGTACCGACCACGGCCCCCGCCACCGCTGCACCTGCCGTACCGCCAACAGACCCCCCTGTTGAACGATGGATCACCGCACCTGTTACTGCGCCACCAACCGCACCTGGGCCAGCAGCAAGCGCACCTTGACTATCCCGAGCATTGCTACGACCAACTTGTAACACATTTGCCTGTAACCAGTAGTGGGCTTTTGAGGGGCTATCAATGACTTGATAGCCGCGACTGCGCAGCGTCAAGATCACCTCTTCCCGCACATTAAACTCAGGCTTGTCAGAGGTATTACGAATATCAACATAAACCGTGCGTAATTCAGGATCGACTGGCTCAAGAAAAATACTTGAGCTCATTTTAGTTTGCACATCTAACTGGCGTTTAGCCACACTGGTATGCAGTGCGCCACAGGCAGTTAAACTTAGCAAAGCCGCTACAGCAAGCAATCGAGTCAGTAGGTTCATCAAGATATCCCAAAGGTTTTAAACAAGCATAAGCTTATTCTGCGGTTACTGGCTGAATATTATCTGAACAACCCCAGCAATTTATCACGTTTTTAACCTTTTACTGCAACAGACAAATTAAGAAACACCGAGGCAAATGCTTTACTTTTTTCAAGCAGCCGCTACAATATGCGCCGCTCTTTTGATTGTTCTTTATACAGCTCTTTTTAAAATAAGGTAATCGCTATGCATCCGATGTTAAACATCGCCATTCGTGCTGCCCGTACCGCGGGTAATATTATTGCACGAGCTTGTGGCCAGCTCGACATGGTTGAAAAACTGCAGAAAGGCAGCAACGACTTTGTTACCAACGTTGACCGCGAAGCTGAACAAGCTATTGTTGCGGTGTTAAAAAAATCTTTTCCAACCCATGGTATTGTCGGTGAAGAACATGGCGATTACGGTAACAATGACAGTGAATTCCAGTGGATTATTGATCCGTTGGATGGCACAACCAACTTCATCAAAGGCATTCCACACTTTGCCGTTTCTATTGCCTTAAAACATCAAGGTAAACTAGACCAAGCCGTTATTTTCGATCCGCTACGTGGCGAATTGTTCACGGCGTCTCGCGGTCGTGGTGCACAATTAAACGGTACGCGTATTCGGGTAAATAACCTGCCAGATATGCAAGGCAGTATTTTAGCCACCGGTTTTCCGTTTAAAGCCAAACACCATTTAGACAGCTACAGCAAAATCTTCAACGCGTTTTTTGCCGACTGCGCCGACATGCGTCGTACCGGTTCTGCCGCCTTAGATTTAGCTTATGTCGCTGCCGGTCGTTTTGACGGTTTCTGGGAAATTGGCTTAAAGCCTTGGGATATTGCCGCAGGTGAACTAATCATCCGCGAAGCCGGTGGTATGGTCTGTGATTTTGCTGGTGGCAATAACCACATGAAAAGCGGCAACATTGTTGCAGCCAGCCCAAAAGTATTGCAAGCTATGGTGAAAGGCATGCGGCCACACCTGTCAGAAACGTTAGCAAAATAAGTTACACGGCCAGCGCTGTGCGGCCATCGCCACAGCGCTGGTATAGCGGGTCATCTATCCGCTGATGGTTGCACTGCTCACAGGCCTGCTCACAGCCTGACTAAGCTGGACGCTTCAGCCTCCTTCTCTCAGCCAGTAAAAGGTTTAGCATGCAAGAAATCATTAGTACTGTCGCCTCGATAAAATCCTGGTCAGAGGCCAATCCTCACCTTGCCATGTGGTTAGGCATCGCGATTCTATTATCACTTTCTTGGCTAGCCAATTTTTTGGTTAAGCATATTCTGCTACGCAGCGTCTTCAGTTTATTAGGTTTAAAGAAAAGTCAGTGTGAACAACGCGGCTTAGATTTTCGTTTTGTTAATCGGCTTTCCAATGTGGTTCCTGCGCTGGTTATATCGACCTTAGTCAATCGTGTACCGCTTTTACCCGAACTGCTGGTGCAGGTTACCATTAACGTGACTAACGCCTTTATTGTGCTGACTATCGCTATTGCGCTGAGTAATCTGTTAACGCTGATTAACTCTTTATACGCCCGACGCGAAGATGCACGCAGTAAGCCGATTAAAGGCTATATCCAACTGCTGAAAATTGTGATTTACGCGGTCGCGGTGATTTTGATGATTGCCTCGTTGTTCGACCGCTCACCTTTGATTTTACTGTCTGGCCTGGGTGCGATGGCCGCAGTACTGATGCTGATTTTCCAAGACACCATCTTATCGTTAGTGGCCAGTGTGCAAATCTCTTCTAACGACGTGATCCGCGTGGGTGACTGGGTTGAAATGCCACAACTGCATGCCGATGGTAATGTTATTGATATCGCCCTACATACGGTAAAAATACAAAACTGGGATAAAACCATCACGACTATCCCCACACGCCGCTTTATGACCGATCCGTTTAAAAACTGGCGTGGCATGCAAGACTCTGGCGGCCGACGCATTAAACGTAGCTTAATGCTCGATCAACAAAGCGTGCATTTTTTATCAGAAGAGCAAATCAAAAAGCTCTGTCGTTTTCGGTTATTAACTCAATATATTAGCGATAAGCAGGCTGATATTGCGGCGTGGAATGCTGAACTCAAAGAGCAAGGTCGCGAGCCGGTGAATACTCGGCGTATTACCAATTTGGGCACTTTCCGCGCTTATGTTACGCAGTATCTAAAAAGTCATCCGCATGTGCATCAAGACATGACCATGATGACGCGCCAATTAGCGCCCACCCCAGAAGGCTTGCCACTGGAGATCTATTGTTTTACCAATACCATTGCTTGGGTTGCCTATGAAGGGATCCAAGCGGATATTTTCGATCATCTGTTCGCGATCTTGCCCGAGTTTGGATTACGTGTTTACCAGCACCCTAGTGGCAAAGACTTACAAATGTTACGTCTGTCATCAGGCCAAGCCCCCTCGCCAGCATCACAGCAAATTGCCGAGTAACGCTAAAACACAGGCTATGGCGACAGTGTATGCTGCGCCATGGCATGCATTCAAGGCTTAATCATAAAGGCTTAATCAGCGGTAACTGACGCTCTTGCCATTCACGAAACCCACCCGCCAAGCTGAACACCTGTTGATAGCCCATCTGCTGCAGGGTTAACGCCGCTAAAGCAGAGCGGTAACCGCCACCACAATACAGTACAATTTTTTGTTTTTTATCGGCAACAGTTTGCTCAATATCACGCTCAATAATCCCTTTGCCCAGATGCATCGCTTCAGGAAAGTGCCCCTGTTGCCATTCGTGATCTTCTCGAATATCTAACAATACATATGGCTGTTCATGAGCTAAAAGCTCATCGATACTGATTTCTTTGATCTGTTGTTTGGCGGCTTCAACCAGTGCGATAAAGCCTGCAGCATGTTGCTTACTCATATTTTACCCATAAAAAATGCCAGTCATTGACTGGCATTTTTAACACAGATTTCGCGAAATTACATTAACGGTTCGGTACCTTCACCTTCTTTCTCAGGTGGTGGTGGTGGTAACATATCATCGCGGTTTAAGCCCAGTTGTACCGCAATACCACTGGCCACAAAGATAGAAGAGTAAGTACCAATGGCGATACCAAATAACAGTGCAGTGGCAAAGTTATGGATCAAGGCGCCACCCATGTAAAACAACACAATCAATACAATAATCGTGGTTAACGACGTAACAACCGTACGGTTTAATGTTGAGGTTACTGCGTCATTGACGGTTTCTTCCGGCGTGCTATCACGTAATTTGCGGAAACTTTCCCGGATCCGGTCAAACACCACGATAGTATCGTTAATTGAGTAACCAATCAGCGCTAGAATCGCCGCCAGTACCGTCAGGTCAAACTCAAGTTGTAACAAGGAGAAAAGACCCAAGGTAATAATGACATCGTGTCCCAACGCTAATACGGCGCCTAATGACAAGCGCCACTCAAAGCGCATCCCCACGTACAACAAGATACCAATTAACGCCGTCAGCATGGCTAAGCCACCCTGCTCTTTTAATTCGTCACCCACCGAAGGGCCAACAAATTCAATACGACGCATTTCAATCGGCGTAGCAGAGGTTTCGGATAACGCCGCCATAATCTCATTCGAGATCCGGCTTTGCTCTACCCCTTCTCTTGGTGCAATACGTATCGCAACGTCTTGGCTTGAGCCAAAATATTGCACTACCGCATCGGCATAACCGCGTTCGGCTAAAATGGCACGCACTTGGGTCAGATCAGCGTTTTGGGTGTAACCCACTTCGATAACCGTACCGCCGGTAAAATCCAGCCCCCAATTGATGCCTTTTGTGAACAACAAGCCAAACGAGCTTAGCAGTAACACGATAGACAGCATCAGCGCTGGCATCTTAAAGCGCATGAAATTGAGAGGTTCGTTAAAACTAAATATTCTCACACCAAGCTCCTTACATCGGTAACGACTGTACGCGACGGCCGCCCCAGATTGAATTAACCAGCAAGCGGGTACCCACTACTGAAGTAAAGATCGAGGTTAAAATACCGATAGCTAAAGTGATGGCGAAGCCTTTCACTGGACCAGTACCAATTCCAAACAGGATCAGGGCCACTAATAATGTGGTGATATTCGAGTCAGCGATTGTCGCAAAAGCACGGTCATAGCCTTGATGGATCGCTTGTTGAATCGAGCGGCCTTCGGCAATTTCTTCACGGATCCGTTCAAATATCAGTACGTTAGCATCAACGGCCATACCGACAGTTAACACAATACCCGCCATACCCGGTAAAGTTAGGGTGGCACCGGGGATCATCGACATAAAGCCAATAATTAACACCAGGTTAGCGACCAACGCCAAGTTAGCAATTAAACCGAACACACGGTAGTAAATCACCATAAAGATTAAGACCACCACCATACCCCACATAATGGCCGTCATACCTAAATCGATATTTTCCTGACCGAGGCTTGGCCCTATGGTGCGTTCTTCGATGATTTGCGTAGGTGCAATCAGTGCACCGGCACGCAGTAACAAGGCGAGATTTTGTGCTTCAGCAGGGTTACCAATACCGGTAATGCGGAAACTGCGCCCCAAACGCGCTTGAATGGTCGCGGCATTGATCACTTCTTCCTGCTTAATCAACACAGGCGTGCCATCAGCTTGTAATTGCTCACCGGGCTTATATTCAATAAACACGGTCGCCATACGCCGACCAATCGAATCACGAGTGGAGGTTGAAAGTAAGTTACCGCCTTGTGCATCCAGAGAAATGTTAACCTGTGGCTGGCCCATTTCATCGTAACTTGAGCTGGCATTGGTGATGTGCTCACCGGTCAGCATCACGCGGTTTTCCAGTAAGAAAGGTTGGCCACTGCGGTCATAATACAAACCTGAACCGGGTGGTAAACGACCATTCAAGGCCGCACCTAAGTCACCTTGCTCGTCGACTAAACGAAACTCGAGTGTTGCCGTTGCGCCCAAAATCTCTTTAGCTTGCGCCGGATCTTGTACGCCAGGTAATTGCACTATAATACGATCAGCGCCTTGACGCTGTACCAGCGGCTCAGCTACCCCAATTTCATTCACCCGATTACGGATAATGGTGATGTTCTGCTCAAGTGCGTATTCACGAATTTCGCGCAGACGGATTTCGCTTAAGGTCACTTGTAGGCTAAATTCAGCAGGGCCGTCAGTAAACACTAACTCACGGTCCAGTTTGCCTAAGGCCGAGCGAGCCGCTTGCACATCTTCCGCTGAGCGCAATTGCAGTTGCACCATGCCGCGTTCAACATCTGCAGAAACTGAACGGTAGCGCACTTTAGCTTCACGTAAGTCGGCACGAAACGCACCCACCATGTCATTGATGTTTTTATCAATGGCCGCTTTCATGTCTACGGCCATTAAAAAATGCACACCACCACGTAAATCTAAGCCTAACTTCATTGGTGTTGCACCAATGCCAGCCAGCCAATCGGGGGTGGTGGGCACTAAGTTTAATGCCGTAACATAGTTAACAGTACCCAATAAATTAATGGCAATTTGCCGCGCTCGCAGCTGATCTTCAGCAGATTGAAAGCGCGCTAACACCTGACCATTTTCCAGTGTTACCGATTTTGGCGTAACACCTTCACTGATAAAGCTTTGCTCTAACTGTTGGCGAGTGCTTTCTAACACCACGCCCCCACGGGTTGCATTAATATTCAGCGCCGGATCTTCCGGGTATAAATTTGGCATTGCGTAAACTAATGCCAGTAGCAGTACCCCGATAACGACCAGGTACCGCCAGAGCGGATTTTGGTTTAACACGAATACATCCTTTCGTTAGCAGTGCCGCTTATAACGACTTTAAAGTACCCTTAGGTAATACCGCACTGATAGCGGATTTTTGTACTGTGACTTCAGTACTGTCATTTAATGCCACAACGACAAAGTCTTTATCTTCCGCAATTTTAGTAATGCGACCGACAATACCGCCTTGCGTCAGCACTTCATCACCTTTACCTAAAGCCGACATCAGGTTGCGATGTTCTTTTACACGCTTGGCTTGTGGGCGGTAGATTAAAAAGTAAAAAATCAAACCAAACGCCAACAACATAATAATTAAATCCCAACCACCACCTTGTGGTGCGGCAGCGGTATCGGCATAGGCTTGGTTAATGAATAAACTCATGGTTGTCCCCTTAATGTTAAAATCAGTTATTCTGTTAATTCTGCGTCCAGCGATGGTACTGGCATACTTCTTTTTGCGTAAAATTCTGCTACAAAGGCTGACAAGTTACCAGCGGCAATAGCTGCGCGCAATCCCTGCATCAGCTTCTGATAATGATGCAGGTTATGAATGGTGTTTAAACGCGCGCCTAAAATCTCGTTGCAACGATCTAAATGATGTAAATAGGCCCGAGAATAATTTTTACACGTGTAACAATCACAGTCTTTGTCTAACGGCGCGGTATCGGTTTTATGCTTGGCGTTGCGGATTTTAATCACGCCATCACTAACAAACAAATGACCATTACGCGCATTGCGTGTCGGCATGACGCAATCAAACATATCCACGCCACGGCGTACCGCTTCAACTAAGTCTTCTGGTTTGCCTACGCCCATTAAATAACGCGGTTTGTTCGCTGGCATTTTATCAGTGGTGTGGTTCAGAATATTAATCATATCGGCTTTGGGTTCACCTACCGATAAACCGCCGATGGCATAGCCGTCAAAACCAATCTCTTCTAAACCGGCTAATGAAATGTCTCGCAAATGCGGATACATGCCACCTTGGATAATACCAAACAACGCTGACGGGTTATCGCCATGCGCATCTTTTGAACGTTTCGCCCAGCGCAGCGATAATTCCATGGACTTACGAGCTTGTGGCTCGGTAGCCGGATATGGCGTACATTCATCAAAGATCATCACAATATCTGAACCCAGATCGCGCTGCACTTCCATTGAGCGTTCTGGCGTTAACATGATGCGTTCGCCATTTAGCGGCGAGCGGAACTTAACGCCTTCTTCGGTGATTTTGCGCAGTTCGCCAAGGCTAAATACCTGAAAACCGCCTGAGTCAGTTAAGATGGGTTTATGCCAATGCATAAAATCATGCAGGTCACCGTGTAACTTAATAATGTCAGTGCCCGGACGCAGCATTAAGTGAAAGGTGTTACCTAAGCAAATTTGCGCACCGGTGGCATCTAACTCTTCTGGTGTCATGCCTTTTACCGTGCCGTAAGTCCCCACGGGCATAAAGGCAGGGGTATCCACCACACCACGATCAAAAATAAGTTGGCCACGACGGGCTTTACCGTCAGTAGCAAGTAATTCAAATTTCAAAATTTACCTCTTCTGGCCGGAAAAACAGTCCGGCTCGTCATTATTAGCGTTTTGCCGCAATATGGCCGCGCGCAATCGGCGGCCATTATAGCAGTATTCAGCCAGCGGCTTAACTAATAAACATCGCGTCGCCATAGGAATAAAAGCGATATTGCTCTGCAATAGCCGTTTTATAAGCCTGTAATACATGTTGTTGGCTACTAAAGGCGGACACCAGCATAATCAGTGTCGATTCGGGTAAATGAAAGTTGGTGATTAGTGCATCAATGACTTGAAAGCGATAACCCGGGTAAATAAAAATTTGGGTATCGCCACTGTAAGGTTGCAGCTGACCGCCATGCTGTGCCGCAGCGGATTCAAGCGAACGCACTGAGGTAGTACCGACGGCTACTACCCGATTGCCGCGCGCTTTACATGCTGCAACGGCATCCACCACCTCTTGCTCCACTTCAATATATTCAGCATGCATTTTATGCTCTAGCACCGAATCAACGCGTACCGGCTGAAAAGTACCGGCGCCAACATGCAAAGTCACAAAAGCAAATTGCACGCCTTTGGCCGCTAATTGATCTAACAAGGGCTGGTCAAAGTGTAAACCTGCTGTAGGTGCAGCCACGGCACCGGGTTTTTTGTTATACACCGTTTGATAACGGGCTTTATCTTCTTCGGTATCAGGGCGCGCAATGTAAGGGGGTAACGGCATATGTCCTAGCCTGTCTAGCATGGCAAATACCGGCTCATCACCCAGTAACTCTAATTCAAATAAGGTATCGTGCCGTTGACGCATCAGCACTTTAGCGGAATTTTCTAACAATAATTCTGTGCCGGGTTTTGGCGCTTTACTGGCACGAATATGCGCTAAAAAACGCTGTTGGTCCAAGACACGTTCGACCAACACTTCAACCTGGCCGCCTGAGGCTTTTTGACCAAACAAACGGGCGGGGATCACGCGTGTGTTGTTAAACACTAACAAATCCCCAGGGTTAAGCAAATCAAGCAGTTCTTTGAAGATATGATGGTGCAGTTCACCCGTTTGGCGCTGCATGGCCAGTAAACGACTGGCTGAGCGCTCAGCCTGTGGTTGACTGGCAATTAGATGTTCAGGTAACTCAAAACTAAAATCTTTCACTAACATAGCGTTGTCCTTGGCTTTACCGGCCAAATCCGGCGGCGCTATGTTAGCAAATTTATCCAGGGCTTGTTGACATTTGATGGTTGTTTTTGCAGCTGAGTGGCTGGTATTTATACAAGGCAGAGCTTGTGCCGTGTAGTTATTCTACATAAACAAGCGACCCGTTTGTCTGGAACAAACGGGAACACCTCTGCTGGCCAAAGGCGAAATATAGGATATATTTCGTATAACGCAGTAGAAATGCCAGCCACACGCTGCCCGAAGGGTTCGTCTGGCGATGCTTTGTTCTTTGTGGCCTACATGGATGTAGGTCAGGGGCGAGAGCAGGACGCGGTAGCTTCTCTCGTCGTTTATTTAGAATAACTAAACTGCACTCCTCGTTTCGCGATCAAAACACCGCCAAACGAACAAAATCTAAACAGCAAACGTCAACAAGCCCTTGCTCGACACTTTTTTACCAGCACTTCACCGATTAACGCGGCCATTTGCTGATAACTACGCGCTTTACTTGACGTTGGACGCCACGCAACGCCGATATCCCGATATGCCTGCCCTGCAGAAGCCGGCTGACTGATTAACTCGGTGCCCTCTAAAACACCACTATTAATCGCCATCTGCGGCATAAAGGTCACCCCCAGTTTGTTATTCACCATTTGCGTAAGGGTATGTAAGCTGGTAGCGAAAAAAGGATTCACCTTACGGCTGTCTTCTAATTCACAGGCTTTTACCGCATGACCCGTTAAACAATGCTCGCGCTCTAACAAGAAGATACTCTCATCCGGCCATTGGTTAATATCTTGATTAAAACCGCGATCTTGCCAATCCTTATGCAGCACTAGATTAAACGCGTCTTGTTGCAGTACTTCCGTGTGCAATACGCCCGTTTCATAGGGTAGCGCCAGCAACACCATATCTAGGCGGCCTTCACTTAACGCATGCAACGAGTTATCTGAAGTGTCTTCACGCAATAATAGCTGCAACTCGGGAAAACGCTCACGGCACAGTGTCATGACTTCACCCAGCACAAAGGGCGCAATAGTCGGGATACAACCCAACCGAAAAGGCCCGGTCATCGGTTTACCCTGAGATTTAGCAAAATCGGTTAGCTCTTCGCATTGCTCAATAATATGACGTGCCAGCCTAACAACATCTTCACCTAGGGCGGTGAAAATAAAAGTTTTATGGTCACGCTCTAATAATTGCGTTTCCATGGTCTCCTCCAAACTGGCAATGGCCGCGCTGAGTGTCGATTGCCCAACATAGCAAGCATCGGCAGCACGGCCAAAATGCTGATGCTCATGCAAGGCGAGTAAATACTGTAATTGTTTAATACTGGGCAGACGTTTCATGCTTAACCTTTCGCTACAATCGAATTGCTAAAACTTACCTTTTTTAATCGATTTAAGCAATTAGCATCAGTGGCATGATGAAAGAAATATAAGGTGCAGGCAGACAAGACTGGCTATGTTAGCTGCGACAGCCCTGCTGTCGCAGCTAACACAAAAGTTTAACTGAAAATCGCTTTTAAGATGTAGAAGAACACGATGGCCAAACCTGCGCCGACCGGTAAGGTAATAACCCAAGAAATAAAGATATTACGCACTACCCCCAGGTTTAAGGCCGCAATACCCCGTGCTAAACCCACGCCGAGTACAGCACCTACTAAGGTTTGCGTGGTAGAGATGGGTAAACCCGCACCCGAAGCAATAACCACGGTAGAAGCAGCAGACAGCTCTGCCGCGAAACCACGGCTGGGTGTTAAATGCGTAATCGCCGTACCGATTGTTTTAATAACACGGGCACCTAAGGTCGCTAAACCAATAACGATACCGATGGCACCTAAAGGCAACACCCACACGGCTAACGTTGCTTTAGCCGCAATTTCACCGCCAGAGGTCACCACACTGACTACCGCCGCCACTGGGCCGATAGCATTCGCCACATCGTTCGAGCCGTGTGCAAAGGCCATACAACATGCGGTGGTAATCATTAAAATACCGAAAATACGCTCTACGTTGTTGTAGTGCATCTCTTTGTCGGCTTCTGGGTCAATTTGAATACGCGAAATGGCGATCTTACCAATAACCGCTACAACCACACCGACGGCAATCGAGATATAAATACCATTGGCGGTAGAAATATCTAAACCAACATGCTTTAAGCCTTTTTGCACGGTAACCAAGGTCATCATTAAACCGGCGAAAAACATATAGAAAGGTACATAACGCTTGGCGTTTTCTAAAGGGTTATCGGTATCAAAAATTAAGCGTTGCGCACTCATAAAGATTAAATAAGCCAACACCCCCGCCAACATGGGTGTCACGACCCAGCTACCAACGATGCCACTGACTTTATTCCATTGCACGGCTTCAGTGCCGGCAGCAACTAAAGCAAAACCGATAATAGCACCGATAATCGAGTGAGTGGTGGAGACTGGCCAACCAAAGTAAGACGCTGCTAGCAACCAGGTACCGGCAGCTAATAAAGCAGCGATCATACCAAACACCATAAATTCAGGTGTATCGGCAAAGTAACCGGCATCAATAATACCCGAGCGGATTGTTGAGGTAACAGAACCGCCTGCTAAGTAAGCGCCAGCGAATTCAAATATCGCTGCAATCAAGATAGCTTGTTTAATCGTGAGGGCTTTAGAGCCAACAGAGGTACCCATGGCATTTGCCACATCATTGGCACCGACACCGTAAGCCATAAAAAAGCCAAATACTGCGGCCAAAATAATCAGGATCAGGCCGTAAGATTCTAAAATTGCCATAAAAAATTACCTATTAGGTTAGCGGGCTAGCATAATTTCAAGACGGGAACCAACACGTAAGGCGACATCTGCTAAATCGCCCAACCATTCCAGTGTGCGATATAAAAACATCACATCGACTGGGTTAAGATCCTTCTCGGCTAGCCGCAACTTCTTACGTAATTTAATTTGCATTTCATCGGTATCGTGCTCGATAGCATCCAATTGCTCGACCATCTTAATCACTAGATTAACTTCACGGCCACGAAAGCCCGTTTCCAGCAATTCATCTAGTTCATTAATTACCTGAGAAGCCATCTCGGTGGCATCAATACAACGCTGCACATAAGCAGTAAATTCAGTTTGGATTGTTTCAGGAATTTCTAATTCACGACCCAACACGCGGCCAGAAATATCTTTTGCTTTATTAGCAATTTTATCTTGTTGCGATACCAATTCTAAAATATCGGTGCGGTCAACAGGTAAAAACAAACCTCGCGGTAAGTTAATCCGAATTTCACGTTTTAAGCGATCAGCATCTTTTTCAAATGCAACGATGCTCTTACGCACTTCCGCTGCCTGGGTCCAATCTTTTTGATAAACCGCCGCAAAGAATGGCAGTAATTGCTCACTGGCTTGGTGTACTTTGCGAATATGCTCTTCAATCGGCTTTATTGGCGATTTGGCAAATACGGACAAAAAAGTATTAGCGGGCATAGAGGGCCTCATTGATGTTAAGTGACTGTAGTCGGCGAACATTGTAACCGCAATGCCAAAGTAATAAAAATGAAATGTCGTTTCAAAAAAAATGCCCCTGCTAGAATACCAGCAGAGGCACGGCAAAACATTTTACTAACAGCTAGTCGCCACGAACTTCCTGCTCGAGCTTTTCGTGGCTGGCATGTCTAACAACCTTACCTTTAACAAAGAAAATAATGTATTCCGACAAGTTCTTACAGCGATCGCCAATGCGTTCTAACGAGCGAGCCGACCACAACACGTTCATCACTTTAGGAATAGAGCGCGGATCTTCAATCATGTAGGTCATTAATTGCCGCGTAATCGCTTCGTATTCACGATCCACTTTTTTATCTTCTTTATGCACGGTTAACGCTGCTTCAACGTCCATTCGAGCAAAAGCATCTAACACATCGTGCAACATTTGCGCGACATGTCGCCCCAGATTGTCTAGGTTTACCAGCAAGTCTTGTTGATCACTGTTAAAAGACTCCAGCGCCACTTTGGCAATGCGCCGTGTTTCATCACCGATCCGCTCTAAATCGTTAATGCTTTTTAATATCGCCATTATTAAGCGCAGATCGCTAGCAGCAGGCTGACGCTTGGCAATCACTCGGGTACATTCTTTATCTATCTGTAATTCCCAGTCATTGACCTTCAGATCATTGGCAATAACCTGCTGTGCCAATTCACTATCGCTATTGGCAATGGCGGCTAAGGCATCATAAAGTTGCCGCTCAATTAGGCCGCCCATCGACATCACATGATTTCTAATTTGCTCCAATTCTTCGTTGAACTGGCTGGAAATATGCTTCGATAAATTTAATTTATCCATCCTGTTAGTCTCCGTGGTCCTATTCTGGCTTAGCCAAAGCAATTCAGTTAACCGAACCGCCCAGTAATATAATCTTCTGTTTGCGGCTGGCGTGGATCGGTAAAGATCTTGTTGGTGGCATCAAACTCAACCAACTGCCCTAAATTCATAAACGCAGTAAAATCCGATACCCGCGCCGCCTGCTGCATATTATGTGTCACGATAACGATGGTGTATTGCTGCTTTAACTCATACAGCAATTCTTCAATTTTTAGGGTTGAAATCGGATCCAACGCTGAAGCCGGTTCATCCAATAACAACACCTCGGGCTCAATGGCAATAGCACGGGCAATCACTAGCCGCTGCTGTTGACCACCCGATAAGGTCAACGCATTGTCATATAAACGATCTTTCACTTCATGCCAAAGTGCGGCTTTTTGTAAGGCCGCGGCAATTAACTCGTCTAACTGCCTAGCACTGTTAATCCCCTGCAAACGCAAGCCAAAAGCGACATTTTCATACACCGACAATGGAAACGGATTGGGTTTTTGAAACACAATGCCAACCCGTCGACGTAACTCGGCTAAATCGACACCCGTTTGATAAATATTCAATTCATCTAGCAACACCTGCCCTTCGGTGCTGGCATCATCAAGCAGTTCATTCATGCGATTGAAGCTTCGCAATAACGTTGATTTGCCACAACCGGATGGCCCAATCAGCGCCGTGACACGATTAGCCGGAATGTCTAAACTGATTTGATCCAGCACTGTTTTACCGGCCAAACTGACCGACAAGTTTTGTGCTGACATTTTCGTACTGACATCCGTTAATGCGGCCATTGTATTCCTCATTTATGACACTTTTATGAAAATAAGACGTATTTTTAAGCACCCTGACTGCGTGTCTTTGCCCGATAGTAACGGCGTAAGCGCATCGCTAATAAATTCAGGCTACCAATTAATAACAGCAACACCAGAGCAATAGCGTACACCCGAGGTTCAGCTGCGTCGGCATTCGAGCTTTGCAAGCCAACATCATAAATTTGCAAACCCAAGCTCATAATTTGCTGATCAAGCTGCACAAACGGCCATTCGCTCCGCAGTGGTAATACCGGTGCGTATTTCACCACCCCAACAAAAATTAACGGAGCAACCTCGCCGGCGGCACGTGACATCGCCAGCACCACACCCGTGATCATGGCAGGAATAGCAACCGGTAAAATAAGCTTACGTAATACTTCCGCTTTGGTCGCACCTAAGGCATAACCACCTAAGCGCAAACTTTGGGGTATGCGTGCCAGCCCCTCTTCTGTGGCGACAATCACCACGGGTAAGGTTAATAATGCTAGGGTCAGGGATACCCATAGCAAGCCGGGGGTGCCAAAAGTCGCTTGAGGGAGTTGTTCCGCGTAAAACAACTGATCAATACTGCCACCTAACACATAAACAAAAAAACCTAAGGCAAACACGCCAAATACCACAGAGGGCACCCCAGCAAGGTTGTGTACACTGAGTCGCACCAAACGCACTAAGCGGCCATCTTTGGCATATTCATGTAAATAAATACCCGCCATAATACCAATCGGCGCAACTAACAAAGCCATTAATAATACCGATAATACCGTACCCATAATGGCCGGTAAGATCCCGCCCGCGCTATTTGCTTGCCGAGGTTCAGTACTCAAAAACTGCCACCACTGCGCCGCAAACAGTTGCAACTTACCCCATAACGACAACTGATTGGGTGAAATCACCCGTTCAATATCGCGACGCTGAAAGGTTCTGCTGCTGTTATCGCTTAAGCGTAATTGCAGTTCAGTCGCATTCTCTTGCGTCACGACACCATAAAACTCGCCTTGGCTAAAATGCCGCAGCAAACTTAGCTGCGCCGGCGTTTGCCAATCGTGGCTCAAATGCTGCCAATACCAACGAAACGCCGTTTGTCCTGCCATCTGGCCTTGTTTGATTAACACACGCTGTGCCTGGCTGTGGCTCGGTAGGCCCGCAGCAGCAAGTTGCTCAGCATTAACTTGCTGGCGAGACACCACCTCACCAAACACTTGCTGCATTTGGCCTGAGATGGGGTATTGAAACTGCACGACTTCGGCTGGCCAAAATAACCGTAAACCACGGCTTAAAATTAACAAACACAATAAAAAAAACGTGAGTAGCGTTAAAGCGGTGGCTAATGCCGAAAAGAAATAGAGTCGCCGCCCGGGCTGCCGATTCGTGCTCATTATTCCAACCTCTGTAAATTACGGCGTAAACGTTGGCGCACTAAGTCAGCTAAGGTATTTGCAGCAAAGGTGAAAACAAACAACAAAATAGCCACTAAAAACAACACGCGATAATGGCTGCTGTCGACCGCAGCTTCGGGGAGTTCGATGGTCAGCGTGGCCGTTAAACTGCGCAGCCCTTCGAACAGATTAAAATTGGTGATGGGGTTATTGCCGGTCGCCATCAAAATAATCATCGTTTCACCAATGGCACGACTTAACCCCAACATCACGGCCGCTAGAAACCCGGGCATCGCCACCGGTAACATAATTCGCCGTACAATTTGCCATTGATTGGCCCCCAGCGCATAGGCACCGGCCGTCAGTTGTTGCGGAATTTGTGCTAAAGCATCGTAGCTTACTGTATAAATGACCGGTAGCACGGCAAAACCCATCGCCAGACCAATCACTAAAGCATTACGCTGCTGATAATCTACGCCTTGTTGATCTAACCAAAAACGTAAGCTGTCTTCAAACAGTAAGCTTTCAAACCAAGAGCCTAAACCCAACGCCACCCAGGCACCAATCAGCAATATCGCACTCATCAGTATTAACGTGGCACCACTGCTATTTAAATGCTGCCAACGGCGGGGTAAATAATGCCAATAATAGGCCAATGCCCAAACAGCCGCCGGCACTAACAGTAAATACAGTAATAAAGAGAGCAAATGTTGCTCTAAGGCTGGGGCCAGCCAAATAGCCGCTAAAAAGCCAATAATGACTGTAGGAAATAACGCCATCAGTTCAATCATGCTACTTAAGTGGCTGCGAACCGGCTCTTGCAAAAAGCACACACTAAAAATGGCGGCCAAGACAGCTAAGGGTACCGCCACCAATAACGCATAAAAAGCCGCTTTTAGGGTACCGACGGTTAAGGGTACCAAAGAGTATTTACCTTGATAAAGCTCATAACCCCCACCGCTTTGCCAAACATATTCGGGTTGTTGCCAGCTTTCGTACCAGACTTTTTGCCACAGCGTACGCCATGAAATTTCGGGATGTCGATTATTAATGGCTAAAAAGCCTTCGGCCTGCTGCGCGCTGAGCAGCCACAAACCGTCATTATTAGGGGTAAAACGTAATTCGGTCACGCCTTTCTGCGCCAAAGAGAAAGTTGCATACTGTGCCTGCCAAATAGCTGAACTTAACGCACTATAAAACACACTGAGGCCACCGTTAGCATCTAATACTGCAAAGCCACGACGGCCTCGTTCGGCAGCAATAGCGACAATAGCCGCAGCTTGCTGGCTAAATGGTTTAACCCAACTCAAGCGAAGTTGCCCCGCCGCATCAGCAATCAAATACCATTGTTTTAATTGGCCACTGCTATCGCCGGTAATTAAGCTTTGTTGGCCTGCTAACCAAGTGGCGGCGGTTAACTGCACCGTGCGATCAGTAAGAGATAAACGCTGCTGACAGCCTTGTGACAATGCCGCACGCAGCAACACACAGGCTTCGCCATCGCGTTTAGCGAGTATAATGACGCGCTTTAACCCATCAATTAACTGAAAATCAGCGGCAAAACCCGCTTTTGCAGCAGCCATAGCCAAATCGTCATCGGCTATACTGGGTAGTATTAATGCCGGTGGCGGCGTGCTAGCAGCATGCGGCTGTAACTGAGCCGATACCGGTTTAAACAATGGCAGCACTTCTAGCAACAAATAAACAAAAATGGCCAATAACGTGGCGATCACACTGACCCCAGCCAAGGTGATTAACGCATGCCAGCCACGGTCTAACCAACGCCGATGGCGACTTCGTCGCTGACGTTGCTGCGCATTCGGTAAATGACTGCCTGTAGGCTTTTCTGAGTTAGGCGTCATAAGCCTAAATCCTCAAACACTTGCTGTTTTAAAGGTAACGGGATTGGCACTAAGCCATCACTTTCTAATAGCTGCTGCCCCGCTGCGGATAAAATAAAGCGGAAAAATTCACGCTCGGCTGCAGCTAACGGCTGATTAGGGGCTTTATTAACATAAATATAGAGTAACCGAGCCAACGGGTAAGCCCCAGATAAGGCATTCTCCGGACTGGGCATAATGGCCGCTTCTTCTGCGCCTTGACTGATCGCCAACATTTTTACCCCAGCAATCTGCTGCCCCACCCCAGAGTAACCTAGGCCGTTCTCACTTAAACTTACCGACCTAACTACAGCAGCAGCGCCCGCTAGCTGCGCGACTTTTTGCTGAAAATCGTCGTTACAAAGCGCCTTTTGCCGAAAAAAAGCATAAGTCCCTGACGCTGGATTACGACCATAAGCGGCAATAGATCGTTGCTGCCATCGCCCCGCTAAACCCAAATCGCCCCAACGCGTGATCGCAGAATGAAGCGCACAACGCCGATTTTGCGAAAAAATTGCTTCAAGCTGCGCCATACTGATTTGTTGTAACGGGTTATCTTGATGCACATAAATTGCCAGCATATCCAGTGCAACAGGCACAGCATAGGCTTCATAGCCAAAACGACGGCGAAAACGATCTTGTTCAGCCGTTAACATGACGCGGCTCATCGGCCCAAGATTGGCGGTGCCCTCAACCAAAGCGACAGGGGCGGTAGCCGAACCACTACTTTGTATTTGAATATTTAATTGCGGATGTTTCAGCACAAATTCACGCCGCCAAACCATCATCATATTATGCAAGGTGTCAGAGCCGGTGCTGGATAAGGTGCCAGTTAAGCTTGCGGTTTGGCTAACACTATTCGGTCGAGTTTCAGTGCTACACACCAAGGGTGTAATCACTAATAACAGCACACTACAGAGGTGGCTTAAGCGCATGCGCAGGGTATCCATTGCTATCGAACCTAGTCCAGATGAGTTGCAATCTTAACGTGCCTAAGCAGCAACCCCAAATAAAAATTTAGTATTTACTTTAAAACCATCTGCTTGCAGCTACACTCTATAACAAGTATTCGACAGATTTTACCATGGGGGTGTTGACCTTACCGTGGCAAATCTTGTTTACTGCGCTGCTTAGAAACATATTACAGCATTAATCGGGCGTTAAGCAGCGGCTATAAATACTTACCCAAACCGGACCTAATGAGGAATAACAGAATGAAGCAGTTAGTACTTACCGTGATCGGTAAAGATAAAGCCGGTTTAGTTGAGCAACTCGCAAAAGTCATCAACGATAATCAAGGTAACTGGATGGCCAGTAACCTAAGCCATTTGGCCGGTTACTTTGCCGGTATAGTGCAAATTGAAGTGGCAGAGCCAGATCTCGCGCAATTAACCGCAAGTTTGCAGCAACTGACGGATCTGGATATTCGTGTACAGCACGGCGAACACATTGAACTCGATAAAAATCAGCAAATTCGTTTTGTGATCACCGGTAACGACAGACCCGGCATTGTGCGGGAATTATCGGCTATTTTAAGCCATAAAGGCGCTAATATTATTGCCTTTGAGAGCAATAAACAAAGCGCACCGAATTGGGGCGTACCGCTATTTCATGCTGAAGCGACCGTGCAACTGCCTGCTGGCTTGCATCGGGATGATGTTATCGAAGCACTCGAAGGGATAGCGACCGATATCGTCGTCGATTTGGAATAATCCGTTATTTTCACGATGCCGTGCGGATGTCATCGTGTTGTCATTAAACTGACATAGTGTGCTTTGCAGGAAGTAAGCAGGAGCAAAATCTAATGGAACAAACCATCCTCCCAGCGAAAACGGAAGATTATCCGCTTTATGCACGAGAGTTAAGCTGGCTGGCATTTAACGGCCGGGTGTTGCAAGAAGCCGCCGACACCCGAAACCCACCGATTGAGCGTTTACGCTTTTTAGGTATTTACTCTAATAACCTTGACGAATTTTTTCGGGTGCGTGTGGCCGATGTGAAACGGCGCATCCTCTTAAAAAAATACCAAACGTGGGAGCACGAAGACGCAGAGCAATTGCTGAGCGAAATTCAAAATCGCGTGCTAGAACTGGGTAAACAATTCAACAAAATCTACTTAGATATTCAGCTAGAACTGCGCAAACACAATATCGAGTTAATCGATGACAGCAAGCTCACCGAATTACAGTCTGGCTGGGTGCGTAGCTATTTTAATAGCGAAGTGAAAAAACACATTTCTCCGATTATTCTCTCCAGCGCTGATGCCTCTTTAAGTAAGATTTTAGAAGATAACACCACCTATTTATTGGTTGAAATGACTGGTCAGAGCAAACCTGAATACGCCATCGTGCAAGTGCCTACCGCTGAAGTATCACGCTTTACTGAATTACCCTTACATCTCAATACTCGGAAAAAGAACGGCCATTATCGCCGGCAAATTTTGTTATTAGACGATATTATCAATCATTGTATTGCCGATTTATTCCAAGGCTTTTTTGAGTTTGAGCATATCTGCGCTTTTTCACTGAAACTGACCCGCGATGCCGAATACAATATCAGTGACACCCTTGATCAAAGCCTGATTGATAAAATGTCCAAGGGGATCCGGCAACGCTTAAAATCAGAGCCCACTCGTTTGGTGTATGACGCCGCCATGCCAGAGCAAATGCTTAAAGTGCTGACCAAACAATTAGGCACAAGCTCCGCCGATGCGTTGATTGCCGGTAGCCGTTATCGCAATTTTAAAGATTTTATTGGTTTTCCCAATTTAGGCCATCAAAGCATGGAGTTTCCGCCGCTACCGCCGCTACCCAGCGTCGATTTTGAGCAGCATCCCACCACCTTTGATGCCATCAAAAATAGTGATATTTTGCTGTACTACCCCTACCACAGCTTTGGTTATTTTACCGAGTGGGTACGACAGGCCTCGTTCGACCCGAAGGTAAGCCATATTAAAATCACTATGTACCGAGTAGCCAAGCATTCACGAGTGATCCACTCGTTGTTAGATGCGGTGCGTAACGGCAAAAAAGTCACAGTGGTGGTGGAATTAAAAGCCCGCTTTGATGAAGAAAATAATATCAACTGGGCGCGGCGCATGACCGAATCGGGTATTGAAGTGATCTTTGGGCAAACCACGCTGAAGATCCACTCCAAGATCTGTTTAATTACCCGCCAAGAAAAAGGCAAAGCGGTGCGCTATGGTCATATCGGCACCGGTAATTTTAATGAGAAAACGGCCCGTATCTATACCGATATGAGCTTATTTACCTGCCATCCGGAAATTACAGCGGAAATTGAACAGGTCTTCGAGTTTATTCAATATTCGTATCGCCCGTTCCAATTTAAACATCTTATTGTGTCACCCACGTGGAGTCGCCCCAAGTTGATGTTGCTAATTCAACGCGAGATTGATTTCGCCATCAGTGGTCGCAAATCCGAGATCTTTCTTAAAGCCAATAACTTGGTCGATGAAGAAATTGTGCAATTATTGTATCGTGCCAGCCAAGCCGGTGTGAAAATTCGCATGATTATTCGGGGTATGTGTTCATTAGTCCCAGGCGTACCTGGTATGAGCCAGAATATCAAGATCATCAGTATTTTAGATCGGTTTTTAGAGCATGCCCGGGTGTATGTGTTTCATAATGGCGGGGATACTGATGTCTATATTTCCTCAGCCGACTGGATGACTCGCAATATCGATCAACGCGTTGAAGTGGGCGTGCCACTGTTTGATGCTAAGATTAAACAAACGGTGATCTCCACGTTAGATATGCAATGGCGTGATAACGTTAAAGCCCGCAATATTGACGCAAAACAAACCAACACCTATGTTAAACGCGGCAACAAGCGTAATATTCGTTCGCAACAGAATATCTATGACATCTTTGCGGCACAGGCCCAACAGCTAATTAAACAGGTTGATTCCGAGCATTGACAACAACAACTGAACAAGAACAAGGCCAAGCGCCCTATATAGCCGCCGTCGATTTAGGCTCTAACAGTTTTCATATGGTGATTGCCCGAATTGTAAAAGGTGACATCCAATTACTGCATCGCGAAAAACAAAAGGTGCAATTGGCTGAAGGCTTAAGTGATGATTTGGTGCTAAGTGAAGATGCAATTGAGCGCGGCTTAAATGTGCTGCGCCAATTTGCGGATACGCTGCAACCCTTTGCCCCGCAATCGGTGCGCGTGATTGCAACTTACACACTACGCCGCGCGAAAAACTCTGCCACGTTTTTACGTCGTGCCAAAACCTTGTTCCCGTTCCCGATTGAAGTGATTTCAGGGCAAGAAGAAGCGCGTTTTATCTACCAAGGGGTGGCACATTTTGAACACTTTAGTGGCCGTCGCTTAGTGATTGATATTGGTGGAGGCAGTACCGAGTTTGCCTTAGGTGAGGCCGAGCAACCGCTGCGTTTAAGTAGCCGCAATATGGGCTGCGTCAGTTACGGTAAAAGTTTATTCCCGCAGGGTAAAATTAGCAGCCGCCGTTTTAATCGCGCCATTGTGCAAGCCGAGCAAGAACTCGAACCTATCGTTAATAGTTTTCGCACCGTGGGTTGGCAACAAGCGGTGGGCACTTCGGGATCCGTCAAAACCATTCGCGATATCGTGGTTGGCTTTGGCTGGAGTACTAACGCGCTAGAATTATCGCACTTACTGCAACTGCGTAATTACCTGTTAAAGTTTGAAAACTGCCAAGACTTAGAATTACCCGGTTTAACCGATGATCGCAAACTGCTGTTATGCTCTGCGTTGAGTATTTTGATTGCGGCGTTTCAGATGTTACATATAGAACAACTGGTTTACGTTGATGCAGCACTACGCGAAGGAGTGCTCTATGAAATGAGCGATCGGATGCAGCATTTGGATATACGTGAACAAACCATGCAAAGCCTTGTGCAGCGCTACGACATCGATCAAGCGCAAGCACAGCGCGTTCGCAGCACCGTATTAACCTTGGTAGCACAGGTAAAAGACAGTTGGCAACTGAATGAAGAAGATGCGCTGTTACTCAGCTTTGCCGCAACCGTAGCAGAGATTGGTTTGCACATTAACTCGTCAGGGGTACAAAAACACTCTGCCTACATTTTGCAAAACGCCAACTTGCCTGGTTTTAACCAAGAACAGCAGAACTTATTAGCCTGTTTAGTGCGCTTTCATCGACGAAAAATCCGCGCTGACGAACTACCCTACTTTAGCTTATTTGAACTATCTAAAGTGATTAACTTATTAATTATCTTGCGTTTAGCCGTATTGCTTAATCAAAAACGCCGAGATGATTTTCTACCGACTTTAGTGGTTGAAGCCGGGGCGCAAAGCATAAAATTAGATTTACCCTTGTCTTGGTTGCAGCCACAAAACGTGTTGGCTGCTGATTTACTACAAGAACAAAAAATCTTAAAGAAAATTGCCTTTAAATTAGATATCCCAAGTTTAACAGAGTTATCTAATCAATTGCTGGTAGAGAGCAGCAGCTAATGTGTCGTTGCCCATGGTTAGATATGAGTAAGCCTGATTATGTGGCCTATCATGATACTGAATGGGGCGTGCCGCTATTTGATGATACAAAACTGTTTGAATTTTTAACGCTAGAAGCAGCGCAAGCGGGTTTGAGTTGGTACACCATACTTAAAAAACGTGATAATTATCGCCAAGCCTTTGCTGATTTTGATGCGGCAAAGGTAGCGGAGTTTGATGAGACACAGGTTCAAGCCTTGCTACAAAATGCCGGTATTATTCGCAACCAATTAAAAATTCGCGCCACCATTAACAATGCCGCTCGGTTTTTAGAAGTGCAACGCGAGTTCGGCAGCTTTAGTGCTTACCAGTGGGCCTTTGTTGGCCATCAACCCATCGTTAATGAACCACGGCAATTAGCTGACTATGCAGCACGTAGCCCCGAATCAGACGCCTTTAGTGCTGATTTAAAACGCCGCGGTTTTAAGTTTATTGGTTCGACTATTATCTATGCGCATATGCAAGCCTGTGGCATGGTAAATGACCATAGTGCGACCTGTTTTCGGCGCCAGCAAATTATTGAAAGCTACCGAAGACCTTTCTGACCAACCCATCAGCTTAAGCCTCAATGAAAAGTGTTAATTTGGCTTAGAGAGTCTTTTCGTACTTTGCATATTCAGCACTAACTCTGGCGGCAGTGCAAAAGAAAAAGTACTGCCTTCACCCGGCTCTGAAAAAATCATTAGCTGGCTATTATGACGTGACAGCACATGTTTAACGATAGCTAAGCCTAAACCGGTGCCCCCGGTATGACGAGCACGCGCCTGATCTACGCGGTAAAAGCGTTCGGTCAGTCGTTTCACATGATTGGCGGCAATACCTTCACCATTATCGGTTACAGTAAAAAGTGCTTTTTGATGCTCACGCTGCCAACTAATATGAATAATGCCGTTAGCCGGTGTGTATTTAATCGCATTGGTCACTAGATTCGAGAACGCACTGCGTAATTCTTCCGATACCCCCGTCACTTTTAAGCTGTCATCAATATTAAAGTGTAATTGATGCTGTTTTTCTCGGTTCAAAGTTTCGGCTTCGTGTTCAATTAAATGCAGCATGGCGGGTACATCAACCTCTAATTCAAACTGCACTCTTGCCGCCGCCTCAATCCGCGATAAGGTTAATAACTGCTGCACTAAACTGTCCATGCGCCGCGTTTGTTCTAGCATAACAGTATGGGCTTTAGGCCAGATCGCCGGTGGCGGTTGGCAATCGGCATCCATCATTTCTAAGTAGCCTTGCAGCACGGTCAATGGCGTACGTAACTCATGCGATACATTGGCGACAAAGTCTTTGCGAATTTGCTCTAACTGCTTTAATTGGCTGATATCGCGGACGATCAGCAGAAATTGCGCCTTACCGTAAGGCATCATTTTACATTCAAGCACCAGATTGGATGAGGTAGGCGACAAGACTTCTAACGGCTGTTGAAAACGTTGTTCTTTAAGGTATTGATGAAACTCAGGCGAGCGAATTAAATTATCAATACGCTGCCCTTCATCGCTTGGCCAGCGTAAGCCCATCAGTATTTGCGCCAGTTTGTTACACCAAATGATACTCCAGTCTTCACTAAGCACCACCACTGCCTCAGGCAGGGCTTCAGCGCCATCTCGAAAACGCCGGACTAACGTCCGTAATTCTTTGCGTTTACGCCGCTCGCGCCGTTGCTGAAAATAAATACCGTCGAAGATTTGTTGCCAGCTACCATCGCCGGCAGGAGGGGTGAGTTTACGATCGCGCCACAACCATTTATCTAATAAAAAGATATGTTTATACTGCCAGGCTAGCTGAAATACACTGACAACCAGCAAAGCCAGTAATATTTCACCAAAGATCCAACCGACAAAAGCTGCCAAACCATACTGCAGCAAGGCTTTGCTTAGCAGTGTCTTTTTAGACAGCAATAAACGCATGGGCGCTTACTTAGCCGAAAAGCGGTAGCCAGATCCGCGCACTGTTTGCACTAACCTGTCATGACCGTTAAAGGCGATAGCTTTACGTAATCGACGAATATGCACATCCACAGTGCGATCCTCAACATACACATTAGTGCCCCAAACATGATCCAGTAATTGTTCGCGGCTGTAAACGCGCTCAGGGTGTGTCATAAAGAAATGCAATAAACGAAACTCAGTTGGCCCCATGTCTAAAGGCTGTTCGGCTGAGGTGACGCGATGCGATACCGGATCCAGCTTTAACCCCTGCACTTCAATCACATCATCTAAACTGGTGGGTGCAACCCGACGGATCACCGCCTTAATGCGTGCCATCAACTCTTTAGGTGAAAATGGCTTAGTGACATAGTCATCCGCACCCACTTCTAAACCTCGAATTTTATCTTCTTCTTCACCGCGTGCCGTTAACATAATGATCGGGATAGTGCGGGTGATCTCATGCTGCTTCATTTTCTTGGCAAACTGAATGCCACTGCCACCTGGTAACATCCAATCGAGTAAGACGAGATCGGGATAAGGTTCAACCAACATCTCTACCGCACTGTTGAAATCAACGGCAGTAGCGGCTTGGTAACCATTTTGCTCTAGTACAAAACACAACATATCTCGGATTGGAGCTTCATCTTCTACAACGAGAATTTTACGCGACGACATTTATTCACCTGTGTAATGGTTATTTACCTAAGTGCCAGTATCCAATCAAAATATGACATTTTTATGAAATATAACACCCTTTCTGTTTTTGCTCACCCACTTGCTTGATGACGCTAACAAACACCTCAAGGGTTTTACCAAAAATGCGTAGAAATTTATGACAGTTACATGAATTATTTATGGCAAGCAGGGCTGAAAGCCTTGATATATCTGCATGTTCCAATTTCATCCCCCCCCTCTCGCTCATCTGTAATAAAAGCGTCATAGCCGCAAGCTAAGTTAGCCGCACATTCATTCTTATTGCTCACTCATCAAAATAGATACGGAGAAATCTTCATGGCTTTACGCAAATTATTAAAACTGAGCGCAATCACATCCGCACTCATTCTCGCAGGGTGTGGTGGTGATTTAGTTGTTAATACCGGCGCAACAGACAATGCAACAGATGGCGGTGGCAATACCCCTCCTCCGGTAATCAGTAATTGCCCAACGTTTGCGACACAAGCTAGTAGCTTGGCCGGTGTAACCAAAACTGTTTGCGAAATCAGTGGTGCTATTACCAGTGATGTGCGCTTAACCGCCGATATTGCTTGGTCACTCAGTGGCAAAGTGACCGTGGGTAATGACAATAGCAATAGTGCTACCCTGACTATTGAACCGGGCACTTATGTATTTGGTAAAAGCGGCGCCGATTATTTAGTGGTCGCTCGGGGTTCAAAAATTCAAGCCATCGGTACAGCTGCAGCCCCCATCATTATGACATCGGTAAACGATATGTTAGGACTGTCTGATGAAGAATCAGCTGCTGATTGGGGTGGTTTAGTCATACTCGGTAAAGCCCCAACGAATAAATGTGATCAAGCCAACTTAGCCAGCTGTCAGGTTGAAGCAGAAGGCGAAGCCGGCCCCTATGGCGGTAACGATCCAGAAGATAACAGCGGTGCACTACGTTATGTGCAAGTGCGTTATGCTGGTTTTGAAGTGATCCCAGATAACGAGCTAAATGGTATTACCTTTGCCGGTGTAGGTCGCGGGACCACAGTAGAATATATTCAGGTGCATAATAACTTAGATGACGGCGTTGAATTTTTCGGCGGTACTGTCGATGCTAAATATGTGGTGTTAACCGGTAACCGCGATGACTCTTTAGACTGGGCTGATGGCTGGCAAGGTCGTATGCAGCATGTATTGATCCGCCATAACCCAAATGATACCAAGGCCAACCGGGGCATCGAAGCGGATAATCAATCTGGTAACTTCACCGCCACACCGGTGTCTAAACCGCAAATTGCTAACCTGACCATCATCGGCAACAACTTTGATGGTGAAGATGATTCTGAAGGTATCTTACTGCGCGCTGGCACTGCCGGTGAGTTATACAATGTCATTGTTACTGGCCCAACGGGTATGGGCGAATGTTTTGAAATCAACTCTGACGAAACCATCACCAACGCGGGTAATGGCGAAATCGTCTTCCGTAATTCTATTCTTGATTGTGCCGAGCCATTTAAAAACTCGGTTGATGCTAGCGGCAACGTTACCTTAAACGCTGAAACCTGGTTTCGCGCTCAGCCTGGCAATATGGTTACAGACGCATTGTTAGGCGGCTATATTCCTGCACCTAACTCACCTGCCCTAGGTAATGGCTACAACGTGGCGAATAACGTTGACCCTTGGTTTGATACTGTAAATTACATTGGTGCTTTTGATGGCATGAATGATTGGACAACTGGTTGGACAATTGGCTTACACCCCGATGACGACTTAGCAGCCTGCCCAGCAGGGACCACTGCTGTCAACAGCTTAACGGGTCGTTTAAATTGCCAGTTGTCTGGCGATATTACAGCGAATGTTACGCTTGCAGCCGGTGCAGATTATGTATTAAACGGCCGAGTGCGTGTTGGACAAGATAATCAAAACAACGCCACGTTAACCATTCAACCGGGTGTCACCTTATACGGTAAGTCGGGTGCTGACTTCTTAGTGGTCAGTCGTGGTTCAAAAATTAATGCCAATGGCACCGCGGCAAACCCTATCGTTATGACGTCAGTGCAAGATGTGATTGGCTCACCCACAGCCGCAGGCCAATGGGGTGGCTTAGTCTTACTGGGTAATGCACCTAGCAACAAATGTGATCAAACTAACCTGACTAATTGCCAAGTTGCTGCAGAAGGCGATGCGGGCAACTACGGCGGCGCTAACTGGGAAGACAACAGCGGCGTGTTGAATTATGTGGTGGTGAAACATGCCGGCTTTGAAGTTATCCCCGATAACGAATTAAACGGTATTACTTTCGCCGGCGTGGGTTCAGCTACCCAATGTAGCAATATCCAAGTGCACCAGAACGTCGATGACGGTGTCGAGTTCTTCGGTGGCGCGGTTAGCTGTAAGAATGTGGTGTTAACGGCTAACGGTGATGACTCGGTTGACTGGGCCGACGGCTGGCGTGGCAACATGCAGTTTGTCATTGTTAAGCATGCTGCCGACGGTGCGAAAGCGAACCGCGGTATCGAAGCGGATAACCAATCAGGTAACTTCGGTGCCTTGCCCATATCAAACCCTGTTATTGCCAACCTAACCATTATCGGCAATACCTTTGACGGTGATGATGATTCTGAAGGCGTATTGCTTCGCGCTGGCACTAATGCACAGTTAGCAAACTTTGTGATTACTGGCCCAATGGGCATGGGTGAATGTTTAGAAATTGAATCAAATGAGTCACGCGCGTTAGCGGCTGCCGGTTCACTCACTCTTACCAACAGCGTTATTGCTTGCCCCACTGAAGCGACCAAAGGCACTGTCGATAGCAACACCACGACAGAGCAATGGTTTTTAAATCAAGCAGGCAACAGCTTCGCGTCTAATCAAGCGGCGGTGTTGGACGGTATTTTCACTATCGACACTACCACACCTAAAGATATGACAGCCGTTAGCAGCTTCTTTGAAGCCGTTGACTTTATTGGTGCTGTTAAGGCCGGTAACGATTGGACCGCAGGTTGGTCAGTTGGCTTAGACGACTAACTCCCTTGCAGCACAACCCAAATGACGCGGTTGTGCTGCTCTTTTTAGGCCATCTCAAGGCCATCGCCAGTAACGTTTAAAAGCTGATAGGACAATGTTCAGATGAGCAGCAAACAAAAATTAAGTTTAAGTCGTGTAGGCCTGAGTGTCATGCTGGCCCTGAGCACCACGACAACCTTATTACCCATACATGCCAAGGCGCAAGATAGTGCTCCTGCACCTCAAACTGAAACTGAGGAACTTGAACGGATCTCCGTATCAGGCCGCTTGATGAGCTCCGCTGCAGCCGCCGCGGCAGAGCGTAGAGAACAGCCCTATGTCGCAGAATTACTGGGTATGGAGCAAATTTCACGCGCTGGTGATAGCAATGCCGCCACCGCACTGCGTCGTGTAACCGGTTTAACACTGGTTAAAGACAAGTTTATTTATGTTCGCGGTTTAGGCGAACGTTACTCTAGCACGCTGTTAAACGGTGCCTTGGTACCCAGCCCAGATCCAACCCGTAACGTGATCCCGCTGGATATGTTTCCGGCTGGTATTATCGAAAGCTTGGTGGTACAAAAAGCCTATTCTCCTGAACTTCCTGCTGCCTTTGGTGGCGGTAATGTCAATATTCGCACCGCAGCAATACCCCTGCAAACCACCTTTAACGTTGCGGTAGGCACAGGCTATAACAGCTTAAATAGTGCTGATGGCTTCAGCTATGCTGGTGGCGGCGATGATTGGCATGGTAAAGATGATGGCACTCGCGCTATTTCTGCCGACCTCGCCACAGCACAACGTCAATTTGGGATATTAACCCCAATAAAAATTGCTGAAGCGCTAGGTGGCATCAACGCCAGCAATCTTGCCCAAGCCGAAACCATCGTGCGTGAACTGGGTACTGCATTTAATCGTGATATCGATATTCACCGCACCTCAGTTAAACCCGACTTTGATGGCAGTGCCTCTTTTGGTAGTCGGTTTGATCTGGCAAAAAATGTCGTATTTGGCGTAATGTCGGGCTTTAGCTACGATCGTGCCACCCAAAATATTGAAGAACAAGAGCGTTATTACTCCATTTCAGGTGAGTCGTTAACACCGCTAAATCGCTACGACGACATCCGCGGCACAGAGCATCAGATCAAAATGTCAGGCATGCTTAATTTTGGTTTAGAACTCGGCGTCGATCATCGTTTAGAAACCTCAACGATTTATCTGCGCGATACTAAAGATGAAATTAAGATCAAAAACGGTGACAGTATCGAAACCATCAACGAAACCAACCGTTTTAATACCGACACCAGCCTAACTTATGAAGAGCGCACCATGCTGAGCAATCAGTTACGTGGCCGACATAATTTACCGTCACTGTGGGACCTGGCAATTGACTGGCAATATACCGATGCCAAGGCACGGCGTTATGCCCCAGGTCAAGTTGAATACCGTTACTTAAATGAAACGCAAGCCGACGGCTCAGTATTTTCGTTTTTACGACGCAATCAAAATGCCGTCACCTACAGCTTTGGTGATATGCAAGATAATACTGAAAACTTAAGCTGGAATGCACACTTACCCATGACGCTGGGAAAAGCAGAAATCACTTTCTCGACAGGTTACAATTATTTTGAACGCAATCGTGATGCCCAAACCGACCGCTTTAATTTTGATACCGTTGGTTTTAGCCTTCAACAGTTATCTGGCAGCTTTTCCGATATTTTTACTGATAACAATATCTTAGATTCGAGCAATCGCTTTAAGATATCAAACGTCACTACTCAAGCTGATGATTACTTAGCCGCCCAAATGATCGATGCGGGTTATGCCGCACTAGAGATAAATTACGACTATCTGTTCCGGTTGAATCTAGGCGTACGCTACGAAGACTTTAAACAAGTGTCGCTACCCTTAACAGCTGATGGGCAGATTAGCGGTAATGTCACCGATTCGGTGTTAGTAGAAGATGGGTTTTATCCCGCGCTATCACTAACTTGGTTTGTGAATGACGATTTACAAGCGCGCTTTGGTTACAGCAAAACGGTTGTACGGCCCGATCTACGTGAAGTTACACCAGTATTGTATGTCGACCCGCTAACCGACTTTAAAGTGACGGGCTTTAGCGGTTTAACCAGTACCGACATAAACAGTGCCGATGTGCGTTTAGAGTGGTATTACGATAACAGTAACTACAGTGTAGGTTTGTTCTATAAAGACTTGGATAACCCGATTGAAGCAATTGAACTATCCGGTTCTGACGGTAACTTACTGATGTCATTTCGAAATGCCGAAAGCGGCAAATTATATGGCGTCGAAGCCGAGTTTTTACAGCAGCTTGATATGTTTAACGGCTCAATCGGTCAGATTGCCGATAACTTTTTCCTAGCAGGCAACTTAACGTTGAGTGAGTCAGAAATTACCATTCAGCGCTTCCCTGGGGCAAATTTAACCAATTTAGAGCGGGGTTTAAGTGGTCATTCTAAGTATGTCGCCAATTTGCAGCTTGGCTTTGATTCGGATAACGATAAGCACAATGCAACCCTAACCTATAATGTGTTTGGCAAGCGTATTGCTTTTGCTGGGGTCAATGGTAAAGACGATGCTTTCGAACAGCCGTTTAATTCGTTAGATGTGACATACAGCTATGCACCGAATAGCAATATCAGCGTTAAATTAGGCCTGAAAAATCTGCTAGATGAAGATGTCGAAATCTTACAGCAAGGCGAGATCTTACAAAAGCGTACAGAAGGCCAAAGTTACTCGTTGAGCTTTTCCTACAAATATTAAGCAAAAAACTCAGCCTGCAGTTGGCACAACCTTAACTTTTCCCTGTTTTACGGTTGTTTACTGCGGGCTTTATTTTTACTAACACTTATACCGATACCTTTGAATTAGCCTCTAGCTTCAACTTACTTTTTTACTGCTGCTTAGCGGTATCTGTTACTTTTACTCGTTTTTGTGGCGGATTTAACCAAACAACATGGCCAACATGTGGGCTAGTGCGCGTTAACGCGGTTGCCTCTTGCAGCCGTTGTTCATCTGTTTCATAGGCATAATCAGCAGTGCCGATAGTTGAACAGCCGGATAATAGCGCTAGGGTAGAAACGACCATTACTACAGGAAGATATTTTTTCATTGGCTAGACCTCTGTTGTTAACCTGAAATCACTATAAACAGAGACATCGCTGTTGTCTAACACAGCAATATGACAATTTGATGAATCCTGAAAAATATAAACCTTTGAAAAAAATCAATATTTTAAAATAGCTATTTTGAGGATGACACAATTAAGACGGTTTAAGAACAGCGGGTTATAGATAATTGTGTTGATAAAAGAATTTGGTTTAAAAAGCAGGTAAAGAAGTTAATAAAAAGCCGGTCTCAGACCGGCTTAGAAGGGATTGAAATCAGAATTTATGCTTAATACCCACCGCTAAATAATCACGGTCAGGAGAATTTACATCAAAGTTAAAGCTGCTGTACCACGCGAAAAGTGTCGTATTTTTACCAGCTTTGTAATCGACACCGACACTGACGGCGTCATCATCTTCTAATGTTTGATACTGTGCTTTCAGTTCAGTTTTACCCACTGGGTAGGCGGCGCTAACTAACCAACCATCTTGCTCTACACCCGTGGTGATATTCTCTTGTGAATGGAACATGGCGCCCAGTTTAAAATCAGCAGCCTTCACTTGTGTTTGTAAACGCAGAGTATCATAACCCGCAACCTCAGAATCCATTGATACAGCAGCATAATAATCGCTGTCTTTCAGGTTTTCGTCACCGTAATAAACTGATGCAGAGAAAGCATCTTCAGCATCTGCTGCATCTTCCATGACATAAGTTA
Source organism: Alishewanella maricola (assembly GCF_016343785.1). Lineage (NCBI taxonomy): Bacteria > Pseudomonadati > Pseudomonadota > Gammaproteobacteria > Alteromonadales > Alteromonadaceae > Alishewanella > Alishewanella maricola. Next base: position 160,463 of record NZ_JAEINI020000001.1, on the reverse strand, counting down.
AATGCATGCCGAAACCATTAAATTTAGGGGTGTAATAAGTCACTGAATTGCTAGCTCGTACTTCACCACGCCACAACGCTTTTACGTCAGCTTCGTAATCACTGAATAAGTCAATTTTACCTTGCGCATCTTTTAGTGCTGTATCATGACGCCCTAAACGCACTTCACCAAAGTTACCTTTTAAACCAACATATTGATTTCGAGACGTAATGTTCTCGCCACCGCTAACATCAGCCAAATCAACTGCCCACTCCACTTGGTACACTAAAGTCATGCCACCGTCTAATGCAAAATCACCTTTCAAACCAAATCGTGAGCTGTTGCTTTTCAGTTCAGAGAACCGCCCTTCCCCTTCATCACTGGATTGTGCTGAAACATTCAGTTGACCATAAACGGTAAGTGGCTCAGCGTAAGCGACAGTGCTAACGGCTGAACCTAAAACTAATGCTACTGCAATTGATGATTTTTTCATGTTATCTACCCGAGTTAGTTAGGTTTCTTGTAGCTAATGCTCACAACCATAGTATTGATGACGGAGTGCATAATAAGAATTTTTTATGACAAACAAATGACAGTATAACATTTATATTGCGTTTATTTAGATTAGCCTGGACTGACCATAAAAATATGCATTAATAGACGAGCATGGCTACAGGGATAACACAAGCGCAGTCCGTCAATGGGTTCAGCAAACAAGAAAGGCGCTTTCGCGCCTTTCTTTTTTTACCAACAATCTAGGCTTAACCATAACGGCCTGTAATATAGTCTTCGGTTTTTTTCTGCTTCGGGTTGGTAAACACATCGTTGGTGCCACCAATTTCAATTAAGTTACCTAAATGGAAAAATGCCGTGCGATCAGACACCCGGGCAGCTTGCTGCATATTGTGCGTCACAATCACAATGGTAAAGTTTTGCTTTAATTCATCGATTAACTCTTCAATAATCGATGTGGCTATTGGATCGAGTGCTGAACAGGGCTCATCCATCAAAATCACTTCCGGACTTACCGCGATGGTACGCGCAATACACAAACGCTGTTGCTGACCACCCGATAAACCGGTACCCGGTTGATGCAAGCGATCTTTTACTTCTTCCCATAAACCAGCACGGCGCAGGCTGGATTCAACAATGTCATCTAAATCAGATTTTTTACTGGCTAAGCCATGCAACTTAGGGCCATAAGCAATATTCTCATAAATCGATTTTGGAAAAGGATTCGGTTTTTGAAACACCATACCGACCTGGGCGCGAAGCTGCACCACGTCTAAGGCCGGATCATAAATGTTGTAGCCATCTAACGCGATGTTGCCGGTTACTTTACAAATGTCGATGGTATCGTTCATCCGATTTAAACAACGTAAAAACGTTGATTTACCGCAACCTGACGGGCCGATAAAAGCAATCACTTCGTTTTCAACGATATCCATATCAATGCCATGGATTGCCTGATTGTCGCCATAAAACACTTTGACATCTCGCGCGGTCATTTTGATTTTTTCGGCGTTGTTCAACATGGTTACTTCACTCATAGTTTAATCCTGTTCGTTCAATTCTTAGGCTGTTTGCTACTTATTACCAACGCACTTCGTAGCGTTTGCGTAACCAAATCGCCAAACTGTTCAGAGATAACATCATCACCAATAACACGATGATAGCGGCCGATGTTCGGGCCTCAAAGAAATTCCGTAATTCGTTGCCTTGCCATAGGTAAATTTGTACCGGTAAGGCCGTTGCTTGATCCATGGCACTTCCCGGCACTGATGCCACAAAGGATTTCATGCCAATCAACAGTAAGGGGGCAGTTTCACCTAAGGCTTGTGCCACACCAATAATCGAACCGGTTAAAATACCTGGAATGGCTAGCGGTAACACATGATGAAACACCGCCTGCGTTTTAGACGCGCCTAAGCCTAAGGCCGCTTGGCGGATCGACGGTGGTATCGCTTTTAATGTCGAACGCGTGGCAATAATAACAGTAGGCAGTGTCATCAGTGTTAGCACTAAGCCACCAACTACCGGCGCGGACATCGGCAAATTAAACCAACCGATAAAAATAGAGGCCCCTAATAAACCAAACACAATAGAGGGCACCGCGGCCAAATTGTTAATGTTCACTTCGACCAAATCGGTCAGGCGATTTTTCGGCGCAAATTCTTCTAAGTAAATCGCCGCGGCAACGCCCATCGGGATGGCGAGCACAATGACGACGAGCATCATATAAAGTGACCCCATAAAAGCACCAGCTAACCCCGCCGAGGCCAGTGAACTGCGCGAATCGGGGTTCATAAACAAGGCAAAACTAAAGCGATTGCTTATTACGCCTTGCTGTTTTAAAGCATCAACCCATTCGCGAACTTTGGCACTGAGCTGCTGTTGATCGTCGGGTAAACTGCGATCAATATTCCCTTTTAACCAAACATCAATATTAGCATCTGTGAGCAAGTGTAAGGTTTTGGTTTGACCGATAATCGAAGGGTCAGCAATCACTAAATCACGCAACGCGAACCGCTCACCGGAGGTGACGATACGTTGTAATTCACGCCGATGTTGCTGAGCATCAGGGATCACTTGCTGTAATGCCGGGAAAATAAGCCGATTAAAGTTTACTAAACCCACTTCTGAACGCCACGCCAAATCACGCTGCCGAAACTCGTTCTCTGTTTCTCCTGCTTGCGGTTGCGGCTTTTCGCTGATCTTGACTATGGCAGGATCAAAGTAAATATCCAAGGTAATACTGTGCTGCCAAAACGCCGGTAGCCCTTTGGCAAAAATATTCACAAACAGTAAGATCACCAATAAGATACTGGCCGATACCGCCAATAAACCTGCGGTTCTAAATAGCTTTTCTTGGCGATGGCGTTTTTTTAACGAGCGCACCACTTGTTGCTGTACTTTGCTGTAAGCCTTGTTCGCGTTGGTTACGGTGTTAAGTTCAGTCGTCATTTGGGATCACTCGTATTGTTCACGGTATTTACGCACAATCACCAATGCCACGATATTCAGCAGCAAGGTAATGGCAAACAGGGTTAAACCTAATGCGAAAGCCACCAAAGATTGCGGGCTAGCAAAGTCGTTATCACCCGTTAATTGATTAACAATGGTTACGGTAACGGTCGAGACGGCTTCAAACGGGTTAGCGGTTAAGCTTGGGCTGTTACCTGCGGCAAGCACCACGATCATCGTTTCGCCAATCGCCCGGCTCACTGCCAGTAACACGGCCCCTACAATGCCGGGTAGCGCCGCCGGTAACACGACTTGCCGAATGGTTTCAGACTTTGTTGCACCCAAGCCTAAAGAACCATCACGCAAGGATTTTGGTACCTGAGTTAAAATGTCGTCGGATAACGATGAAATAAACGGGATAATCATAATGCCCATTACCACCCCGGCCGTCAGTGCTGAGGTCGCACGAATCGTCATACCGATGCTTTGCCCGAACTCAGCGAAAAAAGGGCCAACCGTTACCAGTGCAAAAAAGCCATAGACAATCGTAGGAATACCGGCCAACACTTCGATAATCGGTTTAACGGTATTTCGTACCCGCTGTGGGGCGTATTCGGCTAGATATATTGCCACCATCAAACCTAGTGGAATGGCCACTAACATGGCAATCAAAGCCACCAATAAGGTGCCCGATAACAAAGGGAGTAAACCAAAGCTCCCTTGGCTTCCGGTTAACGACCCTTCGGCTAAACCGACGGTAGAAAAACGCGGATTCCAAGTAGTGCCAAAGAAAAAGTCTGCAGGGCTGATAAATGAAAAGAATTTTAAGGTTTCGCCCACCATCGATAACACAATACCCACCGTGGTTAAAATGGCGACGGTTGAGCAAAGCAATAACACGGCCATCAAGGCTTTTTCAACTTGATGACGCGCACGGAGTGACGGTTGGATCTTTTTAAAGCTGAGCAATAAGCCTAGCGATGCCAAGATAAACATTAACGCGGTTAACATTAAGGCGCTTTTCTGCTGCAATGCCGACAGATAACTCGCTGCAGCCACTTCCCAATCAGCGGCTTCGGCAACTACCCCAAAATTACTGGCTAAATTACTAATACGGCGCATCAATACCGCAGCTTGTTCGCTATCGGTTAACAGTTCTGCAGGCACCGTCGCTAACGTCAGCGTTTGCAGCACACCGGGCGCCAGCCAATTCCACAATAATAACAACAGAAATGGCGGTAACACCGCCCATAAGCCGACCATCATGCCGTAATGATGTGGCCGAGAATGCATACTGGCACTGTTCTGACCGCCCGCCATGCGCCGGCTCCGAGTCATGCCAAATTGATAGGCAATCGCCATGAAGATCAGCAGTACAAAAATTAAAGACAGATTATTCATCAAAGCTCCGCTTTCGCACAGAGGACAATTAAGTGGGGGGCAGGATAACGCGCTAAAGTTGCAGTTTTATGACAGTCACAGCAAACAACCCTATTGTTTAGCACAAACTAAAAAAAACCACCTTTACAAGTATGCTGATCAGTTAGCGGTGAGGCTTAACTGACCTGCATTAACCTTGCGGTGGTTTTATTAGAATACTGAAATTACAGTGACTTTTTACTACGAATCGCCGCTAAAATTTCAGCACGCTCGTCATCCGCCAATGGGATCAGACCGGCAAATTCTAGCGGGCTGGCTTCACCCGAGGCCGCATCCGATACAAAGTATTCAGCAAATTGCTGTAAACCAGGGATCACGCCAATATGCTCGCCTTTCACATAGAAAAACAGTGGCCGAGAAACCGGATAAGCACCAGAAATAATGTTTTCTACCGTTGGAACAACACCGTCAACTGTAGCAACTTTGATGCGATCACGGTTTGATTCATAGAAGCTTAAACCAAATACGCCCACCGCGTCTTTTTGTGCTTGTAAACGCGCTAAGGTTTCAGTGTAGTCACCCGCAATTTCAACTACGGCACCGTCAGTACGCATGGCTAAACAAAATTCACCCTGCTGATCCTTTGACATGGTTTTGATTTCAGGCAAAGACTTACACCCTTCTAAAACCACTTTTTCTTCGTACACTTCGCGCGTACCATGGTTAGAACCGGGGATGGCTAACAAGATACTTTGATCAGGTAATGACTTATCAATTTGCGACCAACGTGAGTAAGGGTTCGCCACCATTTTACCGTTTTGTGGCACTTGCGCTGCTTGCGCTAGAAAAACATGTTCAGGTTTTAAAGCAAAGGTTCCGGCATCCACTCGTGAGGCAAATACAATACCGTCGTAGCCTATTTTCACTTCAATAATATTTTTAACACCATTGGCGTTACACGCCTCTACTTCCGCAGGGCGAATTTTCCGCGATGAGTTTGCTACATCAATAGTATTGGTACCAACGCCTTGGCAAAACTGACGCAAACCACCTGAAGAACCGCCTGAGCCCACAACAGGCGTCTTGAACTGAGCAAAGTTATTGCCAAATTCTTCTGCCGCAATAGATGAGAATGGCAGCACGGTAGACGAGCCAGCAATTTGAATGGTGTCACGGGCACTTTGCGCAGTTGCCGCAAAACTGATACTTAAAGCAGTGATTAGAGCCAACTTAGAAAACGATTTGACCTGCATAGATTCAATCCTCAATTGCATGGGTTTATGTTCAACGAGGTCAGTGTGCCAAGGTTGTATTGCATAAATATGACAATGCAAAAAATATTGTCATTTATCTATATCAGTATTGTCGTGAGAGACGCGCTTTAAAAGAGTGAATTTAGAAACAGGCTACGGGGTCGCAATATCTGCCATTAACAGATCAAAATAGTGGATCACATTTACACAAAAGATAAAAATAAAGCTTTTTTGTTAAGCTTACTGTCTAAAAAAACTCAACAATATAAGCCTAGTAAAGTTAACACCGGTTGACTTCACTAGGCTCAAACACTTGTGCCGCTTGCGTTAAGCTTTTTTAACCCAAGCAGAACACCAGCCTTCAGAGGCCACTAATTTACCTGGGAAAATAGCACATGGGCGCCATTCATCACCATCGGCGCCTTGCGCTAAACTACAGTTTGCACATTTCTGATCGGCTTTCTCAGACTTGTGCGTGTATTTCATTGCGGCCGCTAATGGATCATCTAACTTTACCGGCTCGGCAGCAAAAGCTCTTAAGCTAACGCCACCCACGGTCATACCAATCACTGCACCGGCAGAGATCTTGAAAAAATTGCGACGATTAATATTATTCATGTTGTTTCTCCTGCATTGTTGCTTATTATAATACTGATGAATGCGCGTTGTGGATTTGATAAGCATCAAGTTTCCACTGAGTTGTGCCACGCCATCTTTGGTTTAACTATTGCCATGCTAAATTCAGTGTAGATGATTTCGTATTTATTAGCGCATAAATTTTTGCTTTGCAGCCCTCACCGCCATCAAACCTCGTTTTTACCGCTTTGGTCGATTTTTCAATAGCGATCAAAAACGCATGCTAGCCAGCCCCACCCTGTCTGCGTTATTGTTGTTTTAAGACGTAATAGGAAGCAAAAGACTTCAGGAAAACCACACCATGCAAAACTCTGCTGTTCTGTTTAACAATGATGCTGTGTTATTTGGCGTCATTACGGTCATTCTGGGGGTGGTATTTTATACCAGCCACAGCAGTCACCGTTATTGCCAAGCGTTTTATCGTTTTGTTCCCGCCTTGTTACTTTGCTATTTTTTACCGTCACTGTTAAATACTTTTGGGTTAATCGATGCAGAAGGCTCGTCGATTTATCATGTCGCTTCACGTTACTTACTCCCCGCTAGCTTGGTGCTGTTTACATTAAGCGTCGACTTTAAAGCGATTTTAGGGCTAGGGCCTAAAGCCTTAATTATGTTTTTCACAGGTACCTTGGGCATTATGATCGGTGGGCCCATCGCGTTATTAATTGTTGGTAGCCTTGCGCCTGATGCCCTAGGTGGCGATATTTGGCGTGGCATGACCACCATTGCCGGTAGCTGGATTGGTGGTGGCGCCAATCAAACCGCGATGAAAGAAGTGTTTGAAGTGGATAACACGATTTTTTCGGTGATGATCACCGTTGACGTGATCATGGCGAATATTTGGATGGCGGTGTTATTAATTTGGGCCAGTCGCGCTGAGAGTTTTGATAAGAAAACCGGAGCGGACACCAGCGCCATTCGCGAGTTAAAACAACGTATCGAACACTATCAAGCGCAGCATGCACGGATACCGCAACTGCATGATTTGATGTTGATTATTGCGGTAGGTTTTGGTGCCACAGCCATAGCACATTTTGCTGCCGATGGTATTGCGCCTTGGATAGCCAAAGAAGCGCCACAATTAGCCATGTACAGCCTGACCAGTACCTTTTTCTGGTTGGTGGTGGTAGCCACGACGCTGGGGTTATTATTATCGAACACCAAACTCAGAAAACTGGAAGCCGTAGGCGCATCTAAAATGGCTTCAGTGTTTTTATATATACTGGTGGCCAGTATTGGTATGCAAATGGATATCCGCGCTATTTTAGATTACCCCATTATGTTTGTAGTTGGCGTAGTGTGGATGGCCATTCATGCCGGTTTACTGGTCATTGTGGCAAAGTGGATTAAAGCGCCATTGTTTTATCTGGCTGTGGGCAGCCAAGCGAATGTCGGGGGTGCGGCCTCGGCTCCCATTGTCGCAGCGGCCTTTCACCCGTCACTCGCGCCGGTCGGGGTATTATTAGCGGTACTCGGTTATGGTGTCGGCACTTATGGTGCTTACCTGTGTGGGCTTATGCTGCAGTTTGCTGCGCCTTAAGGTTGCTTTCTACACATAAAAAAAGCCAGCTTTCGCTGGCTTTTTTATTACGGCTCTACCGATTAATCGGCTTTACGATTTGCACGCTTACGGTCGTTTTCCGTTAAATGACGCTTACGGATCCGGATTGACTTTGGCGTCACTTCAACTAATTCATCGTCGTCAATAAACTCTAACGCTTGCTCTAAAGCATAACGAATAGGTGGGACTAAGTTGATCGCTTCGTCAGTACCTGAAGCACGTACGTTAGTTAACTGCTTGCCTTTTAAACAGTTAACCGTCAGATCGTTGCTACGACTATGAATACCAATAACCTGACCTTCATACACTTCTTCAGCATGACCGATAAACATACGGCCGCGCTCTTGCAAAGAGAAAATCGCATAACCCGCGGCTTTACCCATCGCATTGGAGATCATCACGCCGTTCATACGTTGACCGATAGAACCGCCTTTATGCGGGCCATAATGGTCAAAGCTGTGGTACATCAAACCGGTACCAGAAGTAATCGTCATAAATTCAGTACGGAAACCGATTAGACCGCGGCTTGGCATCAGAAAGTCCATACGGTTACGACCTTTACCATCTGGTTGCATGTTGGTCATTTCGGCTTTACGTTCGCCCATCTTTTCCATGATGGTACCTTGATGCTGTTCTTCACAGTCAATGGTCACGTTTTCCATAGGTTCCATTTTCACGCCGTCTATGGTTTTCATAATCACTTCTGGCCGAGAAACCGCTAACTCAAAACCTTCACGACGCATGTTTTCAATTAATACACCTAAGTGTAATTCACCACGGCCTGACACTTTGAATTTGTCACCGTCTTCGGTTTCTTCAACGCGTAAAGCTACGTTGTGTTTCAGTTCGTTTTGTAAACGCTCTAAAATCTGACGTGAAGTCACAAACTTACCTTCTTTACCCGCGAAAGGTGAAGTGTTGACTTGGAAAGTCATGGTAACGGTGGGCTCATCAACTTGTAACGCCGGTAAAGGTTCAACCTTAGTGGTGCTACAAATGGTGTCAGAAATTTTTAATTCGCCTAAGCCGGTAAAGGCAACAATATCACCCGCTTGCGCTTCTTGTGTTTCGATACGCTCTAAGCCTAAGTAACCGAATACTTGGCCTACTTTACCGTTACGCTTGGTACCATCAGCACTCACAATCGTCACTTGCTGGTTCGGTTTTAATGAACCACGCTTGATACGGCCGATACCGATAATGCCTAAGTAGCTAGAGTAATCTAACTGAGAAACCTGTAATTGAGTTTCGCCATTTAATTCAACGGCTGGAGGGGCAACATACTTGACGATAGCTTCAAATAAATCTGTGATGTCGTCTTTTTTAACGTCGGCTTCTAATGAAGCCCAGCCATTCAGACCTGACGCATAAACAATCGGGAAGTCTAATTGATCATCAGAAGCGCCTAAGTTATCGAATAAATCGAAAACTTGGTCGATAACCCAATCTACACGAGCACCTGGCTTATCAACTTTATTGATAACAACGATAGGCTTTAAACCATGAGCGAAGGCTTTTTGTGTTACGAAACGCGTTTGTGGCATGGGGCCTTCAACCGCATCAACTAACAACAATACCGAGTCAGCCATTGATAAAACACGTTCTACTTCACCACCGAAATCAGCGTGTCCTGGTGTATCCAGAATATTGATATGGTAACCGTTCCAACGTACAGAAGTGTTCTTGGCCAGGATAGTAATACCCCGCTCTGACTCCTGTGCATTTGAATCCATCATCCGTTCTTGTAACTTAGCACGGGCATCGAAGGTTCCGGATTGTTGCAACAGCTTGTCAACCATGGTTGTTTTACCGTGGTCGACGTGGGCAATAATAGCGATGTTACGTAATTTATCTAAATATGAAGCGGTAACGCTCATGAATATGTATCCTCTGTGGCACTAGATGACCATAATGACCACCAGGCAAACGCATTTTAAACTTAAGGGCGCATATTCTACTCTTTATTTGTCTGAAAGAAAAATTCCATGCGTGCTTTTACTGATTTTTTTTCAGGCGGTTAATTTTCCGCTACACTGAGAGCGAGCCCGCGAAGCACCAACTTGATGCAGTAAAGCACCATTTTAGTGCAAAGCTATCAACTGGCCGTGCTGATTTTTTTAAATAACTAATAGATACATAAACTTAGTATCTTGGCATATATCTGGCATTTAACAGGGCAACATACAATACAACTGCTCAAATTGGTTCACTTGGAGGACTGCATGTCTGTAGAAAACGTTCTGAAACTTATCAAAGAAAACGATGTAAAGTTTATCGATCTGCGCTTTACCGATACCAAAGGTAAAGAGCAACACGTCAGTGTACCGGTTAGCCAAATTTCTGAAGAGACATTTGAAGACGGTAAAATGTTTGACGGCTCTTCTATTACCGGTTGGAAAGGCATCAACGATTCAGACATGATTTTAATGCCAGACGCTTCTAGCGCTGTATTAGATCCCTTCTTTGAAGAAACCACGTTAAACATCACTTGTGACGTTATCGAACCAAGCACCATGCAAGGTTACGATCGTGACCCACGTTCAATCGCTCAGCGCGCTGAAGCGTATTTAAAATCAACAGGTATTGCTGACACAGTGTTGTTTGGCCCTGAACCAGAATTCTTTATGTTTGACGACGTGCGTTTCCACACGGACATGTCAGGTTCTTTCTTCAAACTGAACTCTACTGAAGCCGCGTGGAACTCAGGCACGAGTTATGAAGAAGGTAACAAAGGCCACCGTCCGGGTGTTAAAGGCGGTTATTTCCCGTTACCACCAGTAGATTCAGGCCATGATATTCGTAGTGCCATGTGTATGGTGCTTGAAGAGATGGGCCAAGTTGTTGAAGCGCATCACCACGAAGTGGCCACTGCGGGTCAAAACGAAATCGCAACGCGTTTCAATACATTAACTAAAAAAGCAGATGAAGTTCAACAGCTTAAGTATGTAATTCACAACGTAGCACATATGTACGGCAAAACAGTTACCTTTATGCCTAAGCCATTAGTAGGCGATAACGGTTCTGGTATGCACTGCCACCAGTCTTTAGCTAAAGATGGCGTTAACCTGTTCGCAGGTGACAAATACGCTGGTTTGTCTGAAATCGCACTTTACTACATCGGCGGTATCATTAAGCACGCTAAAGCCATCAATGCTTTCACTAACCCATCTACTAACTCTTACAAGCGTTTAGTGCCACATTTCGAAGCGCCTGTGATGTTAGCGTACTCAGCGCGTAACCGTTCTGCGTCAATCCGTATCCCTCTGGTGCCTAGTGCAAAAGCACGTCGTATCGAGTGTCGCTTCCCGGATCCAGCAGCTAACCCATATTTAGCCTTCACTGCACAATTGATGGCGGGTTTAGACGGCATTCAAAACAAGATCCATCCTGGCGATGCCATGGACAAAGATTTGTATGACTTACCTGCTGAAGAAGCAGCCAACATTCCACAAGTGGCTACCTCTTTAGATGAAGCGTTAAACGAATTAGACAAAAACCGCGCGATCTTCACTAAAGGCGGCGTTATGTCTGACGAAATGATTGATGCTTATATTGGTATCAAGCGCGCGGAAGCCCGCAAAGTTGCAATGGCTGTGCACCCGCTTGAATTTGAATTGTATTACAGCGTGTAATATCAGTTAATTAAGTTTTTTCTGTGCTTTAAAAGCTCACTTCGGTGAGCTTTTTTTTGTAGAATATTTAAGTATTTCCAGCTAAAGTTAAAAGAAGCGTCAGGAAGACGGAACTCAGGAATACAACATTAATGAAATTACTTTGGCTGTCACTGACATTATTACTCGTTGCCAACTCAACTTTGGCGCAAGAAAAGAAGATATTTGTCGGTCGTGATGCCAATGGTGTTTTGGTTTTTTCAGATAGCCCGTTACCCGGCTCAGAAGAAGTCAGTTTGCAAAGCCGACCTAATATCATGGAAGCAACAGACACACGCTTACCTGAAAAAAAGCCACCAGCCCCTGAGCCTTATACTGTCTCAATTACCCAACCTGAAAATGAAGCCACCGTTCGCGACAACACCGGTTCAGTTTATATCTCCGGCCGTATCAGTCCTCGTTTTCAGCGTGGCTTTCGCGTCAGGCTATTATTCGATGGTAAACCGCATGGTGAGCCACAGAACAGTGCGGTGTTTGTGTTGCGTGATGTTTATCGTGGAGAACACAATGTACAAATCGAACTTCTAGACCAAAACGGCAAGCTAATTGCAACAAGTCCTCTTACCATCTTCTATATGCATAGAACTCGTATAAATTAACCAAATTAGTGCATTGTCAGTGAAATTCAGGTTGTTCTGAGTTAAGCTTCACTTCCATAGCACCAAATTGGTGCAATAGGTAAGTTTATGACTCAGGACTCGTTTGCGATCTCACTGGTTGATCAGCTCACTACCGCGGTAATGGTGTTAGATGAAACGCTCAGCGTGTGTTATTTTAATACCGCCAGTTGTGCTGTTTTAAGCCTTGGCGAAAAAAAGCTTAAGCAACAGTTCTTTCCCGGTTTATTTCAACACATCGATTTAAAAGCTAATCATTTGTATAACGCGATGCAAAGCAAACAAGCTTTTAGCGTCAGTGACGTACAGGCAGTATTAATTGATGGTCGTCATTTATTGTTAGATATCTCAGTCACTATTATTGAGCAACAGCCGATATATTTGCTGCTGGAGCTACGCCAAGTTGATCATCAACGTAAGATCAGTATGGAAAGCCTGCAACAACATCAGCATCTAGCCGCCCGTGAATTGATCCGAGGTTTAGCCCATGAAATTAAAAACCCCTTAGGCGGTTTAAGGGGTGCTGCACAGCTGCTAGAAGAGTCACTGGATGATGAACAAAAAGAATACACCCAACTGATTATTGCCCAAGCGGATCGTCTTCGTAATTTAGTCGACCGTTTGCTCGGCCCTTATCGGCCCCCAAGTTTACAACAAAGTAATTTGCACCAGGTTGCAGAGCAAGTTCTTAAACTGGCGAACATGGATAATCCACAACAAATTTATTTTCAACGTGATTATGATCCCAGTATTCCCGATTTTATGTTCGATCCTGAATTGTTAGAACAAGCCTTATTAAATATCGTACGAAATGCACAACAAGCACTCGTCGATGGCGGTCAAATCACGCTACAAAGCCGTATCTTGCATCAGCACACCTTGCACGGTAAGCGCTATAAGCTGGTTGCCTGCATTAAAGTCATCGATAACGGTCCGGGTATACCCGTGGCCATTCGCGACACATTGTTTTATCCAATGGTTAGCGGCAAAGCGGGTGGCACAGGCTTAGGCTTATCCATTGCGCAAACGCTGATCCATCAACAACGCGGTTGGATAGACTGTGAAAGCTGGCCGGGACATACCGGTTTTATGATTTATTTACCTATTTCAGACTGTGAGGATGATGTATGAATCAATTTGTCTGGATCATTGATGACGATAATTCCATTCGTTGGGTCTTAGAAAAAGCCTTAGCACGTACCGATATCCAATGTGAAAGCTTTGCCTCAGCCGATTTAATGCTGCAACGCTTAGAGTATGAACAACCGGCGGTTGTTGTATCGGATATTCGGATGCCAGGCACAGATGGCATGGCGTTACTTAGCAAGTTGCAAGAACTTAGCCCTGATTTACCCGTAATCATAATGACGGCGCATTCTGACCTAGACAGCGCCGTCAACGCCTTTAAACGAGGTGCTTTTGAATACTTGCCTAAGCCCTTTGATGTTAACGATGCTGTCGCCCTGATCAGTCGCGCTTTAGAGCACAGCAAAAACCAATTAGCCAAACAGCAACCGCTGCCACCGGCACTCAACCCAGAGATTATTGGTGAAGCGCCGGCCATGCAGGAAGTGTTTCGCGCTATTGGCCGCTTAGCCCGCTCCAGTATCAGTGTACTGATTAATGGGCAATCAGGTACTGGTAAAGAGTTGGTTGCGCGCGCCTTACATAAACACAGCCCCCGCTCAGAAAAACCCTTTATTGCCTTGAATATGGCTGCGATCCCAAAAGATCTGATTGAATCTGAGCTATTTGGTCATGAAAAAGGCGCGTTTACCGGGGCCAATACGCAACGTAAAGGGCGTTTTGAACAAGCCGATAGCGGCACCTTATTTCTGGATGAAATTGGCGATATGCCGCTTGATGTACAAACACGTCTGTTACGGGTATTAGCCGATGGCCAATTTTACCGGGTCGGCGGTCATCAGGCTGTCGGAGTAGATGTCCGTATTATTGCGGCCACCCACCAAAATTTAGAATTGCTGGCTCAAGAAGGTAAGTTTCGTGAGGATTTATTTCATCGTTTAAACGTGATCCGCGTGCATTTACCTACTCTAAAAGAGCGCCGCCAGGATATTGCTAAGCTGGCACGCCACTTCTTACAGCAAGCCGCAACGGAGCTTAATGTTGAAGCGAAAACGCTGAGCAAAGAAGCAGAATTATTTCTGACCGATTTAGATTGGCCAGGTAACGTGCGGCAATTAGAAAACACCTGTCGTTGGCTCACCGTGATGGCCAGTGGCAAACATATTGTGGTGGCCGATATGCCGCCAGAATTAACACAAAGCGGTAAAAACAGTTATAACTCGGTTACCGACGCAGTTCATGGTGATTGGCAAAGCTTGCTCGCGCAATGGGTGACGGAACGCTTAGCCGCAGGTGAAGAAAATATTTTGGCCGAAGCGGGCCCCGCTTTTGAGAAGATTGTGTTACAGCAGGCGCTGCATCATACGCATGGTCATAAACAAGAAGCCGCGCGCAAATTAGGCTGGGGCCGAAATACGCTAACGCGCAAATTAAAAGAACTGGGCGTCGAATAGACGCCCAGCTGCTTATTTCAGCAGAACGTGCCTTAAGCTGAGCGCTCTGCTTTAGTACGACGGCCTTCAGGTTTACCTTCACCATCATGACCCTCGCCTTTACTACGGCGTTCTTCACGTTGGTTTTTCAATTGCTCACGTTGCGCAACAGTTAAGATCTGGTTGATTTGATGACGTAATTGCAGCAAATGCAATTGACGCTCTTCTTGCTTAGCACGACGCTTTTCTAGTAAAAGCTTTGCCGTTGTTTCATCAAACTGTGGCGCATCCATCAGTGCTTGCCAAGCTTGTTTGTCGGCCGCTCGATCTGCTGCATCGCCTTGATTAGCACGGTGTTCGGCTAAGACAGCCGCAACGGCTTGCTTTTGTTCAGCAGACAAATCTAAGCTGGCTAACTGGCGCTTTAGCATGGCACCCGGTGCCATTTGTTGCCGCTTGTGTTGTTGCTGTTTATATTGATGCGGTGCTTTTTCTGCTGAGTCTGGTGCTGCAGCCATACTTGCAGAAGAAAAGGCGACAAGGGTGCTCAGGGTAAGTAATAAGGTTTTCGCTTTCATCATTTGCTCTCCGCTTAGTTGACTGTTACAGCTTAACTCAGCCAATGCAAAGCAACGCAAAGGACAGGTAAAGATTCTGTAAAGAGCCTGACAGTCTGAAAGTGACCACGTAAACTGACCTAAAGCAACAGGAGTAGTAGCATGCCAAAGATCTTGATGATTGATGACGACACTGAACTGTGTCAGCTAGTGGCGGAATATCTCGCACTAGATGGGTTAAGTTTCGAAGCAGTACACGATGGCCAAGCTGGGCTTGAACGTATTCAAACTGCTGCAGCCGATCTGATTTTATTAGATGTTATGCTACCCACTTTAGATGGCTTATCAGTATTAAAAGCATTGCGGGCCGGCCCCTACTGCCCCGTGCTAATGCTGACCGCCCGTGGAGATGACATCGACCGGATCCTAGGTTTAGAACTCGGCGCTGATGATTATTTGGCCAAACCGTTCAATCCACGAGAATTGGTCGCCCGCATTAAGGCCATCTTACGCCGGGTTGAATTACTGCAACAAGAGCCGAGCCATGCAGTAAGCCTTATACATATTAATGATTTGAGTTTAAACACACAAAATCGCCAAGTATTGTGCGCAGAACATCCGGTAAGCCTCACTGCCACCGAGTTTCAATTACTGGAAATGCTGATGCGCAAAGCAGGCGAAGTGATTTCTAAAGAAGAGTTGAGCAAAGTCGTGCTCGGTCGCCGATTACAAATGTATGACCGCAGTTTAGATATGCACATTAGTAATATTCGTAAAAAACTGGCGCAATTTAGCCCAAACGAAAAAATTCAAACCCTGCGGGGCAGTGGTTATTTATTTTTAAGTGAAGGCAAAGGATGAAATTACACTGGCTTAACCCGGTTAACTCGCTAGCCGGTCGCATCTTTATCTGGTTTTGGTTAGTGCTGATCCTGACAGTATCAAGCACCTTATTTTTAAGTAGACAATTGCTTGAAGATACCAAAATTCATCGCTTACCCAATAATATTGTCACGCAATTACAGCAGCAGATGAAACAATTTCAGCGCGCCGAGTCGGTCGACAAGCTGCTCCGTTACTTAAAACGGCAACAAAATCCACGCTGGGTCGTCGTTGATTTAGCACAAAATCAGGTATTAACACCCGATGCCTTACCTCGTAACTTTGATCAAAACTGGTTATTTGAATTAAACCAGCTAAATCGGCCCCGACTGTTGCGGCATAATAATATGCATCTGGCGGGGCCTTTTATGCTAGAAATCGGCGAACAAACCCTAGCGCTTTACCAACAGCGTAACATGCCGAGTCAACCTTGGTGGAGCCTGCGCGGTTTATCCGAACCCATTCTGGTGCTGCTACTGCTCTTAACTTCGGCGGCAGCCAGCTTTATTTTAGCTATTTCCATTTCTAAGCCATTACGTGAACTGGTGCAACAAAACCTGTTGTTCGCTTCCGGTAAGCTGGATAGCCGAGTACCACGTTTAGCAAAACGTAAAGATGAACTAGGCCAACTTGGCCGCAGTTTTAATACCATGGCCGAGCGGATCAGCGCCTTATTGCATAATCAGCAACGCTTGATGCGGGATATTTCACATGAATTACGCTCACCCTTAGCGCGCGCGCAGTTGGTGTTGGGTTTAACCGAACGCCAACAAGATCTGCAACAATTACCGCGTTTAAAAAATGAATTAGAGCGGCTCGATGTGATGCTAGATGAACTTTTGACCTACAGTCGTTTAGACGCAGGGCAATACCAACTGGATATCCATGCCTGTGATTTGGTCGCGTTAACCGAAGATGTGCTGCATTTAAATCAAGTCGATGCCGATGCTAAACAGCAACAATTACGCTATGTTGGCCCAGAGCAACTGTGGCTGCAAGCCGATAGCCGCCTGTTAGGCCGTGCCATTGAAAATATTTTACGTAATGCGCTTAAATATAGCCCCGAGCAAAGCACTATTGAATGCAGCATAAGTGCGCAGGCTAGCAGCGTAACCTTAACTATTCGCGATCATGGTTCGGGGATCCCGGCAGAACAGCTCGACAAAATCTTTTTACCGTTTTATCGGATCAGTGATAGCCGCACCAGCACCACCGGCGGTACGGGTTTAGGTTTAGCCATCGTGGCACAAATTATTCGCCAGCATCAAGGTGAGGTTGTGGCTAGCCTGCCCTCTGGTGCAGGCTTGCAAGTCAGTGTTACACTGCCGCTTACGCAACAACCGCCCACAGCGAAAACGGACGAACACGAAACCACCTAATGGCAGACGTTACTTTTAACCCGATCCAGCCGCTTGCCACTGAACAGCAGTTAGCCAAATACTGGCCAGACACCTTATTGCCGTTTTGGCGACAAATGCAACACGGCCAGTTTGCTGGAGTGGCCGGTGTGCCGATACATTACAGTTATCATTTAACCCCCGGTGCGCACACGGCGTGGGTGATCAGTAGTGGCCGCATTGAAACGGCAATTAAGTACAGCGAATTAATGCTCGAATTAACCACTGCCGGTTATAGCGTGTTTATTTTAGATCATCGCGGACAGGGGCGTTCCGGTCGCATGTTACCCGACTCACAACTGGGCTATGTTGCAGATTTTGCTGATTATCAGCATGATTTAGAGAGTTTTTTACGGCAAGTGGTCAAACCGGCGGCACATCAAAAACATGTATTACTGGCCCATTCAATGGGCGCAGCTATTGCCGCAGGCTTAATTACTCAGCCACCTTGGCAGGAATGGCAGTCGTTTTTCTGCGCAGCGATCCTTTGCTCGCCGATGTTCGGCATTTATACTGGCATGGTACCTTCTAACGTAGCTGAACCGCTCGCCCTGCTTTATTGCCAGTTACGGCGCTGGTGGCAGCCTAATGCGCCGCGTTATTTTCCGATGCAGTTAGCTTACAAAGATAAAGCCTTTGCCCATAATGAATTAACTCAAAGCCAAGCACGCTATCAAGCTTTACGTCATTGTTATCAAACCGAGCCACAACTGCAACTGGGTGGCGTAACATGCACTTGGTTACATCAAGCTATTTTGGCGATGAAACGTTTACGCCGCAGCGCGCACCACTGCCAAACACCGGTCTTGTTGTTACAAGCCGGCGCCGATCAAGTGGTGGCTAACCGCGCGCAACTGGCTTGGTTTAAGCAATTACCTAAAGCGCTACCACATAGCTTTAAAATAATTGAAGGTGCCAAGCACGAGCTTTTGATGGAGCAAGACAACCTACGCCAACAAGCCCTGGTTCACATCAATCAGTTTTTACAACAGCTACCCACTTTCGCGAACAAGGCGCTGAAATAAGACTTAAACCCCCGCCAGAAAATCATGCTGTCGCCACGCTTCGTAGCTAACAATAGCGACACTATTGGCCAAATTTAAGCTGCGCGCCCCCGCCTGCATGGGAATGCGAATTTTCTGCTCGCTGGGTAATTGATCGCGTACTGCATCAGGTAACCCGCTGGTCTCAGAGCCAAATAACAACACATCATCTGGCTGATATTGCACTTGATGGTAAAAACGCGTGCCTTTAGTGGTGACTGCATAAATGCGCCGCCCCTGCATTGCCTCGGCAAATTGCTGATAATTGGCATAGCGCGTGACACGCGTTAAATCGTGATAATCTAAACCTGCGCGGCGTAATTTCTTCTCTTCAAAATCAAAGCCCATTGGTTCAATGATATGCAATTGACAGCCATTATTCGCCACTAAACGAATGATATTGCCCGTATTCGGTGCAATCCGCGGTTCAAACAATGCCACATGAAACATTACTAATTAATCCTTGTTGTCTTTGTAGTACAAAGGTACTATCTGGAGTTGACCACGCAATGCGTATTGCTAGAAATCCAACTGTTATTTCTAGTTTACACACTGTACCCGCTGAGCAAAAAGCTCTATAGTTAAAGTTGGTCAGAAATTAACCTAGGAAAGTTTCGCAATGACCCACCTTAAAAGCACGTTTTGCGTAGCGTTATTTAGTATCAGTTTGCCTGCTACAGCGGCAAACCAGCCTATTATGGAAGGCGCTTTTTTGCTCTCTACCTTGACAATCTGTCTACTGGTAGTGGCCTTGATCTTAACCATGCGCAGCTTGGCGATAAAAAGTCATAAGCTCAAGCAATTTCGCACCAGTTTTAGTGATCTGCTCAGTGAAACTTCAGGCGTTATTGCTGTATTGGATAAAAACTTGGTGCTGCGCAATGGTAGCGGCACGCTAAAGCGTTTATTAAAAGCCGATGACAGCGCAACTATTTCTGCTCCGCTCAATTTATATGCCGATCCTGATGGCAAAACATTATTGGACAACGACATTAAACTGGCTTTACGCACAAATGGAAAGTGGCAAGGCGAAGCTTGGCTATTAAATGAGCGGCAACGCGAAGCCTTTGAGTTAAGTATTCACAGTGTGCAGCCAGATAACGTGCGTAATACAACTTACCTTATGTATGGCCAAAACATCAGCGAACTGCGCAAAGAAAATCAATTACAGTTGCAGCAACAAACCCGTGATAGTTTGACCTTATTACCCAATAACAAAGTGTTTGATGAATTACTGAAAATGGTATTACAAAGCTGTGATGCTCATTATCCTTCAGCCGCGGTTATTTTTATTCACTTAACACCCAGCTATGACAACAAACACAACGAAGCCAAATTACAGCAACAACTGCCAGAAATTGCGGCCAAGCTACAACAGGTGCTACCACGAAAACTGCTGTTAGCTCGCTATAAAACCGATGGCTTTGTGGTCTTAGTACCGCCCCATCTGTGTAACCACAACAGCAGCATTTATTTAAACCAGCTAGCACACAAAATTTTAGCCGGCATTAATCAGCCCGGCAGCGATGACAGCAAGGCTATTGAGGTCTTTGCCCACCTAGGTATCAGTATCAGCCCGAACGACGGTATCGATGCCGAAAGCCTCTTGAACAGTGCTGAAAAAGCGGCGTATAAAGCTTCACAACAAGGCCAAAACAATCTGTGCTTTGCCGATAGCGGCAGCCAAGAACAAGCCCCAGATTATTTAGCCATGGAAACCGAATTATATCGCAGTGCTGCCCAAGGCGAATTCGAGTTGTATTACCAACCTAAGTTCAGCATTAGCAGTAATCGGATTATCGGTTACGAAGCCCTGCTACGCTGGCCTAGCCCACGTCGCGGCATGTTACCGCCACCAACCTTTATGCCCTTAGTAGAAGAAACCGGCCTCATTATTAGTTTGGATCGCCTGGTGTTCCGTAAAGCCTGTCAGCAAGTGAAATACTGGCAACAAACCGGGTTAATGCGTGGCCGTTTAGCACTAAACATTTCTAACCAACAATTCGAGCAAGCTGACTTCTTGCGCTTTATGCAAAACACCTTGCAAGATGCCGAGGTTAGCGCCAGTTTATTTGAATTAGAATTACCCGAGACGATTTTTACTCAACCCACGGTGTGGTTACGTGAACGGATGCATAGCTTGGATAAGATGGGCTTTCGTTTAATTTTAGATAACTTTGGTGAAGGGGTGTCCTCTTTAACCCAGTTACGGCAACATCCACTGCATGGTGTGAAATTATCGCCCACGCTAACCAAGTATATTGAACAGCAAGAACAGCAACGTAATATCTGCGCAACGTTAATCCGCTTAGCCAATTACCTGACTCTGGATGTTACCGCGACGAATATCGAAACAGAGATGCAGGCATATTTGCTGCATGTGATGGGCTGTGATAATCAGCAAGGTCACCGCTTTAGTAAAGCCGTGCCCGCTGATGAAATTGGTCAATTATTACTAAAAGAAAATAACCTGCTGAACAACACGAACCTGGCTAGTGGCTAGTTTCGTCTTTGCGCTCGCGGCCTAACAAGTGTTGGGCTGCTAAGCGCGCATCCTTACCTTCATACAACACCTTGTACACTTGCTCTGTTATGGGCATTTCCACGCCCATACGTGCAGCTAAGTTAAACACCTCTTTGGTATTGCGGTAACCTTCAACCACTTGGCCAATGCTCTCAATGGCTTCAGCGACAGACTTACCCTCGCCTAACAATAAGCCGAAACGCCGATTACGCGATTGATTGTCGGTGCAGGTTAAGACTAAATCGCCTAACCCGGCCATACCCATAAAGGTATCTTTTTGCGCCCCCATAGCACAGCCTAAACGACACATCTCGGCTAAACCACGGGTAATCAGTGCAGTCCGCGCATTGGCACCAAAGCCAATGCCATCGGCCATACCTGCGCCAATGGCAATAACATTTTTTACCGCACCGCCCAACTGCACACCAATAAAGTCGGGGTTGGTATAAACGCGAAACGTTTTCGCGCAGTGCAATAAATCAGATAATTCTTGAATAAAAACAGCATCGCTGGAAGATAATGAAATAGCGGTAGGTAAACCTGCGGCCATCTCTTTTGCAAAGGTAGGGCCGGATAACACCGCTAAAGCAATTTGCTCACCCAAGATATCGCGGGCGACATCTTGTAATAAACGCCCAGTATCAGGCTCCAAGCCTTTTGTGGCCCAAGCCACTCGGGATTTTGCAGTGAGTAATGGCTTAATTTGCTGAAGCGTAGCGGCGAAAGCATGACTAGGTACTACCATCAAAATATCATTGCTCGTTTGCACGGCAGCCGTTAAATCCGCGGTCACTTGCAAAGTTTTCGGTAAGGCAATGCCAGGCAGATATTTTTGGTTTTCACCTTGTTGCTGCATTAAAGCCATTTCGGCGGCGTTACGACCCCACAAGGTAATAGGGTTGCCGTTACGCGCCAAACAAATAGCAAGCGCGGTGCCATAAGACCCCGCGCCAATAACGGTAATAGCAGAAGGCTGCAACATTACGCGTTCAGTTGTGGTGATTCAGCCTGACGTTGCTGCAAATATTGCGCAAATAAGGCATCAAAATTCACTGGCGCTAAGTTTAACTGTGGGAAAGTACCACGGTTAACTAAGTTTGAAACAGCTTCACGGGCATAAGGGAACAAAATGTTCGGGCAGAATGACGCTAACATGTGAGCCATTTGCGCTTCTTCCATTTCACCAATAGAGAAGATACCCGCCTGTTGCACTTCGCATAAGAAAGCTGTTTCATCACCGACAGTGGTGGTTACTGTTAAAGATAAAATAACTTGATAAACGTTATCTTCAATTTTGTCGCTGCGGGTATCCAGATCTAACTTAACTTCTGGTTTCCATTCTTTACGGAAAATAGCAGGTGCGTTTGGTGCTTCAAATGAAACATCCTTAACAAAAATACGCTGAATGGCAAATTGTAGACCCTGTGCAGTTTGATCTGCTGCAACGCCGTTTGCTTGTTGTTCGGCCATGATAAATCCTATGTTAATGTTATGCTTGTAGTAATGAGTCGAGTTTGCCAGCTGATTCCAGCGCAAACATATCGTCGCAACCGCCAATATGCTGATTGGCAATAAAAATTTGTGGTACGGTACTGCGTCCACCGGCGCGTTCGATCATTTCAGCTCGACGCTCGGTTTCAACATCAATTCTGACTTCTTGATACGCAACTTTCTTCTCGCGTAATAACATGATAGCCCGAACACAATAAGGACAATACGCCTTAGTGTAAATAGTCACTTCTGCCATTATTACCTCTTCGATTTCACTACGGGTAAGCTAGCGCCTGTCCAAGCACTCATACCACCTTGTAGCGTAGAGACTTTGGTAAAGCCTTGCTTAGCCAGAGCTGATGCCGCTCGATTTGCGGTCATGCCGGTTTGACATACTACAATAATGGGCGCATCTTTTTGCTTTTCAAGGCCTGCCAGCTGTTGCTTATCAATTTGTGCCTGCGTTAGGTGCTTGGCATCGGTAATATGCCCTTTAGCAAATTCAGCTTCTGTGCGGATATCGACTACTACGGCATTTTCACGGTTTACCGCTAAAGTCAGTTGGGTTGGCGACACCGGCTTAATGGCAGAAAGCAACGAACTGATCCAGCTGCCCACAATTAACACCACCAATAATGCCCAAACGCCGCTCAGCAGCGGATGATTGCTGATAAATTCGATAACTTGATCCATAACGTCAATATTCTTCTCGTTGAAAACAAAACAGCGCTGAGTATACCGATTTTACATAAAATCCACAGCTAAAAATCGGTTTAAAAGCACTCAGCAAGCGTTAGAAAACGAATGATCACTGGAGAATTAACAAAAAATCGGTAAGATAATGGCTCATCCTCATTACCTGCTATTTTGTTCATGGAGTTTGTATGCACCCAGCTAAAAAACCTTTAGTCTTATTAATTCTCGACGGTTGGGGTTATCGCGAACAAACCGACAACAACGCCATTGCTCAGGCTAATACCCCGGTGATGGACAAACTATGGCAAGACTACCCTCACAGTTTAATTTCAGGCTCGGGTTTAGATGTTGGTTTGCCCGATGGGCAAATGGGCAATTCTGAAGTGGGCCACGTTAACTTAGGTTCAGGCCGTATTGTTTATCAAGACTTTACTCGCATTACCAAAGCCATTGCCGATGGTGATTTCTTTGAAAACCCCACTTTAGTAACAGCGGTGCAAAAAGCCGTGGCCGCAGAGAAAGCGGTGCATATTATGGGGCTGCTATCACCCGGTGGTGTGCACAGCCACGAAGAACACCTACTGGCCATGGTAAAGTTGGCTGAACAGCAAGGCGCCAGCCGCATCTATGTGCATGCGTTTTTAGATGGCCGCGATACCCCTCCTCGCAGTGCTGAGGCTTCAATCAAAGTGTTTGAAGAACACTTTGCCACTTCGGGTAAAGGACAAATTGCTTCAATTATTGGTCGTTACTATGCCATGGACCGCGACAAGCGCTGGGACCGTGTGCAACAAGCCTATGACCTACTAACCCAAGGCAAAGGTATTTATCAATATGATAGTGCCTCTGCAGCACTTGACGCCGCTTATCAGCGCGATGAGAACGATGAATTTGTTAAAGCCTCTGCCATCCGCACCGGCGATCAACAAACCATCAGTATGCAAGACGGTGATGCCCTCATTTTTATGAATTTCCGCGCCGATCGGGCCAGACAATTTAGCCACGCCTTTGTGGATGCCAACTTCGATGGTTTTGTGCGCCAGCATCAGCCTAAACTCAGCAGCTTTGTCATGCTGACCGAATATGCTGCCGATATTCCCGCGCCGGTCGCTTATCCACCAGAAAGCCTTAATAATGTGTTAGGCGAATGGTTAGCCAAGCATCAAAAAACGCAGTTGCGTATTTCTGAAACGGAAAAATATGCGCACGTTACCTTCTTCTTTAGCGGAGGACGTGAAGACCTTTTTGACGGCGAAGAGCGGATTTTAATTCCATCGCCGCAGGTCGCGACTTACGATCTGCAGCCAGAAATGAACTCAACCGAATTAACCGACAAACTGGTCGCGGCCATTCACAGCGGTAAGTTTGATGCGATCATTTGTAATTATCCGAATGGCGATATGGTTGGCCATACCGGTATTATGAGTGCCGCAATTAAAGCCGTTGAAGCCGTTGATCGCTGTATTGGCAGAGTGGTAGCCGCCTTGCAAGAAGTCGGTGGCGAATGCTTAATTACCGCAGATCATGGTAACGCTGAAATGATGCAAGATCCGCAATCTGGTCAAGCTCATACCGCCCATACCAGCGGTCCAGTGCCGTTAATTTATGTAGGGCGTCAAGCTAAAGTTATCGAAGGCGGTGTACTCAGTGATATTGCACCGACCATGCTGCATCTGATGGGTATGCCAAAACCAGATGAGATGACCGGCAAAGTGTTGATGCAAGTTAACTAAATGCCACCATCGCACAGCAAGACACCCTTTATTATTTGGCAGCTTGGGCTGCTGGTGTTTTGCTGTGTGTTTTTCAGCACGGCGCAGGCGCAACAAAAACCGCAAGCCGAGCGTGAATTACAGCAACTGCAAAATCAAATTAAGCGTACCGAACAGCAAGTAAAACAGCAGCAACGCCAATTGCAACAAGCGGAGCAAAAACTGCAACAAGCAGACAAAGCCCTGGCGGAGGCTTCAGGCAAAGTTCGGCAAACCAGCCAACGTAAACAACAGCTTGAACAAGAAAGCGCTAAGCTAGAAAAACAACAAGCTAAATTGCAGCAACAATTAAATGAACAACAAACGCTACTGGCCGCCCAATTAAAAAGTGCTTACAGTATGGGGCAGCATGATTATTCTCGTTTGCTGTTGAATCAACAAGATACCGGCAAATTAGAGCGCGTACTGACTTACTATCAGTACTTTAACCAAGCACGCATTCGGCAATTAGCCAAGATCAATCAAACGGCGCAAGATTTGGCCCATATTATGGCCAAACTCGATGAGCAGCAGCAATTATTAGCCCGCGAATTAAGCGCCTTAGAAAAGCAGCAGCAACAATTACAAAGTGCACGTAGCAGCCAACAAGATTCAGTTCAACAATTACAAGCCTTACTGAAACAACAAGGCAATCAGCTTAGCTACCTACGCCAAAATGAAAGCAGCCTGCAAAATACGATCAACGAATTACGCCGCCTTGCTGATCTGAACAAAGATATGAGCGGCCTCAGCAGTGGTAAAGGTCGTTTTCCATGGCCTTTAAAAGGTCAGTTGTTGCAACGTTTTGGGCAAAATCGGCAAGGTGGTATGCCCTCTCGTGGCATCCTGATCCGCGGCATAAATGGCAGTAACGTGCAAGCTATCGCCGATGGCCGTGTGATTTATGCTGATTGGTTAAAAGGCTATGGCTGGGTTATCGTATTAGATCATGGTGCAGGATTTATGTCGTTATACGGCCATAATCAAAATCTGTTAAAACAACCAGGAGCACAGGTAACGAGTGGTGAAGCGATTGCATTGGTCGGCGCCAGTGGTGGCCAAGCCGACGCGGGGTTATATTTCGAGATCCGCGAAAAAGGCGAAGCGGTTAATCCCTTAAGCTGGCTTTCTCGTCAATAAATAACTGTTTAAAATCATCTTTAACGCTTACTATTCGCCATAATCTATTAAAGTGTTAAAGCTGTCGGAGTCCCGGCATTAAAAAGGAAAGTGTTGTCGTGCGTTTGAGTTTGTTGCTGTCTGCTGTTTTACTTTGTGTGAGCTCGGTTACCGCAGCAGCACCCCGCATTGCCATTATCATCGATGATATTGGCTATCAACGTAACGATCTGAAAATGGTCGAATTACCCTATCAGCTAACTTACGCCGTATTACCGCATACCCCTTATGGCAAACAAGCGGCCGAACAAGCCTTTATGTTACAAAAAGACGTGATGCTGCATATGCCGATGGAAGCCACTCATCGTAACAGTTTAGGCCCTGGTGCCTTAACGCAAGAAATGTCGAAACAGCAAGTGCAACTGACGCTGCAACAAGCGCTGGCTGATATTCCTTATGCGATTGGTATTAATAACCATATGGGTAGCCTGTTTACTGCCTTAGAGCAACCCATGGCGTGGACCATGGAATATTTGCAACAACGTCAGCTATTTTTTATTGATAGCCTTACCACACCGCAGAGCACCGCACGCCGTTATGCGAAACAATACAACGTGACCATTTTATCGCGGCATGTCTTTTTGGATAACGAACAAAACCAACAAGCGCTAGAAAAGCAATTTAAGCAATTGCTGCAAATTGCCCGGCGCCATGAAACCGCTATTGCTATCGGCCACCCCTACCCTGAGACTTATCGTTTTTTACAACAACGCTTACCGCAGCTACAAGCAGAAGGTATCGAATTAGTTGGGATCTCCGCACTGTTACCTGAAAGTCATCAAGTGATCGCTGCCGGTTTTACCGAGCCTGCAAGTTATAGCCCTGAAGAATAAACTAAAGCCCATTTCACGCGCCCTGCTATCAAGCCTAAAGGCGTCAATGCGCTGCAGTAACGCCGTTTACCCACTTAACGCCTACGTGCAGCCAGAATGGTCTGTTGCGGTTTAAACGTGTTGATCAAACAAGATAGTATTACCATCAGGATCGGTCACTGCAAAACTGCCTGGGCCACGTTCATTTTTCAACTGCTGTTGCCTAAGCTCGATGCCTTGCGCCGTTAATTGCTCAGCAATTTGACGCACATCCCTAAAACTGGACAACGCTTGCGCATGTTGATCCCATCCCGGATTAAAGGTCATGATGTTGTGTTCAAACATACCTTGAAACAGCCCAATATTGGTGTCGCCATTTTTCATAATAAGAAAACGGTGCGCCAGCTCACCGGCATACACCGTAAAACCTAGCTTTTCATAAAATGCTTGTGATACCGCTAAATCTTTTACCGCTAAACTGATTGAAAAACAGCCGACATTCATAAAAAAGCTCCATTAAAAAAAGCCTAAGCAATGGCTTAGGCCTGGTTAAATAAGCTTAGCAGATCGCCATTATAACGACCGGTAAAACATCACCGCGATCACCAGCGGACAAACGAATTTCACATACCATGGCCAAATGCGCCAGAACCAACTGTATTCCGCATTCGCATCGGCGGTTTTTAAGTCTTGTAAAATGTCATTACGATGCCAGATCCAGCCAGCAAAAATGCACAGCATTAAACCGAGCAGTGGCTGGCTGTAACGCGTAGTTAGGGTAATCACGAAGCCAAACAAACTGTCAAAATTCAGCAAAATAGTCGCGCTAGCAATAAAAATAATCGCTGCGACTAACCATACGGCTTTCTTACGAGCCACTTTTTGGTGTTCAACCACGTAAGATACCGGTACTTCTAACATTGAAATAGACGATGTAAGGGCCGCAATCGACATCAATAAGAAGAACGTTAGGCCAACGAACAACCCGACCAAGCCCATCGTGTTAAACAGTGACGGTAACACGGTAAAAATTAAGGTATCTTCAGCGAGCAACTGACCGCTTGCATTAAAAATTTCGACTCCGTTATTAAGTGCTACATACATAGCAGGAATAATCACTAAGCCTGCTAGTACCGCAACACCGATATCAATTAAGGATACGGCCGCCCCTAAGCGCGGTAAGTTTTCACTATGGCTCACGTAAGAGCCATAAATCAGCATAGTACCCACCCCTAATGACATGGAGAAGAAGGCTTGGCCCATCGCGCTGATCAGCAAGTTAGGATTAAGCACCTCGGCAAAGTCAGGCAACAGATACACTTTTAAACCATCCATTGCGCCGTCTTGCGTCATAACATAAGCAAACAACAACAACATAATGACGAACAAGGTTGGCATTAAGCGAACTGACCAACGTTCGATACCATCTACCACGCCGCCGCTGACAATACCCACGGTTAGCAACATAAAGAACGCACAAAATAGCAGGTTGCGCTCTAACGAAAAGGTGACCAGCCACTTAGCCAAGTCAGTTAAACCAGCAATATTAGCGACGGCTTCCAGCGCATAGGAAATCATCCAGCCACCGACAATGCCATAAAACGCCAAAATCAGTGATACCGTGATCAGACCCATCACCCCGACTGCTCGGCCAGAAATACCCCGCGATACCTGACCTAAGGCATCGACCACATTCGACTTGGTGGCACGGCCAATTAATAACTCTGCCATCAATACTGGGTATGCCAATAAAAACGCTAATAGTAGGTACATTAAAACGAATGCGGCGCCGCCATTACTGGCTACCTGCGATGGGAAACCCCAAATATTTCCCAAACCAACAGCTGAACCTGACGCTGCCAGCACAAAGCCGATCCTCGATGAGAACTCTCCGCGTATAGCCATAAAACAACCTTTTTTATAATTATGTAATTAACCTGAACTTGAGTTGTGGTGGGTCGCGCTTTGCGCCAACCGGGTGTTAAGTTGCCACACCCTGCAATAAAACTGTTTTTATCTGTATTTATTTTTTGCTGCTTGAATATATCGCATAACGCCAACGTGTTCTATGGAATGTTCAAGCACAATGCCAGTATTACGCTGATTTTCGTCGCTACTGCGACGACTAAACCCAAGCAACGCTATCACAAGACAACAGCAATCAAGTTATGGCCTGAAATAAGCTCATTCAGGCACCCTCATTTTTATTAAATGCGATTATTGGCCTGTGTGCCGCTGGTGAGTCAGCAGCATTATGGTGAATTTTAAGTGAATTAAATACTTAGCATGCCTTTCAAGTTGTTTACTTTAAGTAAACTTATAAGTATAAACTTACTTGGCCTTGCAGATACGACTAAGAGATCAACATAAGACCTGATGGGTTAATTAAAATTATATTTTTGATTATTTAAATGGACTTGTTTAATGCTTAAATTGATTTTGTTTATTATTGTTTGCGCCAATATTGGTTGCCTAATTTGTTACAGAAAGTATCAATCGTATTTTGAAAAGGTAGCATATTACAATGCTATCGCTGGTCTTATAGTCCTTCCTGTTAGTATCGTTGGTGTGTTTTTATCTGCAACCAATATTCAAGGAATACACGGCGATACATCAATTTATGGTTTGGTCATCTTTATTTGGGCTATCACAGTGTTAATCTCACTAGTTGCGGTAGTTAATCTAATTCTCAAAAATATAAAAAATAACCTAACAGGCTGTTAAATCAAGACGAATAACAGTTGGCTTTTGCGCATACATCGCTTGTGTTAGCTGGTTCAAAGGCGTTGGTATTGAAAATCACGTTAGGATGTGGAATTGAGTCTGTATTTTTTGGTGCATCCATATAAATTCGTTTCGGCCAAAGAAGCGTGGCTTTCACTAGACAGCCTTCGCTGCAGCAGCAAAATAGCAAAGCGTTAGCCTTTTAAGGAGATAAATTTGAAACTCGCAGAAGCATTAAGTATCAGAGCCGACTTACAAAGAAAGGTAAACCAATTAAAAGAACGGATCTTGAGGAATGCAAAGATCCAGGTTGATGAAAAACCTGCTGAAGATCCAAATGAGCTACTTTTAGAGTTAGATCAGGCTTCGAAAGAGCTAGTTGTATTGGTAAAAAAAATAAATAAAACAAACAATGTTTTGAAGTTTGAGCAAAATAATACAATGGCTGACATCCTAGCCGAGCGAGAGCAGCTGGCTTCTTTGCGAGATCTCTACAGAGAGTTAGCCAAACAGGCTACCGTTTCTCAAGATCGTTATAAAAAGCTAGAGATCAAGTTTATGCCTGCTGTAGACGTCAAGAGTATTCAGAAACAGGCTGACGACTTTGCTAAGCAGTTCCGTGAGCTTGACGTAAGGATACAAGCATTAAACTGGACTGAAGATTTGATCGAGTAAAGAAGTACGATAGGTTTGTATTCGGGCGAATGTTTCCCGTCAACTGGGTTAAGTTGTAATACGGTGAGGTGTAGGGGCATGCCTCGAAGGTTCGACTCCTTCAGTTATTGTTATCCCCTGTATTGTGTACATTAGAACAGAGTACTCATTACTGTTACTCCCAAAAACATTGACGTTTACACGCTGAGGGTGGGTATGGGGTCTTCTTTAACTTAGCAAGGTTGAACTTAAGATAAGGCAATCATGATGAATCGTCATTTAGGATCAAATACTAAACATTAGGTGGTTTTAAATGCATGGCCTGCGGTCGCTTGGCTAGCAACAAGTTACAGTGCTATGTTTTTTTACAAGGAAAAGTGATTTGAACAAAATAGATAATATTTTAAAAATAGGCATAGTTTTGGCTACTTTTGTTTTCATTAATGGTTGCGCCGCTCACCTTAACAAAGACACGTTCACCTCATCGGAATTAGTGAAAAAGCATGCAACAATGGCAATAGCAGCTTGCGGCCAAGGCAATGTTAAGAAAGTTTCTACCGAGGGCTACGAGTGTCATATCTAGCATGGTGCTATCGGCGCCGCTCCGATGTGCTCTAGCTAAACTTAATTTTGCTGATAAGTACTATGATAAACGCCTTATCGATGAGCGTTGCTTTAACGCTACAAGCAAACTGCTCTATATTTGACATGGGTAATTTTATGCACCTTGTATGATGTATTAATCGATTGCTGTGTAAACCTTTTCGTAACGTCAGTAGGGTAACTTTTATGGACACCGCGCATGGTAATTATTCACTGTCGGTCAATGGACAGATTATTTTCTGTGATTACTCACAAGGGTTTAACATCGAAGGGGTGAGAAAACTTACCCATGATATTCTGGTATTGGCATCGAGCATGGATGAGTGGGTACTGTTCCAAAACCCTGAAGAATCTGCAGGTATTGTCCATAATGCTATCGTAGAAATGATGTCAAGTTACGTCAAACTGCAAAATGCAGGCTGTAAGGCAGTGGCAATTGTTGAAAACAGTATTTTTGTGAATGCCGGAATCCGATATCACCCTAAAGAGTTAACCATGCCCATTCGAATTAATAAAGATGGCAAAATGCTGCTGGCATGGTTAGAAACCGAACTAAAAAAGCCATGTGAATGATCTATAAATACTGAAAAACGTTTTTAAATTGGTCATTAAATCCACTCATCATATTTTGCTGTTAACACCACTTTTAACGATAGGGTCTTTGAAAACACCCTTTAATTATTCGCCCATAACGTTGTAAGCCGAGCAAGTTTGCGCGCCTTAGGTGTTAAGACGAGGGGTGTTTGAACGAGGCGAGGTAGCGCCGAGCGAGTTACCTCGTCGCCTTGGGTGGGCAAAATTTAACGGGCGTTGCCGCAACGTGAGCCTGTAATATCTTTGGTGACTTTCTTTTGGCGAAACAAAAGCAAGTTACTCGCCAACGGCGAAAACGTTAAACGCTGCGTAAAGCTTCGGCTGGAGCACGCTTTAAATACATCCTTGTACGCTCCTCTTTTTCATCCCTGAAAAAGACGTCTCCAGCCAAAGTTTACTTCGCTGTTGTCGCCCGCATCAATCCGAAGTGTCTATGCTGTTAATCCCATTACGTTGTAAGCCGAGCAAGTTTGCGCGCTCAAGGTGTTAAGACGAGGGGTGTTTGAGTGAGAAGCGGTAGCGCCGAGCGAGTTACCTCGTCGCATTGGGTGGGCAAAATTTAACGGGCTTTGCCGCAACGTGAGCCTGTAATATCTTTGGTGACTTTCTTTTGGCGAAACAAAAGAAAGTTACTCGCCAACGGCGAAAAGGCTTAATAATGAACCAGATAATTAATTAATAAAAAACCCGCGCATAACTCAGTGATTATCGCGGGTTTATCTTTTTAGTGCTGCTTTACAGCACAAAAAACTTAACTAACTAAAGCTTGATGCAGCTTTTTCATGGCGTTTTTCTCTAGCTGGCGAACTCGCTCAGCAGATACTTGATAACGCTCAGCTAACTCTTGCAGAGTGAGTTTTTGATTGTCTAACCAACGTGCGCGCACGATATCTTGGCTACGGTCATCAAGAGTGCGCATAGCCGCCTGTAAACGATCCACTGCGGCAGTATCCCACTGTTCATCGGCAACTTGCTCGGCCAGATCAGAACTTTTATCTTGCAGATAATACACCGGTGCCGTGTAACTACTATCATCATCTTCATCAGGGGCATCAAACGGCATATCGTAGTTACTCATACGAGATTCCATTTCACGCACTTCGTGCTCGGCTACCCCTAGCGACTCAGCAACGTTTTTTACTTCGTCTTGGTTAAACCAACCCAGATGCTTTTTCGATTTGCGCAGGTTAAAAAATAATTTACGCTGGGCTTTGGTAGTGGCAATTTTCACAATGCGCCAGTTTTTCAGCACATATTCATGAATTTCGGCTTTAATCCAGTGCACAGCAAAAGACACTAAGCGTACGCCTACTGCAGGATCAAAACGCTTAACGGCTTTCATCAGGCCAATATTGCCTTCTTGAATTAAATCACTTACCGGTAAACCATATCCTGAATAGCTACGCGCAATGTGCACTACAAAGCGTAGGTGAGACATAATAAGTTGACGGGCAGCTTCTAAATCGCCGTCTTCATGAAGACGCTCTGCCAGATGGCGCTCTTGCTCAGCCGTTAGCATTGGAATTGAACTAACAGAATGAGTGTAGGCTTCCAGACTACCGCTGGCAGCTACAGAAAGTGGCATATAAGCTGATTGTGTCATGGTTTTGCGCATCCTTAAAACAAACTATGGGAAGATATTAGCACTCTTTACGAGAGAGTGCTAATCCTAGATCAGCTTTTTTAAGATCTGCTTTTTATAACTAATAACTTTTTAAGCACTTTTAGTACTATGGGCCAGATGGCTCAATCGCCCGAATATGTCGGCGTACCGAAAGGTAAGAACCGCCAACACCTAAGGATACCGCCAGTAAAATAACACCGAAAAATTCGTATAGATTCATCGCCTGTAATTGAAAGTCGCTCTGATAAAGACTGGTGATATCACTGATGGCTCCCCGTAACCCCCAAAGCAAGGTTTCAGAAACCAAAAACGCTAATAAGCCGCCTAGCACACCAAACCATAAACCCGTGTATAAAAAGGGGCGCTGAATAAAACTATCAGTGGCGCCGACCAATTTCATCACTTCAATTTCAGCTTGTTTGCTGATAATCGATAAACGAATAGTATTACTCACAATAAACAGAACTGCGCTGAGTAAAAGTAATGCGATGGCAATCACGGCTTGCTGCATCAAGCGCACCACCGCTTCTAAGCGGGTTAGCCACTCCAAATCCAGTTTAGCGAACTCAACGATGCGCTCAGCCGCTAATTGTTGCATTAAGGCCCGCGCTGCCGCAGGCTCAGTGTTCGCGGGCATAACCACTAACACATCTGGCAACGGATTTTCTGTCAGGTAATTCAGGGCTTCACCAAAGCTAGAGGCGGCTTGAAATTCAGCCATCGCATCGGCTTTATTGATATGCCTAACCGCGGTGATCTGTGGGTCGGCTTTTAAAATAGTTTGCAGGCTTTGAATTTGCGCCGCCGATGCGTCCTCCCGAATAAATAAATTAATTTCAGCAGCTTTAGCAAAGCTATTACTGATTTGCTGGGCGTTCTTGACCAATAAGTGCAACGTAACCGGTAAGGTTAAACTGAGCCCCAGCACAATAATGGTTAAAAACGAAGCCGCAGGCGTACGCCATAACTCACCTAAGCTACTTAAAGCTTGGCGGATATGATGCACAAAAAACATCAGAAAACGGCGCACCAAGCTAATACGGTTAGCCTTCGCTCCCGTAGCGCGGCCACTGAACAAAATACTCATACTTGAATCCTCGTTGGGTTCAGATCATCGTTGATCATGCGCCCTTGCTTTAAGGTCAAAGTACGATAACGCATTCGCGCAATCAGCCCCAAATCGTGGGTTGCTACCAATACAGACACACCAACCTGATTAAAAGCTTCAAAGACTTGCATAATATCGCGTGATAATTCGGGATCAAGGTTACCGGTAGGCTCGTCTGCGAGTAACAGCGGCGGCTTATTTACTACCGCCCGAGCAATGCCGACACGTTGTTGCTCACCGCCTGATAAGGTTTCAGGCAAACAACGTTGCTTATCTAACAGCCCTACTTTATCGAGAGCGGCATGCACACGTTTAACCATCTCTTTGCCCGTAAAGCCTTCGATAACTAAGGGTAAGGCGACATTATCAAAAACGGTATGATTCATTAATAAGCGGTGGTTCTGGAAAATAATACCTACATCACGGCGAACATAAGGAACTTGGCTGCGCTTTAAACGGCTTAAATCAATATTATTGATCATCACCCGCCCGGTGCTAGGGCGCTCGATCATGCTAATCAGCTTTAAAATGGTACTTTTACCCGCACCAGAATGGCCGGTTAAAAACACCATTTCGCCTTTGGCGATGCGGAAATTGATACGCTCAAGCGCCACAAAACCGCCGGGATAACTTTTGCTGACATGATCAAACTGCAACATGAGGTTTAGTCCTTATTAAATAACGCCCGGATAAAATCTTTAGCTGCAAACTGCCGCAAGTCATCAATGGCTTCGCCTACACCGATAAAACGGATCGGCACTTTAAACTGATCCGCAATTGCGAAAATCACCCCGCCTTTGGCTGTGCCATCTAGCTTAGTTAAACTAATGCCCGTTAGCGGCACAGCCTCATTAAATAACTTGGCTTGGCTTAGCGCATTTTGGCCGGTGCCAGCATCTAACGTTAGCATCACTTCATGTGGTGCCTGCACATCAATTTTTTGCAGCACGCGTACGATTTTCTTCAACTCTTCCATTAAGTGCGCTTTGTTTTGTAAACGCCCTGCAGTATCAGCGATTAAAATATCCACTTTACGTGCTTTAGCCGCTTGATAAGCATCAAAAATAACAGAGGCACTGTCGGCACCGGTATGCTGTGCAATAACGGGGATCTTGTTACGCTCTCCCCACACTTGCAATTGCTCTACCGCAGCGGCGCGAAAGGTATCACCAGCGGCTAACATTACGCTCTTACCTTGCTGTTTAAATTGCTGTGCCATTTTTCCGATAGTGGTGGTTTTACCCACACCGTTAACGCCAACCATTAAAATAACAAAGGGGCCACTGCTGTTTTCTGGGATTAAAGGCTGTTCCACATCGTGTAATAACGTTGCCATATCCAGTTGCAGTTTATCAAATAATAAACCCGCATCTTTTAATGCTTTGCGATCGGCATGTGTAGTGAGTTGTTTAATCAGCTTTTGTGTCGTGTCCATGCCCACATCAGCCAGTAATAGCTGCGTTTCTAATTCTTCGTACAACTCTTCATCGATTTTCTTACCGACAAACAAACCCGCTAAACCGGCGCCGAGGTTTTGGCTGGTTTTTGCTAAGCCTTGTTTTAAGCGTGTGAAAAAGCCCGGTTTTTTCTGTGTCTGTGCGGCAGCGATGGGCTCTGCATTGTTTTCACCGCTGACTGCAACATCAGGTGAAACTGCAGCATGCTGGCTTGAAGTCTCCACCTCGGCATGAGGTTTCGTGGCTGCTTGCTCAACCTCGGCAGATTTTACAGGAGCGGCTTCGACAGGCGTTGGCTCTGCGACGCTCTCTGCTGGTTTTAACGCCGCCGTCACAGCAGTGGGTTCTGACAGTACTTGCACATCAGATGCTGGAGTGGCATCCGTTACGGCAGGCTCTGCAGCAGCCGTCTCTGGTGATTTATCTGCGTTAGGCTGGGTTAGCGTTACCAAAGGCTCAGCAGCAGGTTCAACTGCCGCAGGCGTTGCATCGTTTTTGTTGGTATCCGCCGCAGGGGCATCGGCCGGTGGGTTATTTTTCTTACCAAAACCTAACCAGGAGAAGAGTTTATTTTGTTTTGTCATATGCTTTTGTGTCAGAGTCGGAAAACTAGGATAAAATTGGCTTTATACTAACACCTTTATCAGCAAGGCAAAATGCAATAGATGAAACAACTGAAAACGCATGCGGCTAAGGCAGCACAACCTGGCTTTGTCAGAATTATCAGTGGCAAATGGCGCGGTAAAAAGCTGCCGGTAGCCGATGCTCTGGGTTTGCGCCCAACCACCGATCGAGTAAAAGAAACGCTATTTAACTGGTTGATGCACGATACTGCACAAAGCACTGTGCTAGATTGTTTCGCCGGCAGTGGCAGTTTAGGTTTAGAAGCCCTATCGCGGCATGCGGCCTTTGTAACCTTAGTTGAAAAGGCGCCCAACTTGGCTAAACAATTACAGCAGCATTTACGCCAGCTCGACGCCAGCAACGCTGAGGTGTTAAATCAAGATTGTTTATTGTGGTTACAGCGCCCGGCGCTACGCCAATATAATTTAGTGTTGATTGACCCACCCTTTCGCCAGAATTTAGCGCAGCCATGCTGTGCAGCATTAGAACAACAAGGTTGGTTGGCTGAAAATGCGCTGATTTATCTGGAAACAGAAAAGGAACTGACATTAGAAAGCATACCGGCGAATTGGCGCTTATTAAAAGAGAATATCGCCGGTCAGTTAGCGTATCGCTTATGGTTAAGAGGCTGATGAAGGATTTTGGGGCAATTCCATCGCTAGGTTGGTCAGCCCCTGCTCTTTTACCCAGGCCTTAAGGCTTTGCATTTGCTCACGACCTATCACGGTCATCGGTGTTACTAACGCGATAAGCTCAGCTAAACACTCCATTTCATAGCACATTAGCGGATCTTCACGCACAATCTTCTTCAACTCGGCTTCGGTAGTAATATCTTCATCAACCGTGTTGTATTCAATTAAACGCGCCACTGTCGCTTGCGAAATTTTAGCGACATTGAGAAACTCTGCGGCATCTAGCTGACAAATACCATTTAACATCATATCTAACGCCGTGGCGCAATCAACCGCCGGATAAACACCGAACATATCAAAATGATTCACTTCTGGCGTCACCAACTCGAGCTCTTCCGCTAAACGCTCAAAGTTAATTTTAACTTTTTTTACCGTTAACCATTCCCAGCACAGATCTAAAATATTGCGTAACAACTTGCTGTCACCAAACTCGCTTACTTCAGCAAACAACTGATAGTTCGGTAACATTCTTTCCATTAACGTCGCGGCAATCGCGGCTTGTTGATATAACGATAATTCGCGCATTAATTGAAAGTTATTCGCTTTTTGATTCATAAAGATCCTGCTAAGGGTACTGACAAAGACAGCGTGGTTAAGTGAGTTGTCGATTATAGCCTAATGTTAGCGATCGATGTTGCAAGCATCGGCGAGAATATTCGACTATTTACACTGACCGCATGTTGGCCTCGAAATATTTTTGCACCATGCCTTACGCCAAGGTCGGCGCAGTGTATGATAACTATGGCTCAGTATTATGGCGCAATTCGCTATAATAGGAACCTTTAAGTAGTTTTAACAGTCATACCCTGTGCAGATAATGCCAGATCCAGTCGATGCTAAGTGCTGATCGCACTTGGGCATTTTGCAGTAAAATACTTTGTATCAGTAACGGTAAGCAGGTGTTTATGAACAGACAATCTTTTTCAACCATGTGGCGTACTTTAGTAACAGCGGGCAGTTTGCTGCTCCTTAGTGCCTGCGCGACTGGCCCTACCGTACGCTCAGATCAAGCCCCCGATGCCAACCTGGCTAATTACCAAACCTTTGGCTTTATGACCGAGTTAGCCACTGACCGGGGCGGTTATACTTCGCTGGTGACACA
The DNA here is from genome assembly GCF_016343785.1 of Alishewanella maricola. NCBI lineage: Bacteria > Pseudomonadati > Pseudomonadota > Gammaproteobacteria > Alteromonadales > Alteromonadaceae > Alishewanella > Alishewanella maricola. Next base: position 122,369 of record NZ_JAEINI020000001.1, on the reverse strand, counting down.
ACATCTGAAAGCCGCGGTCACAGCTGAAATGACTGCACGCGGTTATCGCTTCTCTGAAGAAAGCCCGCAGTTATTAGTCAATTTTAATTCGAACGTGGAGCAACGCACTGATATTCGCACTACCACTTCTGCCGCGCTTGCGCCTTATAGCTATTACCACTACCGTCGTGGTTTTTACAGCCCGTTTCCTTACTATCAAAAAGAGGTAGAAACCGTGCGTTACAAAATTGGCACCGTCAATATCGACGTGGTTGATGCGGCACGTAAGCAATTAGTGTGGGAAGGGGTTGCTGAAGGCGTGTTAAAAAGACAAGATTTAGAAGAGCCACGCCAAGCAATGGCTCAGGTTGTTGCGAATATTTTCGACAAGTTCCCACAACCGCGCCGCTAAGCGGCGCGCTAGCTGCTTTAGCTTTTACTGGCCAGTTCAGCAACCTGCTGTTTGAGGTTACTGCAACTGGCTTGCGGATTTAGCTGTTGAATAGACAAGGTTAATTCCGCCACCTTAATTCCAAACTTATGCATTGTTGTGCGGTTAATCAGGTTTTGTTGATCCACCAAGTACAACCAATCTTTAACCGTAACATCTAATTCATCACCGTTATACGGAATACGCAATACATACTGCCAATAAAGGCTATTACCGGCCAACTGGCCATTTGCTGCACCCACGACATCCCCTGCAGAACCGGTTATGCGACCATCGGCAAATTGCGTTAACTGCCAATGCCGCTGCTCAACTCGGCCATCGCTAAAATAAAAGACTTCATATAAGTCACCTTTATCACCCTGCCACTCACCGCACAAGTCTGCAGTAAAGCGTAATGTTTGCTTACCGCGCCAATCGTGCAGTACCCCATAAGCCTTGCCACTGCCTAAGAAAAATTCTTTTAACGAAAGCTTGGGTGTTTCGGCTTGATACTGCTGCACCGACTGACTACAACCGGCCAGCAATAACGCCGCCGCCATGATACAAATACGCATATCGGATCTCCTGATAAACCTTGCTTAAGCATACGCCAATAACTACCGTCTGGCTCAGTACTATGGCAAACTAGCACCCCGTTACTCTTGCCAAGAAGACTCTTCATGTTCAGAATTGACCCTGCGCAATTTGCCCCCTTATTGGACAAATTTAACCAACAGGGATGGGTATTAGCCCCTCACTTTGTGCCTGCGGCTTTAAATCAGGCGCTATTAGCGGATTTGCAGCAACAACAGTTGCAGCATGCGGGCGTAGGACGACAGCAAGCGCATAGCATCAACGCAGACATTCGGCGTGATAAAACGGCGTGGTTTGATGGGCAAAGCACCGCGCAACAACAGTACCTGCAATTAATGCAAGCCTTACAACAGGCGTTTAATCGGGCATTTTTTTTAGGGTTATTTGATTTTGAGTGTCACTATGCGCGTTATAGCCAAGGCGACTTTTATCACAAACACCTTGATGCATTCCGCGGCCGCTCTAACCGGGTGCTGACCACCGTAAGCTATTTGAATACGGTCAGCCAAGGTGGCGAACTACAACTGTTTAGCGAAGAGGGTCAACTTATCAGTAGTATTGTGCCAACGGCAGGCAGTTTAATTTTGTTCGAAAGCGAGCGTTTCCCGCATCAAGTATTACCGGCCGTAGACGAGCGTTACAGTATTGCCGGTTGGTTTAGACGCAATAATAGCCTGCAAGGACACATTGATCCGCCTAATTAACATTTAAGGTTTTGCTTCTGCGGCCAGTAAACGTACAGGAGTACCTTTACCTAGGTTTTGTGCAGCAAACCAACCTTGCGGCATTTCTAATGCCGCAATAATGGCAATCTCAGAGGGTACCGGCGTTTCATCAAATGGTTGCAGCTGACGAATATGGTGGATGGTCCAATCTTCGGTAATAAAGGCAACATCCAACGGCATGCTGGTGTTGCGCATCCATAAACTGATTGCTTGTGGTTCGGTATAAAGCAGCAACATACCGGGTTCAGCCTGTTGTTGAAACATTAAACCCTGGGCGCGCAACGCAGGAGTATTGGCCAACTGCACCGGTACTGTTACCGTGTCTAACTGCAAACGCGCAGCGGGAAAAGTCAGCAGCGTCGTCTGCGTTATCGCGGCACAACTGGTTAATAACAAACAGAAACTCAGTAACCATGCTTTCATGCAAATCACCCCTGGCTTTGTTGAGCAAAGCTCACAAAAAGCCCAATAAAAATAATTAAACCCACATAGTGGTTATGTAAAAAGGCTTTAAAAGCACCTTGCCTGCTGTTATACGCTAACCAGTGCTGGTAAGCAAAAGCCGGTAGCGTAGCAACAATAGCCAGATAATACGGCCAGCCTAATAATAATTGCCAGCCAATCCAGCTTAATAGGCTTAAGAAGATCAGTTGCAGCACGGCAATAATCGGTAACGCGAAGGCACCAAACAAAATCGCAGTAGATTTTACGCCAATCTGTAAATCGTCTGGCCGATCGACCAGCGCATAGTAGGTATCATAAGCCACTGTCCAACATAAATTAGCTAAATACAACGCCCAAGCATAACCGGGGATCTCGCCCTGATAGGCCATAAATGCCATCGGAATCCCCCAACTGTAAGCCGCACCTAAAACCACTTGCGGTAAATGAGTGTAGCGCTTCATAAAGGGGTAACAACTGGCCAGCAGCACAGCCACTAATGCCAATAATTGGGTGGCCCTATTGAGAAACAGCAATAAGCTAGCCGCCAGCACCAGCAGTAGGACAAACAATTGCAACGCTTCGCGGGCGGTGACCGCGCCAGTGGCAAGCGGTCGGTTTTTCGTGCGTTCTACCTGACCATCGACTTTACGATCAGCATAATCATTAATCACGCAACCGGCTGAGCGCATTAAAATCACCCCTAATGTAAAAACCAGCCACATGCTAAAAGACGGTATACCTTCGGCTGCGAGCCACAGCGCCCACCATGTTGGCCATAGCAGCAAATAAATACCAATAGGTTTATCTAGTCGCATTAACTGGCTATAAAAAGCCCGATGCTGCCAACGTAACTGCCAACTCATAAATTTAGTACCCCGGGCAAAAAGACTTCTGCAACCAATAACGGTTGCTCTGCTACTGAAAATACCGAGCGTCGCGCCCAAAAATACCCCGGTGACACGCCAGCAAAACCTTTAGTTAAGGCTAATTGTGCGACTTCAATAGCGCTTCTACTGACATCATCAAATTGAAATAGCAACTCGCCCAGCGGCTGTTCCCCTAGCGCAACTAAGGCTTGGATGTGCTGCATACTTTGCTCCGGTAACCAGCTTTGAGCATAAACGACAGGTTGTTCGTTACACCACATTAACACTTCTCGGCACACACACTGCTGCACTGGCTTTGGAAAACTCGCTTGTAGAAAATGCGGCAGTACAGCAGTAGTCTCGGCAATAACTTGTAAGCGAAAAGACGTACTGTGCGCTTTTAATCTGGCGGTTAAAGAACCCGACTCTAACAGCCAAGGCGCTAAAGATGTGGGTAAAAGCGACGTGGCCGCATGCTGCCAAGCCTCTTCTAATGATAAAACAACACTCATCGTTTTCTGCTATCAAGCCCTTATAAAAAGTTGCCGCATCATAGCAACTGCTTAAATTTTTTTCAGCTCAAATTGCCCGTGCACTAGGTGATTTCAGGATCTGCTGATATTATTAAAACACGTTATCTCTTTACGGTTACGGAATTTCTGCCTTTGAAATCAATTCTGCAAAGTCTATGCTTCGCCCTGTTGCTGTCTGGTACTGCAGCGGCGCAACAAACAACTACCGAAGTGGTTTATTACGGTTTTGAGCCGGATATCGTGACGAATTTTGTCTCGGAAAATCGCCGAAGTTTAGGCTATGTGCGAGTCTCCATTGAGTTGATGTTGCCAAATAAAGAAATGCTCTCAGTGATCGAGTATCACGAGCCGATGATCTTAGACACCATTATTGGTATTTTAAGTAAACAGCCTGAACAAAAAATTAAATCAATTACCGGTCGTGAAGAAATCCGTTTAGAGATTTTTGAACAGTTAAAAGTGGTATTGAAACGGGAAACCGGCCAAACCATGGTGCAAGATATTTTATTTACAAAGTATCTTTACCAATAAGCCCGCTTTACACGGGCTGTTTTGAATGACGCAATACAGCCCAAATCAGGCCACACGCCAACCCGCCTAAGTGTGCCCAATTGGCCATATTAACCCACAGCACATCCATAAATCCTAAGGCTAACCACAACACCATAAACGCCGCTAAACCATCGGTCACCGGGTAATGGTGTTTTCCGGCCAACTTATCACTCAGCCAACAATAGCCAAACAGCGCATACACCACGCCCGATAAGCCACCAAAATCAGGGCCAACTAACGCCAACTGCAAACCATTTGATAATAATGCACTACTCAAGGTTAATTGAATAAGCAACGCACTGCCCGCTCGCTGTTCGATTTTTTGCCCAAGCAAAAACCACCAACACAAATTAAACACGATGTGCGTTAGCGAAAAGTGCAGCAGTATTGGTGTTATCCAACGCCAAATTTGCGCCGGCTCTGTTAACATCAGAGCGCTATTGGCCGCTTGAAAACTGAGTTGTTGCCATAAATATATTAGGCATACCAACAGCACGATGAGTGAGGTAACAGGAGATTGCAGTAACTGTGACCAACGCAAACTTGGCCGCTTACCGCTTGTTGCTATGGTTCGGCTTTGTTGCCAAGCGGCGGCTTGATAACGGGCGTGCTCGGGTTCAGTCAAAAACTGCTTTAATAACGGCTCAATTTGGCTCAGTTGCTCGGCCGGTGCGGCTAAGGTGGTTGTTTGCCCTTCCTGCGCCAGCTCTACCTGCAAACCTTTGCTGGTGCAATAGTCTGCAAATAAACGCGCAGGAATAGCCGACTCAAACGCGACAAACTTATGCATTGTCATCAGTGACAACCGGATATTCGGCACGCCAAGCTGCAACGCCACCGTCCATGCTGTACACCTCTTCATAGCCTTGTTGTGCTAAATATTGCGCGGCACCTTGGCTAGAATTGCCGTGATAACACACCACAACCACGGGCTGCTCAAACGGAAACTGCTGCATAAATTGCACAATACTGCCATTTGTTAAGTGATAAGCGCCTTCGATATGACCGGCAGCAAAACTGTTTTCATCCCGAATATCCGCAATAATGGCTTGCTGCGTGATCAGCTGTTGAGTTTCGGCCACCGAGATACGTTTAAAATCGCTCATTTTCACCTCATTCAGAAAAGGCCTTATCATAGCGCAGCGCTTTGTGAATAGCAGCCTTGATAACAAACTTTACACGCATTAACCGAAGAACTGCTGGACAATCAGTTAAACCTTCGTTAACAATAAACCAAATATATTGTTGGAGTAGGCTATGGCACCCCTTATCATTTTAGCGCTGATCGCGGCTCTGGTGTTTTACATCATCAGCATCTTTAATCAGCTGGTAAAACTCAGAAATCGTTTTCAAAACGCCTTCGCACAAATCGAAGTGCAGCTGAAACGTCGTTACGATTTAATCCCGAATTTAGTCGAAACCGCGAAAGGCTACATGAAACATGAGCGCGACACGCTTGAAGCGGTGATTGCAGCGAGAAATACCGCGTTAGCGGGGCTAAAAGTGGCTGCCAATAATCCAGGTGATGCCGGAGCAATTGGCCAACTGGCTGTTGCTGAAGGGGCATTACAAAGCTCAATGGCGCGCTTTAGTATGGTGATGGAAGCTTACCCTGACTTAAAAGCCAGCGAAAATATGCAGCAATTATCAGAAGAGCTGACCAGCACAGAAAATCGTATTGCTTTTGCCAGACAAGCGTTTAATGACGCGGTAACAGACTACAACAGCTACAAGCAAAGCTTTCCGCCGATGTTTTTCGCAGCCAGTTTTGGCCATAGCAAAGATGCGGTGTTATTAGAGTTTGCTGATAGCGCAGCCATTCAAGCGGCACCGAAAGTTAGCTTTTAAATAATGGCGACAAACTTTTTTCAGCAGCAAGATTTAGCACGTCGCAATACCCGTTTGTTGGTGGTGATCTTTGGTATGGCGGTGTTGTCGCTGATTGTGCTAACTAACTTGCTGGTGATGATTAGCCTGGGTTTTGTGCAAGACGTACAAAGCAGCTTTATGCTGCCATGGGAAGTGATCAGCAGTATCAGTTTAGTGGTCATTGCCGTGGTCGGTTTAGCTATTATGGCTAAGTGGCAGCAGCTAAAACAAGGTGGCCGCACTATTGCCGAGGCGCTAGGTGGTATTCGGGTAACCCCTGATACCGCAGATAGCGCAGAGCGCCGTTTACTGAATGTGGTAGAAGAAATGGCCCTGGCGGCTAATTTGCCTGTTCCCCCCGTTTATTTGCTACCTGAAAGCGGTATCAATGCCTTTGCCGCCGGTTACAGCCAGTCTGACGCGGTGATTGGTATCACCCAAGGTAGCTTGCAACAACTAAGCCGAGACGAATTACAAGGCGTTATCGCGCATGAATTTAGTCATATTTTAAATGGTGATATGCGGATGAATATCCGCTTGATTGCCATTTTAAATGGCATCTTGTTTATTGGTCATATTGGCTATTATTTATTGCGCTCTGGTCGCGGTAGCAGCGCACTGATGAGTAGCCGCACACGCAATAAGAATGCTGGTGGCTTATTACTGTTTGGCATTGGTTTAGTGGTGATCGGCTATCTAGGTTCATTTTTTGGTAATTTAATTAAGGCTGCGGTAAGTAGACAACGCGAATATTTAGCGGATGCTTCTGCGGTTCAATTTAGCCGGAACCCTTTGGGTATCAGTGGCGCCTTGAAACGGATTGGCGGCTATCAAGCAGGTTCAAAAATTAACCACCCGAACGCGGATGAAATGAGCCATCTCTTTTTTGGCGAAGCACTGAGTCGCTGGACCAGTATCTTTGCCACTCACCCGCCTTTAGCAAAACGTATCCAACGCTTAGATCCCACTTGGAATGGTCGTTTCGCGGCAGCAACGAGTACAAAAAAAAACAGTACAGAACAAGCCACGAGCGACTCGCCGGGATTATCCGCGCGTCAGAGCATGCTCGCTGCCCTGCCGTTGCTATTAAGCCAAAGTAGCCATCAGCTATTACCCGCTAAAGCCATTGTTTGTGCCATGTTACTGACCCCAGAGCAATTGGCTACACAATTAGCTATGATTAAAAACCAAGGCTCACCCACCCTTTTACAACAAGTGGATCAACTGGCCGATGAGGTAAGCCGTTTACCACTGGCGCAACAGGTGCAATTACTGCAACTGACAATCCCTACACTGAAACAACTCAGCGCCAGCGAGTTTCAGCAATTTTCAGCGCTGCTACAACAATTAACCGCCAACAACCCCAGCTTACAAGCTTGGCTATGTTTAAATTTTATTCAGCATACTGTCGCCAGTCAGTTCAGCGCTAAAAACGTACATCATCGCGCGCATTCGCACAGTTTGGCGCAGTTACAGCCCCAATTAACTCTCTTATTCAGCGCACTAGCCGACTGCGCTGGGCCAGAGCAAGCCGAGCCCGCGTGGCATGCCGCTTGGCAGCAACTGGCTTTGCCCAAGGTGCCGGCAAAACCCGTTACCGACTACCAAGCACTAACAGCTGCTTTACCTATGCTAATCAACGCTGCTCCCAAAGTTAAACAACAACTGTGGCAAGCCGTACTTGTTACTATCGCTGCTGATAAACATTTCAGTGACGCAGAACAAGCGATGACTAACTTATTGGCAATGCTCTTAGAAATGCCCGTCCCCTTAACAGCAGATTTTAGTTAGGTGTTGATTTTCAGACAGGGCTTTAGCACAAGCGCAGGCTAAGGTACAATGTGCGCTTTGTTGAATTGCCTGGAAGGTGCCATGTCTGATAATCGCTTATTCTTGTTGTACGATGCCTCGTTCGACGAAATGGATGCAGAAGGCTGCCCAGGATTTGGTTATGTTTTATTATTTTCTGCCGACGATGTAGAACAATTTCAACCGGGTGAAAACCCCGAGTGTGCTGCAGTGTCTATGCTATTTACGGATCATGCTGATGGCAGTATCAGCGGCGATTTATTAGGTTGGGCACATGTTGATGCCGCTATTTTTCAAGAATACCCGTTAGGTCAATTCTTAGTATTAATGGAACAAGCGGCTCAAGTAGCGATTAATGCTTATCGTCAGGTCGGTCAGGTACCCGATAAACTGGTTGCAGTGAATTTACCGGATGACGAATTATTGCAATTTGATGTGCAGTTTAATGATTTGCAACTCACAGAGCAGCAAACTGAACAACAACTGGCACAGCAATTGATGCTTGGTCGTCCTTACCTCGATTCATAACAGCAACATTAAACCGTTTTAACAAGCACGCGGAGTAGCGGCATGGTACAAGCAATCAATATGGGCTTAATTGAGCAAGCCTTACAAGGTTTCACCATTCCACCGCAGCCGCAAATTTTGCAGCATATTCAAAAACAACTTAGCAGTCAGGATCCTGATCTGAATCGTATTGCAGCCCTAATCGCACTGGATATCGGTACTGCGGGTTTTACTTTAAAAGTAGTCAACTCTGCCTTTTTTGGGCTGAAAAATAAAATCACCTCTATAGAGCAAGCCTGCCGCTACCTGGGCTTAAACCGTGTGATTATGTTGGCGCGCAGTGTGTTATTACGCTTTACTTTGGAAGAAGGGCGCCAAGATGCTTTTAATCAAAGGCTCTGGAATAACGCCTTGCACACTGCCAATATTGCCATGACACTCGCCAAACAATTGAATTTTAGCCAACAGGTCCAAGATGATTGCTATTCTCTGGGCCTGTTTCGCAATGCCGGCATGGCCTTAATTAGCCAACAGCGCAATGACTATGCCGCAATCATGCAGCAAGGCCTGCAACAGCAACAACATTATAGTGAAATTGAAGAGCCACGTTTTCACACCAGCCATGAAGTATTAGGTTATTTGATTGCCGAATCTTGGGGGCTGTCAGACATGTTGTGCAATGTAATTGCTTATCACCATAGCACGCCTCTAATCCTAGCAACTGAAAACCCAGCCGAACAGCAACGTTTTGCGCTGTTAAAGATTGCAGAGTATTTTAGTGGTGAAAGCCGACAATTGTTCTCTGTTCATCAAGATCCTGAGTGGCAAAGCCAGCAAAGCGCCATCCTCGATGTATTGGAGCTAGAGCCGCTGCAATTACCTGAACTGGCGGAACTGCTGCATCGCCAAGATTTACATACCATTTATAGCGTTTAAAATGGCGCATAAGAAATGTCATTTACCTGAAAAAATCTGCCCCGTCTGCCAACGCAGTTTTAGTTGGCGGAAAAAATGGCAGCAGCACTGGGACGAAGTGCGTTATTGCTCAGAGCGCTGCCGACGTCAACGAAACAACGATAAAGTAACCCCCTAATATGCGAATTATCTTGGCACCGATGGAAGGTGTTGTCGATCACTTGATGCGCGAAATGCTCACTGCCATTGGTGGTTATGATTTATGCGTTACCGAGTTTGTTCGTGTTGTCGATCAAAAACTGCCTGCCCGGGTCTTTACGCGGCTTTGCCCAGAATTATTACAAGGCGGTAAAACCCTTGCCGGCACACCTGTACGCGTTCAGTTGTTAGGCCAAGAGCCCGACTGGTTAGCCGAAAACGCCGTGCGTGCCGTCGAGTTAGGTTCGCCAGGTGTCGATTTAAACTTTGGTTGCCCTGCAAAAACCGTTAATAAAAGCCGTGGCGGTGCTGTTCTGCTGCGTGATACCGAGCAGTTGTATCGTATTGTCAAAGCCGTACGTGCTGCGGTACCGGCTGAATTTCCAGTGACAGCTAAAATTCGATTAGGTTATGAAGATACCCGTTTAGCCATTGCTAATGCCTGCGCCATCGCCGAGGCGGGTGCTAGTAGTTTAGCCATTCATGCTCGCACTAAATCAGATGGCTATCGCCCACCCGCTTATTGGCCTTGGATCGCGAAAATTAAACAACAGGTCGCTATCCCATTAGTCGCCAATGGTGAGATCTGGAATGCCGAACAGGCTTTGTTATGCCAAGAGCAAAGCCAATGCCAAGATATTATGCTCGGCCGTGGTGCCTTAGCGATGCCGAATTTAGCTCAACATATTCGACTAAAACAGCCACCATTACCCTGGCCTGAGGTACTCGCGCTATTAATGCGCTATTCGGAATTTGAGATGTCGGGCGAGAAAGGTAAGTATTACGCCAACCGCGTAAAACAGTGGTTTAGCTATTTAAAACTGCAATATCCACAAGCCAGTGAGTTGTTTCAGCAATTACGTGTGCTGACTCGAAGCGCCGATATTTTAGCGCTATTGCAACAGCAGCGAGAAATAACAGAGCGAGCCGAAGCTCGCTCTGTGTAATGCAGTTGGCTGTGTTTTTTAGTACACAGCAAAAGCCTTAAGACCAGTTTAAGATCACTTTGCCCGATTGGCCTGAGCACATAATCTCAAAGCCTTCTTGGTAGTTTTCCATCGGCATTTCATGAGTGATAATCGGGCTTAAATCTAAGCCTGATTGAATTAAGCTGGCCATTTTGTACCAGGTCTCAAACATCTCACGGCCATAAACGCCTTTAATCACTAAACCTTTAAAAATAACTTTATTCCAGTCAATCGCCATTGAGCTGGGTGGAATACCCAGCATGGCAATTTTACCGCCGTGGTTCATGGTATCAAGCATGCTGCTAAATGCAGACGGCACACCTGACATTTCTAAACCGACGTCAAAGCCTTCGGTCATGCCCAGTTCGCGCATCACATCTTTCAAGTTTTCTTTACTGACATCAACGGCACGGGTTGCGCCCATTTTTTTAGCGAGTTCTAAGCGATAAGGGTTTACATCGGTCACCACCACATGGCGTGCACCGACGTGCCGAGCTACGGCAGCCGCCATAATACCAATAGGACCAGCACCGGTGATTAGCACATCCTCACCCACTAAATCGAATGACAATGCGGTATGCACCGCATTACCGAACGGATCGAAGATTGCCGCGATGTTGTCTGGAATATTGTCGGCGAGTTTAAAGGCGTTATAAGCAGGGATCACTAAATACTCGGCAAAAGAGCCGGTACGGTTAACGCCCACACCTATGGTATTTCGGCATAAATGCACGCGACCAGCACGACAGTTACGACAATAACCGCAAGTGATATGGCCTTCGCCCGATACGCGATCGCCTATGCTAAAGCCACGAACTTCTGAGCCCATGCCTTCAATCACACCCACATACTCATGACCAACAACCATACCATGCGGAATGGTATTTTGCGCCCACTCATCCCATTTGAAGATATGCACATCGGTGCCGCAAATAGCGGTTTTCTTGATGCGAATTAACACATCGTTCGGGCCCACTTCTGGTTTTTCAACTTCCGTTTGCCAAATACCCGGTTCTGCTTTTAACTTTGCTAATGCTTTCATTACTACGCCCCGCCTTATGCGATCACGCCCATGTCTTTACCAATTCGGATAAAGGCCGAAATGGCTTTATCTAATTGCGCTTTTGTGTGTGCTGCTGAAATTTGTGTGCGGATCCGCGCTTGGCCTTTTGGCACCACGGGAAAGGAGAAACCCACCACATAGATCCCCTCTGCCAACATGCGTTTTGCCATTTCGGCGGCGACCTTGGCATCCCCTAACATCACCGGAATAATGGCATGATCTTTACCGGCCAGCGTAAAACCTGCCGCCGTCATTTGCTCACGGAAATAATTAGCGTTTTGCCATAGCTGCGCGCGCAATTCATCACCTTGCGCCAGCATGTCTAATACTTTAATTGACGCGGTAACAATAGAGGGCGCTAAAGAGTTCGAGAACAAATAAGGCCTTGAACGTTGCCGTAACCAATCAATAATGGCTTTTTTACCCGAGGTATAGCCACCTGAGGCGCCGCCTAAGGCCTTACCTAAAGTGCCGGTAATAATGTCGACACGATCCATTACTTCACAATATTCGTGAGTGCCGCGACCGTTTTTACCAACAAAACCGACCGCATGACTGTCATCTACCATGACCATGGCATTATATTTATCGGCCAGATCACACACTGACTTCAGATCGGCAATGACGCCATCCATCGAAAAGACACCATCAGTAGCAATGAGTTTAAAGCGCGCACCGTCGGCGTCGGCTTGTTTTAATTGCGCTTCTAATTCGGCCATATTGTTATTGGCATAACGATAGCGTTTCGCTTTACACAACCTCACGCCATCAATAATAGAAGCATGATTCAGTGCGTCAGAAATGATCGCATCTTCAGCACCTAAAATCGTTTCAAATAAACCTGCGTTAGCATCAAAGCAAGAAGAATACAAAATGGTATCTTCGGTACCAAGAAACTCGCTCACTTTGGCTTCCAAGGTTTTATGAATATCTTGCGTACCACAGATAAAGCGCACCGATGCCACACCAAAACCATGGCTTTGCAAACCGGCCGCGGCGGCAGCAATCAGATCAGGATGATTGGCCAACCCTAAATAGTTATTCGCACAGAAATTGAGTACCTGTTGCGAGCCAACCGTCACATCGGCTTGCTGTTGCGATGTGATGATACGTTCTGCTTTGTACAGACCTTCTGCTTTCACCTCTTCGAGTTGTTGTTCTAGATGGTGCAGAAAAGCGCCATTGCGCATAAAGCCTCCTCTGGCAATATTGGGCAGGAATTAAGCTGTTGAACTCGCTATTGTAAAGATTTAGTGCGGTGACTGCAGCGTTCAACGTGAAGCAGCTCGACGGCAGCGCCGCCAAGCTGTAAAGAAAAGCCTACAAATCGGCAGCAAATTCATCGCTACCGGCTAAATCGGTATAATGCTGCTGTAGCTTCCGAAAATCGGGTAATGCTTCTGCCGTGGCATAAGGCTTAAACAACAAGAGAACTTTTAGTACGCCGCGATATAAATTAGCCTTATTGACTGCCGCTAACGGTGCTTGGGTTTTTAAATAGCTGATCCAAAAACTCACCAGCAACTTGATATTATGCGCTACGTCGCGGATATCATTGGGCTCGATAGCAATCACCTTAGCGTCATTTAAGCCCTTAATCACCGCCATGACCCGTGCTAACACGTTTTGTTGTACGTGCAAGTAATCTTGCTGTAACGCAGGATCGCGCGCCAAAATATCCGGCAAATTGGCATAAAAAAACTGGAAACGCCACATTAACTCAAACACCGCATCAAGATAGTCGGTCAGTAAATCCAGTGCCTGTTCAGGCTGCGCAGGAGGTTTGATCCGTGTATCGAGTAATTTGGCATATTCGCGAAAGATCTGCCGCACAATATCTTCTTTATTTCTGAAGTGATAATACAAATTACCCGGGCTTATGCCCAAGTGTGCAGCGATATGGTTAGTGGTAACTTGACGTTCACCTACTTCGTTAAATAAAGCAATACTGGCCTGTAAAATGCGGTCTTTGGTTCTTAACTTCTTTTCCATTACGTCGTGCGAGCTTCTGTTAATCAGCAGTTATTTTGTTATAGTAACGCCAAACTGAATGTAATTACCAGCCACGCTTTTGCGTACGCTGGCCGAGGACCACCCATAGATGAAAATCCGCGCTATTTATCCTGGCACTTTTGACCCTCTGACCAATGGCCATGCTGATTTGGTTTTGCGTGCTGCCCGCCTCTTTGATAGCGTCGTCGTGGCAGTGGCGTCTAACCCAAGTAAACAACCGTTATTCACTTTAGAAGAGCGCGTAGAACTGGCTAGAGCGGCATTTAAAGATTGCTCTAATGTCAGTGTCATTGGCTTTTCCGGCTTGCTCGCCAAGTTTGGCCAAGAACAACAAGCGCAAGTATTGATCCGTGGTGTGCGTGCGGTCGCTGATTTTGAATACGAGTTTCAGTTAGCCAGTATGAATCGTTCGTTAAACCCGGAATTAGACAGCATCTTTATGACACCCTCTGAAAAAAATACCTTTATCTCATCCACCTTGGTCAAAGAAGTCTGTCGTCATGGCGGTGATGTTTCGAGCTTTGTCCCCGAGCATGTCAGAATTGCGCTGCAAGCACGTTTAGCCCAAGTAGCTGCAATAGCTAAGCCCATTGGCTGAATGACTTAAATACCGCTCAAAAAAAGGGGCTCAGTAAAACTGCGCCCCTTTTTATTGCACTGGCGGTTACTGCAACAGTAACCGCTTAGCTTTGGCATTATTCTGTTTTTGCAGCAGCGGCGGCATCACGTGCGGCTAACTTTTGCACTAATTTTTGCGTATGCTGAAGTGACATCAGGTGAGCATAAATCGCAGTTAAGTAACCTAACTTACGTAATTCAAGGAAGGTTTCATCGCTTAATTCATTCAACGCTTTATCATCAATCATGTTAATACCGTTGATATTACGCTTTTCTTCATTGATGGTAACAGTAAGCACTTGCTCTTTAATTAGGCCTAACTCTTGCATTTTTAGCGTGAAGTTATGAGTAATTTGGCTAAAATCAACAAAATCTGCCATTTGCTGTTTACGAGCAACTAAGTAGTCGCTTTCAGTGCCGTCTTCATTAAACAAGGCAAAACCTTCAGTGTCGTTCACACGCTCAGACGATTCGTCGATAGCCACGATTAAACGATCACTACCTGGCTGATCTTGTACTAGCACTAGAGGATAATTACGAGCAACACGAGGAACGTACATACCGTCCCACTTGCCATCTTTGATCACCAGGTTTTGCTGCGCTGATAAACCTAATAACACCACGGGTTGGAAATTTTCACCCGATTGATCTTTAACAAAAACGATAGGGAATTCAGCACCCGCAACCACAAACTCATGTACTACAACCGGTAACATATGCTCATTAGCAATGTGTTGAAAAAGATTTTGCGTATTGATCTTGGTTTTGGCGTGACCTTCTTTGTGTAACGCCACTACTTTATTTTCTGCCATATACTACTCTGCTCTCTAAATTTTAAATTAAGTATGTTGTGTTGGTTCGCTGCAGCATCTCACTCATTAACCTGGCTATGGAACGGTCGGCCCGCAGTAAGGCGGAACAAGCCAGACGTTATACAGACTGCTGCTTCGCTGCCTGAGCCATGTTATATCACAGCTTTCAAGCAGCGGTAAGCCTGATCACCAATTACTGTGTGAATTCGTAATAGGTCGGGGCATTTGGCCCCACGGGCATCCCTAATAAGAACACCCATGTATAAAATAACAGGACCCAACCCACAAAAAATACCATGGTGTAAGGCAGCATAGTGGCAATCAGCGTACCGATCCCCATGTTCTTTTTATAACGAGAGGCCACCGCCAAAATAAGCCCAAAATAGCTCATCATTGGCGTAATAAGGTTAGTGACTGAATCACCAATACGGTAAGCCGCCTGAATCACCTCTGGTGAGTAACCGACAATCATCAGCATCGGCACAAAAATGGGTGCGAAAATCGCCCACTGTGCAGAGGCAGAGCCCAAAGACAAATTGACAAAAGCACACATCGCGATAAAAAACACGAAGAGTTCTGGCCCGGTTAAACCAATATTTTGTAACAAGGTGGCGCCTTTTACCGCAAATATCGCCCCTAAATTTGACCAGCCAAAAAACGCGACAAACTGCGCCGCAAAAAACACCAGCACAATATAAAGACCCATCGAGCTCATGCTTTTAGCCATGGCATCAATCACATCACGATCGCTTTTCATGGTGCCAACAATGCGACCATAAACGTAACCCGGAATACCAAAAGTAATAAAGATAAAAACAACGATGCCTTTAAGAAACGGGGAGTTATCTACCAAGCCGGTTTCGGGATGCCGTAACACACCATTTTCTGGCACGATACTGAGCGCCAGCAAAATGCCTAAGAATAAAAACGTTAAACCCGCCGCTTTTAAACCGCGTTTTTCTTGAGGCGTCAGTGCATCGAGTTTTTGCTCACCCAAATCAACCGAGGCTTCATTCGGGTTGTATTTGCCCAGTTTTGGCTCAACGATTTTTTCTGTGACTAAAGCACCGAGCGCAGCAATTACAAAGGTACTGACAATCATAAACCACCAGTTAGCTTCGGGGCCAACGACATAGTTTGGATCAATTAAATTCGCCGCTGAAGTGGTAAAGCCTGCCAGTAAGGGGTCGACCGTACCAATAAATAAGTTGGCACTGTAACCGCCTGAAACACCAGCAAAAGCGGCAGCTAAACCGGCTAATGGATGACGGCCTAACGAGTAAAAAATTAAGGCAGCCATCGGAATGAGCACCACATAACCCAGCTCTGAGGCGGTATTAGAGATGATACCGGCAAACACAACCGTGACCGTGACCATGCGTTTTGATGCATTCATCACTAAGCCACGCATCGCCGCAGAAATTAAGCCGGAGTGCTCCGCCACACTGACACCCAGCAAGGCCACTAACACCACGCCTAAAGGCGCGAAACTGGTAAAGTTAGTGACTAAATTTGAAATAATCCGCTGTAAGCCATCAACCGTCATCAGGCTTACCACCTGAATGGTGCCGTCGGCTGCGCGGCCAGAGGTACCCTCAGGTCTTGGATCAATCGCACTAAAATCAAAGTAAGCGGCGATACCACTGCCAAAAACCACGGCAATAGCAAAACAAGCAAATAAAGTTACAGGGTGTGGGAGCAGATTACCTAAAAATTCTACAGTATCGAGAAATCGGGTAAACCAGCCACGTTTTTCCGCAACGCCGTTTGGCGTTTTGCTGGAATTCGTCATCAATCGGATCCTCTTGGTCAAAGGTGGCGCAATAAGACAGCGTTATTGCAAACCAGACGGTTTTTATTTTAATAAGCGCCAAGGTTGGTTTGCCTTACTGGCTGCTCAAGTACCGTTCTGGTGAATTGTAAAAGCGCTAAATCTATCACAGGAAATCAGTAGCGCAAAGCTGCAAACCTTTTACCGCTTTACTTTCATCGTTAAAAGCCACTCACTGGCGAACCTTTATTGTGGTCATTTCGCTGCAGATTGTCGCTTTGGTTAAGCCCAATAAAAAGCATTTTAATGCCCTAAACTGTATTGGTTAACCACACGCATGACACACATAGCACTAAAGTACCGTTGAAGTAAGACGCCAGCTTTCTTAGCATGTTAAGTATTATTTATAGGAGAGTTACTATGCGCGTAGTCGTTACTGGAGCCACCGGCGGCATTGGTTTTGCCGTTGCCGAAGCCTTTGCTAAAGCAGGTCATGCTGTGGTGTTGGCCGATTTAAATGCTGAATTACTGAAGAGCAAAACGGCAGAGCTCACCGCTGCCGGATATATCGCCGACGCCTTTGTATTAGATGTCACCAATGCCGAGCAAATTGCCGCATGTGCCGCACAATTTCCAGCAGATATTTTAATTAATAATGCAGGTATTCAGCATGTTGCTCGCTTAGAAGACTTTCCACCAGAGAAATGGGCATTATTATTGGATGTGATGCTAACCGGCCCCGCCATGTTAACGCGGGCCATGTTGCCGCATATGCAGCAACAAAACTTTGGTCGGGTGATCAACATTGGTTCTATCCATGCGTTAGTGGCATCGCCGTTTAAATCGGCCTATGTAGCAGCCAAGCATGGTTTACTGGGCTTTAGTAAAGTGATCGCACTGGAAAACGCAGATAAGAACTTTACCATCAACACCATTTGCCCAGCTTATGTTAAAACGCCATTGGTAGAAAAACAAATTAGTGCCCAAGCTAAAGAGCATAACTTAACCGAGCAGCAGGTCATTGAACAAATTATGCTAGCGCCGATGCCACAAAAGGCTTTTATTGATGTCAGTGAAATTGCTGAAACCGCCTTATTTTTGTGCCAACCGGCCGCCAAACACATTACGGCGCAAACCCTAGTATTGGATGGTGGCTGGACAGCACGCTAGCTGAACCCGTAAAACTCAGGCACAATCAGAGTATTATGTATTGACGAGCTCTGCCTCTGCAATGATTCAAAATGGTAGCGGTATCGGTTTAGCCACCCTTGCCGCCATATCACTGCTGTATTTGTTGGTGCTATATTGCGTTGGCCTGTTCGGCCGACGAATTACCGCACAGCATCCGCTTGCGCCCTGGGTGTTTAGTTTAGCCTTATCCATATATTGCACATCCTGGGCTTTTTATGGCGTTACGGCTCAAGCCGTGGTAAATGGCTGGTGGCTGCCCCCCACCTATATTGGCTCTTTTATCCTGTTTTGGTTTGGCTTTAAATTGCTCGCCCGCGTCGCTGTTGCCTGCCGGCGCTATCGCATCACCTCTATTGCAGACTTTATTGCCACCCGTTTTGGCCATTCGCGGCTGTTAGCGGTGATGATCACGTTAATTTTATTGATGACGGTGATCCCCTATATCACGCTGCAACTGCACGCCGTTGCGACCAGTATTAACACCCTCGTGAAAGTGGAAACCGGAGAGCATTGGTATACCGATACCGGGCTTTATGTGTGTTTATGGATGGCAGTGTTTGCGCTGCTGTTTGCCGGTAAAAACGCACGCGCCCACCAGCCGAACCCCGGTTTAATGACCGCCATTGCCTTTGAGTCGCTAGTTAAACTGTTTGCGTTGTTAGCCATTGCGATATTTGTTGCATGGGGCATCTTTGACGGCGTAGGTAACATCTTTGAATTAGCCGCCGACAGTAACGCTGTACAGCAAATTCAACGTCAGCGCTTGCCTACTTACACCTATTGGATCCATGTATTACTGGGTTTTGCGGCTACCCTTTGTTTGCCTTGGTTATTCCATGTCAGCTTTGTCGAAAACCAAAAGTTGAGCCATTTGCGCAACGCGCGCTGGGTTTTTCCGCTGTACTTATTATTAATGGGCGCCTTTAGCCTGCCCTTAGGTTTAGCCGGTATTATGTTACTGGGTGAAAACGCCAATCTCGATTTAGTGATTCTACAACTGCCGCTCGCGGCTAATCGCACCGATATCGCCTTGCTGGCATATATTGGCGGTTTCTCGGCGGCCACCAGTATGGTTGTGATCGCCACCGTTGTACTGGGGATTTTGATCACCAACGAATTGCTAGTGCCGTTATTGTTTCGTCGAAACAACCTAGCCAATGATCAACAAAAACTGATTAAAGTGGCGACTGTACGACGTTTAGCCATGATCGTGGTACTCACGCTCGGTTTTATTTACTACCGATTTATTGGCACTGGTACGGGGTTAGCACAGCTCGGCTTAATGGCATTTGCTTTAGTGGCACAGTTAGCACCCTCGCTAATTATGGGGCTGTTCTCACGTCAAATTAATCGACGAGGAGCCATAACAGGTTTGGGCAGTGGCGCCTTAATTTGGGCTTATGTATTGCTGTTCCCTGAACTCGTGCGAGCCGGCATTATCAGCAGTCAAATACCTTTAACCGGGCCTTTTGGCGTAAGTTGGTTAGCCCCACAACATTTATTTGGCTGGCAAGGCGATAGTATTACCCTGGGGGTATTACTCAGTTTAAGCGTTAACTGTTTAATGACCCTCCTGGTGAGCCAATTAACCAATACCGGTATTAGTGAGTGGCTACAAAGCGGCCGCTTTTTGCGCAGTAGCCGTGAAGCCCCAGCCAGACCATTACAGCAACTGACCATTCAAGAGTGTTACTTATTAGTTCGACGTTTCGCAGGAGAACGCGAAGCTCAGCGCCTGTTACAACGCAACACCAAAGACAACCAAAGCGAATTGCAGCGTTTAGCGCCGATTAATGTAATTCAAGCCACTGAGCGCAGCCTGGCAGCAGTATTAGGCGGCGCTTCGATGCGTTTAATTATGGATGCCAGTGGTCGACATGGCCGTTTGCCGATGGAAACCGTTGAACGCTTTGTCGACGAAGCCAGCCAAGTTTTTCGCTTTAATCAGAATTTATTGCTCTCCACTATTGATAACATCAGCCAAGGTATCGCCGTAGTCGATGCCGATCAACGCGTTATTGCCTGGAATCAGCGCTATATCGAGATGTTTGATTACCCACCGGCGATGGTCGAAGTAGGTCGCCCAGTTGCTGAGTTAATCCGTTTTAATATGCAACGCGGTTTAATTGATAGCGCCGATATTGAAAGCGAAGTGGCTAAACGCATTGGCTTTTTACGCCAAGGCAGTCAATATCGGGTGCAGCGCGAACAACAAGATGGTCGCGTGTTAGAGATACAAGGTAACCCCTTACCCGGCGGCGGCTTTGTTACTACCTATACCGACATCAGCTCTTTTATTGCCGTGCAGCAACAATTAGAGCAAAGTAATCAGCTACTTGAACAACGCGTAGCCGAGCGCACCAGCGCCTTACAACAGTTAAACGCCCAGCTACAACACACTCAGCAACAGCTTGAAATAAGCACCCAAGCTAAAACCCGTTTTTTTGCCGCAGCCGGTCACGACTTAATGCAGCCTTTTAATGCGGCAGCCTTGTTTGCGAGCTTGTTACGGCAAAAAGTGACGGAACCCGAATTAAAACAATTAAGTGAAAACTTGAGCCACTCCCTCAATTCCGCCGAGGAATTACTGACGGCTATCCTCGACTTAACCAAACTCGATTCAGGGGTGATTAAAGCCCGTCATCAACCGGTGAGTGTGCAAATATTGTTAGAAGATATTGCCCGTGATGCCACCATTTTAGCCGAGAAAAAGGGCTTACAATTTAAGCTGCATAGCACAAAACTAGTAGTGAATACTGATCGCAAACTGTTAAAACGTGTCCTACAGAATTTACTGGCGAATGCCATCCGTTATACCCCTGCAGGAAAAATTGTTTTAGGTGTGAAACGCCGCAGCGAGCAACTCCAAATTTGTGTATTGGATACCGGTGTTGGTATTGCGCTGGCTGATCAGCAACGTATTTTTGAAGAGTTTCAACAAGGTAGCCAACCCGATCAAAAAGGCTTAGGGTTAGGCTTAGCGATTTCTCACCGGATCAGCGCTATTTTAAATCACACCTTAACGGTGCAATCGGTGGAAGGCCGCGGCAGTTGCTTTAGCTTGTTATTACCTCGCGCCCACTTGGTACCGGCACCGCTTGAGAGCACTGCAACAATTAGCGATATTAGTGCCAGCTTTGCCGGGAAAAAAGTACTGCTACTTGATAACGAACCACAACTGCTGCATGCCGTCGCTGCGTTACTGCAAAGCTGGCAATGTGAAGTGCTCGCTTTACAACAGCCTGGTGATGTTCTAGCCGCACTACAACAAGGCTTTCAACCCGATCTCTGTTTATTTGACTATCACCTCGATAATGGTGCTACCGGTATCGACGTTGCGATTCAATTAACCAGTCACTTTGCCCTCAATGTTCCAGTGATCATTCACTCTGCTGATCATGATCAATTAATCCGAGAACAAGCACTAAGTAGCGGTTTCTATTTCTTGCTGAAACCTCTAAAACCCGTCGCATTAAAACGTTTATTTCAGCGTCTATTAAAATAGCGCCAGCTCTCTTCGTTTAAAACTTAAATAACATCCTTTTTATAATTACGCGGCATTAACAATAATGTTTTTATAAAAAATTATTCTGTTGATTTGCTTTACGACTTTCAAGCCATAAACTATCTTAAAAATCACTTTTAATTAACAATAAAATGACAAATGAGCCAGCAGCCTTTATTTAGACAAGCCGCACTGAAACAGCAAGCGCAGCGCTTAGAGGGAGAGGTGGTGATCGCCCAACCGCTCAGTAGCACTGTGCTGACAGTCAGTTTATTAGTGCTGGTTTGCGGTATTGTCATTTTTTTAGCTCAGGCTGACTTTAATCGTAAAGCCACCGTCAATGGTTATTTGCAGCCAGATATGGGTATCGCCAAGGTGCATGCCGCACGTGCAGGAGTGATCAGTGAACTTTATGTTGCAGATGGCGCTATGGTCAGCCAAGGTCAAGCGCTGATGTTATTGAATGTGCCGGATTATCTTGCTGAAGGCAGTAGCTTGGTCGGTAGCTTAAACCTGAGCTTGCAACAGCAACAACAATTACTGACCTCGCGGCGCGAACAACTCTTGCTGCACTTTCAACAACAGCAGCAAGAACTGCAAAGCCGCTTAGGCTATCAGCAGGCCTTACTCGCGGAACAACAGCAGCAAACCGCCCTGGTTGCCAATCGGCTGCAACTGCAACAACAACGCTTAGATAAGCTGAGCAGCTTGCAAGCAAAAGGCGCCATTAGCGAGCTGGATTGGCAAGTACAACAAGAAAACCTGCTGTTATTAAAACAACAAGTCACTGAACAGCAATTAACGCGGCAAAGTCAGCTCGCCGCACTGTCACAACTTGAGGGTCAGCTGCAGCGTTTACCTACGGAGCAACAGCAGCAACTCGCTTTATTAGAGGCAGAATTTTCACGGCTGCAGCAGCAACAATTAGAACTGCAAGCGCGCAATCAATTGCTGATCACCGCCCCAGTCAGCGGCCGAGTCACCAATTTAGTGGCTGAATTGGGCAAATACACCCATAGCCATTTACCTTTATTAACTATTTTACCCGAGCAAGCACAACTGCAAGCCATCTTGTTAGTACCCACCCGTGCTTTTGGGTTTGTTAGCCCAGGCCAACGCACTCGCTTACGCTTTGACGCCTTTCCTTATCAGCGTTTTGGTTTATATGAAGGCGAAGTATTAACGACCGGCGAGGCGATTTTGTTACCGAATGAAGTAGAAATGCCGATTGCTATTCAAGAGCCCGTCTACCGCGTCGCGGTAGCACTGGACTCGCAAGAGATCCGCGCTTACGGCAGCAGCGTCCCGCTGCAATCGGGCATGCTGCTAAGCGCAGATATCGTGCTTGAGCAACGCAGCTTATTAAGCTGGTTGCTAGAGCCGATTTTCAGCCTGAAAGGGCGTCTTTAACCTTAACTGTAATCGTCTCTAGGAGAGATATTATGCAAGAACTTACATTTGAGCAAGTTGAAGAAGTGAGTGGTGGATTTCAAGGTCTTACTGGGCCAGAAGATCTTTTTCATCAACTTACTAGCTTTTATATGATTGACAGCAGCATTGGCACAAATGGTGGACCTACCAATAAATGCAAATCTAGGTTAGGTGCATTATCATGTCTCGCAGAAACTGCAGGCCTTGCTGCATTGTTTAATGATATGGTGGATTTTGTTTCTACCAACGGTCCTGTGGCCTGGGATTCCTTTGTTGAATATGCCAACGAGAAAGCTCAACAGGTAAACGAGAATGGCGGTCCTCGTAAACGTCTTTAAGTCACAAAGTATAAAATCGGGGGAGGAAACTCTCCCCTCTTTAAGGAATTAATCGTGTTAATGTCAAAAATATACAATTACAGTACAATTTTTGGAGCACTCGCAGTAACAATTTTATTGTACTTTATAGCTTCAGTTATGTTTGGCATTAGCGAAAGAGAAAAACCAATACCACATGCTACACTGATGACTATTATCATTATTTCACTCTGCTTCTTTAGGAACTTTAGAAGGGAGCTAAAAAAATCAATACGTATAATTCCTGCAAATCAAGCTTTAGAACTAACTATTTGCCTTGTTTTTGTTTTTGCCTACCACATTATTGCTTCTGAAAGATCTCTGCTCGTCCATGGGGATGGAATTGAAATCAATGCACACATAGCTATTTTTATGGTTAGCTCGATTCTTATATCACCAATGGTAGAAGAAGTTCTGTTTAGGGAGGTTCTTTTTAGGAACCACATTGAAAACTCAAAATTTCAGATTTTTGGATTGGTACTTTTTTCAACTTTATTTGCGTTGCTCCATCCGTCAGAATCATTTTACTTGATTTTTCTCCTGTCATTAGTTCTTTATTCAGTCCGGCTAAGGACTAATAGTTTGGTAGCTTGTATTCTTATACATTCTACATGGAATTCATTGTTTATTTTTACATGGATATTTGGCGTATAAATGAAATCAACATTAGCGATTTTGGCTGATGGTTGCTTGAGCCGACTTTTATACCTGCAAGGTCGATTATAACGCTAACAAGAACAAACCTCTAAACACTAATAACGTTTCAGAGATAGAAAATTTTCAAAAGTTAAAATTTGAGCTGTTTGATGTATGAATGGTGTTTTCGACCAAAGCACATTTGTAATTCTTTCATCATTAACCGACTATTCTCAAGCACGTGAAGGATTTTGGGATTCTTTCTTAGTAGCTAGTTTTATAGACAACAATGCTGGTCGGTATAATAGGCAAACAGATGGCATTCTAGGCAGAAACTTCACCTCTATGGAAAAAAATTCATAATTGCCATTTCAGCATATTTAAGTGCGAAATTTGGTAACTCGTTTAGAGTTGAAGTTTTTTACATATAGGAACAATACTAGCGGAAACAGTACTGCTCTATGCGGATATCAACCAACAGTTCCGGATTACATGGTGCCATAAATTTTAAATCAACTTACGGATTAGGTAATTATTAATAATGGCCTAATCTATTAGAGGTGATGAAATGAAAAAAAATACAGTATCCGTTCCTAATGCAATAACAACAGTCGCTTTTTACTTTTTATTGAGCACACTTATTCCACAAATCTCATTTGGTACTTCGGCAACGGCATTAGCAATACTCACCGCTGTTTCTTATTTTTTGTATTCAGCCTTTGCAAAGAAAAAATAAGTGAAATTATTACACCAGTCCGAAGCCGCCGAGTGCGGCCTAGCCTGTATGGCGATGGTGGCCAATTATTATGGCCATCAGCTGGATTTAACCACTTTACGTAGCCGCTATAACGTGTCGCTAAAAGGCACCAATTTGCAGCAGTTGATGCTGCTGGCTAACCAGTTAAACATGTCTGGTCGGGCCTTAAAACTAGAGTTAGATGATTTAAAAAAGCTGCAAACGCCCTGCATACTGCATTGGGAAATGAATCACTTTGTAGTGCTTAAAAAAGTGCATCGTAATGGTATTACTATACTAGACCCGGCAATGGGCGAGCGACGCTTGTCCCTTAAAGATGTGGACAAGTCATTTACCGGCGTTGCGCTAGAGTTAACTCCCACTAGTGAGTTTGAAAAAGTGGATGAGCGGGTAAAGCTCGGCCTTACCGCATTCTGGAGCAATATACGCGGCGTAGTGCCAGCCCTAGTTAAGCTGTTTACTTTATCACTCATTTTGCAAATATTTGCCCTTGCTTCGCCATATTATACGCAAC
Source organism: Alishewanella maricola (assembly GCF_016343785.1). Taxonomy (NCBI): domain Bacteria; kingdom Pseudomonadati; phylum Pseudomonadota; class Gammaproteobacteria; order Alteromonadales; family Alteromonadaceae; genus Alishewanella; species Alishewanella maricola. The sequence continues at coordinate 97,313 of NZ_JAEINI020000001.1, read as the reverse complement.
TGGTCGTTGATGAAGTATTGGTCAGCCATGATAAGCCTTTGTTATTAGTGCTGGCACTGGGTTTTGGGTTACTGATGCTCATTCAATTAGTCGTAGGAGTACTTCGCAGCTGGATTGTGCTACACCTTGGCACAATGATGAGTATGCAAATGGTGACTAACCTGTTCCGTCATTTGCTGCACTTGCCAGTGCCATTTTTTGAAAAACGGCATATGGGCGATATTACCTCGCGTTTTGGCTCGCTATCAGCCATTCAGTCGTTACTCACTACCAGTCTGGTGGAAGGGCTGTTAGACAGTATTATGGTGGTTATCGTCTTTGCCATGATGTATCTGTATAGCCCTCAGCTAAGTTTTGTTGTGGTCGTGGTAGTACTGCTATATGCCTTGGTGCGTTGGGCATTTTACTGGCCAATGCACAAGTTGACTGAAGAAAGCATTATTACCTCGGCTAAAGAACAAAGTGTTTTTATGGAGTCTATTCGTGGCATCCAAAGTTTAAAGTTGTTTGGCCAGGAAGTGCAAAGGCTTAACCTTTGGCAAAACCGCCATACTGAAACCATTAATGTCGGTTTCAGATTAGCTAAGTGGGGTATCAGTGCGGGTGTTGTTAATCAGTTGCTTTTTGGCATTGAGGGTATTTTGATCATTTACTTGGCGGCTAACTTAGTAATGGCTGGCGATATGACAGTTGGAATGATGTTTGCCTTTGTTGCATATAAAAGTCAATTTACAAGCAGGATGAGTAATTTAATTGGTATTATTGTACAGATTAAAATGACTAAACTGCATTTAGATCGCTTGGCCGATATAGCCCTTACAGAGAAAGAAGATGTAGGCGATAGTGGAGACAATAGAGAGCTGAAAGGTGAGCTGGATTTAGAAGGGGTCAGTTTCCGTTATGCCAACACTGAACCGTGGCTATTTGCTAACTTGAGCCTTAACGTGAAAGCCGGTGATAATATTGCGATTATTGGACCATCCGGTACCGGTAAAACTAGTCTAATGAAAATTATGCTTGGATTATTGCCGGCAACAGCGGGTAAAGTTCTGATCGATGGCATTGAAATAACACAGTTAGGCTTGCGTCATTACCGCAGTCAAATTGCTGCGGTCATGCAAGATGACCAATTGCTGTCTGGCACGCTGGCAGAAAATATCAGTTTCTTTGATGCAGAGTGTGATTTATCAAGGGTATCTGAAGCGGCAAAACTCGCGGGTATCGATCAAGATATAAATGCGATGCCGATGGGGTATAACAGTTTGGTGGGGGATATGGGCAGTTCCCTGTCGGGTGGCCAAAAACAACGCGTTTTGCTGGCCAGAGCACTGTATCGTAAACCGAAGATTTTGTTTATGGATGAGGCCACCAGCCATTTAGACGTACAATTAGAGCACTATGTTAATCAGGCTATTAAGCAACTTAATATGACGCGTATTATTATCGCGCACCGGCCAGAAACCATATTGAATGCCGCACAGATCTATTTATTACAAGATGGTCAGTTACTAGAGATTACCCAGCAATACAAAGCGCAGTTTCAGCTTGCGACTGAGCCTACCTAACAAAAACGTACTGATTAGTCATACTGTTCAGGTAGTTTTAACTTCTCAAATAAGATACCGGCCAAGGTACGATTATTGACATTAAGTTTGCGCAAAATCGCTGACACATGTTGCTTTATCGTGGTTTCTTGCACATTCATTTCATAGGCAATTTGCTTATTTAACAAACCATCGGCAATCATTTTTAACACCCGAAACTGCTGTGGGGTGAGTTGTTCTAGCCGCTGCGCAAAGTCATGATCAATTAAAGCACGGGCGTTTTTCACATCATCGGCTAACTCGGTGGGTAACCAGGTATCGCCATTGGATACGGCATTAATGGCTTCAGACAATAATTCTAGCGGTGCTGATTTAGGAATATAAGCAGCCGCACCGAGCGCCAATGCTTGCTTAATAATCACCGGATCTTCTTCTGCAGACACCATGATCACCGGCACATCAGGATATTCTGTACGAAGTGCGGTAAGGCCCGTGAAACCTTCGGAACCTGGCATTTTTAAGTCGAGAAAAATAAAGTGAGTATCAGGATGTTGACGGAGTAAGGGCCAAACTTGCTGCATGGTTTGTGCCTGCAACAACAAGGCATCTTTACCTAAAATCGCCGCGCAAGCTTGCGACAGTGCAACGCGGAACAAGGGGTGGTCATCAGCAATAATAGCAATCATAACAATACTTCAGGACAATTTTGCCCATAATGAACCGGGGCTTTCGCCCCGGCAAGGTTTTTCTAGATTAGAAACGATAGCCAACAGTCAAACTTACTGTCCGTGGGTCAATGTAATAACCAGTAATCGTCTGCTCACCCGCTAACAGCGCAAAGTTGTAACCGGCAATACGCGCTTGCTTATCACCTAAGTTTTTACCCTGTAGCGACACATCCCAGAAACCATCATTTGAGTACCAGTTTACGCCGGCATTAATCAAGGTATAGCCGCCGTAATCAAGTACTGAAGGTACTTCAAAAATTTGCGTCGCGCCGCGATACGCTAAGTTAGCATTAAACACTAAGCTACCAAAATCGGTTTCTACGGTGTAACGGCTCGCTAAAGTTGCAGTTAATTCTGGCGTATTAGCAAATCCCCAAACATTAGAGACATCCACCACCGCTTGCGATACTGGGTCAAAGAACTCTACTTTGTTAAACGACGCGTCAATGTAACCGACAATCGCGGTGATTTCCAAATCACGGGTTGCTGCAAATAAGGCTTCCACTTCAGCACCGTTAATATCGGCGCTGGCCGCGTTTAATACTTGCGAGGCAACGTTATTACCTACCGCACGTTGCACGGTAACTTGCATATCTTCATAAGAAGAATGGAAGACCGCCGCATTCATACGTAAACGCTGATCTAACCATTCACTTTTTATACCAAACTCATAGGTATCAACGGTTTCTTCTTGGTATGGGTCGGTGGCGTTAGGGTTAACAATTTCAACTGCACGCATATCAAAACCACCCGATTTAAAGCCATCGGTGTAGCTCACGTAATACATTAAATCATTACTGTACTGGTACTCTGCACCTACACGTGGTGAGAAATGGCTAAAACTTTCGCTACCGCTAAAATCGGTTTGTACTTGTAATAAGGTACCTGGCGCAGCAGCATCACGTGGGCCTTTGTAGCCTAAATACAATCTGCGGTCTAAGGTCGCATCTTTGTCATCTTTGGTGTAACGACCGCCCGCGGTTAACGATAGCTTGTCAGTTAACTCGTAAGTACCTTGAGCATAAGCGGCAATACTGTCGGTGTCTACACAACCGCCATTTTCGACAGTCACACCTGCACCAGCCACAATAACAGTACCGAAGGCACCGCAGGCTTCACCGGTGTAATAATATAAACCCGAGGCCATTTTAAACTTATCGCCACTAAATAATAACTGCAGCTCTTGAGAGGTTTGCTCATCTTCGTAAAACGCCGGTACATCTAAAGACTGTAATGGCGTAGAGTCAAAATCAATATTGGTATCGGTAACACCTTTGCGTCTGGCGGTCACCGATTTCACCGTCCAGTTATCGTTAAGATCCCACGTTAAGGTTAACGATTGACCTTCCGTATCCACTTTGTTGTCAGCGGGCATACTGGTATAGGAGTCGTACACGCTGTCAGTTAATGGCTGATTAGGAACCAATAAACTTGGCGTTAAACGAAAGCCGCCTTTTGAATTCGACTTATCGACTGTTTTATCGGCGCTGAAGCGCACGCTAAAATTGTCTGCGGCATTCCACTGCACACTCACACGGCCAGATTGCACATCTTTGTCGTAGTTATCAGCACCGGTATTTAAATAAGTACCAAAACCATCACGGTTAAAGCTGGCAATGGCGCCGCTGATAAATAAGTTATCCGTTAAACCGACCTGGCCCGATACTTTAAAATCTTGCTGATTATCAGTACCGATGGTACCGCGCACAGCAAAAGCCGTATCGCCGGTTAGTTCTTTAGTAACATATTTAACCGCACCACCAATGGTATTACGACCATATAAGGTACCCTGTGGACCACGCAGAACTTCAATACGTTCTACATCATAAACATCTAAGGCTGCACCTTGCGGGCGAGCCATATATACGTCATCAATATAAATACCTACGCCAGGCTCAAAACCCCATAACGGATCTTGCTGACCAATACCACGAATATAAGCCGTTAAAGTGCTATTAGTACCGCGTGATACTTGCAAAGTGGTGTTCGGTGAGTATTGCTGAACCGACGTAATATTATCGATACCACGCTGGGCTAATTCTTCTTCACCAAGTGACGTTACTGCCACGGGTACCGTTTGTAAGTTTTCTACTGTGCGTCGAGCAGTCACTTCAATTCGTTCTAATTTTACTTCATCGTCATTGCTATTGCTTTCTTGAGCGAAAGCAGGCGCCATTAAACAGCTGCTTACGGCTAATGCCAAGAGACTGGGTTGAAAGAAGCGCGGGTAGATCGTTGAAGCTTGCTCAATCTTATTATTCTTGGCCATGGGGCTCTCCTGTTGATTGCAGATGTTGCTGTCTATTTGAAATTATAGATTTGTAAGTTGTTGTCCATAGAGTAGCCCTGATCGCAGAAATATTAACCTGTACCTTAGTACTATGGTGAGGCAGAGCAGACTGTATCAGACTAAGAAAAAATAAAAACAAGGATTACTCCATGTTAAGTCTGTTCGGATTATTACTGGGTTTGGGTTTACTCATCGTGTTAACGATGCGCGGCTTCAACCTCTTCATCACCGCCCCACTCTGTGCGCTGTTGGTGGCGTTAACAAACGGTATCCCCTTTTGGCAGCTAAACGATAAGCTCGATTTTGTGCATGGTTATATGGCAGGCTTCTCTAGCTTTGTCGCCGCGTGGTTCCTGATGTTTTTACTCGGCTCCTTATTTGGTAAGTTGATGGAACACAGCGGTGCGGCAGATGCAGTCGCCTTGGCGATTGTCAAACGACTAGGCCATACCCGCGCTGTGTTAGCCATTGTGTTAGCGTGTGCCGTATTAACCTATGGTGGTGTCAGTTTATTTGTCGTGGCTTTTTCTGCTTACCCCATGGCGGTGAGCTTGTTTAAAGGGGCCAATTTACCACGGCGCTTTATTCCAGCCACACTAGCCTTGGGCTCTGTGACCTTTACCATGACGTCAGCAGGCTCTCCAGAAATTCAAAACTGGATCCCAATCCCATATCTTGGCACCACCCCTTACGCTGGGTGGCAAGTCAGCATCATAGTCGCGGTTTTCATGGCGGTTGGCGGCTATTTAGCGCTGATGTGGATGATCAAAAATGCACAAGCAAAGGGTGAGCAATTTGTCAGTCGCGCCAGCGATCCGACGGTTACCGATAAACCGTTACCGCATTGGCTAACGGGGTTAATTCCTTTATTAGTGGTGTTAGTGACCTCATTTTTATTACACGACAGTTTACAGCAAGCAGCCTTAATTATTGCCCTAACCGGTGGTGTCGTTAGTTTGTATTTATTAACCTTCCGTTTTATTCACAACCCTGGCGCGGCTACCAATGAAGGCGTGCTAGGTGCGTTACTCGCTATCGGTAATACCGCTGCCGTTGTCGGTTTTGGGGGTGTGGCTAAGCTAACGCCCGCGTTTAATCAAGTGGTTGAATATATGACGCATTTACCTGGCCCAGAGTTAATTGGTGCGGCGGTCGCGGTCAGTGCCATTGCAGGGTTAACCGGCTCGGCCTCGGGCGGTCAAGTTATTGCGTTACCTGAAATTGCGCCGACTTATTTAGATCGCGGTGTCGATGCCGAACAACTTCACCGTGTCGTGGCGATCTCATCCGGCGCACTCGACTCACTGCCGCATAATGGCTATGTCGTTACGACTATCCGTGCTATCTGTGGCGAGTCACATCAAAATGCTTACTGGCCGGTCGCCGTGGTTAGCGTATTGATGCCGGTACTTGGTGTGATATTAGCCATTACCTTGTTTCAATGGTTTTAAGGAAAACAGTTATGCGTTCTATTTATTCTTTGCTGCTAGCCAGCTTATTGCTGTTAAGTAGCTGCAGTTCAGCTGAGCCATTACTCGTTACTAAACAAGCGTTTAGCATTGATAACTTTAAAACCGATAATGGCCAAATTATTCATCCGGTAAAAGTAGGTTGGGAAGCCTATGGCAAGCTTAACGCTGATAAGTCTAATGTGATTCTTATTACACATTTTTTTTCTGGCACGTCGCATGCTGCCGGTAAATATCATGCGGATGACGCCGCACCGGGTTATTGGGATGCGATTATCGGCCCTGGCAAAGCCATTGATACTAATAAGTTTTATGTAATAAGCGTCGACACACTCGTCAATGCTAATGTGTATGATCCTAATGTGATTACCACGGGGCCTGCAACCATCAACCCTGCCACCGGCAAGCCCTGGGGATTAAGCTTTCCCGTTGTCACCGTCGGTGATTTTGTCGAAGTGCAGCGCCATTTATTAGATAGCCTCGGTATTAAAAAACTGCATGCGGTAATTGGTGCATCAATGGGCTCTTTTCAAGCGATTGAATGGGCGGTGCGCTACCCAGAGCGGGTTGAACGCTTATTACCGGTGATTGGCACAGCATACATTGATGCCTGGGCTGCGGTGCGCTTAGAGCGCTGGGCTTACCCTATTAAACACGATCCCGCTTGGAATAAGGGTGATTATTATGAACAAGGTCAGCCCCGTGCCGGTTTAGCCACTGCCGTGGCTTATATTACGCAAGACGCGCTTTATCCAAGCAGTTTTAATGCACGTTTTCCTGCTCCTGCTACAGATCGCGCGCCGCACAATGATATTTTGGCGCCTTTTTCAGCTTGGCAACAGTTGATGGAACAAGCCGCCACGCGTGCCAGTGTGCAAGATGCCAATCATATTCTTTACCTCATTCGAGCATCGCAGTTATTTCGCGCCGGCATGGGCGATAACTGGCAAGCGGCATTAGCCAAAGTGACGGCGAAAACGCTGTTTTTACCGGCGACGGGTGATCAATTATTACTAGCGGAGATGTCGAAACAAAGCGTTGCGGTAATGAATCAAGACAATGCTACTTATGCTGAAATTCCCGGGCAATTTGGTCATTTAGATGGCGTGCTGAATATTAGCGCTGTTGCTGACAAGATCGCGGCATTTTTACGTTAAGCCAACTTTTTCCCTGGAGGTGCGGCTAGTAAAGCGCGCCTTTTTTCTTTGCTCGCGCTCTGCTAAACTCAATTCAAATAACACTGTGTTTACAGGGATAAGCTTTCTTGTGAGTCACTTTTTCGGCAAAATCTCACACTACGTTTTTTTAATAAACAGCCTGCTTTTCTGTTCAAATCTTTCTGCAACCCCTTTAACTCATAACCCGATAATCTTCGCTAGCAGCGAATATCCGCCACATTATGGTACTGATCTTGTCAAGCAAGGTGTGGTTATTGAGATTGTGCGGCGCGCCTTTGCCAAACAACAACTCAATATTGACGTGGCATTTATGCCTTTTGCCCGCGCGATGCATGATACTAAACAGGGATTGTATTCTGGGGTGATTGCCATTTGGTATACCGAAGCGCGTACCGAGAAATGGCTGTATTCCGAACCGATTTATGCCAATCACATTGTTTTATTTAAACGCAAAGCGGATTTCAGAGTAAAACAAAATCTTGACACCCTGCTAGCAGGCAATGGCACTTTGGGGTTCGTTACTGGTTATCTGCAACAGCCGTTACTGCAGCAAAGTAACTTGAGTAAAGTCAGTGTGGCTTCTGAAGAGCAACTGTTTAAAATGCTGGCGATGCAACGCGTGGACTTCGTCCCCGCAGATTTGCAAAGTGGCTTATATTTTATCTCGCGATTACCTGTTGAATTACGGCAATCGGCAATAGATTGGCTGGAGCCAGCATTAGAAATCCACCCCATGCACCTCGCCTTTCCAAAACATCACCCTAATAGCGAATATTTAAAGCAGCAATTCGATCTGGGCTTGCAGGCCTTAAAAGACAGTGGCGAGTTTGCTGAATTACTGCATCAACTTTTGCCAGAGCCGAGCAAGTAACTCAGCCAGATATTTAAGTTAGCCTTGGAAACAGCACCAAGTGATCAAGATCAAGACGAATGCCAATATGCTCGCCAATCGCATGATTGTGATGACTTAGCGCTAAACAATAAACTTGCTCGTTGCCCGCTAACGCCAAGGTATACAGGATGTGCGAACCGCGAAAAGCTTTTTCCAACACAGTAGCTTGAATTGGGCTGTCATCATCATGCACAATGTCATCCGGCCGGATCAGGACATCAACTAAATCATCGGTCTGTACGTCCGTTAAATAACGTTGCCGAAAAACACCTAAACAGGTTTCAACTTGTTGCGCATCTAACATCTTGCCTGGCAACATCACGCCTCGTCCAACAAAGTCAGCCACAAACCGATTAACCGGTCGATGATACAACTCATAAGGGGTAGACCACTGTTGTAACTGGCCTTGTTGCATCACGCCAATCATATCTGCCATTGCAAAGGCTTCAAACTGATCGTGAGTGACTAATACCGCCGTGATATGTAATTGCTTTAAAATGATCCGAATATCCCGCGCTAACACTTCGCGAAACTCGGTATCTAAACTGGAGAAAGGCTCATCCAGTAATAACACCTTGGGCTCAGGAGCAAGGGCTCGTGCCAATGCAACCCGCTGTTGTTGACCACCGGATAATTGATGAATATACCGTTTGCCCAGATCGGGCAAACCCACTAGCTGTAATAAACGGCTGACTTTCTCTGCTTTTTGCGCTTTATTAAAATCCTTTAAGCCAAAGGCAATGTTATCGGCAACAGTTAAATGGGGAAATAACGCAAAATCTTGAAACACCATGCCCACTTTGCGTAATTCAGGCGCCAACTGAGTTGTGCTATTACTCACCTGTTGACCTTGCAAGCGGATCACACCCGAGGCCGGCGCTTCAAAACCGGCAATTGCGCGTAAAATAGTGGTTTTACCACAACCAGAAGGGCCCACTAAGCAGCCAATTTGGCCTTGGGCTAAAGTCAATGAAATGTCATTAATCACTTTATGAGGGCCATAAGCGACAGCCAGTTGCTCTAATGCCAACATTATTTGTTTCCTCGCATACGTTGCTCAGTGGAACGCGCTAAAATAATCACAGGTAACAGCCCCACCAATACAATAGCTAGCGCAGGTAAGGCCGCTTCGGCTAAGCGCTCATCAGAAGCTAATTCATGCGCTCTCACCGCTAAGGTATTAAAATTAAAAGGTCGTAATAACAGCGTTGCGGGCAATTCTTTGAGTACATCAACAAACACCAGCAACAACGCTGTTAACACGCTACTGCGTAACAACGGTACATGCACGCGCCGCAGCACTTGCCAAGGCCCTAAACCTAAAGACCGCGCGGCATTATCCATATTAGGCTTTATTCGCGCTAAACCGGCTTCAATACCATGTAATGACACTGCCAAAAAACGCACACTGTAAGCTAACAGCAGCGCAAAAATAGTACCGGAAAACAGTAAACCGGTGCGGACACCAAACCATTGCTCGGCAAGTAAATCGATCCGTTGATCAAACCATGCCAAGGGGATCATCACGCCAATGGCAATGACCGTGCCAGGAACCGCATAGCCCAGCGCGGCTAATTGTACCGGGAATCGCACTAAAGGATCGTCGCGTAAACGTCGCGCATAAGCAAACAATAACGCCAGCAGTACCGACAACAAAGCCGCCGCCGCGGCCAAAGAAAAACTATTCCAAACTAATTGCCAAAAAGCACTATCCAAGGTGCGCTGCCAATTGCCAAGCGCCCAACTGGCTAACTGCCATGCCGGTAACAGAAAACCCAATAATACCGGCAGAGTGCACAACAGCAGAAATAAACATTGCCGAGCAAAGCTTACTTGGCGTAATGCCGCAGCACTGTGTTTTTGACCTTGATGATAATAACGCACTTTGCGCCGTGACCATTTCTCTAACAACAATAAAAACAGCACAAAACTGGTTAACAGCGCGGCGAGTTGCGCGGCGGCTAACGCATTACCCATCCCAAACCAGGTTCGAAAAATCCCCGTGGTAAAAGTAGGTACGCCAAAATATTGCACGGTGCCATAGTCGGCAAAGGCTTCCATCATCGCTAATGCCATCCCGGTTAAAATCGCCGGGCGCGCCAAAGGTAACGCGACTTGCCAAAAATGCTGGCGCGGCGTTAAACCTAAGGTGCGGCTCGCCTCAGATAACGACGCCGACTGCTCAGAAAAAGCATTGCGTGCCAACATATAAACATAAGGATATAACACTAATGACAGCATCAATACCGCCCCACCCAACGAGCGGATTTCAGGAAACCAATAATCACCGTAAGACCAATCGAAAGTGTGACGTAATTGCTGCTGCACAGGGCCAGCAAAGTCAAGCATGCCGGTATAAGTGTAAGCAATAATATAAGCTGGAACAGCTAAGGGTAATAACAATAACCAGTCGAGATAACGTCGGCCAAGAAATTGATATTGGCTAATCAGCCATGCGGCGCCGGTGCCAATCGTTAAGGCACCTAAACCGGTTCCGCCAGCTAACAACAGGGAATTGAGAACATAATCAGGCAGAACGGTTTGGCGCAAATGCTGCCAAACCGCTGTTTGCCAAGAGAATAAACTGGCGAATACCATCATTACCGGCAGCGCCAACAACAAGGCGGGCAGTAATACTGCCCAGCGCCAACGATTAAACAGCGGTATTCTGAACAACGATGACGGCTCCTACTACGACGGGTAGTTTAACGCCAGCCAGCGCGGTCCATCACCCGGATCGCTTCGGCATTAAACTCGCCTAACTGTTCTAACGGTAACTCATCGGCTTTGAAGCGACCAAATTGCTCAAGCACTTTACTGATGTTAACGTCACTACGAACAGGGTATTCATTATTGACGTCAGCATACCAGTGCTGCGCTTCTGGCTCTACCATATATTCTAGCAATTTCAGCGCATTCGCTTTATTAGGAGCAAAAGCGGCTACACCCGCGCCTGAAATATTAATATGTACGCCATTATCTTGCTGATTAGGCCAGAAAATACGCATTTTTGCTGCCGCCTCTTGTTCAGCGGGATCAGTTAACATACCGGCTAAGTAGTAAGTATTGGCTAAAGCGATATCACATACACCCGCTGCTGCGGCTTTGATTTGATCACGATCGCCACCCTGTGGTGGACGTGCAAAATTGGCCACTAACCCTTTAGCCCACTGCTCGGCTACCGCAGCGCCATCATGTGCAATAATAGAAGCAACATGAGATTGGTTATAGATGTTATTTGAAGAACGCACGCAAATTTTACCTTTCCACTTCGGATCGGCGAGATCTTCCATAGTCGATAATTGTGCCGGATCTACCTTCCCCTCAACATACATAATGGGCCGAGCTCGAACGGTTAAGCCATACCAAACACCGGCAGTATCACGTAATGTGCTAGGAATAGCGCTCACTAATTTGTCTGAGGTAACACCTTGCAATACCCCCTGCTCTTTCGCTCGGGTTAAACGGCCGACATCGGTCGTCAGAAGTAAATCAGCTGGGCTATTGCGGCCTTCACTACGCATACGCGTAATCAATTCATCGGCATTACCCGTAATTAAATTAACCTTAATACCCGTTTGTACGGTAAAGGTATCCAGTAAAGGCTTGATCAGTTCTTCTTGCCGCGCAGAGTACACATTGACTTCATCGGCATAGGCCGCAGCAGTATGGAATAAACAAGAAGTAAGACCGGCAGCAACTAACAGGGTGACAGAATTGAATTTCATTACAGCTCCACGAGATGATGATCCTAAGGCGCACATCTAAACACAAATAATAACAATTCGCAATAAGAGTATGTTAGTTTAAAGCTAATTTCACCGCGAAAGCACTTAACTACAAGGCTAAAGCGCCCCAATAAAATAGCCCTGTCATGACAGGGGTATAACGAAGAATGCACCAATGAGTTTGCTCGCTTACCGAAACTAGCTCTTTTGCAGCCGATTATTGTGCTGCTGAAAATCAGGCACTGAACGCTGATAATCTTGCTGGTAAAGACTTGAATGTACGATAAAATCCGCTGTGGCGACATTACAAGCCACCGGAATATTCCATACTACCGCTAAACGAATTAACGCTTTAACATCAGGATCATGTGGCTGTGATGACAAGGGATCCCAAAAAAATATCAGCCAATCAATGTGTTGTTCCGCAATTAAAGCACCGATTTGTTGATCGCCACCCAGCGGACCACTCGCCATACATCGTACCGGTTGTTGTAACTTTTCACTGATCAGCTTTCCGGTGGTACCGGTTGCAATAAGTTGTTTATCGGCAAAAAAAGACTGATGTTTTTCGATCCATTCGAGTAATGCAGCTTTTTTACCGTCATGTGCTACCAATGCGATTGTTTTCATGATTATTCTCCAGTACTTAGCGTTTTAGCATACTCAGTTTAAGACAAACAGGCAAAAAAAAGCCCCGACAAGCGGGGCAAAACAACCAAGGTCCACGTATAACATCATTATTGGTCTGGTATTAACTGCAACACTGCTGCAAATTAATCACCACTAACCACTTCATCCAGGGAGACGAATTAATTCGCCTCAACAATTCGTTTCATTGCCGTCATATAACCGCGTAATTTCTTACCAACCACTTCTACCGGGTGTTGGCGAATGGCTTCATTTACAGCGATAAGTTTTAAGTTATCAACGCCATTTTGGCTGCTGTTTAAACCTTTACCAATCAGTTCACTGCTCATGGCGTTTACTTTATCGCGTAACAGAGGAATAGCAGCGTGCGCAAACAAGTAATTACCATATTCAGCGGTATCTGAAATGACCACGTTCATTTCGTATAAACGCTTGCGCGCAATGGTATTAGCGATCAGCGGCGTCTCATGTAAAGACTCGTAGTAAGCCGATTCAGCGATAATCCCCGCATCAACCATCGTCTCGAAAGCTAATTCTACGCCGGCTTTTACCATGGCAACCAGTAAGATGCCGCGGTCAAAAAACTCTTGTTCAGCGATTTTTTCATCCGACACGGGTGCTTGTTCAAAACCGCTGTCTAAGGTTTGTTCACGCCAAGTCAGTAAGTTTTTGTCATCATTATGCCAATCTGCCATCATGGTGCGTGAAAACTCACCGCTGATGATATCGTCCATATGTTTTTCAAATAATGGCCGTAAAGTCAGTTTTAACTCTTCTGCTAAATCAAAGGCTTTTAACTTCGCCGGATTGCTCAAACGGTCCATCATGTTGGTGATGCCGCCGTGTTTCAGCGCTTCGGTAATGGTTTCCCAGCCAAATTGAATTAATTTTGCTGCGTAGCCGCTTTCCATGCCATCTGCCACCATCTTGTCGAACGCTAAGATGGCACCTGTTTGTAACATGCCGCACAGGATGGTTTGTTCACCCATTAAGTCAGATTTAACTTCCGCAACGAATGACGATTCCAACACACCAGCACGATCTCCACCGGTAGCCGAAGCGTAAGCCTTAGCAATTTCTAAACCTTGGCCTTTAGGATCATTCTCTGGATGCACGGCAATTAAAGTAGGTACACCAAAGCCACGTTTGTACTCTTCCCGTACTTCAGTACCAGGGCACTTAGGCGCAACCATCACTACAGTGATATCCGGACGAATTTGCTTACCTTCTTCAACAATATTAAAGCCATGTGAATAAGCTAAGGTTGCACCTTGCTTCATCAGTGGCATTACCGCATCAACCACGCTGCTGTGCTGCTTGTCTGGTGTTAAGTTTAAAACTAAATCCGCTGCTGGAATTAATTCTTGATAAGTGCCTACTTTAAAGCCATTGCTGCTGGCTTTTTGAAACGAGGCGCGCTTTTCAGCAATCGCTTCAGCACGCAAAGCATAACTAATGTTTAAGCCAGAATCGCGCATGTTTAAGCCTTGGTTTAGGCCTTGCGCACCGCAACCTACGATAACAATGTTCCAGTCTTTAATTAAAGCGCATCCGTTAGCAAACTCGGCTTTGTCCATAAAACGACAACGGCCTAATTGACTTAATTGCTGACGTAAATTTAAGGTATTAAAGTAGTTACTCATAATGTTCTCGGAATTCTTAGTCTGTCTCAGCCACGCTGAGCAGTAGCAGTATGCTGCGGCCTTATTGCCCTGTACTGCTTTAATGAACTCAGTTTAACTACAGACTTATATTGCGTGAAGTGATATATTTTCAATTCTGTATTTCATTTGTTGCAACAGAGGCATTATGGACCTACGCAGTGCTCAGCTTTTTTTACATTTAGCATCTAGCCTAAACTTTGCTAAAACCAGCGAGCAAATGTTTGTTAGCCCTTCAACATTAACGCGCGTGATCCAACGTTTAGAGAATGAACTTGATACCTGTTTATTTGAACGAGACAAACGCTCAGTACGCTTAACGGCCGCCGGTGAGCGAGTGCAACGTTTTGTGCGCGTGTGGTTGGATGAATGGCATCAATTACAACTAGACTTGCAACTGGCGAGTGCAGAATTAAGCGGCACTATCCGGATTTTTTGTACAGTGACAGCCAGTTACAGTCACCTGCCTACTTTACTCGATAAGTTTCGCTTGCAATGCCCTAAAGCTGAAATCCAATTAACCACTGGCGATGCCGCCTCGGCCATAGAGCGGATCCGTGCAGATGAAGCTGATGTGGCAATAGCTGCTTATCCTGAGTCCTTTCCTGCTAATTTATTTTTTCAAAGTATTGCGAGTATCCCTGTTTACTTAATTGCACCGGTGATCCCTTGTAAAGTCAATGACTTGCTTAATCAACAACCTATTGCTTGGAACAGTGTGCCGATGATTTTGCCTGAACATGGCCCTGCCCGCAGTCGTTTTAACCAATGGTTACTGGATAAAGGCATCAGTCCGAATATTATTGCCAAGGTAGATGGACATGAAGCGATGGTATCGATGGTGGCACTAGGTAGTGGTATTACTATTGTGCCTGAGCCCGTATTTCAGCATAGCCCAGTACGGGATCGCGTAAGAATTTTAGAAACAAATTATGCTTACAAAGCATTGGATTTAGGGGTTTGTATGCTGCAGAAGCGACGGCTAGAGCCGTTAATTGCTGCATTTTGGCAGCTAGCACTGAAAAAGTGAGTGGCGATTTCAGGTGGTTTACCCACCTGAAATACCGTTTAACCGCTTATTACTTAATAACTTTAAGATGACTACCCCGACCAGGCTTTGGTGGTTCTGGGGTAGGTTCATCATCTAATGATTCTGGCAGGAAATCCTGCTCATCTTCATCGTCTTCTTCTAAGGTAAATACCGTACCGGCACCGTTTTCACGGGCATAAATCGCCAGTACCGCTTTTACCGGTACCGACAAAGCAAAGGGTTGCCCACCAAAGCGTGCATTAAAGGTGACAAAGTCATTACCCAGTTGCAAATTACCCACCGCTGACGGCAGTACATTTAAGACAATTTGACCATTTTGCACAAATTGTTGTGGCACACGCACATCTGGATAGTTGGCATCTACCACCAAATAAGGTGTGCATTTGTTATCAATTATCCAGTCGTAAAACGCCCGTAACAAATAAGGACGATTTGGTGTCATTTTTTGCATTACAGCTTAAGTCCCTTGCGGATCTCACGCTCTGCCTCAGTTAATGAAGCTTGGAAAGCGTCGCGTTCAAATATACGGGTCATGTAGGTTTTTAATTGCTTACTACCTGTGCCGTTTAATTCAATACCTAGTAAAGGTAAACGCCATAATAAGGCCGCCATGTAGCAATCGACTAAACCAAATTCTTCACTCATAAAAAACGGCGCTTCGCTAAATAAAGGCGCAATCGACAATAAGCCTTCTTTAAGTTCTTGTCTGGCAATAGCGGCATCTTCATGATCGTTTAATACCTTGTCAGCTAAGCTATACCAATCATTTTTAATGCGATACATCATCAGGCGAGCCTGACCCCGAGCGACCGGATAAACAGGCATCAATGGCGGGTGAGGAAAACGCTCATCCAAGTATTCCATAATGATGTCAGCTTGATAAAGCGCAAGTTCACGATCTAATAAAGTGGGCAGACTACCGTATGGATTCACTTCATACAGGTCTTCTGGCACGTTGTCTGGTGTTACCTGAAGGATATCAACAGTAACTCCTTTTTCTGCTAGCACGATACGGACCTGATGGCTGAACATATCGTCAACTGCTGAAAACAGTGTCATCACAGGGCGTTTATTGGCAATGATCGCCATGTATTCCTCCGGTTAATTTAGAAACAGCAAAGGGGCACTAAGGCCCCTGAGTACAGCTTAATGTATAACTGATAATTTATTCGACATCTTTCCAATATTCTTTTTTCAGGAAATACGCCAGAACAAAGAAAATCAGTAGGAATATCATAACTTTAATGCCTAAGGCATGTGATTCAAGCTTGCTAGGTTCGCCAGAATAGACCAAGTAGTTGACTAAATCACCTACCGCACGATCGTATTCTTCGGTACTTAATTCACCCGAGCCATCAGTACGAATACCAACATACACTTCTGTTGGTTGACCATCGACTAAACGTGTCTCATAAGCACGGTAAGGAACACCTTGTAACTCTTGTAGTACATGAGGCATACCCACTAATGGGAATACTTTATTATTCACACCAAATGGGCGGCTTTCATCAACGTAGAAAGTACGAAGATAAGTGTAAACCCAATCAGCACCACGCACTCGAGCCACGTTGGTTAAGTCAGGTGGCAATACACCAAAAGAAGTTTGCGCATAATCAGCCGGCATAGAGTTGGTAATATGATCACCTAACTTTTCACCGGTAAACATTAAATGTTCCATACCTAAATCTTCAGGGATCCCTAAATCTTTAAAGGTACGAGAATAACGCTGATACTGCATTTGATGGCAGCCTAAGCAGTAATTCTGGAACAACTTGGCACCATTTTGTAATGAAGCCTGATCACGCAGATCAACAGGTGCTTTATCAAGCGGAATGCTTGGCCCGGCAGCGATTGCCAGCGATGAAGCAAACAAGGCGACCGCAGAAAGTAACGTTCTCATCATTATGTTAACCTCACTGGCAATGGCTTAGTTTTCTCATTTTTACTGTATAACCACAGCAAGCCGAAGAAGGCAAAATAGGTGAATGAGAAAAATTGTGAAAATAAGGTGTAAGTTGGTGTTGCGGGTAATACACCCAACACACCTAAAGCAACAAAGCTGATACAGAACACCACTAGATTCCAGCGATGTAACTCACAACGGTAACGCACTGAACGTACGGTGCCACGGTCAATCCACGGTAATAATGCTAACGCGATAATCGCAGCAAACATCGCTACTGCCCCCAGCAATGGGTCAGGAATAGCCCGTAAAATGGCATAAAACGGTGTGAAGTACCAAACCGGTGCAATATGGTCAGGTGTCTTCATCGGGTTGGCCACTTCAAAATTTGGCTTCTCTAAGAAGTAACCACCGCCTTCTGGCGCAAAGAAAATAACAAAAGCAAAAATCAGTAAGAAACCGGCCACGCCCACTAAATCTTTTACCGTGTAGTATGGGTGGAACGGGATAGCATCAACGATAATCTTCTTACCACCACGAGTGAAATACTGGTGGAAGGTAAATTTCTTATCTGCTGCAGTTTGCTCAACGCTACCATCGTTGTCGCGTTTAATGTCGATACCATCTGGGTTGTTCGAACCCACTTCGTGTAAAGCCATGATGTGTAAAAACACTAAGATGACTAAAACTAAAGGTAAGGCGATAACATGTAAGGCGAAGAAACGGTTTAAGGTAGCACCTGAGATAACGTAGTCACCACGGATCCACAAGGTTAAATCATCACCGACAAACGGGATAACCCCGAAAATAGAGATAATAACTTGCGCACCCCAGTATGACATTTGACCCCATGGCAGCATATAACCCATGAAGGCTTCTGCCATCAGCACTAAGAAAATCAGCATACCGAAAATCCACAGTAATTCCCGTGGCTTCTGATAAGAACCGTACATCATGCCACGAAGCATGTGCAGATAAACCACCACAAAGAACGCTGAGGCGCCAGTAGAGTGCATATAACGTAACAACCAGCCGTATTCCACATCACGCATGATGTATTCAACAGAGGCGAAGGCACCTTCAGCAGAAGGTTCATAGTTCATCGTTAACCAAACACCTGTAAGGATCTGATTAACTAAGACTAAAATGGCAAGTGAACCAAAAAAGTACCAGAAGTTAAAATTCTTTGGCGCTGGATATTGCACTACGTGCAAATTCATCTTATCCATAAAGGGTAAGCGATATTCAATCCAGCTCATCATATTTTTAAACATTAGACAGTCCCCTCGTCTTCACCAATTAATATGGTGTTGTCGTCAACGTACATGTACGGAGGAATTACCAAGTTAGCGGGTGCAGGTACGCCTTGGAAAACACGACCGGCCATATCAAATTTAGAACCATGACATGGGCAGAAGAAACCTGAGCGAATGCCTTCAGTTTGTGCGGCAAAGTCATCTGGCAAGTAGGTAGGAGAACAGCCTAAGTGCGTACAAATACCGACAGCAACAAGGATCTCAGGCTTGATTGAACGATGACGATTCTGAGCGTAAGTAGGTTGTTGTTCCACCTCTGAACCCGGATCGCGTAAACGGTCTTCAGTTTCAGCTAGCTGGGCTAACATTTGTTCGGTACGTTTAACGATCCAAACAGGTTTGCCACGCCATTCAACACGAATCAGCTGACCAGGTTCGAGTTTGCTAATGTCTGCACTTACTGCAGCACCAGCTTGTTTCGCCCTCTCACTCGGATTCCAGGACGCAATAAAGGGCACAGCAACTCCTATGGCACCGACGCCCCCTACTACAGAGGTCGCAATGGTAAGGAAGCGGCGGCGACCATGATCTACAGGCGCATTGCTCATCCACTCATCTCCACATTAAACACTTAAACGATTAAAATTTAAGCGGCTGAAATTCAGCAATTATTATAATTACACAAATATGTTCGATCATAATGAAAAGCCTTGCTTTACACAAGGATTAAGGCGAACTGAATGGCTAATATCTTAGTCTTAGTCATGCTTTAACAGTAATCCTTAGCATACAGTTGTGCAGCAAAAGCAGTATAACAGGGGTAATTAACTTTATTTTTCGCGTTCGTTTAAATCTTAGCCAGTCTGGCTGCCAATAACTAAGATTACAGACATAAAAAAACCCGGTAAAAACCGGGCTTTTCGACATACCAGCGAATTAACGCTTTGAGTACTGTGGACGCTTACGTGCTTTACGCAGACCGACCTTCTTACGTTCAACTTTACGAGCATCACGCGTTACAAAGCCTGCTTTACGCAGTGCTGGACGCAGTGACTCGTCGAACTCCATCAGTGCACGGGTAATACCGTGACGGATAGCACCGGCTTGACCGCTGATACCACCACCTTTAACAGTGATGTATAAGTCGAATTTCTCGACCATATCAACCAGTTCTAACGGCTGTTTAACTACCATACAGGCAGTTTCACGGCCGAAGTACTCGGTCAGAGCACGCTGGTTGATAACGATGTTACCTGAACCAGCTTTTAAGAAGACGCGGGCCGTTGAGCTTTTACGACGACCAGTTCCGTAGTATTGATTCTGTGCCATGTTATGCTCCGATTAAATATCTAAAATTTGCGGTTGCTGAGCCGAATGTTGATGCTCTGCGCCAGCGTAAACTTTTAACTTACGGAACATAGCGCGACCTAATGGGCCTTTTGGCAACATGCCTTTGATAGCAGTTTCCAAAACCATTTCTGGTTTCTTAGCAATCAATTTCTCGAAACTGATTTCCTTGATACCACCTGGGAAACCTGTGTGCGAGTAATATGTTTTTGCCTTAGCTTTATTACCAGTTACCACGACTTTCTCAGCATTAACAACGATGATGTAATCACCGGTATCAACGTGTGGCGTATATTCTGGCTTATGCTTACCACGTAAACGCGATGCGATTTCAGTTGCGATACGACCTAAAGTTTTGCCGTTTGCATCAACAACGTACCAGTCGCGGGTTACGCTTTCTGGTTTTGCAGTAAAAGTTTTCATCTAAACCTATTCCAAAAATAACTTAAGTTACACCTGACACTGTGCAGGGCTGATGCAGCAATGTCGTTATCGCACCCCTTCGAATGCAAAAACCGCCGGGCTAACGGCAGTATGAGGCTGTAACGTCGGCCGGGCGCGGATTATATATTAAACAATCTTAAAAATCAGCATTCATTTGCAAAAAAATTAACGGTTCAGCACATTTAAGGTAAATGCTCACTGGCCAGATAATCGTGTGACTGCATTTCCTGCAAACGACTTAAGCAGCGCTTAAATTCAAAGCTAAGTAAACCGCCCTGATAAAGCTGTTCTAACGGCACTGTCGCAGAGATAATCAGCTTTACGTGCCGCTCATAAAACTCATCAACCAATGCTAAAAAGCGCCGAGCGACATCATCATTTTGTTGTCCCATCGCCGTTACACCCGACAACAATACCGTATGATACAACCGGCTTAACTCGATGTAATCGTATTGACTGCGCGCCGTTTCGCATAACTCATTAAAGCTAAACCACACGATACCATCGGCTTCGGCCCGCGTGGTTAATAAACGGTTGGCGACTTCAATTTTTACCGCTTGCTGACGAGGCTCAACCGATAACGCATGAAAATACTGCTGTAAATTAATGTCAGCTTGCTCATCTAGCGGATAATGATAAATCTCGGCCATTTCTAAAGTGCGTAGACGATAATCAATGCCACTGTCGACATTGACAATTTTAGTGTAGCGCTTGATAAGTTCAATTGCAGGTAAAAAGCGTTCTCGCTGCAAACCATTGCGATATAAACCGTCTGGCTCGATATTTGACGTGGCCACTAAGGTAATGCCGCGCGCAAACAAGGCTTGCATTAAGGTGCCTAGAATCATCGCATCGGTAATGTCCGAAACAAAGAATTCATCAAAGCAAATAATATCGGTTTCCGCTTTAAAACGATCTGCAACCTTTTCGAGCGGATCGCTCACCCCTTTTAATGACTTTAATTCATCATGCACTCGGTGCATAAAGCGGTGGAAATGCACACGCATTTTGCGTTGTGTCGGTAAACATTCAAAGAACGTATCGACCAAATAGGTCTTACCGCGGCCCACGCCTCCCCAGAAATACAAACCGAGTAAAGGGCTATCGCTCTGCGTTTTTCCGGTCAATTTTTGCCAAAAACTCTGTTTTGCCGACGGGCGACTGATAAAATCATCAAACAATCGCTGTAGTTGCTTAACCGCATTTTCTTGAGCAGCATCAAGATGAAAATCAGGGCGTAACAGATCTTGTTGATATTTTTCTAGTGGCGTCATGGTCTTTAACTTGAAAGTAGCGAAAAGAAACCTTAAATATGAGGCATAATAGTAACATGCCTTACCACCTTGTATAAGAAGTTAGGGTACACTAAGTAAAGTATTTCATCGTTAGGAGTAAGCATGGACTATACATCGGTTTTAATTGGGCTGGTTGTCGGTTTATTAATTGGTGCGGCCATTAGCCGGATCATTAGCCTGAAACAATTTGGCCAACACAAGCTGCAACAAGAATTAGACGAAAGCCGCAAACAACTGACACAGTATCGCAAAGATGTCTCAGAACATCTGGAGACAACCAATCAGTTAATGAGCCAGCTGCAGGATAATTATTCACGCATTGCGCGTCATGTGCAGCAATCGAAAATGCAACTGGTTGAGCAGCCGACCAGCCCAAGCGATGAAGTGAATTATTTTGCTGCGGATACCACATTACATATTAAACAATCGTTACATCAACTGAATGAGCGTCGCAGAGAACACTCAGAAATTGGTGAGCAACCGCGTGATTACTCTGGTCAAGCCAGCGGCTTGATTAAAGAGCGGCCAAGTAAAGGCGAATAGAAAACTTTTACCGTTAGTGCGCGACTGCTCAGAACTTTTTTGAGGTGCGATGCTCTTAGTGACACTGTCATATAAGGAGACATTACGCGATGAACCAGAAATTTTCTTTGCTTAGCGCTGCCGTGTTAGCAGCCATGTTGTTGGCTCCTGCATCCCCAGCACAAGCCAGCTTACCGTTTTTCGGAAAAGAAGAGCAGCAAATGCCTTCGCTGGCGCCGATGCTTGAACAAGCCACACCCGCTGTCGTCTATGTTTCTGTTGCGGGTAGCCGTGAAGTACGCCAGCGTATGCCTGAAGCTTTTCAATACTTTTTCGGCCAGCGCGGCCAAGGTGAAATGCGCCGTGAGCAACCCTTCCGTGGTTTGGGTTCAGGTGTCATTATTGATGCCAAAAAAGGCTATATCGTCACCAATAACCATGTTGTGCAAGATGCTTCTGAAATTCAAATTCGTTTAAAAGATGGCCGTACCTTTACCGCAAAAAAACTGGGTTCCGATCCAGAAAGCGACATCGCTTTATTGCAAATTGAAGCCGATAACCTGGTTGAGTTACCTCTAGCAGATTCTGACAAACTGCGGGTGGGTGATTATGCGATTGCCATTGGTAACCCCTTTGGTTTAGAACAAACCGTCACCTCCGGCATTATTAGCTCACTCAGCCGCAGTGGCTTAAATGAAGGCTTTGAAGATTTTATCCAAACTGATGCCGCCATTAACAGCGGTAACTCGGGTGGCGCTTTAGTGAACTTACGGGGCGAACTGATCGGCATTAACACGGCTATTTTAGGACCTAATGGCGGTAATGTCGGCATCGGCTTTGCTATCCCCGCCAATATGATGAAAAACTTGGTTGAGCAAATTGTTGAATTTGGTGAAATTCGCCGTGGTAGCTTGGGTATTCGCGGTAATGATGTTAATTCTGAGTTGACTAAAGCATTAAACCTGAATGTCAGTCGCGGCGCCTTTGTCGGCGAAGTGCTGCCAGACAGCGCCGCAGCGAAAAGTGGTTTGAAATCAGGTGATGTGATTGTCAGTATGAACGGCAATCGTATCCACAGCTTCAATGAATTACGTGCCAAGGTCGCCACGCTGGGTTCAGGCCGTGAAGCCATTTTAGGCGTACTGCGTGACGGTAAAGAGCGCGACATTAAAGTCGTACTGCAAGAGACCACCAGTGGCCAGGTTGCGGCGACACAATTGCACCCTATGCTACAAGGTGCAACCTTAAATAATGCTGACAAAGGCGTGGAAGTTAGTAGCGTGGAAGCGGAATCACCCGCGGCACAAATTGGCTTACGCCAAGGCGATATTATTACTGGGGTTAACCGTCAACGTGTGAACAACCTTGCCGAGTTACGTCGGTTATTAGAAAAACGCGATGGTGGCGTTGCCGCGCTGTATATCCAACGTGGTAATGATCAACTGTATATCTTGATCCGTTAAGCGCTTAATTTAGGCAGGTGGTAGCTGAACGCTACTGCCTGTGCTAAAAAAATGCTATGCTAAACTTATTCATCTTTAGGCAGAAGCGACATTGTGCGCAACCTTTTGTTATTTATTTTAAAAAGTAGCGCATACGGCTTAGCGCTCGCCTTTATTCTTATCCTGTTTTTCCCCAACATCGCTCGGGTTGACTTGTCTTTATGGCAAGCACCTCGTGCCGAGCAAAATACCGCGCCGGTTTCTTATAACCATGCGGTACGACGTGCTGCGCCAGCGGTGGTGAATGTCTATACACGCAGTCGAATTGTCGATCCCCGCTCATTACAACCTCGCACCATTGAACGGCAAGAGTTAGGTTCAGGTGTCATTATGTCGGCGCAAGGCTATATTCTGACTAATTATCATGTGGTGTATGGTGCCGATCACATTGAAGTGGCTTTGCAAGACGGTCGCTGGCTAGAAGCCGTGTTAATCGGTCAAGATGAAGTGTCTGATTTAGCCGTGCTTTATGTACAAGCCGACAATTTACCGGTGATCCCGCAAGATCCTAATATCGAACCACAAGTTGGCGATTTGGTACTAGCTATCGGTAACCCACTTAATTTAGGTCAAACCATCACGCAAGGTATTATCAGTGCTAATGGCAACCATGGCTTAAGCTCTCGAGGCTATCCTGACTTTATGCGAATGGATGCCGCCATTAATAAAGGCAATTCGGGCGGTGCACTGGTAAACAGTAATGGCACCTTGGTTGGCATTAATGCTGCCGCATTCCAAGTACAAAATCAGGATATCCAAGGTATTTTCTTCGCCGTGCCCTATCAACTCGCCCGTATTATTATGGAAAAGCTCATTAAACATGGCCGAGTTACACGCAGTTATTTGGGCGTTGCCGGTCAAGCTGTAATCAACGCTGCGGGTGATCCTTTATTTTCATCTGGCCAAGCGCTGTATGGTTTGCGCTTAAGTGAAGTCACCAGTAATGGCCCTGCGGCAATGGCTGGCTTACAAGCCAATGACATTATTTTGGAAATTGCCGGACAACACTTTCAAGATATGCGGCATGCGTTAAACTTTATCGCTGAAACGCCCCCCGATACCGAGTTACAAATCACCATCGACCGTAACGGTGAGCGTATGGTGATCCCAACTATCGTTAGGGAACAGCCGCGCCGATAAATTCGCACATAAGATGCATCAGCTGATTTAATCAGTTTTAAGCAATAAAAAAACCGCATTTCTGCGGTTTTTTTATTTATAAGCAAAGGCTTAACCGTTTACTCGCTCAATGTGCGCACCTAAGCCTTGTAGTTTATGTTCGATTTGCTCATAACCACGGTCGATATGGTAAATGCGATCCACCACTGTGGTGCCTTTAGCCACTAAACCCGCAATCACTAAGCTTGCCGAAGCGCGTAAGTCGGTTGCCATTACCTGAGCTGCAGTTAACGATGGGCTGTGCTGACAAACTGCTGTATTTCCTTCTAAGCGGATTTTCGCGCCCATACGTTGTAATTCAGGTACATGCATAAAGCGATTTTCGAAAATCGTTTCAGTGACGACGCCAACACCTTCAGCTACCACGTTTAACACCGTAAACTGGGCTTGCATATCTGTTGGAAAGCCTGGGTGAGGCACCGTTTTAACATCTACCGACGTTAACTTTCTTCCGGTCATGTTTAAACGGATCCAATCAGCACCCGTTGTCACTTCAGCACCGGCTTCACGTAATTTTTCTAGCACAACTTCTAGATCGCTTGGTGCAGCTTTTAAACAGGTAATATCGCCACCGGTTACCGCCGCTGCTACTAAAAAGGTGCCTGTCTCAATACGATCTGGCAGAACACGGTGCTCCCCCCCCTGTAACGCAGGCATGCCGTCAATCACTAAGGTGTCTGTACCAGCACCGCTAATTTTCGCACCTAGGGTATTGAGATAATTCGCTAAATCAACAATCTCTGGTTCACGAGCCGCGTTTTCAATGACCGTACGACCATCGGCTAAGGTCGCCGCCATCATCAAGTTCTCGGTGCCTGTCACACTGACCATATCCATCACTAAGTGCGCGCCTTTTAAGCGCTTAGCCTGCGCTTTTATGTAGCCGTTTTCAACCGTGATCTCTGCGCCCATTTTACGCAAACCGTCGATGTGTAAATTGACGGGTCTAGCACCGATAGCACAGCCACCGGGCAAAGAAACCTCGGCTTGACCAAAGCGAGCCAATAAAGGGCCTAGCGCTAAAATAGAGGCACGCATGGTTTTCACCAAGTCGTACGGAGCAAATTGATTACTAATTTGGCTGGCATCAACAATTACGACATCCGCATCACACTCAACCTTGGCGCCAAATAGCTGCAACAGCTTAAATGTCGTTTCGATATCTTTGAGTTTGGGTACATTGCGAATGGTGGTTGGTTGCTCAGCTAATAAGCTTGCAAACAGAATAGGCAGGGCGGCATTTTTTGCGCCCGATATCACGACTTCACCTTGTAGTGGCCCGTTGGCAGTAACTAAAAACTGTTGCATAGTGGATCTCAGAGCGGAGGGTTTAAAAGTTTTTCTCTGCGCCACTGCTGCGGCGTAAAGGCCTTAATACTTACTGCATGCATACTGCCATCAGCAATCGCTGCCATTAACGGGCTGTAGACAAGCTGCTGTTGTTTAACGCGGCTTAAGCCTTCAAAACAATCACCTACGGCAGTGACTGCGTAATGTGAGCCGTCAGCTTTAACATAAACTTCTGCTAATTGCAGATGTTCTTTTAACAGTTGCTCTATCTGAGCAATTTCCATAACTACACCTTAATTGGTTATAGGCAAAATGTCGGTCACCGCACTTACTTTAGCAAGTGAAAGTAGCTGTGCCGGCACCTTGATAATTTCAATTTTTATTTTCAACGTCTTGGCGCGTGCAATCTGCTGGATCAGCCAAGCCAACCCTGCCGAGTCTACATTGGTTAACGCCGAGAAATCAAAGATTACCTCACCCTGCAACTTATTTAACAACGTGAAGGGTGAATGCATCATTAACGTATCGCGATCGAGTTCGCCACTAAAAAACAGCGTTTGATCGGTTTGGCTGATTGCTAATGCCACCTGTTACTCCGAAGTGCTTGCACTATCATCGTTGGCTAACTTAACCGGCTCTTTAGATTTTTCTTTCAGCAACTCAGTCACACTGGCCAAACCTTGCTGTCTGATCAAGTTATTTAATTCAGCGCGTTTGCTATCGAGTAAAGAAATACCTTCGGCGATTAAATCGATCACCAACCACGTTTCCGCATTGCGTGGACGGCGTAATTTAAAATCAATAACGATGTCAGGTTTGCCAGGATCCATCACCCGAGTACGAATAGTGATAATACTTTGATTACCAATCACTTTAGATGGCTCAATCATCACTTTTTGTTCTTTGTAATAGGTTAAAGCTCCAGCGTAAGAACCAATCATATATTGTTCAAAGGCTTTCACAAAATCATCAAAGGCTTTTGGATCTTTACGAATATCAACGGTACGGCCAACGACGATCGCCGCAGCATAACGGCTATCAATATAAGGTAATAATTCTTCTTGCACTATCACCCGCAAATGTTCTAAATCTTGGTTAATGATCGGCTGATCTGTTTTCACCCGATTAAAGGTTTTGTCTGCAACCACTTCGATCATTTTGTAAGGATCGGTATAAGTTTCGGTAGCTAGCGCAGGTAAGACTAAACCTGCAGTTAATAGCAAAGACACACTCACCTTTTGCAATAAAGCTCTCATTAATTCCCCCGATTGAATAAAAACTGCCCAATTAACTCTTCGAGCACGATAGCTGAACGCGTGTCTTCAATGGTATCACCGTTACCTAACATCAATACGGTGTCATCGACAAACCCTGGTAACAAGCCAACATATTGTTCACCTAATAAGCCTGAGGTTAAAATCGCCACTGAACTCGTTTCAGGAAAGTTACTGTACTCAGCGTTAATTTCTAACTTAACCACTGGCGTGTAGCTGACGCGATCTAATTCAATTGAGCCAACACGGCCAACAATCACGCCACCCACCTTAATGGGTGAACGCACTTTTAAACCGCCAATATTGTCAAACTTGGCATACAAGGTGTAAGTTTGCGAAGCACCACCAAAACCGGTATCAGCTACTTTTAAGGCCAACATTAAAAAGGCCGCACAAGCCAAGACAATAAAGCCGCCAACTAAAATTTCAATTTTACGCGTGGTCATTTTTTATCCACCAAACATTAATGCAGTTAATATAAAATCAAAGCCTAAAACAGCCAATGATGCCGTGACTACCGTTTGAGTGGTGGCACGGCTAATACCTTCCGAGGTCGGGATGGCATCAAAACCTTTGTGTAATGCAATCCAGATCACCACGAGTGCAAACACTGCACTTTTTATTACACCATTTAACACATCCTGATACAGGTCAACGTTAGCTTGCATAGCAGACCAATAGCTACCTGCATCGACACCTAACCATTCTACACCAACCAAATGGCCACCTAATATGCCTACAGCATTAAATATCAATGCCAGTAATGGCATGGCAACCACCCCCGCCCAAAAGCGTGGAGCTATAATACGACGCAGCGGATCAACTGCCATCATTTCCATACCGGATAATTGCTCTGTCGCTTTCATTAAGCCAATTTCTGCGGTAAGCGCGCTACCGGCCCGACCCGCGAATAACAGCGCGGTGACTACCGGGCCTAACTCGCGCAGCAAACTTAGCGAGACTAACGGGCCTAACATGCCCTCTGCGCCAAACTTTACTAAAACGTTATAACCTTGCAGTGACAGCACCATGCCGATAAACAAGCCGGACACGAGGATAATCATCAACGACAACACGCCAATGACATACAATTGTTTGATAAACAACGGGAAGCCTTTACGGAAATCGGGCTTACCCACTATGGCACCAAATAACATGATACCTGCACGACCAAAACCACTGATGGTGCTGAGCGTTTGATGGCCTATTTTTTGTAATCTATTTGCGATCACTTGCCGAGCTCCATTAATTCATCTTCATAAGCTGCAGCTTTATAATGAAAGGGCACTGCCCCGTCTGCATCGCCATTCAAAAATTGCTGCACTAATGGCGATGGATCGGCACGTAATTGCTCTGGCGTACCTTGGCCAATCACGGTTTTATCTGCCACAACATAAACGTAATCGGCGATACTCATGACTTCTTTTACATCATGCGACACCACGATAGACGTTAAACCCAAGGCGTTATTCAGTTCGCGGATCAGCCGCACAATAACACCCATTGAAATAGGGTCTTGCCCCGCAAAAGGCTCATCGTACATGATTAACTCAGGATCTAAAGCGATTGCCCGAGCTAATGCAGCACGTCTTGCCATACCACCGGATAATTCCGCTGGCATCAAATCACGTGCACCGCGTAAACCTACGGCCTCCAGCTTCATTAATACAATTAATCGAATTAACGACTCTGATAAACGGGTGTGTTCACGAAGTGGAAAGGCCACGTTGTCAAAGACCGATAGTTCGGTAAATAGGGCACCGCTTTGAAACAGCATGCTCATCTTTTTACGGGCTTGATATAAAGCTGAACGTGACAATTTAGGGATATTTACGCCATCAAACAGAATATTGCCGCTGTCTGGGATCAATTGACCACCAATGAGTTTTAACAGCGTTGTTTTACCAATGCCGCTAGGCCCCATAATGGCGGTAACTTTTCCCCTGACAAACTGCATAGACATATCGCGGTAGATCACTCGTTCTCCGCGTGAAAAGCTCAGGTTTTGGATATCGACCAACACATCAGACAACGTTATTTCTCCAGTTCTCTTTGCAACCAGTCAGCTCTCGTTAAACGGGCAATCTTGCTAAGGGCGCGCATGTTATATACATTCATAACAGTTTACAATATGAGCAAAGTGGCAAAGTGTGCTTATTGTAAACGCTATGAGAGAGTAAGTCGTGGCAATAATTCGAAACGAACAGCAGGTATTTTCGAATAATGCTTGGCGTAGGTGTTTTTACCGAGGTTTTTTTGCATTTAGCAGCAAGAAACGGGAAAATACCCTTTTTAACTGTTAAGCAGACAACGGACACCATGATATCACCTTTGTTATTAGCCATTATCTTCGTTATCGTCGGACTCGTATTGCTGATTTGGAGTGCTGACCGTTTCGTATTCGGCGCATCATCTGTTGCCCGCAATAGCGGTGTTTCGCCCATGATTATCGGATTAACGATTGTTGCAATGGGTTCATCCGCGCCAGAAATGTTGGTCTCGGCAACAGCCGCAGCACAAGGACGACTCGACACCTCGGTTGGTAACGCTTTAGGTTCCAATATCACAAACATCTTAATGGTCATTGGTGTTATTGCCCTATTCAAACCGATTACGGTTGCCTCATTAACCTTGAAGCGCGAATTTCCGTTAATGCTGTTTTTCACCTTTGTTGGATACTATTTTTTATCAGACCATAACTTAACGCGGGCTGAAGGTATTATCTTGCTTATCGCTTTTTTCAGCTTTATCAGTTTGTTGGTGTACTGGGGTAAGCATGCCAGCCCAACCGATCCGCTTATCAGCGAAATTGAATCAGAAATTCCACCCCCAACCTCTACCCTAAAAGCAGTGTTTTGGGTTATCGCCGGCTTAGTGTTGTTATTAGCCAGCTCTCAGTTATTGGTTCAGGGTGCAGTCACCATTGCCCGTTATGCTGGAATGAGTGATTTAATCATCGGCTTAACAATTATTGCTATCGGCACCAGTTTGCCCGAACTCGCCGCAAGCGTCATAGGCGTAATAAAAGGCGAAGATGATCTGGCGCTGGGCAATATTATCGGCTCAAACATTTTTAACATTTTAGCCGTGTTAGGCTTAGGCGCAGTGATTGGGCCTTCAACACTCGATATTAATGCCGGTACGCGGGATAGCTACGTGATGATCGCGGCGGCATTTGCACTGTTATTAATGTCAATACGTATCGGCAAGCAACAACGTATCAATCGATTAGAAGGTGGCTTGCTTTTAAGCGGCTTTATTGGCTACCAATATTTGTTATTTACTCATTTGGCGTAAACTTGGTTATGACCACAAAGACTTTCCGTGAACAGGCTTTAGCGGTATTACGCATCGAAGCCGAAGCCGTTCGACAACTCGAACAATATCTTAATGATGATTTTGAGCGCGCTTGTCAGCTGGTACTCGATAATAAAGGTAAAGTTATCGTCAGCGGTATTGGTAAATCTGGCCACATTGCCAACAAAATAGCGGCAACCCTCGCCTCTACTGGCTCTCCGGCTTTTTTTGTGCATCCAGGCGAAGCGAGCCATGGTGATTTGGGCATGTTGTCAAAAGACGATATCGTTATCGCCATCTCCAATTCTGGTGAAACAGCCGAATTACTGACCATAGTGCCAATTATCAAACGCATGGGTATTCCACTGATCGCCATGACCGGGAAAGCGGATTCTACGTTAGCGCGCTTGGCCGATATTCACTTATGTGTAGCTGTACCTCAAGAAGCTTGCCCACTTGGCCTAGCGCCCACCGCCAGCACCACGGCGACACTGGCGATGGGTGATGCCTTGGCTGTCGCGGTGTTAGATATTAGAGGCTTTTCAGCCGATGATTTTGCGTTATCACATCCCGGTGGCAGCCTTGGTCGCAAGTTATTGTTGCGCTTAGAAGATTTAATGCATAAAGAAAATTTAGTGCCTATCGTACCGCAAGAGGCCAGCATTAAAGATGCCTTATTAGAGATTTCACGCAAAGGGCTCGGCATGACCACCGTAGTCGATGCACAAGGCCGTTTGGCTGGGCTTTTTACAGACGGTGATTTACGACGTATTCTTGATCAACGTATTGATATTCACAGTACCTCAATTGCCAAGGTGATGACGGTCAATTGCATTACGGTTAAAGCAGAAATGCTTGCCGCAGAAGCGTTGAATATTATGCAGCAACGAAAAATTAATGGCCTGATCATTGTTAACGAGCAGCGCGAGCCAATCGGCGCCATGAATATGCACGACTTACTGCGAGCAGGAGTAATGTAACATGGACTTATATCGCCAGTTGTACCAAGCTATCAGTGATACTAACGCCAGCCGCGCGGCTGATATTAAATTACTTATCTGTGATGTCGATGGCGTATTTTCGGATGGGCGCATTTACTTAGGTAATCAAGGTGAAGAGCTAAAAGCCTTTCATACCCGGGATGGCTATGGCATTAAAGCACTGCGCCAAGCGGGCATAGAAGTAGCCGTGATCACAGGGCGACAATCGGCCATTGTGGAGCAGCGTATGAAATCGCTAACGGTGCCCTATATTTATCAAGGGCAAGAAAATAAAACAGCTGCATTTCAAGCGCTGCTCGCTGAACTGCAATTAGATGCCAGCCAAGTCGCTTACATCGGTGATGATTTGGCCGATTGGCAAGTCATGCAACATTGTGGCTTAGCCGTCGCGGTAAAAGATGCACATCCTTATTTGCAAAAGCACGCCCATTTAGCCACGTCATTACCTGGCGGCTTTGGTGCAGTGCGCGAATTATGCGATCTGTTACTGATTGCGCAACAGCGATTTTTACAATTTGATGGCAGCAGCTCATGAGAAAGTTTTTTGTGCTCATCGTCATGTTACTCGTGATAGTCGCGGGCTACCTGTGGTTGAATCCCAGCGTTGAGCAAGTGGATCTGCAAGTGGATCGAGAATTTCAACCGGATTACATTGCTGAAAATGTTACCTTGCGCATCTACGACAATGAGGGCTATATTGCCGATCACGTGCAGGCGCTGAAATTAGAGCATTTTGAACAGCTCGGCTTTACGCAGTTTGATCAACCGCGCTATACCCTGTTTAATAAAGCACATCAGCCTGCTTGGGAAATCAGTAGCTTACAAGGTGTCTGGTTTCCTGAAGATAAGATTATTTTGGAAAACCAAGTGGTTTTGCAAAACAAACAAACCCTAGGTTTAGTAGAACGCGTTGAAACGGCCTCATTACAACTGATGTTGCCTGAAAAAAGTATTCATACGCATGAAATCGTTCAGATCACCGGCGCCGGTTTTTTCATTAAAGGGCAAGGTATGCATGTCGATTTAACAAAAGAAACCATGCAATTGCAAAAGCATTTAGAGACGGTATATTTCAATGAAAATTAATAGCTTAATGATTGTTTTGGCCTTTTTTTCTGCCGTTAGTTTGGCCGCCGAACCGGATCATAAACAGCCCATCTCGGTCGATGCAGATAAAACCTTAGCCTCATTAATTGACAGCATTGCCAGTTATGCCGATAACGTTGTCGTACGTCAGGGGTCCATGTTGATCAAAGCAGACAAACTTGAAGTCGACGCCAGTGCTGGTAAAGGTAAAGAGGTGTTTATTACAACAGGCTCACCGGCGACCTATTCACAAACACTGCAAGGTGATCGTCCTGTAACCGCTCAAGCGAATGAGATCCGATTTGACCGTGCCAGCCGAATTTTAACGTTATCGGGTAATGCCGAAGTGATGCAAAGCGGTAGCTTAGTACGCGGTGCCGTGATCCGTTACAACATTGAATTACAACAATTAAGTGCTGAAGGTGAGCAAAATCGTCGCGTTACCACGATTTTCACCCCAGAAAACAAGGACAATCCATGAAGTTAGTGGTCTCGCACCTCGCCAAAAGCTATAAAAGCCGGCAGGTAGTGAAAGATGTCAGCTTAGAGGTCAATGCAGGGCAAATCGTCGGTTTATTGGGCCCTAACGGTGCAGGTAAAACGACAACCTTTTACATGATTGTTGGCTTAGTTCCCTCGGATAAAGGCACCATTACCCTCAACGAGCAAGATATTACTTTTGCTCCGATCCACCAACGTGCCCGCGCCGGCATTGGTTATTTACCGCAAGAAAGCTCGATTTTTCGTAAATTGACTGTGCATGAAAACTTATTGGCCATTTTGCAAACCCGCAAAGATTTAAGCACGCAACGCCGCGCTGAAATTGCCGATGATTTATTAGAAGAATTTCATATCGGCCATATCCGCAACAGTTTAGGGATGGCGTTATCTGGTGGCGAGCGTCGTCGGGTTGAGATCGCGCGAGCATTAGCCGCTGATCCCGCTTTTATTTTATTAGACGAACCGTTCGCTGGCGTTGACCCGATTTCAGTACTTGATATCAAAAAAATCATTCAACACCTCGCCCAACGTGGCATTGGTGTTCTCATTACTGACCATAATGTGCGTGAAACGTTAGATGTTTGTGAAATCGCTTATATTGTCAGTCATGGCGAACTGATTGCAGCCGGTTCTCCGCAAGATGTTCTAGCAAATCAGCAGGTGCGTGATGTATACCTAGGTGAGCAATTCAGGCTATAGTAAAGAAGATAGAACGCAACTGCGCATTCAGGAGAGAATTACAGGTACATGAAGCCCTCTTTGCAACTCCGCCTAGGACAACAGCTTACCATGACGCCACAACTGCAACAGGCGATACGCCTATTACAGTTGTCCACCATTGAGCTACAGCAAGAAATACAGGAAGCGTTAGACGCGAACCCGTTACTCGAAGGCGATGATGATTTCGAACGTCAGCCAGATGAGGTTGATCACAGTCTTGGCAATATCAATCGCGATACCCTTGACGATCCACGCAACAAAAACTCAGAGCAAAAAGACGCAGCCGATCGCGATACCAGCGATGATCTGAATCAACAAAACATCCAAGAAGATTTACCGCTAGATAATAACTGGGATGATTTAGTCAGTGCCGCCCCTGTTAGCAGTGGCAACATGCCTGATGACGATATGGTGTATCAGGGTGAAACCAGCGATACCCTGCAAGATTATTTACGTTGGCAAATGCAACTCACGCCCTTTTCTGAAATCGACCGGGCTATTGCTGAGATCATTATTGAAGCCATCGATGACAATGGTTTTTTAAGTATCAGCTGCGAAGAGATACTCGACTCACTGCAATCTAACGAGGTCGAGGCCGACGAAGTTGAAGCCGTGATTAAACGCATTCAATTATTTGATCCGGTCGGGGTTGGCGCGCGCTCGGTGCAAGAGTGTTTACTGGTGCAGTTACGGCAGTTTGAGCCAACTACCCCCTATTTAAATGATGCAAAACTCATTATTAGCAACTATACCGAATTTTTAGCGAATAGAGACTTTCGTTCTTTGATGCGCGTGACTAAACTCAAAGAAGAAGAGTTAAAGGAAGTCATGCAGTTGATCCACAGTTTAAATCCACGGCCTGGTGCTGATGTGATTAAACAAGAGCAGCAATATGTTATTCCTGATGTCACGGTGACAAAAGTAAAAGGTCGCTGGCAAGTCGAATTAAACGCTGACGCTATGCCCAAAATACGAATCAATCAGCAATATGCGGCGATGAGCAAAACCGCTAAAAATACCGCTGATACGCAATTTATTCGTTCGCACTTGCAAGAAGCTAAATGGTTTTTAAAGAGCTTAGAAAGCCGAAACGATACTTTACTCAAAGTAGCCAATTGCATTGTGCAGCAACAACAAGCCTTTTTTGAGCATGGTGAAGAAGCCATGAAACCGATGGTATTGAATGATGTTGCAGAAATGGTCGGTATGCATGAGTCGACTATCTCACGCGTCACCACTCATAAATATATGCATACACCACGTGGAATTTTTGAACTTAAGTTCTTTTTCTCCAGTCATGTTAGTACAGAGAGTGGTGGTGAATGTTCTTCCACTGCCATTCGTGCTTTTATTAAAAAATTGGTGGCGGCAGAAAATCCGGCAAAACCGCTAAGTGACAGTAAAATGGCGGAGATTTTGTTAGAACAAGGGATAAACGTGGCTAGGCGAACTATCGCTAAATACCGCGAATCGTTGTTTATTCCGCCGTCAAATCAACGAAAGACCCTGCTGTAAGTGTCTTAACTAAAAGGAAGAGTCTATGCAAATCAATTTAACAGGCCGTCACGTCGAAATTACCGAAGCCTTAAAAGATTATGTCGAGAATAAATTTGCTAAGCTAGAGCGTCATTTCGAGAACATTAATAATGTACATGTCATCTTAAACGTGGAAAAATTACAACAGATTGCCGAAGCTAAAATCCATCTCACCGGTGGCGAAGTGTTTGCGGTGTCTGAGAACGAAAACATGTATGCTGCGATTGACCAGTTAATAGACAAACTCGATCGGCAGGTCATTAAACACAAAGAAAAACTGTCACGACACTAAGACATTATTATGAATTTAAACGCAATGTTAGCGGAGAACTGCACGAAAAGTGCAGTTCTATTTAACAGTAAAAAACGTATCCTCGAATATATCGCCGAACTGGCTCACCAGCAGCTTCCCGAACTATCTGAATACACCATTCTTGAAGCCTTAATGACCCGTGAAAAACTCGGTTCAACCGGCATCGGTGGCGGTATCGCCATTCCTCACGGCAAACTTGACTGCGTAACTCAACCGATTTTGGTGTTTGTGGTCAGT
Source organism: Alishewanella maricola (assembly GCF_016343785.1). NCBI lineage: Bacteria > Pseudomonadati > Pseudomonadota > Gammaproteobacteria > Alteromonadales > Alteromonadaceae > Alishewanella > Alishewanella maricola. The sequence continues at coordinate 61,421 of NZ_JAEINI020000001.1, read as the reverse complement.
AAAGACCCTATCGCGTTTGATGCGATAGATAACCAAGCCGTCGATATTTTTTGCGCTATTTTAATACCCACTGAGCAATGCCAAACGCACCTAAGTACGTTATCCGGTATTGCCAAATTGTTGAGTCAGAAAGACTTAACCAAAAAAATCCGCCATGTCGAGTCAGATGAACAACTGTATCAGCTACTACTCGACTATAGCCAAAAAACAGGTGAGTCATGAAACTACTCGTCGTCAGTGGTCGCTCAGGCTCTGGCAAATCGGTTGCTCTGAGAGTCATGGAAGATCTCGGCTATTACTGCGTCGATAATCTCCCGGTTAATCTATTACCGACCCTAGCTACTGCAGTAATGGGCCAATACGAACGCGTTGCCGTGAGTATTGATGTACGTAACCTACCCAGTGATCCCGATGAGTTATCAGACATTTTGTCATATCTGCCGCGCAAGCTGGAACTGACGATTTTATATTTGGATGCGGATCACACCACGCTAATTAAACGCTTTAGCGAAACGCGTCGCTTACATCCGTTATCCCATCAAGCGATGTCGCTCGATGAAGCCATTTCACGTGAACAACAGTTATTAGATCCTATCTCTAGCCGCGCCGATTTATATATCGATACCACTGAGCTGAATGTGCATCAACTGGCCGAGCAATTACGTGAGCGGATCTTAGGCCAAAAGACCGGCCGTTTAGTGATACTCTTTGAGTCCTTTGGTTTTAAATATGGTATTCCAAAGGATGCCGATTTTGTGTTCGATGCGCGGTTTTTACCCAACCCACATTGGGAGCCGGATCTGAAACCGCTCACAGGTTTAGATCAACCAGTTAAAGATTACCTCGCCTCACAAGACGTGGTTGCAAAATATACGTGGCAGATCAATACCTTTATCGCCAGCTGGTTACCTCATCTCGAACGTAACAATCGCAGCTACTTAACGATAGCGATTGGTTGCACCGGTGGCCAGCATCGTTCAGTGTATATCGCACAAAGCCTAGCCGAAACCTACCGCAGCCAACGCGAAGATGTACAAATTCGCCATCGGGAATTAGTCAGACATCATGGCCGATAAGTTAGCTGCAACAGTCACGATTATTAATGCCCTAGGCCTACACGCACGTGCCGCCACCAAGCTAGTGCAGTTAAGCCAGCAATTTGATGCCAAAGTAGAATTAGTGCAAGAAGATGGTAAAACAGCAGATGCCGGCAGCGTACTGGCCCTGCTGATGATGGCCAGTAGTAAAGGTAAAACCCTTACAGTGACCACCGAAGGCCCTGACGCTGCTGAAGCATTAGACGCGATTACTTTATTAATTAATACCGGTTTTGGGGAATAGCGTAAAGCTTGTGCTTTACGCTATTGTTAGGTTTTTTAGGGTAAATTCGACTTAATATGCGAGCGGCTGCTGTTTTGTAATTGCCCTCGCTTGAGTTCTTGCTCACCTGTAGTCCGCGCAATCGCCTCAGTCTGATGATGCAGGGCAGCTTTAATGAGCATATGTGCACTGATTGGCGCGGTGATCAATAAGAAGATAGTAATCAACAATTCATGCACGCTGATCTCACCGGGTGCCGCACTAAAAAATAGCATCGAACCTAACAAAATACCGCCCATACCCAAGGTGGTCGCCTTTGTTGGCCCATGTAAGCGCATAAAAAAATCGGGCATCCGCGTTAAACCAATCGAACCAATTAACACAAAGCTGCCTCCGAGTAATAAAAAGAAGGCAATTACCCATTCCATCCAATTTTGCATAGTCTCTCCTATTCGATGATATCGCCACGTAATAAAAACTTACACACGGCCACCGTGCTGACAAAACCTAACATGGCAATTAATAACGCGGCTTCAAAATACAATGAGGTGCCCATCAGCAGGCCATATAAGATGATCAGGGCAATGCTATTGATATACATGGTATCGAGCGCTAGGATGCGATCTGGCAAGCTTGGGCCACGTACTAAACGCCATAGGTTAAGTATCAAAGCCAAACTGATCATACCAAAGACTAAAAAGATAACATTCTCTAACATTGAAAGATCTCCTTTAGCGGGGCTTCATAGCGCGATTTGATTGAAGCAATCAGCTCTGCTTCATCTTCCAAATTCAGTACATGAATTAACAACCAACGCTGTTTTACTTCTTCACCTTCTGCCAGCATTTCTTTAGTCGGGTAAATGTCCGCGCTTACCGTGCCTGGGGTCATTGACACGGTACTGGCCAAAATGGTGATGGGCAGTTCATGCTGTAAATCCAGCGGCACACGCACAAAAGCGGGTTTTAACCGTTTTGTCGGCCCTAAAATTAATATCGCGACCTGCGCATTTGCAGTAACAATATCCATCAAAACCATAAGAATATAACGTAGCGCCAAAATGGGGCGTTCAATCAACGGCTGAGGATCTCGGAACTTGGCACTGATCCAAGGGATTAATAACGCCAACACGAAACCAAAAAACAGATGCACTGGCGCGACACTTTGATTGAGAAGTAACCATACTAAAAACAACAACACGCTGCGATACGGTGTTGGCAACCAGCTGTAACGAGGTTGTAATCTCATTGAGCACCTCCAGACACGCTAGATTCAAGTAAAATCGTGGAAATCGTTTGTGACACGTCTTCAAGCTGCACCGCTGCCGCCACACTTAACTCGGTGAAAGGCCCGGCAAACACCACCAACATGGGGCTAGCTAACAGCAACAATGACACGGCAAAAACCTGCAGCGGTAAGGCTTTATCCCCACCCGACTCTGAACCGGTAACGCGCCAAAACAAAATACTGCCAGCTCGTGATAAGCCAATTAACACCATCAGGCTACTCAGCAGCACCACTGACCATAACAGGACTTGCTGTAATGGCGTAACAGCCGATTGCAGGATCATCAGCTTTCCGATAAAGCCCGATAACGGCGGTAAGCCCGCTACCGTTACCGCAGCAGCAAAGAACAGGCTACCCAGCAATACCGGTTGAGCTACACGGCGCCCAGACACTAAGCGATCACCGGCTTTACCACGTTGATTAGCAATCATGTCGGCCAATAAAAATAAGGCACCGGTCACTAAGGTGGAATGTACGGTATAATAAAGCACGGCAGCGTTGGCAGCGGTGTTTTGCATTGCCACTAAACACACTAAAGTACCCACTGATACGATAACCAAATTGGCCACCACCTTGCGAAAATCCAAGCTTCCCATCACCCCTATGGCTCCCAGCACAATGGTTGCTAAGCCAAAGGGCCATAACCAATTCATACCTAAACCCGCTAAAGGCCCAGCAGACTCACCAAAAATCGTGGTGTACACGCGAAGCAAAGCATAGACGCCGATCTTTGTCATCACCGCAAATAATGCGGCTACTGGAGGAGACGCTGCAGCGTAGGTGTCAGGTAACCAAAATTGTAATGGCAAAACGGCAGCTTTAAGCGAGAAAACGATCAACAGCAATAAGCCACCGGCTTTGACTAACAACACATCTTCAGGTGGTAAGGTTGAGACTTTTAAGGCCATGTCGGCAATATTAAGGGTACCTAAAGCACCGTATAAAATAGCCAGCGAAAACAAGAACACCGCCGAACCGGCCAGGTTCAATACCACATAATGCACAGCCGCTTTAGTTTTGTTTTTACCACCCGCGTGGATTAACAAGCCATAAGAGGCAATCAGCAACACTTCGAAAAACACGAACAAGTTAAACAAGTCGCCGGTTAAAAAAGCGCCATTAATTCCCATAATTTGGAAGTGAAACAGCGGATGAAAAAACGAACCGCGCACATCCTCTCCTGCCGCACCATAACAAATCGCCGCCAGAGCTAAAAAGGTGGTTAAACAAACCATCACCACACTAAGGGTATCGGCAACAAGAATAATACCAAAGGGCGGCTGCCAATCGCCTACAGCATAAAAGGTTAAACCGTTTTGTTGCGTTTCCCACAACAAGCAGCAAGCAATAATCAATTGTAATGCCGTAGCAACAATACTCACTAAACGCCGCCGATTAGGCACATAGTGCACCGGGGGTAGCATAATGATAATGGCGGTTAAGATGGGTAATAAAATGGGAGCAATAATCAAATGGCTCATGCGCCGTTCTCCTTACGACGACCGTCACTATCAGGCAATTTACCATCGACATGGTCATTACCCAGATCTGAGCGCGCGCGAATGGCTAAAATAACTAAGAACGCCGTCATAGCGAAACCAATGACAATAGCGGTAAGCACCAAGGCTTGAGGGAGCGGATCAGCATAATTTTCAGACATCCCCAATACCGCAGCACCTTGTAAGTTAAGCCGACCGGATGAAAATAAAAATAAGTTCACGGCATAAGACAACATGGTTAACCCCATGGCTACCGGAAAGGTTCGGCCGCGTAACATGAGAAAGACGCCACAGGCAGTCAGAAAACCAATACAACAAGCTAACAAGGTTTCCACTAGATCGTCTCCTTATGCACCGGACGGTGCAAGGTCGTCATTTTACCTAAACTCGATAAAATCAGCAGTGTCGCGCCGACCACGGTTAGGTATACCCCTAAATCAAATGCAATTGCACTGGCCAGTTCTAACTCACCTAGGATAGGCAGATGGAAATAATCAAACCATGATGTTAAGAACGGTCGACCAAAAGCAAAGCTTGCCACACCCGTAACAAGGGCGATCAATAAGCCGATTGCTATAACACGTTGATATTCAATATCCATCCGTGATTTTACCCAATCCACACCGTGAGCAATGTATTGTAGGATCAATGCCACGGAGGTAATTAAGCCTGCAATAAAGCCCCCACCGGGTAAGTTATGACCACGGAAGAAAATATACACCGACACCATTAATGCCAATGGCAGCAAACTTTGTGACACTGTCGCTAATAACAACGGATGGCGCTCGCGACTCCAAGGCCGTCCATCACCATCACTACTGGGTTTAAATAATGGAATACGTGTTAACAATTTGAAGATACCCAAGGCAGCAATACCCAATACGGCAATTTCACCGAAGGTATCAAAACCACGGAAATCCACTAAGATCACGTTAACCACGTTGGTACCGCCACCACCGGTTTTGGCATTCGCTAAGAAGAAATCAGAAATAGAGGTAAAGGGCCGCGTCATCACCGCATAAGCCCAACTGCCAATCACAATACCCACTAGACTCGCCAAGCTGATATCACGGATCACTCGAGAGGGTTCAGACTGACTCGGTGTTTTATGCGGCAAGAAAAATAAGGCTAACATCAACAAAATTACTGTAACAACTTCAACCGACAGCTGTGTTAGCGCGAGATCGGGTGCGGAGAAACGGGTAAAAGCAATCGATACCATCAGCCCCACGACCGAAATCATCAACAGCGCCACCACGCGTTTACGATGCCAAATCACTGTGGCCAAAGCACTGATCAGCAGTAATGCGGCACCCGTGGCGTTTACCGCATCAATCGGTAACTCTTCACGACCACCGGAAAGTACCGACACATCCAACAATGGCAGGCCAGCCAGTATGACTACTGCTGACAATAAAAACACCATGTAACGCTGTAAAGAGCCATTATCGAGCCATTCATAAAAATACCGGCAATAACGATTAACGGTTTTAATGGCCAATTCAAAACTGTTCAATGCATCTAAACCTGGCAAGCTATTTTGAAAATCAAATAAGCGTTTCCGATAACTGTAGATCAGTAAACCACCGCTAATCGCTACCACACTCATAAACAATGGCAAATTGACACCGTGCCACAGCGCTAGGCTATAGGCAGGCACTTCTCCGCCTAACACTGCGCCCGCTGCAGATTGCAATAAGGCCCCCACTGCCCAAACCGGAAACAGGCCAATAACAATACACAGCACTACTAAAATTTCGACCGGCAAACGCATAAGATGCGGCGGTTCATGCGGTGTTTTTGTTAAGCCCCGTGGCTCACCATTGAAAAATACATCGTGAATTAGTCTTAACGAGTAGGCAACAGAGAATACCGCAGCAATCGTTGCTAACAATGGAATAAGCCAAGACAGTGCCCCGAGTAAATGCTGATCCAGTGTTTCGGCTAAGAACATTTCCTTAGATAAGAAACCATTCAGTAACGGAATACCGGCCATCGACGCAGCCGCTATCATCACTAAAGTACCGGTAATCGGCATGTAGGCCCACAAACCATTAAGTTTTCGCATATCACGCGAGCCGGTTTCATGGTCAATAATGCCCGCCGCCATAAACAAAGAGGCTTTGAAGGTAGCATGGTTAATGATATGAAAAATCGCGACCACCGCCGCTAATTCTGTTCCCATCCCCAATAGTAGGGTGATTAAGCCTAAATGGCTGATGGTGGAATAAGCTAATAAGCCTTTTAAATCATGTTTAAATAACGCCAAATACGCGCCAACTAACAAGGTGGCTAAACCAGTTAAACTGACCAGGATAATCCACAAGTCAGAACCGGCCAACGCCGGATAAAACCGCGCCATTAAGAAAATACCGGCTTTTACCATAGTGGCAGAGTGTAAGTAGGCACTCACTGGCGTAGGAGCTGCCATGGCATTGGGTAACCAGAAATGAAATGGGAATTGCGCTGATTTGGTAAAACAGCCCAATAGAAACAACACTAATAAAATAGGATACCAGCTGTGTGCTAGCAAAATGTCAGCACTGGCTAAAATCACATCGAGATCATAGCTGCCAACAATACGGCCAATTAATAACAGCGCCGCTAATAAACAAAGACCACCGGCACCTGTGATGGTTAGCGCCATCCTGGCGCCGCGCCGCGCTTCCGATTTATGCCACCAAAAGCTAATCAGCAAAAAGGAGCTGATACTGGTGAGCTCCCAAAACAACCAAAGCTGTAGCACATTGTTGGATAACACAATGCCCAGCATCGCGGTCATAAAGAACATCAAAAAAGTGTAGAAACGCGGCATCGAATCAGCTGCAGAGAGATAAAAGCGCGCATAGAGGATAATCAGCAAGCCAATACCTAAGATCAGCAAGCTAAATAAATAGGCTAAGCCATCGAGTCGCAAAGCAACATCCAGGCCCAGTACCGGCACCCAAGCCAATGAAAAACGCAGTGTTTCACCGGCGAAGACCGCCGAGGTTTGGCTTAACAACAAAATAAAAGCCAAAGCCGGAGGTAACGCCGTTAACAACGCACAGGCACTACGCGACCATTTTGCTGTCAGCATGGGTAAGCTAATACCACACAGCGGTAACAGTAGGATCCATAACAAAGTCATAAGGTTTTTGCTTCCTCGTTAACGTTCACAGACCTGACACTCCTCACTGCTGCATTCATTAGACCATTGAAATACTGCTGATGTTAATCAGCCATTTATCACGTGTAATACGTTTGGCAGATGACTTGCTCGAGCAACAGAGGTAGGCAGAAAAACAAATTGTCAGGAAAACTGCGAATATTTATACCTGCATCACATCAAAATGTCTATTAAAGTCGGTTGCAAATGCCGTCTAATCCTTATAAATACAGGGGTTATAGCGTTTTTGCTGCTAGGTAACATCAACTTAAACGGCCTTTCGAACAGGCCTATTTTAGACACAATAGCCCTAGTTGGAATAACTTGTAACGGTTAACAATCGTTTGTGGCAAATTATTTCGTAGCAAAATTTGCTATTTCTGACTATATTTTGATTAATTGCGGCAGCAAATACATGTAGCCGCTCCTGTTTGAATAAGAGATCAGCATGGCCATAATGACTGTTAACGAGGTTGCCCAATTTTTAGATATTACCCCTATTCGGGTAGAACGCTTAGCCAGAGAACATCTATTGGTACCCTGTGATAAAGCGAATGACGGCAAACCGTTGTTTGCCGAAGAGGATGTGCAACGCTATAAAGTGTTAGCAGAACGTTTAGGTGGACTTTAACGCCAACAACTGCGCGAGCTTATTTTGCCAATGAAGTGCGGCGTCCTGATCGGGGCTAGCTTGATACCATAACCAACAAAAACCGCTGTATAACCGCTTAGCTAGGTGTAAACGTTCGGCTAAGCTGTGTCGACAATCGCGCGCCGTTTGGCTATGGCTAAAATGCCTCGCGCTAATATACGCATGCAGCAATTGCGTTTCTTCAGCCTGGTTTAACTGATAGTTCAAGCAAATCGCCGCTAAATCAAAGCTACTGTCGGTTAACTGCGCATATTCAAAATCTAATAACCAAATCTGCTGTTTCGCCCACAGCACGTTGCCCTGATGCAAGTCCATGTGGCATAACACCCGATCAAACGGCAAGCTTTGCATCTGCTCAGCACTGTGTAACAAGGCGGCGAATAAGGTGGCTGCCGGCTCTAAACTGGCTAACTGGCTATTATCCATAAGCTGACGTAAGTACTGACTCACCTGCAAAACAGGGGTTTGTATGGTTAATGAGTGTAATTTAGCCACGACTACAGCTAACAGTGTTAAACGCTCGGTGTTTAGCGCTAAAGGTATGCCGTCGCTAATGTAATCGCTGATCAGTAATTGTTGATGATTGTTTAAAGCTAAAGGTGCCGGCGCAAGACCAATTGCGGCGGCGGCATGCTGACAACGTAATTCTTGCTGTCGGCAGACGCCTAGCGTATCTAGCGGGTAACGGCGTAAGACATATTCGCCGCGCTCAGTTTTGATGTAATAATTAAGATTACTTTCACCTGAAGCCAGTGCCCGCACGATTAAAGGCGGATGGCCACTGAAGAACTCAAGATGTTCGCAAAAACGGCTTATAGCCGCGCTGGATCCAACGTCGATGTTTGCTGCAGTTGATAATGACTGCGCCATGCAAAATACCCAACTAAGGCAATGATGGTATACAGCATAAACAAGGCTGTTAGAAAATAAAGGTGTTTTTGCGCATAAACATAAATTGATACCGCATCTATCACCACCCAGTATAACCAATTAGACACTAATTTCTGTGCCACTAACCACGTTGCTACCAAGCTAAATGCGGTTGTTTGTGCATCTAACCAAGCAAAATCAGCGTGAGTGTAATGCTCCATAAAATAGCCTAAAACCAAGCCTGCGATTGCCGTACTGCTAACCAGAATAAGGTGCCATTGCCAGGGACGCTCGAACACCGGCGCCTGGCCTTTGCCATGTTGCTGTTGGTATTGCTGCCAGCGGCGCCAACCATATAACGCCATACCGGCGTAATACAATTGCAACAACGCATCCGACAACAAGGCAGAATCCCACATCACATGGCTAAATAACAAGGTGCTGAGTAAGGCGGCAGGCCAACACCACAGGCTTTGCTTTAACGCTAAAAACACATAAGCCAGTGCCAATAATGTCGCAATCAGTTCAATACTGTGCAGTAATTGCCAATCACTAATCACCTTACTCAGCAGTTCATTCATGGCCGTAAATCACCTGGAATAAATTTACAAACAAACACCAACTTACCATAAGTTTGCATCGACCATTTCATGCATTTCTGCAAGGCCTGCATCACCGTATCGTAATCCCCAAAAATTTGGGTACTCATGGTATTGGTGATGATGTGCAAATCGGCTTGATCTGCTAACAAATCGATAAAGGCTTGGATCGGCGCTTTATAATCGTTTGCTAACGGATATTTACTGATTTCAACTGATAGTTTCATTATGCTTTCCTTAAAAACTGTAACTGGCGGTCACACCAAAACGACGTGGCTCAGCAAATTGTTCATAAACCTTAGGAGCATATTCGTCACGGGGATCATTGCCAAAGTAAAAACCTCTGACACCGGTTTCCTCATCAAAGGCATTACGCAACCATGCCGCGATTTGCCACTGTGCTACCTGATAATTCAAGCGTAAATTAACTTGTTCGCTGGCGGCAGCTTTTGCATTATGACCGTCAGAATAATAGAAACTGCTGCGCCCTTGCACTCCGGCTTGCAGTGACCATTGCTCGTTTAAAAACCAATCCGCACCGATACTGAAGCTCACTCGCGGGGCATGTGCTTGGTCACGGCCGGTTAAATCTAAGCCACCATCAGTGACATACTGGCCCAGTTTAGAACGCAAATAACCGACATTAACGAACAATTGCAACGCCGCATGCGCTTGGTAACGGTTTTCCATTTCAATACCGTAGTTACGACCACTAGCGGCGTTATCGATAAAGCCCGCAAACTCAGGGCCTAAATCGGGGTTAATCCAACCTTTCACCTGCATATCGTTACGCCACATATAAAATGCCGCAACTCGAGTCAGTAAGCGCTGATCTAAACTGCTCCCTTTCACACCCAACTCCGCATTGACCACGGTTTCAGGTGCAAAACTGGCTTTAGTCGCTAACAGGGCGAAATCGCCGTCATCGGCTTTGGCTAAGGCTTCACCGTTGATACCACCTACTTTATAACCACGCGACACTAAACCATAAATCATCGCTTGCGAGTTGACTTGATAATTTAAACTGATCTTGGCTCCCCACATGGTGGCATCTGGCGTTAGGCTGATACCGGCAACATCTTGATAATCATCGCTATATTGCTCAACGCGCCCGCCCAAGACCATGCTAAGCTGCTCAGTTAGCGCCGAAGTGGTCTCTGCATAAACAGACAGATTATTTCGCTGTAATTGACTGTCAAATAAGCGCATTTCGCTTTCTGCGCGACGAATGCGATTTAATGTCAAATCACGACTGCTAGCATACACGCCTAATACCCAGTCAGTATTATTCCAAAGTTGTGCTGCGGGTTTAGAGACTAAACGATAATCTAAAGACGATTGCTCACGTGAACGTAAATAGCGATCTTGGTAAGAATATTCCCACGGATGAATACCTCGATAACTCCAGTCTTCATCAAAGCCGTAATCAGATTGCGCATTTAAATAGCTAATTTGCCCTTGCAGATCGACAGCCGCAAACTCTTGATAAGCAAAGGTGAGTGCTAAAGCCTTACTACGCAGATTATCTTCTCCCGGCTCATCTGATAAGGTGACACGATTTTGATCAAGTGAAAACGCATCGTAGCCATTTTGCTGGTCAATCAGATGGGCAATCAAGCCCAGTTGCAGGTGCTCAGAAGGTAACCAACTTAATTTAAAACGCCCCGTAAATTCATCAATGTTGTTGGTGTCGTCGCGCTGTAAAAAAGCATTCTCAATAAAACCATCAGACAGCGCTTGGTCCAGCGTTAGGCTAAAGGCAACTTGCTCACTTAAAGGTGCACTGTAATAACCCGATAACTGCTGGCTATTATAATTTGCGACAGTGGCGCTAAGTTGCCCTTCTGGGCTAAATACGGGGTTTTTACTGGTGAAATTCAACATACCCGCAAGCGCATTAGTGCCAAAGCGCGTAGCCTCAGGCCCACGGAATACTTCTAACTGTTCCGGATGGGCGACACTGCTGATCCCCAAACCCGCATAGTCAATGCCATCAATAAGGATACCGACCGAAGGGTTAACCACATCGATAAATTCACTGCGCTCGCCAATACCCCGAATTTGGATAAAACGTCCACGCGAAGCACCGGCGGCAAAGTTCACGTTAGCAAATTGTTTTAACACGTCATCAAGATGCTGTGCCGATTGGCGCTGCATCTCTTGCTCAGACAAAATGACAACACTACCCGCCAGTTGTTGGATGTTTTGCTGACGAAAGTCGCCTTGCACGGTCACGCGCTCAATTTGTTGCTCAGAAGCATGCAGGTTAAATGCAGACAATAAGGCGATAGATAAAACAGAATAACGAAAAAACATAGGTGATCGGCTCCGGTAAACAACACGTTGAGGATCACACTGTTCAGATTTAACGGTATTACAGCTAACACAACTTGCTAAACAAGTCATAAATAGCGAAACACGTTCTGATGGGGAGTTAGCACCATCCCTCCGCCGGTATGATCCGGATCAGGTTCTAAGGGTTTGCCTTACGGCATCTCAGCGCATTCAAACCGAAGTTTGAAGGTTGCACCCCTTGGTTGCTTGCGTAGTCTATGTGGTTTTAAAGAAAAAAACAACGCGCCTAAGCGATATTTGTCAACGACGTGTTTAGGTTATGTGACAGGCTTACCAACACAGGGCATCATCACTTTCCAAGTTTTATGCTGCTTACGCTTACTGACAATCGCGGTTTAAAGCTGCTTTGACTATCTAACCGTGTTGGCAAACGGCTACTTAGCGCCACTGGCCATTATCATGCAAATTCGCCTGTAACTGTTCAATTAACGTATCTGACGGGATCGGTCTTGAAAATAAGTAGCCTTGGCCAATATCACACTGATGCTGTGTTAAGGTTTTGCATTGCGCCTGGGTTTCAACACCTTCGGCGACAACTTCCAAACCTAATTTGCGCACCATGGCGATAGTCGAAGTAATAATATCGAAATCGGCTTGATTATCTAACATACCAAACACAAAACTTTTATCAATTTTTATGGTATCAACGGGCATCTGCCTTAAGTAACTTAACGATGAATAACCGGTGCCAAAGTCGTCAATTGCTAAGCGGAAACCGCGACTTTTTAAACGCTGCATACTCTTGATCGTTTCATTGATGTTGTTGGCCAGCATACTTTCTGTCAGTTCTAATTCGAATAGCGCAGCTGACAGTTGATGTTGCTGCAATAACCCATCGAGAAACGTTGGCAATTTAGTATCGTTAAGTTGTGCCGCGGAGAGGTTAATGGCCAAAGTCGCGTCCTTAAAACCCGCCGCTTGCAGTTGCACCATAATACGGAAACTTTGCTCGATCACCCAATAACCTACGGGGATCATCAAATGCGCAAGCTCTAATACTGCGATAAATTCGTCAGGCGATACCATACCGCGCGCAGGGCTATGCCAACGCAATAATGCTTCTAAGCCTTGTAGTTTGCGATTAGCCAAGTTAATTTTGGGTTGCAAATGCAGCGTAAACTGTTGCTGAGCTAACGCCAGCTTTAAATCGCTTTCTAATGCTAAACGATTTTGGAAATCATCAAACATTTGCTGACTGTAAAAGTGCAAACTATTACCGCCCTTCCCTTTAGCCTGATACATGGCTAAATCAGCTTGCCGCACTAAATCATCAGGTTTCAGCTGAGCATTACGCGTACTGCTGATACCAATACTGATATTTAATTGATACTCTTCATCGCCCAGTAACATGGGCTGACGAAACGCTGCGATTAACCGATTGGCCAAAGCCGTTAAGGCATCGATATCAGCCACTTCTGTCACCACAATAAATTCATCACCACCAAAACGGCAGATAATATCGGTTTTATCTAGCGATGCACGCAGTCGATTACTCGCTTCAATCAGTAACTGATCGCCTTGCTCGTGGCCACGAATATCATTAACTCGTTTAAATTGGTCCATGTCTAAAAACAGTAACCCTAATAAGGCACTGCTCTCGGTTAGCGCGGCGATACTTTTCTTTAGTTGATATTGCAACATATTACGATTAGCTAAACCGGTTAGCCGATCGTACATTGCCATATTTTCTAGCTCTCGGGTCTGGGTATTGATGTTGTCTTGCAGTTGCTCTAATTTACGGCTTAACGTTTGACCGGCATCATAGAGTTGATCGACTTCGTCACTCATGGCACCGGCAGATTTAGGTAAAGCATCGCGAAAAGCCCGATATTTATTTTCCGCTAACATCGGTAGCGCATTACAGATCAGCAATAAGCGACTGGTTAAGCGCCGCGTCAACAAATTAGTGAGCCAAGCAAACAACACAAAGCAAAGCGTGGCCAAGGCAATCAATTGCCATTTAAAAGCATTATTTGCCGCTTGGTAAGAGCTAATGTTCTCTAGCAATAAAATCGCAAAATGCTGCTGCTGTTGTTGAACCAAAGGGATGTGGTAAACAAAGTAGGGTATCTCAGCTAAGCTGAATTGGGCGCCACTACTGTTTTGCCAGCTGGCTAACGCCAGCTGTTCCAATGCAGGCAAATTACCTGTGGCAGATAAAATAGTCATGGCTGCCCCATCTAAACGCACAATCGCTACCTCACTTTGCAAGGCTTGCCCCAAAGCAATAACCACATCTGCCAGCGTTTGACTTGAAACCAGTACGGCTATATTACCTTCTTGATCGGATACCGGTAGGCTCACCACATTACTGCAATGCGTCGTACAGTAAATCCGTGATTGCGGCCGCTGCTCGTGCTGCGTTTGCGTTACCATACTGGCTAATTCAGTTGGGAAGATACTGCTAGCAAAGGCCGCTTGCGGGCTATCCTCGGTAAACACCCAAAGCGCTTCAATATTCAAATAAAGACTAAGTACGTCATAGCGTTGCTGCAATGCTTCAGTAAACACAGAGAAACCTGATTGCTGTTGCAGGCCGGTCAGCTCGGCAAAGCTTTCAAACCAAGATTGTTGCTGATTTTGCAGCAGCAATTGATACTGGGTAAAGTGTTGCTCAACTTGCTGCCGCTTTAACGTTTGCTGCTCGGTGAAGCTGTCACCTAAACGCTGCAAGGATAAGCTGGTCACCAACACGATTAGCACCAGCATCAGTGCCAGTGTTAACAGTAAAATCTTCGTTGGTAGGCTAAAAAATCGCATTTAAAACCAATACATCAGTTGTAACGCCCATACCTGCCAATAGCGATGTTGATTACGCTCTAGATCAGGGACCAAACTGGGAGATAAACGACCGGTACCGTCCACCCAGTGATGTTCAGCTTGCAACCGAAAGCGACTGCCCAGCTCATAGCTGGCACCCAACATTAGGCTATGTTGATAACCAAAATAGGACGGTATACCAAGCTGCCCTAACTGACTGCCTCGTTTATCGTCTTTGTTTAGCGCCAACATATCAACACTGATTAATGCTGTAAGTTTAGGATCAAAGCGATAACGCCCCAATAAATAGCCGCCAATACCGATTTGAGCGCGTTCAAAACCTGGCGCGTAAAAACCGTCTATGGTCATGCGTTCTTGAAATAACTCCGATGAAAGATCCCATTTTTCGGCTTGATAACGCCAGTTTAAAATGACTCTTTGAACGATAACGTCACCGTCAGCAAAAAAGTCGAAGTTGGCCTGCTTATAAGAGAACTGTGAATCAAGAAGGGAGATACCATAACTGGCTTGGCTACCAATGCCCTGCCAAAACATACTGGCTTGATGCACATATTTTTGTTCTGAACTGCCTTGTATATCTGGGCTTAACAAAGTTCGGGCTTGCTCAGTGGTAATCTTGGTAGAACCAATACTCCAATTATATTCCAACTCACCATGGCCTAATTGTTTATAGCCTTTAAGCGCCAAACCATCACTCGCCACAGCAATATCACGAAACGCATCGTAATAAACCGACTGCGGTAAAATAATACTGGGCCGTGTAAAGGGCACATCACGGGTACTGGAAAAAAGCCAATGCTGGTTCTTATAGCGGCCAAGAAACACATTAAGTTGATGATCAAAATTATCTATCGCACTAAAGTCTAAAAATAAATAATCTAAACGAGCGCCTTCTGGGTAGCGATTACCACCATTTAAGTACACTACTTGCCCCGATAATTTTAAGCGTGGATACAAATCTAACTTTGCATTGAGTCCCAGCTCGGTGAGCGCCAGCGACACATCACCTTCATTATTAATTGCATTACTCTTTGCGGCTTGGGCAATACCTTGCGCAACAAAACCATGAATCTCTAAAGGCTCTGCCTGTGCTACCGCGCCAGCGAAGCACAGCGGCATGAACCAGTAAAATCGGTTGTTATTTTTCATTAATCGTCACCACTCTCAGATTGGATGAAAGGGTATCTGTGGGAAGATAACCGATGGCACCTGGTGTTGTTTCTAGCAATAATAGCAGTTCTGCTGCGGAATCCACTTGCATTGGAAAACTGCCAATGCCGGAATAGCGTTGCCGAGACCAAATTGCATCTAATTGATAAGGAAACATTTTTAATTTATCGCGGCTAAACCGCTGATGATGTGGATGGTCAGATTGCAAGACAAAAACCTGAATAGCTTGTCCATCTGTCCAGCGAGTCTGACGCATGGTAAAGATGGCTCGTAATTGCGCAGTGCTCAGCGTTGTCTCGCTCACCGATGAATGCACAACAACTTCTACGGCTTGCACAGAGCAAGCAAGTAGCAGTAAGCAACATAGTGAACGTAAAAAAGTCATTAGATACCTGTAAACCAGCTGTCGGGAAACCGATACTTTGTTCCGTCGGTATATTACCGACATATATACAGATAAAATATTGAAATTAAAGCGTTTGCGCAATAGTACATTTGGGTTGTTACAGCGCAAAAAAATATTTATAAGCCCAGATACCAGGTGGCGATCGAGAAATAAACCACCACACCCGTAACATCTGCAATAGAAGTAATTAGCGGTCCACTAGCTGTTGCTGGATCTAAATTAAATCGGCTTAACAAAAACGGAAGTGACAAACCAATCAAGCTACCGGCCATCACCACCAGCATCATGGTACAAGACACGACTATCGCGATATCGGCCCCCCCACGCCAAAGCCCTAAACCCAGGACAGCGGCAGACATGGTTAGCCCCAGCAGCCCGGCAACCAAGCATTCTTTACCGAGTAAATAGCCCCAATCGCGCAATTTGATTTCACCTGTGGCTAGCGCTCGCACCATCAATGTGCCGGCTTGCGCGCCAGCATTACCGCTACTGGCAATCAATAACGGTAAGAAAAACAACAAGGCGATATAGCGGGCGATCGTTTCTTCAAAATAAGCGATACCGGCACCAGAAAAAATATTACCAAACACCAATACCACCAGCCAGAATACCCGTTTTCTGTAAAGTAAACCGATACCTGCATTTTTCACGTTTCCGTCTAATTTGCCGATGGTGGCTGTTTTGTGAAAGTCCTCCGTGGCCTCTTCTGCGGCGACGTCCATCGCATCATCGTAAGTCACAATACCGACCATCTGATGCTCGCTATTGACGATAGGCAGTGCTAATAAATCGTACTTAGCAATCAAACTGGCTATCTCTTCTTGCGGCAGTTCAACACTAGCAAAAATCGGATCCGTATTCATCAAATCATCAACCCGCATACTCACGGGTGCCAAAATCAAATCGCGTAAACTTACCACGCCAATGAGTTTTCTGGCTTCATCAACCACATAAGAAGAGTAAATGGTTTCTTTATCGGGTGCTTCTAATCGCAGCACTTCAATGGCTTCACGTACCGTCAATTCAGGTGGTAACAAAGCATAATCTGAGGTCATAATGGCGCCAGCAGAACCCTCTTCATGCGCAGATAAACGTAACAAATCTTCACGTTCGGCTTGAGCTAAGGCCGGTAACAAGGTATCGCGTTGCTCGTCAGATAATTGATTAAATAAATCGGCACGTTCGTCCGAAGACATTTGCCTGATAATCGGTGAGAGTTTGCGCCGACTCACGCTGATAGCTAAACTAACCTGCACTTCAGCAGGCAAATAACCAAACACCTCAGCTTGTTCTGCACGGGGCAATACAGTTAATAAACTCCACAATTCCGTGGCAGAAAATTCAGTTAGGGCTGCAGCATAATCAGCTGGATGCACATCTTCGAGTTGTTCACGTAACAACGGCAGCGTATCGTGTTGCAACGCATTACGAAGAGTTTTGATAAGAACGGGTAAATCCATAACAGCCTCTTATCAGCAGCACGTTTTTTCAGAGACTGCTGGGCAGTATGCTGAATCATGCAGGGTAAATGGAGTGTCGATACTAAGCAATTTGAGCTAATTTAGCTAAGTGCCATTGAAATGGCCAAATGCCACACGAATGATTAAGACATTGCCAATAAAACAATTAATAATGCTATTTTATGAACTAAGTTAGCTTAACTCAACCTGAGCGTAGAAAGTTTTACAGTAGCAACGTTTTTTAAACCGAGCCACTGAAAAGGAAGATATTGATGAGTCACTCTGCAGCAAGCGCTACTGCGCCACAATGGTGGCAACCACAAACAATGGCGTTAGATGAATGCTGGCATTTTACGATCGGCCCGGTTACCTTATATTTCAAACGCTGTTTGCAAGAATGGGTATTTGGTTTTGAGCGCAGTACGCAGCCAGAACAAGCTTATCGCGTACTTAGCCAATCTGCGGCCTGCTTACCTGAAGCCCTCAACATGCAGCGTTTTATGTTTCGCCATAGTCCCGGTCAATTTAAATTAACGCCGCATTTGCTCGAGCGCGCCGTAGTGATCAAAACGCATCAGCCGGTAAGCATTCCCGCAGGCGAACAAAGCGTATTCTATATTAGCTCACCGGTCAGTATCGAAATTAGCCTGCAAGAGCCTAGCGTAGTGCTCATGGAATTACCGTTACAACGTTTATCCGATACGTGGTTTGGTGACTCTACCCAGCAAGGCGAGTTATGTTTTGCTGACAAAACACATGCCAGGCATAGCCTCGATGATATACCCACACGGCCGCACCGTGCCGTGACCGCAGTGACAATCGAAAACCGCTCTGATCGTATGCTGACCATTGACAAGTTAAGTATTCCACTGCCATTTCTCGCCTTGTATGGTCATCGTGATGGCAGCTTGTGGACCGATCCGCTGTTGTTACAACACGAGAGTGTCGGGCAACTTACTCGCTTTAAAATTGGCAAAACCTTGCCGCTGGGTTTAACCAGTGCAGACTTGCTCGCCCCACCACGCCAGCATCATGATAAAAACAGCCTTGTGCGCGCCTTTACCGGCATTTTCAGTCAATAAGGAGTCACGCATGTTGGAAACGTTAATACAGTTTTTTCAATCTGAAACCGTGGTGAATGGCCTACAGGCTTTACTGCTTATCGTGGTAGGTTTGTTGTTAGCTCGCTACGCCTCGCAAGCGGCAGAAAAGCTCATCAGCCATAATTTCTCTCGACATCATGCCGTGCTGTTTCGTCGCGTACTTTATTGGTTAGTGCTCGCCTTGTTTGCCGCCTCAGCACTGCATCAACTAGGGTTTTCATTAGGAGTTCTGCTGGGCGCAGCTGGCGTATTATCGGTTGCTATTGGCTTTGCCTCACAAACTTCCGCTTCTAATTTAATTAGCGGCTTGTTTTTAATCGGCGAACAACCCTTTCAAATTGGCGACACCATTAAAGTGGGAGCCACTGTGGGTGAAGTGCTGTCTATTGATTTACTCTCGGTTAAATTACGCACCTTCGATAACCTATTTGTACGGATCCCCAATGAAAGCCTGATTAAATCTGAAGTGATTAATATGACACGCTTTCCTATTCGGCGCTTCGATTTACTACTGGGTGTGGCTTATAAAGAAAACATGGCGCAAGTTCGAAAAATACTGTTTGAGGTCGCCGACAAAAACCCGCTAAGTTTAGATGAACCTGCACCCACGTTTTTGTTTGTGGGCTTTGGTGATTCGGCACTGAATATCCAGTTTTCGGTTTGGAGTACGACACCTAATTTTCGAGAGCTACGTAATAGCCTGCAAGAAGAAATTAAGCTGGCTTTCGATGCCAATGGTATTGAAATTCCGTTTCCACATCGAACGCTTTACACGGGAAGTGAAACCGCGCCTTTTCCGGTGCGGATCGTTCCCGAGCAAACAACAACTCCGCCCAACAATCCTGAGGATCACCGTAAAAACTAATGAACATCAGCAATGCGTGTTGGCATTTTTGGCAAAAACACGCATAGTTAAGTAGAGTTATTTCATTCCATTAGGCTACAAGGAGTCAACGCATGTGGCGTAGTTTATGCCTGTTGTCATTGCCGTTTTACAGCTTTACCTTGCTAGCCAATTGCAGCGATGAGTTTGATCTAGATCGCCTAGCTGAAAAAAAGCCGCATATTAGCGCTATTCATTTCGAACAAAATAACGTGTTTGATTTGACCGAGCCTGGGGTGTTTTGGCTTCATCGCTTTGCAAATGCCAGCCATCGAATCAGCCTTGAAGGTACTATTCGTGATGATTTGTTGTTTAATGATCACGCACCGTTAAACCTAGCCGATTTGGCGGAGACCGAACGTCTTTTAAGAAGCCGGCGCTACATCCGCGACGCTCGCGTTTCGGTCAGCCGCTATTGTCCCTCAGACAACACCGTTGAAGTCATGGTAAGAACTTGGGACACTTGGTCCTTGTTACCCAAAATTGATTTTTCTAGTGAAGGGGGTGAAACCGAGTACTCACTGGGCATTGCTGAAGATAACCTGCTCGGTTATGGCAATCAAATTCACTTAGATTACAGTAAAGACAGCGAACGTAGTGGCTACTTAGTTAGCTTTGGCAGCCCCAACATTTTTGGTACGCACTGGAACACCTTTTTAAGTTACGCCAATAATTCTGATGGCGAAAATTATCGTTTTAATGTGCAGCGGCCTTTTTATCGCTTAGATTCACAGTGGTCTCTTAACTTCGATTTGCTTAAAAATAAAGAACTCGTTACCGATTACCAATTAGATGAGCGGGTTAATGAGTACAATCGCACTCGGCAACAATTCGAAAGCGCTGTTGGCTTTAAACTGGTTGAACGCGGTCGCAGCATTCAGCGCTTTATTGTTGGTATGACCTTAGAAGATGTCGCCTTTAATGATACCGAGGGTACGGTATTAACGTTACCTGACGAGCGTAATCTTTCAGCGATATGGCTGGAGTATCAAATTTTAGAAGATGACTTTTATAAGCTTTACAATATCAATCAATTTAACCGCGTTGAAGATATTAATGCCGGCTGGCAATTACAACTGCGCCTTGGCTATTTACAATCATGGTTAGGCGCCGACAATTCTGGCTTGCAGCTCACTGCCCATGCAGAAAAAGCGTGGCAACTGCAAGAGCATACTTGGTTATTTGGTCAGTTAAATTATCGCCGCTTAAATTGGCAAGATCAGACACAGCAACTGCTGCATTTCTCTTGGCAATTAAACCATCAACTGAATGAATACAATAGCGTCGTCGCCAGTATTTCTGCAGAACGTGGCAGCAATTTATTTGCCGATGAACGCCTATATCTAGGCGGTGATACCGGATTGCGCGCTTTCCCACTGTATTATCAAAGCGGCGATAAACGGGTGATCGCCACAGCAGAATACCGGCGTTACACTGATTGGAATCTATGGCGGATCTTTGATGTCGGTTTTGCCGCCTTTACCGATATAGGCCGCAGCTGGGGCGATTCCGAACAATTTAAAGACTTAATGGCCCAACCCGATATCGATGACAAAGTTTTGTTCGGTGTCGGTGTCGGTGTTCGCTTACTCTCTAGCCATTCTAGCCGTGGCACTATGGTGCATTTAGATCTCACCCGCCCATTCAGTGATAACCCAGATATTAACAACTGGCAGTGGCGTGCTACCGCAAAACGGCGTTTTTAAGATCGCATATACCTTTTTGCAAACTTATTGAGTCGCTTTGCGCTTTATGGTCATCATTGCCATCGGCTTGTTGCCATGCAAAGTGCTTTTGACTGTTTAGCGGTGTAACTTGTCGCCGAATGTTTTTTAGACTAGTTTTGAGTGCCCCCGCGAGTGGTCAATGATGAGTATGCAACTCGATAAAAACCTTAACAAGCATCCTGCCTTGGTGGGTGTTGTTTTAGGAGTCCCTGTATGCTGAGCTGGGCGATCCGGCCTTTGATGGTAAAAGACTGCAGCGCATCTAACCGGTTTTTCATGGTAATAAAGTCAAAAAACCGGTATTAGTAATGCAAGGCACAAATGATCCGCGGGTATTGCAAGTTAAAAGCGATGAAATGGTCGCCGCAATACGCAAAAATGGGGGCCAGTAGAGTATGTGCTGTTTCCTGATGCAGGGCGTGATTTGTTGAAAAAAGCTAACCGGATCACCGCACAAAACGCGTATTTGAATTTTTTAAGGCAGTATTGATAACTCGTGAATGTAACTTCTAACAACGCAAGTTTACCACGCAACCTAGGGCTTTTCGGTCTTTGGTTGCTGGTAATTAATGGTTTTATTGGCGCCGGTATTTTTGGCTTACCGGGTGGCGCGGCTAAGTTAGCGGGCGAATATAGCCCCTATATTTACCTGCTCTGTGCCTTACTCATTTTACCCATCTTATTATCCATGGCCGAACTGTCGAGTTACTTTCGCGGCAGCGGCGGCCCGGTGCGCTATGGCACGGCCGCTTTCGGGCCTTTTATTGGTTTTCAGGCCGGTTGGTTATATTACATTGCGCGTTTAGTTTCTTTTGCCGCCAATACCGTGCTACTGGTCGATAGCATCAGTTATTTTTGGCCCGCGGCCAGCAATACCCTGCAACGAACCTTGCTCCTTAGTGCCATTGTTGGCAGCTTAACACTGATAAATGTGCTCGGCTCGGTGCGCGCCATGCGCTCCTTGGCACTTCTTACCGTGCTGAAATTTGCTGTGTTATTACTGCTGGTGGTTACCGGGATAAGCTACTTTGGTGCACAACTGCTACCCGAAGCGGATGCCACGACGTTGTTTAATAATCACTACGATATTGGCGCTGCCGTGTTGTTATTAATTTATGCTTTTGTGGGATTTGAATCAGTGGTGGTACCCGCTGGAGAGGCCAAAAACCCCGCCAAAGATATGCCACGCGCCTTATTGTTAGGCTTAGGGCTCGTGACGCTGTTATATATTGCGATTCAATTAGTGAGCGTAGCCGCCGTACCTAACATTGCTGATTCTAGCAACCCGTTACTGGATGTCGCCGCGACGTTATTCGGGCCCGTCGGTGCCATGATGTTAATGCTAGGCGTGGTCGCCTCCGTCGCCGCGAACTTATTGGGTTCTATTTTTTCTACACCGCGCGCCAGCTTCGCCTTAGCCGAAGACGGCAGCTTGCCAAAGTGGTTTGCCAAAGTACAGCCGCACTTTTTAACCCCAGCGAATTCGATTGTCTTTTTTGGGATCTTAGCGCTGATATTAACGCTTTATGGGTCATTTTTATGGCTGGCCGCTGCAACAGTAGTTTCACGCTTGTTGCTTTATGGCCTAACCTGCGCCGCTGTACCAGTGTTACGGCCCAAACTGGCCGCCAGCGACAGCTTTATTTTACCCTTTGGTTACGCCATACCACTTCTGGGTATCGCGGCCTGCGTTTGGCTGGCGTTTCAGGTTAGCCTGTCATCGGTATTAGCCACCAGCGCTTTTGTGTTATTGGGCACGGCCTTGTACTTTTTGGCGCGTTGGCAGGCAAAATAATGGCTAATGGCTTTAGAGCAAACTTCAGATGATTCGGTATTCAGATAGGGCCGTTTAACGTTGACAGTGCTGACAAAACACCGTGCTACGCTGACCTAAACGGATTTCTTGTAGCGGCTCACCACAGCTAAAGCAGGGCTTGCCACCCCGCCCATACACTAACAACGCCTGTTTAAAATACCCTGGCTTGCCGTCTACTTGGCTAAAATCACGCAAGGTGGTACCGCCTTGCACTATGGCGGCCGCCAGCGTTTCTTTCACTACGGTTGTTAATAACTGTAATTTCTCTGCACTGACTTGATTGGCTGGGGCTTGCGGTGCTATGCCTGCTTTAAACAGCGCTTCGTTGGCATAGATATTCCCTACGCCTACCACCACCTTGTTATCCATCAGCACCAATTTAATGGCGGCAGAACGTTTAGCACAGTGGCTGATTAGGGTTTGCGCGGTAAAGTCTGCCGTCAGCGGCTCAGGCCCTAACGCCCCGAGTAATGGATGGATGCTGCCATTGGCTTGCCACAGTACCGCACCAAAACGACGCGTGTCGTTTAAGCGCAAACATTGGCCACTGCCCAGCACAAAATCGATGTGATCATGTTTCGCTGGCGCGACGCTGTTCGATACCACTTTTAAATGGCCAGACATACCTAAATGCAAGATCACACTACCGCTTGGCAGTTCCAGCAATAAATATTTAGCACGTCGACTGACAGATAAGATTGGCTGCTGCTGGATCTCAAGCACTTCATCCGGGATCCACCAACGTAATTGCCGTTGTCGAGCAACGACCTTGGTAATCACTTGCTGCTGTAAATGCGGGCTAATACCCAGCCGGGATACTTCTACTTCTGGTAATTCAGGCACAGCCTACTCCAAGGTAAATAACAAACGCGCATGGGCGGGCGCTAACAAATACAACTGGGTACGCCCCACTTGCTGTACTAAGTAACCGCTAGGTTGCAGATACAACAACCAGATCTGAGGTTCAAACTGCCCCACTAATTGCACACTGGCTTGTGCAATAGGCACCCAATTAGCACCTGCCGTTTCATTACTTGCTACGAGTTGCGTAGTTTGCCAAGCCGCAGCCATCTCAGTAGCAGACACCGTGCTCGGTTGATGAGGTTGCCATTGCCATTGACCTGCCGCTTGTACTAAACGCTTTGAGCCAATAGAAACACTTAGCAGCTGGCTAGAGTCAGGGAGCAAACTTACACGTTCTGCGCGGCCAAAATAGGTATTACCTGACCAGTCATACAAGCTAAACATCAGCAGCAGCACAACAAAAATCAGTACATTGTTCCAATTACGACGAGACAATTTCAACATGATGATGTGTTTTAAAGAAAAGACAGCAGAATAGTAACGCAGGGGCAGTATAAAAAGCAAAAACCCGGCGAAAGCCGGGTTCTTGTAAATTCGATTATTTGATTTTCGCTTCTTTGAAAATCACGTGCTTGCGCACTTTAGGATCGAACTTTTTGATTTCCATTTTTTCTGGCATGGTACGCTTGTTCTTCGTAGTAGTGTAGAAGAAACCAGTACCTGCAGAAGAAACTAAACGGATTTTATCGCGCATTTGTTAATTCCTTATACCTTGTGACCGTTGGCACGAACGTCAACTAGGACGGCATCGATACCTTTCTTGTCAATAATACGCATACCACGAGTGGTTGTACGTAAAGTAACAAAACGGTTTTCACTTTCAACCCAGAAACGGTGAGTTTGCAGGTTAGGCAGGAAACGGCGCTTTGTCGCGTTGTTGGCGTGCGAACGACGGTTACCAACCATCGGACCTTTGCCAGTTACTTGGCATACTCTAGACATGTCAATATTTCTCCAAAATTACGTCAGCTCGAGCTATCTTTCACCCTTCTGGCCTTGAAGGTTGCCCCGAAAATGGATGAGGGCGCACTTTATACACGAAAGCGCAATCAAACTCAAGACAATTTAGCCATGAGCTAGAACGCCTTGTTGTGCCAAGTCCTCATTTACAACCAGCCACGCTCAGCAAAAGAGACGACTTCTGCATCGCCCACAACAAAGTGATCCAATACTCTGATATCAACCAAAGCCATGGCTTGTGTTAGGCGCTCCGTTATTGCTCTATCGGCGCGGCTTGGCTCGGCCACCCCAGAAGGATGATTATGAGCCAGAATAACGGCCGCGGCATTATGCCGTAAAGCGTGTTGAACCACAATACGCGGATAGACTGGGCTGGCATCAATTGTGCCTTGAAATAAGGGCTCGGCACAAATCATACGATGTTGATTATCAAGATAAAGTACCATAAATATCTCGCGTTGCTCTTGTGACAACAAAGAACTCAAATATTTTCGTACTAATGCAGGCTCGGTAAATACCGTTTCTCGCTGCAATTGTTGTTGTAAAAAACGCCGACTCAGCTCCAATACCGCTTGTAATTGCACGTATTTCGCTTCGCCTAGGCCTCTTGCTTGGCAGAACTCCGCTTTACTGGCGCCAAGCAACGCCCGTAAACTGCCAAATTGCTGCAACAACTGCCGAGCTAAACCCACAGCATCAGTGCCTGCAATACCAGTACGCAAAAAGATTGCGAGCAATTCCGCATCCGATAAGGCTTGCGTGCCCAGTTGCAACATTTTTTCACGCGGCCGCTCTGAAAGCGGCCAATCAGTAATCGCCATAACTCGCTCCTTTTCTCGCTGCTGAACGGATGCTGAATTTCGGTTTCCATGCTATCTTATGCCAATCTAATTCTGGCTAGGGTGCTTCTGCTATGCAGCAAAGCCTTGCTTCTAAACGTATTTTACTTGGTATCAGCGGCGGTATTGCCGCTTACAAAAGTGCTGACTTAGTGCGGCGTTTAACGGAACGCGGCGCCGATGTGCGGGTGATCTTAACCGATGCTGCCCAGCATTTTATTACGCCCTTAACGCTACAAGCCCTCTCCGGAAACCCGGTAAGCCATAGCCTCCTCGACCCGTCAGCGGAAGCAGCGATGGGTCATATTGAGCTGGCAAAATGGGCTGATTTAATTATCGTAGCCCCAGCCAGTGCCGATGTAATTGCCCGCTTAGCGCATGGCTTAGCGAATGACTTATTAACCACTTGCGTGTTAGCAAGTGACGCTATCGTGGCTGTGGCACCAGCGATGAATCAGCAAATGTATAAAAATATAGCTACACAAAAAAATATCGCAACATTAAAAGAACATAAATTTCACATTTTTGGACCAGGTTCAGGTGTGCAAGCCTGTGGTGATGTGGGTGCGGGCCGCATGTTAGAACCGCTAGACATCGTCGCGTTAATTGAACCGCTTCTTAGTTCTAAACACGTTTTATCGGGCTTAACCTTCACTATTACCGCAGGGCCTACGCGCGAAGCGATTGATCCAGTGCGTTATATCAGTAATCACAGCTCTGGCAAAATGGGCTATGCCCTTGCTGAAGCGGCGGTGAAAGCAGGCGCTAAGGTCACCTTAATCAGTGGGCCTGTGCAATTGCCTGCGCCCGCCGGCGTGCAAATGATTCAGGTTGAAAGTGCTGAGCAAATGCATCAAGCCGCACTCACTGCCGCCGCGCAATCCGCTATTTTTATTGGCTGTGCCGCGGTAGCAGATTATCGGATGAGCGAAATCGCCACCGATAAGCTAAAAAAAGGCAGCGAGAGTGAGCTGCAACTCACCTTAGTGAAAAACCCCGATATTATTGCTGCCGTTGCCGGCATGAACAAAAACCGACCTTTTACTGTTGGTTTTGCCGCAGAAACGCGCAATGTGCTCGATTATGCTCGGCAAAAATTACTGAATAAAAAACTGGATATGATCTGCGCCAACGATGTTTCTAAGCCTAATAGCGGCTTTAACAGCAATCAAAACGCCATTACGCTGATTTGGCCCTTAGGCGAATTAGATTTACCTGTACAACCCAAACAACAATTAGCAGAGCAGTTAATCGCCCTGATCAGTCAACATTATCACGCATTAGAAAAGAAGCCATGATGAAAAAAGCTATTGACCTAAAAATCCTCGACCCGCGTATTGGCAACGAGTTTCCTTTACCCGCTTATGCTACTCCAGGCTCTGCCGGTTTAGATCTGCGGGCTTGTGTCGAACAAACGTTAACGCTAGCCCCAGGTGAAACCGCACTGATCCCTACGGGTATTGCCATTCATATTGGCGATGCACAATTATGTGCAACCATTCTACCACGCTCGGGTTTAGGCCATAAACACGGTATCGTTCTTGGTAACTTAGTCGGGCTGATTGATTCTGATTATCAAGGCCCGTTAATGGTCTCGATGTGGAACCGTGGCCAACAAAGCTTTAGCATTGAACCCGGCGATCGTATTGCGCAGTTGGTGTTTATGCCGGTAGTGCAAACAGAATTTAACGTGGTTGAGTTATTTGATAGCTCAGAACGAGGTGAAGGCGGCTTTGGCCACTCGGGTAAACATTAAGGATCGTCCAGCTCGCATGACAACACCAAAACGCGCTAATCGTAAAGAAGATATCTTACAAGCTCTTGCCGCCATGCTGCAGAGTAACAGTAACGGTCAACGGATCACGACCGCGGCGCTAGCAGAAAAAGTCGGCGTATCGGAAGCCGCACTTTATCGGCATTTCCCAAGTAAAGCCCGCATGTATGAAGGCTTAATTGAGTTTATCGAAGACACCTTGCTTTCAACGGTAAACGCAATTAGCGATGAGCACAAAGATACTCGAACTCGCATCAGTTTAATGTTGCAGTTAGTATTAGTTTTTGCCGAACGTAATCCCGGCTTTTGCCGAATTTTAACTGGCGATGCCTTACAAGGTGAGCAAGAGCGGCTTTTGGAAAGAGTGGCGGTCTTGTTTGAAAAGTTAGAAGCACAATTTCGCCAATGCTTGCGCGAGCGCAAATTGCGCGAAGGCAAAGGGTTCAGTATTGACGAAGCAGAACTCGCCAATTTATTGCTAGCCACCGTCGAGGGTAAGATTAACCAGTTTGTGCGCTCGGGCTTTAAACGCTTGCCAACACAGTGCTGGAGTAATCAATGGGCGTTACTTGAGCAAAGTGTGTTTCAATAACCGAATAAAAAAAGGCACCGCAAAGTGATAAACTCGCGGTGCCTTGTTGTAATGTTAACCGGTCACTCAACCAGTGTATTAATTCGTAAAGCTTTATTGGAGCAAACGGTATTCTTGCGCGCTAACGTGAGCCTGAGCGCGCGGCAACGGCCAACGGTTAATGACAAGCAAAGCTGCTATTTAACTCACCTGAGCAAGTCGGCAGTTTAAAGCAGCGTAAACCACTCCCACAACGCTGCTCCCCACACTAAACCAACAATGACTAAGCTGGTAAACACCGCGGCTGAAGCAAGATCTTTTGCCCGACCTGACAATTCATGCCGCTCTAAACCGACACGGTCGGTTAATGCTTCAATAGCGGAATTAAGCAATTCAACCACTAACACTAAACACCATACGCCAACAAGCAAGGCAAATTGACTGACCGATTGCGCTAACATCGCGGCTAAGGGCACAGACAGCAGGGTTAAGAGCGTTTCTTGACGAAAAGCGGATTCGTGCCGCCAGCCAGCAGCAAAGCCCTGCATAGAGCATTTAGCGGCTTTTAACACCCTAGCTAACCCAACGCCATTTGGCTTTATCATAGTGCGTTCCTAACTGTGCTTAACAGGCTGTCTTTTTATTTGAATAGCGAGCTTAGGTATTAAATCTTAAGAATAGATTAATTTACACCATACTCTGCACGATAAGCTTGTACCGCGGCCAAATGCTCAGCTAATTCCGGTTTATCCATTAAATAATGGATCAGATCCGGCAAGCTGATAATCGACACCACCTTAGTCGCAAAATCACGCTCAACTTCTTGAATCGCTGATAACTCACCTTGGCCACGCTCTTGACGATCCAACGCAATTAACACGCCGGTTAGCGTGGCGCCTTGTGCTTGGATCAGTTGCATCGATTCACGAATAGCCGTACCCGCGGTAATCACATCATCCACCAACATGATGCGCCCTTGCAGAGGTGCGCCGACTAAATTGCCGCCCTCGCCATGGGTTTTCGCCTCTTTGCGATTAAAACAATAAGGCACATCGCGATCATAGTGATCCGCTAAGGCTACCGCGGTAGTGGTCGCAATTGGAATGCCTTTATACGCTGGGCCAAATAGTACATCGAAGTCTAAGCCGCTATCTTGTAAAGCCGCAGCATAAAAGCGACCTAACTTTGCTAAATCAGAGCCGGTATTAAACAAGCCTGCATTAAAAAAATACGGGCTGGTGCGGCCAGACTTTAAGGTAAAGCTGCCAAACTTTAACACTTGGCGCGCTAAGGCAAACTCAATAAACTCACGCTGGAATGCTTTCATACAAACCTCTTAGGCCAATACACGTTTTTGTTCGGCAACAATATCTAGAATGGCGTTATGGCCAAGGCCTAACATCTGTTGCATTTCCTCAAAACTAAAGGGCGCCTCTTCTGCGGTGCCTTGAATTTCAATGATTTGGCCTGTTTCGGTCATCACTAAATTCATATCGGTTTCAGCAGCAGAATCTTCAGCATAATCTAAATCGGCCACCGGCGTGCCTTTGTAAATACCCACCGACACCGCGGCGATCATGAATTTTAACGGGTTCACTTTTAACACGCCTTTGTTGCGTAAATAGCTCAACGCATCAACCAGTGCCACACAAGCACCCGTGATCGATGCCGTACGCGTACCACCATCGGCCTGAATCACATCACAATCGATGGTAATGGTGTTTTCACCCAGTAGGCTTAAATCTACAGCGGAGCGCAGTGCCCGACCAATCAAGCGCTGAATTTCCATGGTGCGACCGCCTTGCTTACCCCGCGCTGCTTCACGATCATTACGAGTATGCGTCGCGCGAGGCAACATGCCGTACTCTGCCGTGATCCAGCCTTTACCTTGGCCTTTTAAAAAACGTGGCACACCTTCCACTACGCTGGCAGTACAAATCACTTTGGTATTGCCGAACTCCACCAACACCGAACCTTCGGCATGAGCGGTAAAATTACGGGTAAATGAAAGAGGACGGATTTGACTGGCGGTTCTGCCACTTGGACGCATAAAGCTTCTCCTGACTAAAAATGTAAGGGCTATTATAAGAGCTTAGGCCGCTAAGGGCTATCTCTAGCCCAAATCAATCACGTTTTAGTCAGGTTACAAACCCATTAGGCATGATTAACAACCCACTTTAACCCATGCCCTTGCGCCGATGGCGACAGGGTAAGCTCCTGCTGATATTGGCCATTTAACCTGAAACTCAGGTATACTCGGCCATATTCTCGCTGTTTGGAACAAATCAATGATTCATAGTATGACTGCCTTCGCCCGCCACGAAACCAAAGCCAGTTGGGGTACTGCCCAGTGGGAAATTCGCTCTGTTAATCAGCGCTATTTAGAATCGTACTTTCGTTTACCCGAGCAATTCCGTGGCCTCGAAAGTTTATTGCGTGACAAACTGCGTAACAGCCTGCAACGCGGCAAAATAGAAGTGAATTTACGTTTTCATGCTAACCAAGCTGCAGGAGAACTGACGCTAAACGACGTTTTTGCCGAGCAGTTGTTGCAAAAAGCGCAGCAATTACTGCAAAAAGCCCCGCAAGCTCAACTTAATATTGCTGATATTCTGCGCTGGCCCGGTGTCATGGAAACACCAACAGAAGACTTAGACGCCTTGCAAGGCGAACTGCTTGCAGGTTTTGATGCCGCACTGCAAGATTTCTTAGCCGGCCGTGGCCGTGAAGGCGACGCCATCGAGCAAATGATCCAACAGCGTTTAACCGCCATTGGCGAGCAAGTGGCCTTTGTCCGCACTCACCTGCCGCAAGCCATGCAATGGCAGCGTGACCGCATTGTAAACCGCTTAAACGAAATTAAAGCCGACATCGAGCAAGGCCGTTTAGAGCAGGAAATGGCCTTTTTAGCCTCAAAATCCGACGTCGCCGAAGAGTTAGACCGCCTAGATACCCACATTAAAGAAACCCGCCACACCCTAAAAAAAGGCGGTGCCTGCGGCCGCCGCTTAGATTTTATGATGCAAGAGTTTAACCGCGAAGCGAATACGCTGTCATCTAAAGCCATCAGTACTGACATCACCAATTCTGCGGTTGAGTTGAAGGTATTGATAGAGCAGATGCGGGAGCAGATTCAAAACATCGAATAGTTTTTTCACCCGTCCAAGAATGTCTTAAAAGCCCTGTTATTTGCTTGTAAATACAGGGCTTTTTTATTTTTCCCGTCCAAATCGGTTTGCAGATGTCCGTTACCAACTACCTGTTTAGTGGTGGGCAGAATGGTGGGCAGCCCCCTCATTTTTGCTCAATAAGCATTTTGCGGTGAGCAAATTGGTGGGCAGTAAGTTACCCAATTTTCGCATTTAACTCGCCACCACAACAGGTTAGCTGCTGATTCAATAAGCAAATCGGTGGTGGGCAGCCATTATTGCCCCCTCCATTATTTCAGCAACTATGGAGTAAACATGGGAAAACTCACAGCAAAACAGGTTATTGCATACAGCAAAGCCGACCCCAAAAAATATTCAGATGGTGAAGGGTTATACTTTTGCGTCCGCAAACAAGGCTCGCCTTACTGGATGATCCGCTACACCACAGCCAAAGGACGACGAGAAGCAACCTTGGGGCAATTTCCTTTAATGTCATTGGCAGACGCTCGAATTGCCGCCGCATACTTTCGAAAGGAAGTACGTGACGGCATAGATCCTCTTCTAGAAAAACAGAAAATCGAGTTACCTGACATTGAAACCGTGGATCAACTGTTCCATGACTGGTATCGAACCGATCTTAGTCGACGACTTAAGCATCCCAAGATTCCGTATCGGGTTTACACCAAAGACATAAGCCCAGTCATTGGCATTAAGTGTATTGCTGAGGTGACCGCACGTGACGTGCGGGAGGTGCTAGAGCGCATTCGAGAAAGTAACCGCCCTACCATTGCCAACGATACCTTGATGTACATGAAGCAGCTATTTCGGCATGCGATAAAGCTCGACTTAACGCTGAACAACCCAGCCGCAGCATTTACCGTAGACGATGCCGGTGGCGTGGAGTCCAGTAAAGACAGGATGCTTAGCAAAGAGGAAATTCACTACGCCTTTAGCGTGTTTCATACCCATATCAATAGCTTTGGCCGCGACAACTACCTCGCTTGCTGCCTGTTTTTGGTATTGGGTGTACGCAAAAGCGAACTGTGCGAAGCCATGTGGCGTGAAATGGATTTAACCGCAGGCGTGTGGGATCTGCCCAAAGAACGCAGCAAAACCGGCGTGCCAATCAGCATTCCCTTACCACGCCAAGCCATTGCTTGGTTTAACGAGTTGCAAATCCGCGCTTGTGGCTCGCCTTATGTTTTCCCAGCCAGACGAGCAAGCCATCGTCCACATATGGGGCCAGATACGCTAAACCGTGCCATTTCTAAGCTCTTTGGTCGCGAGCCTGGGCGCAAAAAACAGCCTCCCAATAAAATGGGCAAACTTGAACACTTCACCGTACACGATTTGCGCCGCACCTTTCGCAGCCTTGCCGCCTCTTTGGGTATTGCAGGCAACGTAGCCGAACGCTGTCTTAACCATAAGCTAAAAGGCGTTGAGGGTATCTACGACCGCCACGATTACTTTGAAGAGCGCCGTATTGCCCATCAAACCGTGGCTGATGTGGTTGAACCATTGGTGAACTTTGAGCCCGCTTCACAACACCACACAGGAGGGCGCTAACATGCAATTTATGATGCGACTTGCCCCCATTACCTTTCCAATCACCATGCTGGCAGGGCTTGGTTGGTGTATTGGCATTGCCTTACTCGAACAACCTCATGGTATAGGCTACGCACTTACTCGGCATTGCCTGATGGTATTCGTGGTACTCGCTCCTTGGCTGACGCTAAAACTCACGTTCTACGTTATGGTCAGCCTAGGACGCAAACTGGGACTCATCCCGCCTGCACGCCCAACGTACAGCCTAGGTTATGAAGAATCACTCTATTGGTTCAGAGTATTAGCCTTCTTCGATGGCAAACGCAGCCGCATGCCGAAAAGGCCCATCAGGCGAAACTAACAATCCCCCATTTGCTCACTTACCGTGGGCAGTTGGGACAATGGGGCAACACTTGATATGCCGAGCTTTAGAGGGTGAATAAGAGGAAATTACACTGCCCCAAGGAGTGGGGCAATCGGGGGCCGTGCAAAGTCTATAATTGGGTTAAACGCTGCTTTGCAAGCGCCCAAGGTAAGCGACGACCAGCTTTTGCCATTTTATCGTAGGCAGCTAGGGCTCCTTCAACTGACAATACACCATGGGTGACGAGCTGCTCGACAACCCATAGCGTACCTTGAACTAATATCGCTTCTTTTTCAGCCGCCTTCCTAAGCGCCATATCCCCAGTTAGCAATGGACACTGTTCTTGTTTCGCCAACGCAAGTGCAAAGCAATCGTTCATGCTTGGACCTGTGTATTTTTGCCTCAGCTCAAAAGAATACATCATAGACTCAGGGCTTAGCTCCCCCAGAGACAAGCCTAAATCAATTAGAAAGCCGTGTTGCTCACTCAGCTCCTCATGAAATAACACATCAGGAACTTTGAATTGGTAGGGCAAATTGAAAAAGACCTCCAGCAACTGGCCTTCCTCGAGATCAATGAGAATATTGGCATCACTGATCAACAAGTACATCTATACAGCCTCAGCTAACATTTGGCGTTGCTTGTGCAGTGCCATAACCGATATTTGTAACAATTCAGCGGCTTTCGACTCGCTAAGGATCCCCTCAGCTAAGGCGCGATAGACTAGTTGCTCAAACAGCAGTGTTTGCTCTTGAGGGTAAGGCTTCCCTGGTTCTTGCTTACGCCAGCCGTTTTGAGAAAACTGGATAAAAATTTGGCGCTTTTTCTCTTGAGTTATAACACCAAGATCAGCACTACGATACAAACAGGCCGCCATGCTTAAACCGTATTCATGCTTCAAAAAGTAAAGTTCTTTAGCATCAATGTTCGAGCGCTGCTCACCTATGTGTTGATAAAGCCCAATGTCTGGCAATAAAAATGCTGACGCAAAACGATTACATGCCATTTCTTCGTCAACAGAATCATCTAGCAGGCCATGTAAAATCAGGTGACCAAGTTCGTGTGCCAACGTGAATCGCTGACGACACCCTGGCCAGTGCGCAGATACCACAATGATAGGCTGCCCTGAAATCTTAGCTTCTAAGCCATCAAATTTATCTGCTTGGGGTACGTTGCTGACAATGACTAAAATACCTTTAGACTCAAGCAAGTCGATTAAGTCTGGCAATGGATTCATACCTAACTGCCAATCAGTACGGACTTTGGCGGCAACCTGCTCTACTGCGTCTAAAGTGCTTACAACAGGAACGTCGGGGTGGTAGTTAAAACTCGCTATCGGGAAGTTTGGCCATACATTTTTAAGTGATAACCAGCGTTCGGCTTGGTCAACCACATCAGACTCAATCTTCTTTAGCAACTTAGCTGAAGCTGAGGCTTTTTTACGATACTCCACCTCACCCAAAGTCACCTGTGCTGGGCGAAAGAAGTATTCAGTACGAACCGACAAAGCCGTCGCCAATTTAAGTAAAACTCCCGACGAAGGCATACTCTGGTCGTGCTCGTATTTTTTAACCATGTTGGCACTGATACCAACTTGCTCACCCAAGGCCTGCATCGACAGGCCAGCGGCTGCACGGGCTCGTTTTATGCGCTCTCCAATCACACTGACCTCCGGTTTATAAATATAAATATTTTTGGGTAATTATAAACCAACTGGGTGATTCTGTCGATTGACATCAAAGAGTAAAAAGGATGGCGATCTTGGAATTGTTTAGATACTTTGCATTATAAGGCTGTAAACGCCCGCTAATGCGAGATCATATATCTAGTACTTCTTCCCCCAGCAGCCGTTTTAACCAAACACCCCATTTCTACCAACTGTGCCAAATGCCGGCTTGCGGTTGCCGGACTGACCTTGGCCACTTTGCCGTACTGGCTATTACTGATGCCTTCATTGAAGTCGCCATCCAGCAACCGGTTTAGTACTTTTACTTGCTCTTTGCTCAGTTGGGTTTGGTCTACCCGTTGCCAGAAGCGGGTTTTTAGCAGCGTTTGTTCGATATCAGCCAGCGCCTGCTTTAGGCTAGCGGCTAGCGTGTCGAGAAACCAAACCAACCAAGCAGTGATATCAGTATCGCCTTTTTGGCTTTGCTCAAGAATGTCGTAATAGCTGCTTCGCCTTTCCAGGATAGCAACCGACATGGCATAAAAGCGGATCGACTGATGTTCGGCCTGCGCCAGCGCCAGATCAGTCAGCAGCCTGGCCAAGCGGCCATTGCCATCTTCCAGTGGATGGAGTGTGATAAACCAGAAATGCGCAATACCTGCGCGTAGCAGCGGGTCTAACTTGGCATCATCCCGCGAGCGGTTAAACCAGTCGATAAAGCAATTAAGCTCGCCTTCCAAAACTTCACGTGGTGGTGCTTCGAAATGCACTTTAGGACGATCTATCCGACCGGAGACCACCTGCATCGGCTCGTTACCGCGAAGCTGCCCGCCCTGCACTCTCTGCATTAGTGAGCTGTCGGTCGGAAATAGCCAGGAGTGCCACTGTAATAATCGCTCCTGCGTTAATGGCTGTTGCCAATTACCGATAGCATCGGTCACCATCGCAGCAAGGCCATCTGATTGCGCTGTCGTTGCAACGCTTTGTTGCTCATCAATACCTAGCTTTCGGGCTAATGATGAACGCACCACACTATGATTAAGGCGCTCACCTTCGATAGCACTGGATGTAAGGATATTGGCAAGCATGGTATCCAGCGCAGCCTGCTGATTGTTCTGCACACCCATTTTACCCAGCAGTATGCCCTGCAAAAAGTGCAGTTCACGCAACTTAGGCGTCAATTCCGTATGATCATAACGAAAGACTTGTAACGTCTCTTGCCTACGGCCGGGCCAGTCTGGTTGTTGCCAGATCCACATAGGCGAGGCTCCTGCTGATTGAGGTGAATACATGATACAATCTACTCACATAGTGAGGTGAATAGCAAGTATATTCACCTCACTAATCGTAAGTGGGGCTGGTGATTAATTAACGCCACATATTAACCAGGTGAATTCAGCTGAATTTGTAGAGTTAAATAGGAGAAGCATAGACAAACTCAAGCATAAGAAAAACGGTGGATATAGCGGCGGGTAAAACCACAAAAACACCAACAATATAAAACCCAAATAACTGATTTAAAACAAAAATAAATTTACACTCTACAAGTAGATCCAAAACATTGAATAGTTTCTAATGCTTGCTCAAGCTGTTCAATACGCACCAAGCCCTGACTTAACAGGGCTTTTTATTTTTCCGGTATCCCAAGTCATTTAATACCAATTCATCTTTCAGATTAACTCAGTGACGGAACATAGATTGTAACTACTCTCATCACATAGCTAACCCTACCCCACCGCTAACTTTGCCGCTTGTTGCCACATAAAGTCTGGCATAGGTTTTTTTAGCCGCCAGGTGATATTCATGGGTTGTGAGCCGGCATGCGAGACATATTCTACTTCACCGTAATTTACAAACCCCATGGTGCGGCCATACTCATCACTGGTTTGCTCGCGCACAAATAAGAACACTCGCTTTCGAAGCTTTTGCTGTTGAACGTACTCTAAACCACGGCCACGATCGGGTCTGGCACTATTTTGCGACTGCCAATGAAACAAGTGTTCATTGATAGCATAGTCGTGATACATGGTGGTTGGCGAGAAGTGTTTTTCGTTTTTATCTAAGGTGACAAACAGTAGTTCGATATTTTGTTCCTTCAATACCAATACGCCTTCGCGCGCAGGGGCTTGCCTTTCGAAAGTGGTTGCACCAAACGCCACCAGAATTTGTTCGCGTGCATAACGGGCATGTAGCCTTAATGACACCTCAGGTAGATTTTCCATACTCAGTTGCTGGTGCTTGGTTTGCGCTAATTGCTGGGTAAGCACATCGAGCAATTCCGCCTTAACACCCAGTTTATTCAACTC
Source organism: Alishewanella maricola (assembly GCF_016343785.1). Taxonomy (NCBI): domain Bacteria; kingdom Pseudomonadati; phylum Pseudomonadota; class Gammaproteobacteria; order Alteromonadales; family Alteromonadaceae; genus Alishewanella; species Alishewanella maricola. The sequence continues at coordinate 24,307 of NZ_JAEINI020000001.1, read as the reverse complement.
AGCAAAGCTCTGCGCTAAGGAGTTAAAGCCAGCCTCTGTGCCTGTTTTTTGCCAAAAATCATAATGGCACATTAAGGGGTAACGCGAAGCGTCAGCCGTAATGGCAAAATTATTCAAGCAAAGCTGTTTTAGAAAACTTAAGTAATGATGGTCATCACAGGTCAGAATTCGGTTAAAAATGGCTCTTTTGCCCATGTGAAACCAATTGTCACGGCTTTGATCAATAACAGAGCTTGGCTCTTGAACAGAGTACTGTGTTTTTTGTACCAACTCAGCCCAACAACCGCGTTTATACAATTCATGCAAATTAATAAAGGGATGTTGGCGTAAGAAATTACATAGCGTTAACGGTAATGTTGAGTGCTGCGAATACTGCCGGATAAGCGCTAATAAACGAGTTAACGTCAGCGTAGCTTGGCGAATATTACTCAGTACCATTTCTTGCGTGCGTTTACTTAACTCAATACGACAGCCCAGTGGGGCGTGCGGAAAACCTTGTTTTATTTCTTCAGTAATGGCGCGGTTTGTTCGGCCAATTAAGGCGCGAAACTTATGCGCAAAGTTATATTCGGGGCGCGAGTTGCCAACAAAATCCAGTACAGTACAGCACTGTTTGCCATCGGCTAACCGCAAGCCCCGACCAAGTTGTTGCAAGAAAATCGTTAAGCTCTCTGTTGGCCGCAAAAACAACAAGGTATCCACTTCAGGGATATCGACACCCTCATTAAAAATATCTACAACACAAAGCACATTGATTTGGCCTGAGCGAATGGCCTGCTGCTTTTGCTGTCGATCCTGACTGTTATCACTGGTCAGCACATCGGCCTTAATGCCTTTTAGTAAGAATTGCTGTGCCATATAGGCGGCATGATCTTTACTGACACAAAATGCCAGCGCTTTCATCTGGCTTAGGTCAGTAATAATCTCCTGCATACTTAGCAAAATCTTGTTCACCCGAACCTGATTATGGGTATACAGATTAGTTAACTGAGCCACATCATAGCGTCCGCGCGCCCAAGGGATGCTGCGTAAATCGGTATCATCATCAATACCAAAATACTGAAACGGACAGAGATGGCGCCGATTAATCGCTTCAGGTAAACGAATTTCTGCCGCAATCACACCACCAAAGTCCGCTAAAATATCGCCACCATCATGCCGCTCCGGCGTGGCCGTTAAACCCAACAAAATGGTGGGGTTAAAATAATCTAAAACCGCACGGTAACTTTGCGCGGTGATATGGTGCACTTCATCGATCACAATATAATCGTAATAATCGGCAGTCAGGCTCAGTTGGCTTAGCTGATTATTTAAGGTTTGAATAGACACAAACAATTGTCGGTAATGGGCTGGCGAATGCCCACCTACCCAAAGCTCACCAAAACCACTGTTGCGTAACACACCACGATACGCCGCTCGGGCTTGCAGCAAGATCTCTTCCCGATGCGCCACAAACAAAAAATGCGCTTGGGGTTTAGTTTTAACAAAACGGGCAAAATCAAAGGCAGAGATCAGCGTTTTACCTGTTCCTGTTGCAGCTACTACTAAGTTTTTATAACGCTGATGGACACTGCGCTCTACCGCCAACTGTTCTAAAATCTCGCGCTGATGGGCAAAGGGCGTGAGATCAAAAAAGTGGCTTTGCGCATGTTCACCGCTGCTTCGCTGTTGTTGTAATGCTGTTTTTAGTTTTTCCTTACAAACGGCGTCACCACTAAAAGGTTCAAAATCGTTAGAAGCCCAGTAGGTTTCAAAGGTACTCAACGATTTATTGATAATATGCGGAATTTCTTGCGACGTGATTTTCAAATTCCATTCTAAGCCACTGGTTAAGGCTGAATGCGATAGATTAGAAGAGCCAATATAGCCCGTGTGATAACCGGTATTACGCAAGAATAAATAACTCTTAGCGTGTAAGCGCTCGCGCTCAGTATTATAACTGAGCTTTACTTCGGTATTGGGCAAGCTAGCTAAGTACTCAACGGCTTTGGCATCGGTCGCGCCCATATAGGAAGTGGTGATGATTTTTAACTCGCGGCCACTGGCGGTAAAGGCTTCAAGCTCCTTTCGAAAGATCCTAATCCCTGCCCACTTGATAAAAGAGACTAACCAATAGATTTTATCCGCCGATAAAATTTCGCGTTTAAGTTCAGATTCCAGTGATAAGCCGGCATTGCTACCACAGAACAGCTCGCTTTGACTAAGCCCAGTTAATGGGAAAATATCATCGATATAGCTTTTTAAGTCGGCGGCAACCGGATTTTCCAGTTCATAGAGCGCAGTTAAAATTTTCCCTTGGCTACAGAGCAAATTCTCATCGATAAATTCTTTATCTTGAATTTGCGACTTTAACCACAGTAATAATTGATTGGATAAGTCAATTTGCTGCTGCAAACGATCATCACTAGCAGGCACCGCCTCAATGGCGTATTCCAAAATATGGGATAAAAAACGCGTCAACCAAATGGATGCCTCAGCGCTCGTTAGCTCACGCTCCCCGACATAAAACTTGTCACGATCAAGACGGTTAGCGACTAATTGAGTAATAAGTTGCTCGTAAATACCTATCTGTTGCATACCCGTCCTTGTGTTAGCAGTGGAATCCCTCAACTTGGTTATGCTCGTATATAGCTGCACCATAATTGTAGAAAAAGCAGTAATCAAACACAGAATATTAAAGCTGATACCCAGGGCGATGTCTCAAAAACAGATCTTGTAACGAACCTGAGCCCCCTTGCCAGGCCAAGCTATATCGCCAAAAATATGCATAAAGCTTTTTATGAGATGCTAAGCCGGAAAGCTAAAAAATGAGAGCAAAGACCTCTCGACTGTAAAGCTCAGCAAAGCGGCACAACTAAATTTAACTATGCTATCTAAAATTCATGAGAAAAACCCGGAAAAATAATTGAAAGTGCTTTGCAGTTAATGCTCGAACGAGTAAAAGACCAGGTAAACCATAAATAACTGTTTCCATTTTTTAACACTATAATCTAATAGGTTTCCGCCCTGTGTCATACTGGATATCTACAAGTGGGGCCTTTCAGATGGAAATATCGCCGTTAATACGTTAGAATCTTAGCAATGTTAGGAGTGTAACTATGCCAAATACAGCGACGAAAACCACCGATGAGCGCAAGCCTAAATTTACCCCTAATATGGAAAATTACAAGGTGAGTTTAAGTTATGAAGGCCTATCGTTGAAAAAAGGTAATGAACGTAAATCTATTGCCGACCTAAAACGCCAATATGCGCGATAAGTATGGCGTAGCGCACGATAGCTAGACGTTAAACCAAATCAGAAGTACCACAATCAACTACAATCTTCATTTTGTATCCCATTGCTTTGTGACTTTTCTCCCGCTTAGCAAACATACGCTGCAGCATTGGAATATCGCTATCAACGTAATCATGGATTGTAACCAGAGTTTTACCATCTACCTCACGGTGGATCCTGCCGGCGTACTGCGCAAGCGCTCCCCTCCAGGCGATTGGCATGGCAAGAAACAAGGTATCTAGCCTTAGTAAATCAAAGCCCTCATCAACATATTTGCCGGTTGCCACTACAAACGTCGCTGTAGAAAGTCGCTCATTCGCGCTTTTGCGCTCAGCGGCTTCCAATACTAAGAGCCGCGCTCAACCCGCAACTGCATGTCACGTAACGAAATTTTGCGGTTAAAACGTCTTGTTACAATAACTGTGGCATTCACAGGCACCTGAGTGGTCTCACCTTTGTTATAGAGCACCAGTTCATCTGATGGCTGCCAGGCAACCCCTAACCGCTCCAGTGCTTGTTCAGATACCGCCTTAAAGCCACCATTAGATGCCAGCATAGGTTTACCTGTGATGCTGCTGATCCGGGCTTTAGCATATAAACCATAACCAATTTTCAGTAGCTTACCCTCAGCCACTAACTCTCGCAGTGCCCGCCCTATCTGATCATAGCCACCCAATTGCTCAAAATCAGCTCGCAGAAAAACATCCTGCTTAGTACGGCTAATTTGCTGCTCAACTTGTTGCTTTAAACTTAACTTTGGCACAAAGCACCTCCGGTATGATATTACATCAGCTTAGCAAAAACACGACAAACACCCAAGCAAAAATACGACACTTTGCTCAGCACTTCGTAAATTACGCCCTTCGCAGATAGTAAACACTGCAATTTGTAGGATAAGATCAAGCCGCTAAGCAGCCAAAGAATCAGCTAGAGCCTTAAGATGAAAGAAAACCCACTTGCAAAATAGGGTGTTACCGAACCTGCTCAACGGCCAAAGATCAAGCCCGTTAAGCAGCTCGATTTGGATACACCTGAGGGGAAGCAAATCGTTCTGAGCGAAGCAAAACGAATGATGCAGATACATAAAAGCACCTTTCGATGTTTGGCATGCCTGTAGTAGCAATAGATGTTTCCTGTTATTTGAGCGACAACTCAAGCATGAGCAAAATGGTGGGTAAAGTGGCGGGTAAAGCAACAAAAATACCAACGACTTAAAACACAAAATACAAAACACAAAACACAAAACACTGATTTAAATAAATAAATTTACAATCTACAAGTAGATCCAGAACATCAAATAATGTAAAGCCCGCTTGTAGCGATAAGCAAGCTAAAAATCAGGGTAATCGTTTTCACCGCTTGGGTATTTAGCTTGTAAGTACGCTAAGCGGGCTTCTGCAGTGGCAAATGCGGTGCATTTGATAAATTCCATGTCATCGCTTTCTTCTTCCAGTAAAAAAGCCATCGTACTTTCGTCAACTACCACTAAGAATTGCGTATCGGTATCAAAGGTGTAAACCGTACCGCCTTCAAAGCGCTTAAATACCGTCATTTTGGCAAAGTCATCTTCCGTGAAAACCACCGCAGCATCCTCTTGCTCGCTCATGCTCATTCCTTAATTTTATTGTTGAACCACTCATAACAACACGACAAGCGCCTTAACATCAACAACATTTAATCAATACTAAAAAATCTCATTCTCGACACCACAACGACTTTTAATAGCCGGTTTTTTGGTTGCGGTTAGTAATTTTAGCAAAGAACGGCTAGTATATTTGCTTAAGAAAGTAGGGAGTTATTTTGAAACGGACAGTATTTTTATCAAACAAATGGCGAGTATTACTTGTCTTATGCGCGATTGTTGCGGCGCTGTACTTCGCAGATCGGGCATCACCATTAGCTCGCGGCAAAGCTACCGACAGCCTAACGCAGCCGTTAATCAGCCAAGATCCAGAGCTTGCTGCACATTACCAACAACAGATAAAACCGCTGCTGGAGTCTCGCTGCGTGGTTTGTCATGCCTGTTACGACTCCCCTTGCCAATTGAACATGAGCGCACCGCAAGGTTTTGCGCGCGGCGCGCACAAAGAAAAAGTGTACGATGGCACACGTTTATTAGCCGCAATACCGAACCGGCTGCATCTTGATGCTGCCACCACGCAAGAATGGCGTGAACGTGGCTTTTTTTCAGTGCTGGAAAACCAACAAGCCGATGCGCCGATCACCACCGGTTTAATAACGAAAATGCTGCAATTAAAACAAGCACATCCGCTACCAGACGCTAATGCGATGACAGAACAATTTGATTTAAGCCTGAATCGTCAACAGCAATGCCCAACAGATAGTGAATTTGCTAGTTATGCCAAGGCGCAGCCTTATGCCGGAATGCCATATGCTTTACCCGGTTTAAATGCACAAGAACATAGCCTTTTAACCAACTGGCTTAGCGCCGGCGCTTATTTTCCTGCGGATGCGTCATTACCGGCCGCACACCAAGCCGCTGTGCAGCAGCTTGAGCAATGGCTCAATACTGATGATTTGAAAACTCGGTTAAGTGCTCGCTATATTTACGAGCATTTATTTACGTCTCATTTGTATTTCAGCGCACTGCATGATGACAACGAACGGCCGCAATTCTTTCGACTTTTGCGCTCAAAAACACCACCAGGCCAAGCTATTGAGGTGATTGCCGGGCGCCGACCTTATGATGATCCAGCAGTTGAGCGCGTTTATTATCGGCTACAAGCCGTGCGCGACACCATTGTTAATAAAACACATCAACCTTATGACATCAATGATAGCTTGCTGCAAAAATGGCAACGCTGGTTTAAAGATGCCGACTATCAAGTGAGTGCGTTACCCGGCTATGCCCCCGAGATCGCCGCCAACCCACTGACCGCCTTTAAAGAACTGCCAGTGAACGCCCGCTATCGCTTTATGTTAGAGCGTGCAGAAAATACCATTATGGGCTACATCAAAGGCCCAGTTTGCCGAGGCCAGGTGGCGCTTAATGTCATTAACGATCGGTTTTGGGTATATTTTATTAAACCCGAACTCGCTGAAAGTGCCGCCGTAAATGCTTTTTATCTCTCGCAACAAGACAATTTGCGCTTACCGGCTGAAGAAGAAAGTACCACCTTTGCCGTGAGCTGGGTCGGCTTTGCTGCTCGACAAGGCGATTATCTGCAAGCACGTAGCGCTTTTTTAAATGAGCATTTACAACAAAGCGCCTACCTAACCCCTGACGTGTTATGGGATGGCGATGGCCAAAATCAAAATGCTAGCCTCACCGTTTTTCGGCATTTTGACAATGCCACTGTGGTAAAAGGGTTACTAGGCGAACCTCCTAAAACCGCTTGGGTTATTGATTATGCGCTGCTTGAACGCATCCACTACTTGCTGGTAGCCGGGTTCGACGTTTATGGTAATTACGGTCATCAATTGATGACACGGCTGTATATGGATTTTCTGCGCATGGAGGGTGAATCGAATTTCTTAGCCTTTTTACCCGAGGCCAGCCGCCGTCAAGAATTTGCAGATTGGTATCAGCAAGCAGGTCCAGAACTGACCGAGTTTATTAAAGGTGACATTAACCCCTTTTCACAACCCAGCGGCATCACGTTTCAAACGCCAGATCACAAAGCCGAACTATATCAATTATTTGCAGAGCAATTACACGCTGTGCAACCGCAGCGTTATCAATTAAGCGATAGCCAATTAAACAACAACAGCTTAACCCTGCTCTCTCAATTAGGGCAGCTACAAGGCACCAATGCGACACTATTGCCTGAGCTTACCATTATTATGCTGGAACCTGCCGATGGCCGTGCCGCAGAATTATTTACGCTGATCCGTAATAGCGCCCACTTTAATGTCAGCAGCCTATTAAAAGAAGAAGAAAACCGTCATCCGGCTGCAGATACCACCACCTTAGTCAGCGGTATTTTAGGCAGTTACCCCGATGCATTTTGGAAAATATCCGAAGCACAGTTGCCTAAAGTTGTAGCACAAGTGCAGCAAATGCACACTGAGCAACAGTATCGACAATTGCTGAACGACATTGGCATTGGTCGGCACCATCCGGACTTTTGGCAGTTTAGTGACAAACTTAACCAGCTGTTTCAACAGCGCTACCCCATTGACGGCAGCTGGCTAGATTACAATCGGTTAGAACATCGGCCATTGCAACAAGCCAAGGCCAACTAGCGCTAAGCGAAATCGCCAATTTGCTTTTGGTCAGACCAGTGGTAAGCTAGGCTAAAGCAAACAATTTTGAGTTTTAGATATGGCAACCTCACTACGCAAAGCCAATTGGTTTTTAAAGTTATTCGCTTGGCGCTATATTCCGCTAATTGGTTTTTGTTCACCGAAAATTGTCCGCATGGATGAAAAAACGGTAGAAATTACCATGCCGCATGCTTGGCGCACTAAAAATCATTTAGGCAGTGTTTATTTTGGTGCTTTGGCCATCGGCGCCGATTTAGCCGGGGCTTTTTCTGTGTTTAGTAAAGCCAAAGATCGCGGTGTTAATGCCAACTTTGCCTTTAAAGATGTACAAGGCCAATTTTTAAAACGCCCCGAAGCGCAGGTGCATTTTACCAGCCATGATGGCGATGTGATTGATCAGATGATTGATGAGTCTTTAGCCAGCGGCGAGCGCATCAATAAGCCCGTTTCAGTGGTGGTGACCTGCCCCAGCTTACATGGTACTGAGCCAATGGCCACCTTCACGTTAACCTTGTCGATCAAGGCCAAAGCTAAAAGAAGCGCAAAAGCCTAAGCCGCGACAATTGCACGCAGCGACGACAGGCAGTAAACTTGCTTGCCTATCCTCGTTGCGCCTAAAGGTAACCACTTTGACTGAACACAACATGCAGCAACTTAGCGGCAATCTGTTTATCATTTCTGCCCCCAGTGGCACCGGTAAATCCAGTTTGATCCAAGCCTTATTGCAGCGCCATGCTGATATGCAATTAAGCGTCTCGCATACCACTCGAGCCCCACGGGCCGGTGAGCAAAATGGCGTGCATTATCATTTTACGACGGTCGACGATTTTAAAGCGCGCATTGAAAATCATGAGTTTTTAGAATGGGCCGAAGTCTTTGGTAATTATTACGGTACGTCTCGCGCAGCAATAGAGCGGCAATTAGCCCAAGGTATTGATGTGTTTTTAGACATCGACTGGCAGGGCGCAAGGCAAATTCGCGAACAAGCAGCGGGCACCATTGGTATTTTTATATTACCGCCAAGCTTAACTGAACTGCAGCAACGCCTAACAAATCGCGCAACTGACAGTGCCGAAGTGATTGCTGGGCGTATGGCAAAAGCCCAAAACGAAATGTCGCATGCCGACGAATATGACTATTTAATTATCAACGATGACTTTGCTGCTACGCTGCATCAACTTGAGCAAATTGTACTTTGCCAGCGGCACCGCTTCGCCTCTGCACAACAACGGCAACAGCCATTGCTCGATCAATTGTTGGCGAAACCGATAAAATAGCGTATATTATGCGGTCTTGTAACATCCCTGATTAACCCTGAATATTTCCGGAGTGCTGAATGGCTCGCGTAACCGTTGAAGATGCTGTAGATAAAATTGGTAACCGTTTTGATTTAATTCTGGTTGCAGCACGCCGTGCTCGTCAGCTGGCCGTTGAAGGCAAAGAGCCATTCGTTGAACTTGAAAACGACAAACCCACGGTAGTGGCGTTGCGTGAAATCGAACAAGGTTTCATCACGAGCAGCATCTTGGATGCGCAAGAGCGTCGTGATCAATTACAACAAGAAGCCTCTGAAATGGCAGCAGTCGCGGCCATTATTGGTTCAGATCAGTAAAAATTCCCGTCTAATCGATGTCAGCGGCACTTTAGCCGTTGGCATTCGTTAAATTTAATCGTATATTCTAAACTTTCATCAGCTTGTAACGCTGTCGTTATGCTGTTTTAGTTTGGAGTGCTTGTGTATCTATTTGAAGGTCTGAAAAATCAGATAAGTGCCTATCTGCCACAAGAGCAGGTAAATCTGGTACAACAGGCCTATGTGGTTGCCAGAGACGCGCACGCACCGCAATTTCGTTCAAGCGGTGAGCCTTACATTACCCACCCTGTTGCCGTAACTAGCATCTTAGCGGACATGCGACTCGACCATGAAACGCTCATGGCCGCCTTGTTGCACGACGTGATCGAAGACACCCCAGTTAGCAAAGAAGATTTAAGCCGCTTGTTTGGTGCTACCGTTGCCGAACTGGTGCAAGGTGTCAGTAAGCTCGACAAAGTTAAATTTAAAGATTTTAAAGAATTCGAAACCACGAACCTGCAAAAAATGTTTATGGCAATGACCCAAGACATTCGGGTTATTTTGATTAAACTGGCCGACCGTACCCATAATATGCGAACGCTCGGGGCACTGCGGCCCGAAAAACGCCGCCGGATCGCCAAAGAAACCCTCGAGTTGTATGCGCCTATAGCCAACCGCTTGGGTATTCACAATATCAAAAATGAATTAGAAGATTGGGGCTTCCAAGCGCTCTATCCCATGCGTTATCGGGCGCTCAGTACAGCGGTAAAACAGGCCCGTGGCAATCGGCGTGAACTGTTAGAAAAAGTGCAGCACGATATCCGGCACCGTATCGAGCAAGCCGGTATCAGCGCCGATGTCAGCGGCCGCGAAAAGCATTTGTACAGCATCTATCGCAAGATGAAAAACAAAGAGCTGATGTTCAACGATGTGATGGATATTTACGCCTTTCGCGTGGTGGTAGATAACATCGATAGTTGCTATCGCACGCTGGGCATTATGCATAACTTGTTTAAGCCTATTGAAAGCCGTTTTAAAGACTATATCGCCATTCCAAAACAAAACGGTTATCAATCGTTGCATACTTCGTTAATAGGCCCGCATGGTATTCCTGTTGAAATTCAAATGCGTACTCGCGAAATGGACGAAATGGCCGACAAAGGCATCGCCGCACATTGGATGTATAAAACCAACGGGGAGTTGCCACGCGAATCGACCGCACAGATCCGAGCACAGCGTTGGATGCAAAGCTTACTTGAGCTGCAACAATCTGCCGGCAACAGCTACGAATTTGTCGAAAACGTTAAATCCGAGCTCTATCCTGACGAACTTTACGTGTTTACTCCTAAAGGCCTCATTGTAGAATTGCCAATTGGCGCCACTGCAGTTGATTTTGCCTATGCTGTGCATACGGATATCGGTAATCGCTGCGTAGGGGCTAAAGTTGATCGGCGGCCTTACTCACTCAGTAAACCGCTTGAAACCGGCCAAACTGTCGAAATTATGACCAGCTCAGGCGGTAAACCTAACGCCAATTGGTTGAATTACGTGGTGACTAGCCGCGCCATTTTAGGCATCCGTAACTACCTGAAAAAACAGCAACAAAATGAAGCTATTACGCTAGGTAAACGCTTGCTAACCTCAGCCTTGGGCAGCGTTAAATTAGATGACATTGCCGCAGAACGTATCGAGCAAGTTTTAGCCAATGTGAATCAACAATCCTTAGATGCGCTCTATACTGAAATCGGTCTGGGCAACCAATTACCTATCGCTATTGCAAGGCGCTTATTAGGTGAATTTGAAAGCCAAGAGCCACAAAGCAAAACCCCGCAGCTACCGAAGGGCAATGCCTTTATTGTTGGCTCTGAAGGCATGCTGATTACCTTTGCCAAGTGTTGTCGACCGATACCGGGTGATCCTATTGTGGCGAATGCCACACCGGGTAAAGGTTTAAACGTGCATCGTGCGGATTGTCGAAATATCAAAGGCTGGGAGCGCGAACCGGCGAAGTTCTTCCCAGTACGTTGGGATAACACCTCAGAGAAGCAATTCTTATGTGATATCCGCGTCTTTATTATTAATCGCCAAGGGGTGCTAGCGAAGCTAACTTCACTCATTGCTGCGCAAGACTCCAATATTCAAGATCTGTCGACCGACGATCGGGATACCGGCGAATATGTCATTAAAATAACCCTGTCGGTGCGCGATAGGGTCCATCTTGCTAACGTTATGCGCAAAATTCGTGTGCTGCCTGACGTACAAAAAGTATATAAAAGGAAATAGTTTTCATGTCTAAAGTGATTATTCGCACTGATGCGGCGCCAGCCGCTATTGGTACTTACAGCCAAGCGGTAAAAATTGGTACCACAGTGTATTTATCAGGCCAGATCCCACTCGTGCCAGCCACCATGCAATTTGTTTCAGACGATTTTGCGGAGCAAACACACCAAGTGTTTAAAAACTTAGCCGCGGTATGTGAAGCCGCCGGCGGTAGTTTGAATGACATGGTTAAAGTGAATATTTTCTTAATTGATCTTAGCCAGTTTGCTGTAGTTAACCAAATTATGAGCCAATATTTTGCCGAACCCTACCCTGCTCGTGCAGCGGTACAAGTCAGTGCTTTACCACGCGGCGCTCAAATTGAAATTGACGGCGTGATGGAAGTACCGTCTACTCACTAGGCCTGTATCTTGAGCCCAACGCGTTTAGATAATATTGCCATCGCCGTGATCAAAGGCGTTGGCAGCAAAGTAGCGGAACGGCTCGCCAAGCTGGCTATTTTTAGTGTGCAGGACCTGCTGTTTCACCTGCCGCTGCGCTATGAAGATCGCACTCGCCTGTATCCTATTGCCGATTTGCAACCGCTGATCCATGCCACTGTGCAAGGTGAAGTGTTAAGTAGCGAAGTGCAATTTGGGAAAAGACGTAGCTGGTTGGTCACGCTACAAGATGGTAGCGGCCGCATCACGCTGCGTTTTTTTCATTTTTCTGCCGCACAAAAAAATGCAGTAGAAAAAGGCAGCCAACTTCGCTGTTTTGGCGAGGTAAAGCGCGGTCATCGCGGTTTAGAAATGCTTCACCCAGAATATAAAGTCATAAACCCGCAGCATACCGAGCAGCAGGTGGCTGAAACCCTAACGCCGGTTTACCCAACAACCGAAGGGCTAAAACAAGCTACGTGGCGCAATCTTACCGATGCCGCCCTAGAGTATTTAGATCGCTACGCGCCAGCAGAATACTTACCGGCGCATTTATTGAAACAGCCTTGGTCACTGGCTGATGCGCTGCGTTATATTCATCGCCCGCCGCCAGATGCCGCCCTCACATTGCTTGAAGAGGGTAAACACCCGGCGCAGCAACGGCTTATTTTAGAAGAGCTGATTGCCCAGCAACTCAGCATGTATAAACTGCGCAGCCAAGCACAACAGCAACAAGCCGTGGTATTAACAACGCCAGAGCCTTTACTGGCAGAATTTTTAGCCGCCTTGCCTTTTAGCCCAACCGGCGCACAGCAGCGGGTGGTGGCACAAATTCAACAAGATCTTGCCAAACCGCTGCCCATGCTGCGTTTAGTGCAAGGTGATGTTGGCTCAGGCAAAACACTGGTGGCCGCCCTAGCGGCACTTACCGCTATCGGTAATGGCTATCAGGTGGCATTAATGGCCCCGACTGAATTGCTCGCCGAGCAACATGCCGTTAATTTTCAACGCTGGTTTGCACCACTGGGCATCGAATTAGCCTGGCTGGCTGGTAAAACCAAAGGTAAAGCTCGGCAAAGTGCCTTAGATGCCATTGGCAGTGGCCAAGCCCAGATGGTGATTGGTACCCATGCGCTGTTTCAGCAGCATGTCGAATTTAGCCGCCTCGCGTTAATCATTATTGATGAGCAACACCGTTTTGGGGTGCATCAACGCCTAGCGCTTCGTGAAAAAGGCGGCATTGTTGCTCACTACCCGCATCAATTAGTGATGACGGCAACGCCGATCCCCAGAACCTTGGCCATGACCGCTTATGCCGATCTCGACACCTCTATTATTGATGAGTTGCCACCGGGCCGTACGCCCGTCACCACGGTGGCCATCCCGGATAGTCGCCGCGACGAAGTGATGGCGCGCGTCCGTCAGGTAGTTACCGAGCAAAAGCGCCAAGCCTATTGGGTGTGTACACTCATTGAAGAGTCTGAAGTGCTGCAATGCCAAGCCGCAGAAGACACCGCCAGTTTATTGCAGGCCGCCCTACCTGAATTAAAAATTGGTTTGGTACATGGCCGCTTAAAAAGCGCAGAAAAACAACAACTCATGCAGCAATTTAGCCGTGGCGAGTTAGATTTATTAGTGGCAACAACCGTTATCGAGGTTGGCGTTGATGTGCCCAATGCCAGCTTAATGATTATAGAAAACCCTGAACGGCTGGGCTTAGCGCAATTACACCAGTTACGTGGCCGAGTCGGTCGCGGTAGCGCAGTATCACATTGCGTATTGCTGTATCACGCGCCCTTGTCTCGCACCGCACAATCGCGCTTAGCCGTATTACGCGAAAGTAATGATGGTTTCGTTATTGCGCAGCGCGATTTAGAAATTCGTGGCCCGGGCGAATTACTCGGTACCCGACAAACCGGTTTAATGCAGTTTAAAATTGCCGATTTAACCCGAGATAGCGCCTTACTGCCGCAAGCCGGCGCCATTGCCGCACGGCTATGGCAAGATTCACGTGAAGATAGCTTACAATTAATCAAACGCTGGCTGGCCAATAGTGAAATCTATGGCAATGCTTAACGCGCTGCAAACTCAATAAAACCCCATAACACTAAGCCGGAGTTGGTATGTCACAACCTAACCCTTTGCAACTGAGCCCTTTGCAAATTCGTCAGCAATGCCGCAGTGGCGCTTTTAGCCGCAACACCTCTGGGTTGGCGCCTGGTTTTGTACAAGCTAATATGGCGATTATTCCCGCCGCTTATGCGGCTGATTTTTTGCAGTTTTGTCATTTCAATCCGAAACCCTGCCCCTTACTGGGCATGGCGGCAACGCCCGGCGCCATTGACATGCCGCAGTTAGCTGCCAATTTAGATATTCGCAGCGACTTACCACGTTATCGGCTATTTCGACACGGCGAATTTACCGAAGAAGTTACCGACTTAGGTGCAGTATGGCGGGATGATTTAGTTACTTTTTTAATCGGTTGCTCGTTTTCATTTGAAGAAGCGCTACTGGCCGATGGCTTGGAAATTCGTAATATTACCGAGCAGAAAAATGTCCCCATGTACAAAACCAATATTCCTTGCCAAAGTGCTGGGGTGTTTAGCAGTAATATGGTGGTCAGTATGCGACCAATGCAGCCTGCCGCAGCTATTCGAGCCATTCAAATTTGCTCGCGTTTTCCACAAGTACATGGTGCCCCGGTGCATTTTGGTGATCCGGCCCGGATTGGAATTCAGAATATCAATCAGCCCGATTACGGTGATGCGGTTAGTATTAAAGAAGGCGAAGTGCCGGTATTCTGGGCGTGTGGCGTAACGCCACAATTGGCCATAGCGCAAGCGAAACTGGATTTTTGTATCAGCCATGCCCCAGGCCATATGCTGATCACAGACTTACCCAACAGCAAATTAGCCGTACTTTAAACGGCTGAGTGGCTTAGCTTAGCGCCGAAAAGTGTTAACGATAATAACACCCCGCCCTGAGTTTTTGGCTTGATACAGTGCCTTATCGGCCAGTAGCAGTAAATTGTCACTGGCGCCTTGTTCACTAACTGCCACACCAATACTGATGGTATGAGACTGGCCATGTAAAGTGGCCAAATATTGCTGTTGAATGCGCTCGCTAATTTGCAGCGCATCAAGCCTTTTACAGGTCGGCAAAACCAACATAAATTCATCTCCACCCAAACGCGCTGCAAAATCATAATCGCGGATATTCAAGGTCAAGATGTTCGCCAGTGCTTTTAATGCATCATCACCGGCCTGATGGCCAAAGTTATCATTCAGTTGTTTAAAGTTATCAAAATCTAGCGCCATTACGCTGATATCAGAATCCGTTGATTCCTGCTCAATACAACTTTGCCATAAATCTGCAAAACCACGTCGATTTAATAAACCGGTCAGCGGATCTTGCTCGGATAACATGCGCAGCGATTCTTTATCTTGAAAGGCTTGTTTTAAATGGCGACGCGAAGTTTGTAAGCGCCGCTGTAATTTAATTAAACGCTGCCATTGGGAAACTTGCCACGACACCGCTTCGGCAATTAATTGGATCTGCTCGTATTGTTCAGTATTAAGTTCGGTTTCGTTCACGCTGGTACCACACAAGCTGCCAATCAACCGATTGTTATATTGCACCGGTAAGGCAAAAAACGTATTCATGCCCGATTTGGCTCCAATACTGTCAGGGTATCTTTTAGCCACGCGACTTTGGATCCAGCCTTCATCATTAAAAATCAATCGGCACATCGAATCATGCCAATCGAGTTCATCACCAGCGACAATATTAATTTCGCCATCACCCGACACCGCCACCACTTGCTGACGGCCTGCCACCGGATCGATATAGGAAACAAATGCGGTTTCTAAACGCGAAATTCTATTCACCAGTTGGATTAAAGGTAACAAAGCCTTTTGCAAGGTTCTGAGCCGACTTTCTAATTCACTACTATCCATAAAAGATCCGTCGTTTCTGAAAATGGACACTGCTACACTTTAGTAAAGCACAGGCTCAGCCAAAGCTGCAGCGAAATAACGAATATTCTCGCTAGGTTAATGCTTTTTAATTAAAAGCGGTTATTTAGCCGCAAAACTGCAGCAAAGCACCAACGCAGAATAGTTTATTCTTAACAAATTAAAGCCTGAATATTTTATTATTTGCGCGGTTAGGCAACTGGACATTACATAGCGTCTCACGCACACTATGACAGTTTAGAAAGACGTTAGCGGAGCCGTTATGACAGTACAACAGATCTCGTCAACTGCAGCAGACATGCCTCGAGCCCCCCTGTTACTTAACTGCGATCTCGGCGAAAGTTTTGGTAGCTGGCAAATGGGGCGTGATCACGACGCCATGCCACATATCGATCTTGCCAATATCGCCTGTGGTTTTCATGCCGGCGATGCTAATGTTATGGCGCAAACCCTCAGCCTAGCCAAACAACACAAGGTGACCATTGGGGCACATCCCAGCTATCCCGACTTACAAGGTTTTGGCCGGCGCAGTATGCACTGTTCAGCCACTGAAATTCGCCATTTGTTACATTATCAAATAGCCGCACTCGATGGCATGGCGCAATGCCAAGGTATGAGCGTTAGCTACGTGAAACCACATGGCGCTTTATATAATGATATGATGAGCCAGCCTGCGGTATGGCAAGCGGTATTAGAAGCCATTGCCAGCTATCATAAACCCCTAAAATTAATGATTTTAGCCACTGCCGACGCCGCTTTACTAAAACAGCAAGCCGCCACAGCCGGTGTGTCTTTATTATTAGAAGCCTTTGCTGATCGCCGTTATACCGACCAAGGCAAGCTAACGCCTCGCGCTCAAGCCGGTGCCGTGTTACATGGCGCAGAAGTGCTCGAGCAAGTCGACCAACTACTGAAAAGCGGCACCGTGACCACCGACACCGGCCGTACTCTCGCCTTGCAAGCCGATACACTGTGCGTACACGGTGATAACCTTGAAGCCATCGCACAATTGCAACAGATCCGAATGCGAGTCAATGCATGTCAGAGATAAATCTTAACCGCTCAGATCTGTTGGTGTGCGGCTTATCCGCTGCAGATTATCATTTACAAATTGCCGGTGAAAATGCGTATATATTGTATTTAACTACGCAGCAAATTAGCCCTGGCGCAGCGCTGCATATTCAAACCGCTATGCAGCTATTACAGCCGTTAGTCGGCACGGTGTTAGTAGAGTTATTACCCTCTTATGCCTCATTACTCATTACCTTTAATCCGCTGCAGCAAAGCCACTTAACACTGCGGCCTCAATTAGTTAAGGCTTTAGCCAAACCTGCAGCAAAATTAGCGACCAGTACGGCCAAATGCGTAGAGTTGCCCGTGTGGTATAGCGAACAAGACGATCTAGATTTAGTGCGGGTGGCCAAAGCCACAGGCTTATCGGTTGCAGAAGTGATTGCACTGCATAGCCAGTGTAGTTATCAGGTATATGCCATTGGCTTTGCACCCGGTTTTGCTTATTTGGGTGAACTCCCGGCCGCACTGGCGCTACCACGCTTAAGCACACCACGCGCCAAAGTACCGGCCGGTGCAGTCGCCATTGCCGATCGCCAAACCGCGGTGTACCCCGCCGCTTCGCCTGGTGGCTGGCATTTGTTAGGGCTTTGCCCGGTACCGATGTTTAACGCCAAACAACAACCGGCGATGCCGGTGGCCGTGGGCGATCAGGTCAATTTTGTGCCGATCACCGCGCGCGACTATAGCTTGCTAGGCGGTCTAGTATGACGAGCATGACGGTACTGCGCATTATTAGCCCTGGGGTGTTAAGTTTACTGCAAGACCAAGGCCGCTTTGGCATGGGGGCGCTGGGTTTAACCCAAGGCGGCCCACTCGATTTACACAGCTTTCGCTGGGCCAATGCGTTAGTGGCCAACCCTGTTGACAGCACACTGATTGAACACAGTGTGGGCGGCTTAACATTACAAGCCGTTGCAAACTGCGTGATCGCGGTCACGGGTGCAGAATTAGCCTTAAGCTTAAATGGCAAGGCGGTGCAGTGCTGGCAGGCATTAGCGCTTAAAGCCGGTGACGAAATTGAACTGGGCATGTGTAGCCGTGGCTTACGGGCTTACATTGCGGTTGCTGGCGGTATTGCCGCCCCTGCTCAGTTTGGCAGTAGCGCCACCGTAATGCGCGAGGGGATTGGCGGCTTGCAGCAAAACGGTCAAAAGCTTACCGCAGGGGCTGAGCTCGCTTTAGCAACCAAAGCAAACAGCCATATCAACACCAACAAAGCGCCGGTTGCCGCCGCCATTCGTCAACGCACCTTACCTGGCACCACTCCTCTGCAACTGCGTTTAATTGAAGGCTATCAAGCTGCGTTGTTTAGCGCCACCGCGCGGGCGCAGTTTTATTTGCATACTTATCAAGTCAGCCCACAGTTTGATCGCATGGGCTACAAGTTAAACGGCCCTGCCATTCGTTGCAGTACCAGCCAGTTGTTATCCGAGGGGATCAGCTATGGCGCCGTGCAAATTCCACCCGATGGCCAACCGATAGTGCTGTTAAACGATCGGCAAACCTTAGGCGGCTACCCGAAAATAGGCAATGTGCTGTCTCTTGATTGTTGGGCCTTGGCGCAGGCCAGTAGCGGCACACAGCTTAATTTCAGCCCAATTACCGCCGCCGATGCGCACAATGCCACTCATTTAGCTGCCGCTAGATTACAACGCGAATATCAACACTATGGCATTAGCCCGACTGTTTTGGATACCCTATGACACACGCTGCGCCCAATACCGCCTCAAGCCAACCCATGGTGAACTTAAAGCAATTAAGCCAACAGCTGGAAAACTGCTTGGTGGAGCGCAATTTACGCGGTATGCAACTGTTACAACCGCATTTACGCCCCGGTTATTTGCTGCGCGCCGCGCGGTTGTTTAATTTACCCGCCGGCAGTACGGTATTAATTGGCACCGGCTTTCCAGTATTAGAAACCTTTGAAACTGATGGCCCGGTCGGCGCCATTGCCCTGTATCAATGCGCACTACACATGCAACTAAAGCCGATTATTGTTTGTGGTGATCCGCTGTTCAGCGTGTTAAGCCAGCGTTACCAGTGCTATGCACTGCGGGTCAATCAATATCAACAGTTAGCGCAAATTGCCACAGAGGCCTTAGCCGAATTAAAACCGGCTTTAGTACTGGCGATCGAGCGCCCCGGTTTTAGTGCCAATGGCCGCTATATGAATATGCGCGGTGAAGATATTTCGGAGCGCTGCGCCAGCTTTGATTATTTTTTAGAGCAAGCCGCTTGCCCCACCTTGGCTATTGGCGATGGTGGCAATGAAATTGGCATGGGTAATTTAGCCGCCGTTTTGGGCCAATTAAATATCACACCCAGTGTGACCGAATGCGATGAACTGGTGATTGCCGATGTTTCCAACTGGGCCGCCTGGGGCATTATTGCCATGGTGTCGGTTTTACGCGGCGAAAATTTACTGCAACAAGCCAACCTACTGGAACTACTACAATACCTTGTTGCTAACGGCTGTATTGATGGCGTCACCCGCGCCAATACCTTAACAGAAGATGGTTTACCTTATAGTGAGGGTGCAGCTCTGATTGCCCGCTTGCAGCAATGGGTAAAAGATGCGTTAAACCCCGTTGCTACGCCAACCCTTTAATTTTTTAACTGACACGAGATATCCATGAGCACAGTCTATTTAAACGGTCATTTTATAACTGCCAGCGAAGCGAAAATATCGCCTATGGATCGCGGCTTTTTATTTGGCGATGGTATTTACGAAGTGATCCCGTCATACCATGGCCGTTTTGTTGGGTTTGCACCGCATATCACGCGCCTGCACAATGGTTTAGCCGAGCTGAGCATTCAACATGGTATGCAAGCCGCAGAGTGGGCCGACATTTGCCAGCAATTACTAACGCTCAATCAACCGAGCATGGGCGATAATCTCGCGGTGTATATTCAGGTCAGCCGTGGCACTGATAGTAAGCGCAACCATGCCTTTCCTACTGATATCCGCCCAACGATCTTTGCTTATGCCTTTGCCATTGCGGCAGAGCCCATCGCCGATAAGCAACACGCCACCACCTACCATGCGGTAACCGGTAACGATTTACGCTGGCAGCGTTGTCATATTAAATCCACCTCGCTGCTTGGTAACGTGCTGCACTACCAACAAGGTAAAGAGCAAGGTGCGCAAGAAATCTTATTGTTCGATCGTGAAGGTTTTTTAACCGAAGGTGCCGCCGTTAATGTGTTTGTGATTAAAAACGGAGAAATTGCTACGCCGCCGCTTTCTAATAAATTGCTACCCGGCGTTACACGCTTGCTGCTATTACAGATTTTACGCCAGCATAGCCAGCTAAAGGTGGTTGAGCGCGACATCAGTTATGATGAGGTATTGGCCGCCGATGAGATCTGGTTAACCAGCTCCAGCAAAGAGATAGCGCCCGTCACGCAGTTGAATAATCAACCAGTCGGTAACGGCCAAGTCGGTGATATTTGGCTGCAAGCACAACAGTTATTCAGCCAATACAAATACAGTATCTAGTACTTTATTGTTATTTATTTGTGCTGCTTTATTGCACAACAACGACCAAAAAGCTGTTATAGAGCAATAAATTAGCAATTTTTTAATTAGATTAAAAAATAGTGCTTGCGAAATGTGAAAAACCGTCCAGAATAAGAACTAGCCCAAGCGGCTAACAAAACTCAGGAGATGTAAATTATGAAACGTGTACAACAAGGTTTTACCTTAATTGAACTAATGATCGTAGTAGCGATCATCGGTATTTTGGCAGCAATTGCTATCCCACAATATCAGAACTACATTGCTCGCTCACAGTTTTCAGAAGCACATGCATTATTGGGCGGTGCTCGTACTGCAGTTCAAGAAAGAGTAATGCAAGGTACTGCATTTGCAGGTACAGCTTTAGGTTTAAATACCGCTGGCAAATATGGTTCAATCAACGCACCAGCTGCATACCCTGCAAATGGTGCAACTTACGCACTAACTTATAAATTTGCTGGCGCAAATACCAACTTGAACACAAAAACTGTGACCTACACATTTACTGCAGCAACAGGATTGTGGGCTTGTACTACAACAGTTGATGCAAAATACGCAACAAACTGCCCATAATTTAGTTTTTGTTTAATTTTAAATGGTCAGCAATGCTGGCCATTTTTGTTTGCAAAGCCAGTATCAATTTTAACAAGGCATATTTATGCATTCATACTCTGCACGTTTCTTCAGTCCTTCCGCCTCACTTTTTTTATTGATTTTTGTCTTATCAGGATTTGCTGGATTAATTTATCAATCTATTTGGACCCATTATCTAGGTCTATTTCTTGGCCACGCAGCATATGCTCAAGCTTTGGTGCTTTCATTGTTTATGGGGGGGATGGCTTTAGGTGCAGCTTTAGTATCAAGATATGTTCATGCTTGGAAAAATTTAATAAAAAGTTACGCAATCATCGAAGCGATCATTGGCCTCTTAGGTCTAGTTTTTCATGCTGTCTTTGTCTTTGCGCTAGATTATAGCTACAACAACGTCATGCCATCATTGAATAATGCAGGACTAATAGAAGCATATAAATGGCTCTTAGCAAGCGCACTGATTATTCCGCAAACAATACTCTTGGGCATGACATTTCCTCTAATGTGTGGAGGCATGATTAGACGCTTTCCCGGTAATGACGGAAAAACTTTAGGTGGTCTATATTTTACTAACAGCATAGGTGCCGCTTGTGGCGTATTAGCATCAACATTCCTTTTGTTACCTTTGTTTGGTTTACCTGGGGCCATTTTTACCGCTGGGGTTATTAATATTCTAGTAGCTCTTTTTGCTTGGTGGCTAAGTTTAGGTTCAGAACCTACGATTACACCTCCAACAACAATTATTAAACGTAATCCAGCTACTAATAAAATATTAATAACCGTTTTAGCTGCCACATTTTTTTCAAGTGCTGCATCCTTTGCTTACGAAATTATTTTTGTACGTATGCTAAGCCTTGCTGTTGGAAGCACTTTGCATGCATTTGAATTGATGCTCGCTGCATTTATCGCTGGTATTGCACTTGGTGCTTTATGGATCAGAAGTAAAGCAAACGCTACCCAAACACCCCTTAAGATAGTAGGTATTTTGCAGGTATTGATGGGATTAACGGCATTATTAGCTCTTGCAATCTACTCAGAGGCTTTTAGCTGGGTTAGTTTTTTAATTGATGCACTTTCGCCCACTGAAAATGGCTACAAGTTGTTTAATATAGGCACTGCCATTCTTGCAATAATTATTATGTTACCTACTGCTTTTTTCGCTGGCACAACATTACCATTGTTCACCGTTGCACTTTTGCAAACTGGTCATGGCGAAAAATCCATTGGTAAGGTATATGCTTGGAATACCCTTGGTGCAATTTTAGGCGTTTTCGCAGCTATACATCTATTGATTCCGCTATTAGGCATTAAGTTATCAATGTTGACTGCGGCTTTTGTTGATATGGCAATTGGCGTCGTGATTTTAAGAATATTTTCCGAAAAGCGATCAGACTTTTTCAAAACATTTTCCGCAATTACTGTAACCTTAGCATCATTAGCTTACATTGCTATTTATGTTCCTTTTGATTCAATGCGTTTAAGTTCAGGAGTTTATCGAACCGGTATTGAACAACTAGACCCAGCGCGCGAAGTTATCTTTTATCGAGACGGGAAAACTTCAAGTATATCAGTAAATTACAACGTAAACACTGGTATCATTGCGATAGCAACAAATGGAAAAATCGACGCTGCTATACAAATGATGGATTTTAATATTCCCACCTTTGATGAACCGACCATGGTATTGGCAGCAACATTACCATTAATCTACAAACCCAACGCAGAAACCGCAGCAGTTATAGGCTTTGGTTCAGGGTTAACAACTCATACATTACTTGCTGAAGAAAATTTATTGCAAGTAGACACAATAGAAATAGAAAAAGTTATGATTGATGGCGCAAGAACATTTAGACAAATGGTGCCCAGAGCTTTTGATGACGCCCGCTCTAATATTGTTATAGATGACGCTAAAAGCTATTTTTCAAGTAATCAACACCGTTATGACATCATAATATCTGAACCATCAAACCCATGGATCAGCGGTGTTGGCGCATTATTTTCTCAAGAGTTCTATCAATTTATACCTCGCTTTTTAAATAAAGATGGTATTTTTTTACAATGGCTGCAACTGTATGAAATTGATGAACAGCTTGTATCGAGTGTATTGCAAGCCATGTTGCCTGAATTTGCTGATGTCCATGCTTATTTAGCTAATAATGGTGATTTATTATTAGTGGCCAGTCAAAGTGAACTTGCACTAAATCCACAATACGAGCGAGTACTTAAAGGAGAACTCGGAAGAACAATGGAAATTGTAGGTTTTACCAAACCTGAACAAATTGCATTTCGAAAAATTGCTGATAAACGCTTATTGAGAAGTTTTAGTCGGATGTATACTGAATTTCAAGCAAATAGCGATTTTTACCCGATATTAAGCTTAAATGCACCAAGTACTCGATTCCAAAAAAAATCAGCACTTTTACTCACTTCTTTACCAACAATGAACCTACCTATATTTGAAGCCTTAAAGATAAGAGAAACACCAAGTCTAAATGTTTTAATGCCTAAATATCGTCATTTGCAAGCTGATATTGAAGCAAATGAAGCAAGAACAATAGTCAGTTTTTTTGACAAAAATAAGTCAAACACTGAGCTAGTAAATTTACCCATAGAACTTAGAAATTGGCTTGAATTAATGATAACTGGTAATAGGGAATGCTGGAAAACAACTGACGATTACGGAGTGTTTTTAGCTACGACAATACATCAATTAACTACATTAACAGTACCCTATGTTGATGCATCAGGTTTACATAAGGTGCTCCATAATCAAGATTTTATTAAATGTGAAGACTTACCAGAAGGTATACCGTTATTGCTGGATTTTGTTGAAGCTTTAGCTAAACGCGACACGATAGAGACAATCAAAATAGGTCAATATTATTTATTGAATATGGATACTCAACCTCACTATTTACGAAATTTGGATAGCTTTTTCTTAGTCGCAACTCAACTCTCTTTAATTTCTTTGCAAGATCATGATTCAGCAAAAGAAATAAGTAAACAATATGCAGATAAGATTAAGTTTATGCCAGAATATTCAATTATTCACTCTTTGCTTCTAGCATGGCTGGACGAATAAATCATGAATAGAGAGTTAAACCATCCGGATACTCCTTTTAGGGAGATGATCAGAAAACGAGCAACAAATTTGCAAATGCAATTTTTTTAAATATCATTTTTTAGTAATAACGACTTCCGCACTTAAAAAATTATTTTAAGTGCGGAAGTTTTTTTATAAGCGACCTTCCTGGATCACCCTTTAGCCTCTCGGTGTCAATAGCATAAGCGAACCCGCACGCACGCAAGTGCGCGTCTCTTTTTTATTCCCGGTAAAACAATAACCTTCGCATTTTAGTGCTCGTTGGTGGTTGTGCG